>NZ_CP042828.1:3167065-3800478 GCF_008000995.1 Ruania zhangjianzhongii
ATGAACCGCTCGGCGAAGGCTCCGGACTGGATGTCCCCCAGCACCGCCTTCATGTTCTCCTTCACGTTCGGGTCGATCACCCGCGGGCCGGAGACATAGTCGCCGTACTCGGCCGTGTCCGAGATGGACCAGCGCTGCTTGGCGATCCCGCCCTCGATCATCAGGTCCACGATCAGCTTCAGCTCGTGCAGCACCTCGAAGTACGCCACCTCCGGCTGGTAGCCGGCCTCGGTGAGCACCTCGAACCCGTACTGCACCAGCTGCGAGGTGCCACCGCAGAGCACCGACTGCTCACCGAACAGGTCGGTCTCGGTCTCCTCGGTGAAGGTGGTCTTGATCCCGCCGGCGCGCAGGCCGCCGATGCCCTTGGCGTAGGACAGTGCCAGCGGCCAGGCGTCGCCCGAGGCGTCCTGCTCCACCGCCACGATCACCGGCACACCGCGCCCGTCGGCGAACTCGCGGCGGACCAGGTGCCCGGGGCCCTTCGGCGCGACCATGATCACGTCGACGGTGTCCTTCGGCTTGATGTAGTCGAACCGGATGTTGAACCCGTGCGCGAACACCAGAGTGTCGCCGTCGGCGAGGTTCGGGGCGATCTCCGCGGCGTAGATACCCCGCTGGTGCTGGTCCGGAGCGAGGATCACGACGACGTCGGCCTCCTGGGCAGCATCGGCGACGCTGAGCACCCGCAGGCCCTCGTTCTCCGCCTTCTCCCGCGAGGCAGAACCCTCGCGCAGGCCGATCCGCACGTCCACACCGGAGTCGCGCAGGTTGAGCGCGTGTGCGTGGCCCTGGCTGCCGTAACCGATGACGGCGACCTTCTTGGCGGCGATCAGGGACAGGTCGGCGTCGTCGTCGTAGAACAGCTCAGCCACAGTGTTTCTCCTTCATTGTCTGCTACTTGGGTTTCGACCCGCCACCGTCGCGGCGGGCAGGTGGTGCTCAGGCGGAGCGGTGGATGCGCTCCAGGGCCCGGTCGGTCATGGATTTTGGGCCGCGGCCGATCGCCACCGCACCGGACTGCACGATCTCACGGACGCCGTACGGCTCCAGCGAGGAGAGCAGGGCGCGGAGCTTGTCCTCACCACCGGTGGCCTCGATGGTCACCGCCTCCGGAGTCACGTCCACCACGTGCGCCCGGAACAGCTCGACCACCTGCAGTACGGCGGTCCGGGAGGCGTCGTCGGCCTTGACCTTGACCAGGAGCAGCTCACGCTGCACCGACGAGGTGGGTGCCAGCTCGACGATCTTGATCACGTTCACCAGCTTGTTCAGCTGCTTGGTGACCTGCTCCAGCGGGTTGGACTCCACATCGACCACGACAGTGATCCTGGAGATCTCCGGGTACTCGGTGGGGCCCACGGCGAGGGAGTGAATGTTGAAGGCGCGGCGGGCGAACAGTGCGGAGACGCGGGTGAGCACGCCTGGCTTGTTCTCCACCAGCACCGAAAGGGTGTGTCGGGTCATCTTCTCGATCCCTCACTCGTCGCGTTCGAACGCCGGGCTGATGCCGTGGGCGTACTGGATCTCGTCGTTGCTGACGCCGGCGGCGACCATCGGCCACACCATCGCGTCCCGGCTGACCACGAAGTCGACCACCACAGGCCGGTCGTCGATCTCCTCCGCCTTGCGGATGGTGGCGTCCACGTCCGCCACGCTCTCGCAGCGCAGCCCCACGCAGCCGTAGGACTCGGCGAGCTTGACGAAGTCCGGGATCCGCCTGGTCTCGTGACCGGTGTTCAGGTCGGTGCTGGAGTAGCGCTGGTCGTAGAACAGCGTCTGCCACTGCCGGACCATCCCGAGGGAGGAGTTGTTGATGATCGCGACCTTGATCGGGATGCCCTCCAGGGCACAGGTGGCCAACTCCTGGTTGGTCATCTGGAAGCAGCCGTCACCGTCGATCGCCCACACGGTGGAGTCCGGCATGCCGACCTTGGCGCCCATCGCCGCCGGCACCGAGTAGCCCATCGTGCCCAGCCCACCGGAGTTCAGCCAGGTGCGCGGATTCTGGTAGCGGATGAACTGCGCGGCCCACATCTGGTGCTGCCCCACCCCGGCCACGTAGATCGACTCCGGGCCGGAGATCTCGCCCAGCCGGGAGATCACGTGTTGCGGGGCCAGCAGGCCGTCCTCGGTGGGGGTCCAGCCCAGCGGGTAGGTCTCCCGCAACTCGTCCAGCGAGGCCCACCAGCCCTCGACGTCCGGCCTTCCGTGCTGGGCCTGCTCCCGCTCCACCTCGGCTGCCAGGTCCGCCAGGACCTCCTTGAGGTCACCGACGATCGGCACGTCCGCGATCCGGTTCTTCGAGATCTCGGCGGGGTCGATGTCGGCGTGCACCACCGTGGCGCCGGGGGCGAAGGAGTCCAGCCGGCCGGTGACCCGGTCGTCGAACCGGGCGCCGAGCGCAACCACCAGGTCCGCCTTCTGCAGAGCGGCCACGGCGGCCACCGTGCCGTGCATCCCGGGCATGCCCAGGTGCTGGGGGTGAGAGTCGGGCAGCGCGCCACGGGCCATCAGCGTGGTCACCACCGGAGCACCGGAGACGTTGGTCAGCGCGAGCAGCTCGGCCGACGCGTTCGCGCGGATCGTGCCGCCGCCGGCGTAGAGCACCGGACGGCGGGCGGTGGCCAGCAGCCGGGCCGCCTCCTTGATCTGCTTCAGGTGCGGCTTGGCGGCCGGCCGGTAGCCGGGGATGTCCAGGTGGGCGGGCGGCCAGGCGAAGGTGGTGTCCGCCTGCATGGCGCTCTTCGCGATATCCACCAGCACGGGCCCGGGTCGGCCGGTGCTCGCGATGTGGAAGGCCTCCGCGATCCGAGCCGGGATCTCCGCCGGATCGGTGATCAGGAAGGAGTGCTTGGTGATCGGCATGGTGATGCCGACGATGTCCGCCTCCTGGAATCCATCGGTACCGATGAGCGATTCGGCCACCTGGCCGGTGATGGCCACCAGCGGGACCGAGTCCATGTGCGCATCGGCCAGCGGCGTGACCAGGTTGGTGGCTCCCGGGCCGGAGGTGGCCATGCACACGCCCACCTTGCCGGTCGCCGCGGCGTAGCCCTGGGCGGCGTGCCCGGCGCCCTGCTCGTGCCGGACCAGGATGTGCCGCATGGAGGAGTCGAACAGCGGGTCGTAGATCGGGAGGATCGCCCCGCCGGGGATACCGAATACCGTGTCGACGCCGGCCGCCTCAAGCGAGCGGACGACCGACTGGGCTCCGGTCACCTGCTCACCGGTCACGGGTGCGTGCGCACCGGCCGGGGCCAGGGCTGGCTTCGGCGGCTGCGTACGCGGCGGCGTGGGATGTGGCGCGTTCGCCATCTCTCCTCCTGCGTTCGACGGGGTTGTGCTGGGGGACATTGCCTGGACAAACAAAAACCCCTCGGCCCGGTCCGGGTGGTCGAGGGGTGCGCGCTCAGCTGGGATCGTCGAGTCAGACGGTCGCGTGAGCGCGCCCGGTAAGTACTACGACGATCGACAGTGTGGCCATGTCTTGCATCGTAGACCCGGAAGAGCCGTGTCGTCACCTTCCCTCACTTCCCGTCTCGCATACTGGAACTCGGGCTCGCATAGTGGACATCGTGCGGCCTGCCGGGGCAGGCAGCACGGCGGACTCGCGAACACGCAGTGGTGGTGGGTGCTAGGCGTACCCCACCCTGCCGGACTGCGGGTTCGGCGAGCGATCAGCCGTCCTCGCGGTCGAGATTCGTGCAGATGCAGGCCTCGTTGCCCTCGGCGTCGGCCAGTACCCAGAACGACGGCGCAGCATCAGCGGAGAGCAGCCGCCCCCCGGCATCGAGGGTCGCCTGGAGGCGGGCCTCAGCCTGGTCATGCGGGACCGACACGTCCAGGTGGATGCGGTTGCGCTGCGGGCGTGGGGCGTCCATCTGCTGGAACCAGATCGTGGCCCCGCGGCCCATCGGATCGCTGAGCTCGGTCTCGTCCGCGGGATTGGCCGCGTAGCCGAGGACCGCCTGCCAGAACGGGCGCACGGCCGGAATGTCCAGGGCGTCGATCGCGATCTCCTGGGCGCCGACCTTCTCCGGGGACGCTGCGATGCCCAGGTCGGCGGCGATCTGGCTGATCCGCTGGGCCAGGGCAATGTCCCGCTCGGTGAGACCGCCGACGTCGTGGCTGGTGGTGGTGACCAGCACGTGCGGGTACCGCAGCAGCACATCCGGGTGGTGGTTGAGTTGCTCGGCGACCGTGGTGATCTTCGCGACCAGGTCAGCGCCGACGGCGAACGAGCCGGTCTCGAAGCAGGCCTGCAGGATGCGCGTGCGGATCAGTACCCGCCAGTCCGAGAGGCCTTCGTCGATCACCTGCTGGGTAGTCAGAGTGGTCATCACGCTGCTCCTTATCCTCGGACGCCGGTGGTGGCTGGTTCGCTTCCGGCGGGCGCCGCGGTTCCCTCCCGCGAGCCTCGGTTACTCGGGCGGGGCCTGCGGTGGGCGCAGGTCGAACTCGCTGGTCTCGGCGAACTCGTCCAGCTGCTCCACCCAGTTGGCAAAGTTGGCCCGATCCTGGTCATTGTCCTCGGTCCACCCGCCGTGCCGGAAGTACAGGTCCGAGCCGCCCTCGGTCCGGTCGACGAAATCGGCGGTCACCACACTCGGCACCCCTGAGGTATGGGCGTAGGTGAACGTGTGCTGCAGTCGGCGACCTTCGTCGTAGACGAGCACCTCGCCCCAGTCCTCCTCAGCTCCGCCGGCGTACCGGCCGAGCACTCGACCCCCGACGCGCGGCTGGATCACCAGGCGCTCGAAGTCCCGGGCGTCGTCGGACCAGGCAGCCGGCCACCAGCGCCCTGCCACGAATACCGAGAAGGCATGCGCAGCATCGGCCGAGAGCGGCACCCTCACATCGATGTCCTCCATCCCGCCATCGTGCGCCGGGTAAGCCGGCCCAGCAACCGGGGCCAGGGGCGGGTCGCCCGATCAACCTATCGAGGCTGGACAGCGTCGCTCGCCTGCCACGGTCTTCCTGGTCTGCCTGGCGCTGGAGCCCTTCTGGGCTTCCTGGATCCTGGCCGCCCCGAAGTCCGTACCGACACCACCGGAGGTGTCACTCGGACCGAACGACCATCGCGTCCCAGCCGACCAGCGCAGCATCGACGATGATGTGGGCCTGATCGCGGGTGCAACCATCGCGGGCCTGGATCGACAGCCCGTGCAGCACGGTCTGGATGTAGGACGCGGCTGCTCCGGCGGCGAATCCGGCGGGGAGGTCACCGTCGGCGATACCGCGCTCGATGCGTGTCTGAATCTTTTCCCGGTCGCGCCGGCGACGAACGGTGAGCCTGCGGCCGATGTCGTCGTGGCCGCGGCCGAGGTTGACGGCCGACAGCGCGATCATGCATCCGGGCGGGGTTGCGGTGTCGGTGTAGGCGTCGGTGTTGTCCCGCAAGACGGCTTCGATGGCCTCTCGGCTGCCCGCATGAGCAAGCGCCAGGTCGGTAGGAGTGCTGCCAGGGGTGTCATAGAGCTCGATGGCCTCGTCGAAGAGTTCTTCCTTGGCGCCGAAGGCCGCGTACAGGCTGGTGGGCGTGATACCGAGCGCCTCGGTGAGCATCGCCACCGAGACTCCCTCATAGCCGCGCCGCCAGAACAGCTCCATCGCCGTGCGCAGCGCCGCATCCCGATCGAAGGTTCGAGGACGTCCGCGTACCGCCATCCCGACCACCTCTCTCGTTCTCGTCGCGGGTGTGATCCGAGCTTGCCATTTCAAGAGTGAACACTACACAATGGCGCCAAGTAGTGATCACTACATAAACGAGGCAGACCCCCCACAGACCTGGAGAGCCCGATGCGCCCATTGACCGACAAGACCGCTCTGGTGACCGGAGGGAGCCGAGGGATCGGCGCCGCCATCGCGACCCGACTGGCAGCCGACGGCGCCCGCGTCGCACTCACCTATCACTCCTCATCGGACCGGGCTCAGACCGTCGTCGAGAAGATCACTGCCGACGGCGGCACGGCGATCGCGATTCCCGCGGCGATGGAGGACCCCCAGCAGGTGCGGGCTGCGGTCGACGCGAGCGTGGAGGCGTTCGGCGGGCTGGACCTCCTGGTGAACAATGCCGGAATCTTCCCCTACGGCCACATCGATGAGCTCACCCTGGCGGACTACGAACACACCATGGCCGTCCACGTCCGAGCGGTGTTCGCCGCGGTGCAGGCCGCCGTTCCACACCTCGGCCCGGGTAGCCGGATCATCAGTATCGGCAGCAGCCTGGTCGAACGCGTCCCCGGGCCGGGGATCAGCCTGTACGCGATGAGCAAGTCTGCCCTGGTCGGATTCACGAAAGGTCTCGCTCGCGACCTCGGCCCACGCGGGGTCACCGCGGTCGCGGTGCACCCTGGCTCCACCGACACGGAGATGAATCCCGCCGACGGACACGGCGCCGAGTCCGAGCGGGCGCTGACCGCCCTGGACCGATACGGCAGCGCCGAGGACATCGCCGCCACGGTCGCCCATCTCGCCGGACCCGGAGGCGCCTACATCACCGGCACCACCATCACGGTCGACGGCGGAGTCACCGCATGAGGAACACCGGAAGCGCTGGCTCCGCCCCGCCACGGATTGCAGCCACTGCCTGGGGTCTGGTCCTGCTCGCCGCCGGACTGGAGATCATCTGGGCGCTCGCACTGGCCGAATCCGATGGGTTGGCACGCCCGGGCTGGGCCATCACCGCATTCGTCCTCGCGATCGTCAGCCTGGTGTCGCTGACACTCGCGCTGCGCAACCTCCGGCTGAGCAGCGCCTACCCGGTCTGGGTCGGCCTGGGTGCCGTCGGTGTCGCACTCGCCGGGACGCTCGCTCTCGGAGAGCCCCTGACACCCGCGCGGATTGCCTGCCTCGCCCTGATCGTGGCAGGGGTGATCGGACTCACCTGCACCGATGCGCCCTCCGGCCGGTCCCGGACCGGCCGCACAGCAGAGGCCCACCACGACTCATGCAGAGCGGGTGAGCACTGATGGCTTGGGCCTTCCTTGTCATCGCCGGGCTGCTCGAGATCGCCTGGTCCTCGGCACTGAAGAACGCCGACGGGCTACGACGACCAGGCTGGTCCGTGACCGGGATCGCACTAGCAGTGCTCAGCCTTGCCCTGCTCTCCGTTGCGCTCCGGGACCTGCCCGTCGGCACGGCCTACGCCATCTGGGTCGGGATCGGCACCGTCGGCGTGGCTGTCACTGGCATCCTCGCCTTCGGCGACCGGGCCACACCGGTCCGGCTGCTCAGTATCGCTGCCGTCGTCGTCGGCATCGGTGGACTCAAACTCCTCGGTGGTTGACCAGCGGATGGCTGCCGATCAACGAGATTCGGAGGTCCGAGCGGTAACTCCGTTGACGCGAACTGACCCGCCGTACTAATCTTTGGCCCATTGGTCAGTACGCCGAGAAGGAGTCAGTGATGCAGGACCCACGAGCCGCGTCGGAGCCGGGCCGGACCCGAGGCGGAGCACCGACATTCACGGAACTGTCCCGTCGCAGACAGTTGGTGGACTGCTCGATCGCGGTGCTCGGTGAGCAGGGCTACTCGGGCACCACGTTGAGCCGCGTCGCCGACCGCGCCGGGGTCAGCAAGGGGGTGGTCTCCTATCACTTCACGAGCAAGTCCGACCTGCTTGAAGCCACGGTGCATGATGTGTTCGCCCGCGGCCGGGAGTATGCCGAGACCGAGTGGTTCGCCCACCTCGACGACTCGGCGACCCCTGCGGATCTGCTGCGCACCTATCTCGAGAGCAACCTCGCCTACATCGCCGCCCATCCGGACCAGATCGCGGCGGCGATCGAGATCATCCGGAACCATCGCGGCGCGGACGGATCCCTGATATTCGGGCCCCCGTGGTCCGGATCCCTCCGCGAGCCGCTGGAGGAGATCTTCAAGGCCGGCCAGCACGAGGGGCTCTTCCGCCCGTTCGCCCCTGGAGTGATGGCCACTGCGGTCCGTCGGGTCATCGACGGATTCAGCTTCGAGGTTCTCGGCACGGCGGAGCTCGACACCGCGGCGTACACCGCGGAGATCGTCGAGCTCTTCGATCGGGCGACCCGGGCAGCGCCATGACTACCGACTCCGTTCAGACCCGCCCCCGGGTGCGCCTGGCATTCATCGACAACCTGCGCGTTGCCCTGACGGTTCTCGTGGTGGCTCACCACGCAGCGCTCCCGTACGGCAACCTCGGGCTGTGGCCGAACTGGGAGCAGCCACCGACGGTCGCCTCTGCTCTGGCACTGGACGTGTTCGTCCTGCTCAACCAGACGTTCTTCATGGGCTTCTTCTTCCTGCTCGCGGGCCTGTTCGTGCCGGGCTCGGCCGACCGGCGCGGGGCAGGCGGTTTCGCCCGGGAACGGCTGCGCCGGCTCGGCATCCCCTTCCTCGTCGCGCTGGTCGTCGTGCGGCCCTTGTACTCGCTGCCCACGTATCTCGGTAGGCCACCAGCCGAGCGCGTGCCGTACTGGGAGCACTTCCTGACCAGCTGGGACATCGGCCCGCTGTGGTTCCTCGAGGTGCTGCTCGCACTGAGCCTGGGCTACGCGTTGCTGCGCCGGTGGCGACCATCGCCTGCCGACGCCACCCCCACCCCGCTGCGAGCGCACCAGGTCGCGCTCTTTGCGATCGGCCTCGGGCTGGTCTCCTACGTCTGGCGGATGATCGTACCCATCGGCACCATGGCGTGGGGCCTGCCCACTCCTGCGTACCTCCCCCAGTACGTCGCGCTCTTCGTCGTCGGAGTGCTCACCTATCGTCGGGGCTGGTTGACGGCGTTGCCTCACCGCGCCGGGACGCTCAGCGCGTGCCTGGTGATCGCGTCACTGCTCCCGATGGTTCTCCTCGGCGGCCTGGAGTCGCTCGATCCCGGGCTCGGGCTCCACCGGGCGAGCCTGTACCACCTCGGCTTCGCGCTGTGGGACGCCATGTTCGCCACCGGGGTGATCCTGGCGCTCGTCGTCGCCTTCCGACGGCACGCCACCGGCGACGGGCCGGGTGGGCAATTCCTGGCACGGAACGCTTTCGCGGTCTACCTGATCCATGCGCCCGTCGTGGTGGGCGTCGTTGCGCTCATGGGTCCGCTCGCCCTGCCTCCGCTGGCCAAGTTCGCCGTGGCACTGTTCCTGACCCTCCTGATCAGTTGGGCACTGGCAGCACTTATCCGGCGCCAGCCGAGGATCGGGTCGATGATCTAGCCCGGCCGGTTCGACATCGAGGCTTGACCCCCAGGAAAAGCCATTGACGATACATCCCTAGGTGTGCCTAGTGTATATACACACTAGTTACAGGAGGTGTGCTCGTGCTAGCCGTTGACCGACTTTCCAAGACCTACCCCGCGTTCACGCTCCAGGACGTCTCGTTCGAGCTTCCGGCCGGCTTCATCACCGGCTTCATCGGTGTCAACGGCGCCGGGAAGACGACAACCCTGAAGTCGATCATGAATATCGTGCGACCCGATGCGGGAACCGTCACGTTCCAGGGACAGGACCTGCATGCGCATGAGGCCGAGGCCAAGCAGCGCATCGGCTACATGCTGGGCCCCATCGATGTGTATCCGAAGCAGACGGTCCGCAAGGTCGTGGACGTGTACCGCCGCTTCTACCACCAGTGGAACAACGACACGTTCGCCGGGTACTTGAACCGGTTCCGGATCGATGACCGCAAGAAGATCAGTGAGCTGTCCACGGGAATGCGGGTGAAGCTCGGCATCGCGATGGCACTCTCCCACGGTGCTGAGGTCATTCTGCTGGACGAGCCCACCAGCGGGCTCGATCCGGTCGCCCGCGACGAACTGCTCACCCTGCTCGGCGAGGTCGTCGACGACGGGCAGCGCAGCGTCCTGTTCTCCACCCACATCACCAGCGACCTGGACAAGAGTGCCGACTACGTCGTCTTCATCCGCGACGGCCGGATCGTCGCCAGTGACACCAAGGACGATCTCCTCGCGGGCCACGTCCTGGTGCAAGGCGGCAGTGCGGATCTCACCGACGATCTGCGTCGGCAGCTCATCGGGCACAAGGCCAATGCCTTCGGGTTCTCGGGCCTGGCTCGTAGAGAAGACCTCGATGGCCCGCTCGCGGACCATCAGCTCCAGGTCGCCCGACCTGACCTGGAATCACTCATGCTGTTCTACGATCTGGAGGTGGCCAAGTGAGCTCCGTGGCCGCTCTGCTCCACAAAGAGTTTCGACTGGTCCTGCCGCCTGCCTACCTCGGCGTCGCGGCCCTGGCCCTGTTCAATCTGATCCCGCACTATCCGATGATCCTGGGGATCTCGTACTTCCTGCCCGCACTGTTCATCGCACTGTCCGAGGCGAACGGGAACAAGGACCACGAGTTCACGATCTCGCTGCCGGTCACCCGCAACGAGGTAGTGCTGGCCAAGCACCTCACCGTTGTTGTCGTCGAGCTGGTCCAGCTCGCCGCGCTCGGCGTGGTCGCGATCTTCGCCGCGCAGATCACGCCCGAAGGCAACGCCGTCGGTATGGACGGAAACTTTGCCTTCTTCGGGTTCGTCCTGATGGCGCTGGGACTGTTCAACGCGGTCTTCCTGCCCGGGTACTTCACCACCGGATACCGGACCGGCCGCCCCGGCGTGTTGGCAGCGATCGTGTTCTTCCTGACCTATGGGGCCTTCGAGCTACTCGTCGCGCTCGTCCCGGGTGCTGCGGACATCTTCGATACGCTCGATCCCGCCATGATTGCTCCACAGCTTCTCGTCCTCGGCGCCGGCGCGCTGGCCTTTGCCGGGCTCACCGCCCTCGCCTACCGCAGGTCTGTCGCGCGGTTCGACCGGGTGAACCTCTGATCACCACCCATGGACATCGTGATCGCGGACCGCAGCAATGTGCCGATCTATGCGCAGATCCACCTGCAGATCGCCTCGCAGATCCTCGACGGCCGACTGTCCCCGGAGCAGCTGCTGCCCTCGATCCGCGCGATCGCCCGCGAGCTCGGCATCAGCGTCATCACGATCAAGAAGGCGTGGGAGCTGCTCGAGGCCGACGACCTCATCTACACCCGCCCCGGCAAAGGCTCGTTCGTCACCGCTCATCCGACCGACAGTCTGAGCGTCAAGCGCACGTCGCTGGCGGTCGAACGATTCCGGCAGGAAGCGCCCTACTACCGGTCGCTGGCACTCACCACCGATGAACTCCTCGCGATCGTTCGCCAGGAGTACTGAAAGCACCCGCATCGCCGGGAATGAACCACCATCCAGCCAACCAGGAGCATCGGGCTGCCGGGCTCCGGAGTGGAGCACGTCATGACGCACACCACAGCGATTTATGAAGGGACCCCGGGGCGGCGCCTGCGCACCGACCAGCTCGACGTGACAGGCATCGCCGACGACGGACTCGAGCAAGCGCTGCAGCAGGCTCTCGACGGGGGTACCGGTCGCATCGAACTGTGCGGCGGGATGGGCGCGGCTCAGGCGGCACAAGCCCTGGCGGTGGTCGCCGGCCGAGTGCCGGTCGGCCTGCTGCGGTACGCCTTCGAATCGTTGGAGCTGATCTCTGACTACAAACAAGCCTTCGCATCCGGCAACCCTCCTCCAGCGGTGTTCCTCTACCCCACACCCGCCCCCGGTACTGCCGGTACCGAGGCGGTCGAGCACCCGGACGTGACCATCCTGCCGGTCGACGGCATCGACCACGCCGAGCAGCTGGGTGCCCAGTTCGCCCGCGACGGCGTCGGAATGGTCGAGCTCTACGGAGGGCTCGGCACGGCCACCGCTGCTGCTGTCCTGCGCGGGGCGGACGGCGGCGTCCCGGTGGGGTTCGTCAACCCCTGATCCCTCCCGGTGGTGAACGGGACGTCACAGCCGATGGGCTGACTGACTCCGGCCGACCCACGATCCCCCGATCGGTGGATACTGCGCGCGCTCAGCGCTGCCTAGCGTCGCAGTTATGGTCACCACCTCTCCCCCGAACCTCCCGCCCGGGCGGCGCCCGCGCTTTCTTGCCCCGGATCTCGCCCGTGGTGTGATGCTGGCGATGATCGCCCTCGCCAACGTGATGATCTACTTGCACGGCCGGCCCTACGGCCTTCGGCAGCAGGTGCTCACCGACAGCGGGCTGGACCGGGCGGTCGGCGCCGGGGTGGGCCTGTTCGTCGACGCTCGTGCCTATCCACTGTTCGCAGCGCTGTTCGGATACGGGATCGTGCAGATGATCCGCAGCCGGCAAGCACGAGGGGTGGCAGAGGACGAGATTCGCCGCATCGTGCGACGTCGGTCGGTAGGTCTGATCCTGTTCGGCGGAGTGCATGCCCTACTGGCGTTCTCCGGGGACATCCTCGGCTGGTACGGGCTGATCGGGCTCGCTCTCGTGCGGCTGCTGCGTCTGCGGGACCGCGCCCTGCTCCGTCTGGCGATCATCTGGCTGGCGGTGGCAGCAGTGATCCAAGGGGCCATCTTCGCTGACCCGACACCGAGCATGCAGCGCTCCTACTTCTGGTCCTACGCCATCCCGGATCCACTGGAGGCCGCCGGATGGCGGATCGTCGAGTGGGTGACGGGACCGTTCGGGCTGCTCGCCGTGGTCAGCGCCATGCTGGTGGGGGTGTGGGCCGGCCGGCACCGCATCCTGGAACAGCCGCAGCAGCACCGGCGGCTCCTGGTCCGCACCGCCGTGATCGGCCTCTCCATCGGGATACTCGGCGGTGCGGGGTCGACGCTGGTGGGCGCCGGCCTGTGGTCGCCGCCGGTTGCGGTAGCAGCCGCCCTGGCCTGGCTGCACGTGGTCAGCGGGGTGTTCTGCGGGCTCGGCTACGCCGCGCTGCTCGCGCTCCTGGCCGCGCGGCTGACCGCCACCGGCCGGGACCGGCACTGGAGTGTGCGGGCGCTGCAGGCTACCGGGCAGAAGTCGCTGTCCTGCTACCTGGCGCAGTCGATCGTGTTCGCCACCCTGCTGGCTGCGAGCACCCTGGGCTGGGGCGCACACCTCGGGCCGGCCGGCGCCGCAGCCCTGGCGCTGCTCACCTGGGCAGGGACCGTGGCGGCAGCTGCTGCCACGGCGGGACGGATGGGCCCGGCGGAAACCCTGCTGAAGAAGTTCGTGCGCGGTCCTCGACTGCGTGCACGTGCGACGATCAGCGGATGACGGCGCCAGGCACCGGGACACGGCAGCCCAGCCGGACCGACTGGGTCTTGCTGCTGCTGCCCTACCTGCTGCTGCCCGCCACCTCCGTCTATGCCGCCCTGAGCGGAGACATCAGCGCCGCCGAGGTTCCGCGCGCCATTGTCGCCGGACTGGTGCTGATCGCGTGGCACACGTACTGGACGCTGGCGAATCGGCACTGGTTGGAGCAGGCACTGCTGCCGATGGCGGTGTACTACCTCGGTCTGCTCGCGGCGTGCGCCGTGCTGCTGCAGGTGTCGATCAGCTATCTCCCGCTCTACCTGGTCAGCTATGCCCTGACCTTCGTCGTGCTTCCGGGTGCGTGGGCCTACGCGGGCCTGGGCCTGGCGACGGTGGTCCCGTTGCTTCTTCCGGGCCCGATGAGCCTGACCGGATCGAACGTGGCGATCACCCTCGGGGGCGTCGCGCTGGCCGCCGCCATCGGCTGGAGCATCCGCCGGTTGGAGGCGGAGACCGCAGCCCGCCAGGTAGCACTGGCGGACCTGGCCGAGGCTCATGCCGACCTCAAGCGCGCACTGGCGGACAACCTGGACCTTCAGGACCGGCTGGTGGCGGAGGCCCGTGAGTCCGGCATCACTGCCGAGCGGGCCAGAATCGCCGCTGATATTCACGACACTCTTGCGGCGGCACTGACCGGGATCGTCAGTCAGCTCGAGGCCATCGATGCACAGGCTCCCCCGGACGAGCGAGTGCGTTCTCGCGTGCAGGTGAGTATGGAACTGGCCAGGGACGCGTTGCGTGAGGCGCGGCAGTCGATCCATGCGCTGCGTCCCGCCGTCCTGGACGGGCGCGGTCTCCTCGGCGCCTTGTCGTCCCTGGTCTCCGAGCTGGAGCGGTCCGGCTCGCTCCGGGCTGCCTTCCATCTCTCCGGCTCGCAGGTAGCTGTGCCCGAGGAGGTGGAGGACACGCTGGTCCGGATCGCCCGGGAGGCGCTGACGAACATCCGCCGGCACGCCGGCGCCACCCAGGTGCACGTCACTCTCTCCTACCTCGGCGACGTTGCCGCACTCGACGTCGCCGACGACGGGGCCGGGTTCGACAATGCACAGGTGCCCTCAGATGGCCACGGCCTGCCACTCATGTCCGAGCGGGCGGCCAGCCTCGGCGGCACCCTGGACATCCAGACCGCACCAGGGGGCGGCACAACGATCACAGCGACCCTGCCGGTGACCCGACCGCCGGAGGGCCGCGATGACTGATCCGATCCGAGTCCTCCTGGTGGACGATCACCCGGTAGTGCGCGACGGGCTGCACGGCCAGCTGCAGACTGCGCCGGACATCGTGGTCGCCGCTGAGGCGGGCTCGGCGGCCGAGGCGCTCGCGCTGTTGCACCGCCACCAGGTGGAGGTGGTCGTCACCGACCTGCGGATGCCGGGGATCGACGGGATCGAGCTGATCGCCCAGATCCGCAGCACCTACCCCGAGGTGGAGGTCCTGGTGCTGACCACCTACGAGAGCCGACAGGACGTCCGCGGAGCGCTGGCCGCCGGCGCCCGCAGCTACCTGCTCAAGGACACTGAACGGGCCCGGCTGTTCGACGCCGTCCGGGCCACAGCCCGTGGCCGGCGCACTCTGTCCCCCTCGGTGCAGCGCCAGTTGGACGCCGAGGAGCGAAGCGTTGACCCGGTGCTCAGCGAACGCGAGCGCGAAGTCCTCGCCCTGGTGGCCGCCGGCCGCACGAACGCACAGGTCGGCGCAGCGCTGTTCGTCGGTGCTGCGACCGTCAAGACCCACCTGCAACACATCTTCGCCAAGCTCGGTGCCTCCGACCGGGCGGCAGCCGTGGCGATCGCCTACCGGCGCGGGTTGCTCTGAGCAAACCCACGCCGGATCCCGCTCAGCTGAGCACTGCCCCCTGGGAGGCGGACTGCACCAGCTTGCTGTACTTGGCCAGCACGCCCCGCTTGAAGGTGTGCGGCACCGGCGCCCAGCCCTCCTTGCGCGCCTCCAGCTCTGCCGGTTCCACCAGCAGATCCAGCGTCTTGTTCGCCACATCCAGGCGGATCGGGTCGCCGTCACGGACGAAGGCGATCGGTCCCTCGTCGACGGCCTCGGGGGCCACATGCCCCACGCACAGGCCAGTGGTGCCGCCGGAGAACCGGCCGTCGGTGAGCAGCAGCACGGTCTTGCCCAACCCGGCTCCCTTGATCGCGCCGGTGATCGCGAGCATCTCCCGCATCCCGGGCCCACCCTTGGGACCCTCGTAGCGGATCACCACCACGTCCCCATCGGTGACAGTGCCGTCCTCGAGGGCGTCCATCGCGGCCCGCTCCCGGTCGAACACCCGGGCGGTGCCCTCGAACACAGACTCGTCGAAGCCCGCGGACTTCACCACCGCCCCCTCCGGGGCGAGGCTGCCACCAAGGATGGTGATCCCGCCGGTGGGGTGGATCGGCTCGGACATCGCCCGCAGAATCTTGCCGTCCGGGTCGGGTGGGTTGATGGCCGCGAGGTTCTCACTGACGGTCTTCCCGGTCACGGTCAGGCAGTCCCCGTGCAGCAGCCCGGCATCGAGCAGCGCCTTCATGATCACCGGGACGCCGCCGATGCGGTCGACGTCGTTCATCACGTACCGGCCGAACGGCTTCAGATCACCCAGGTGCGGCACCCGGGAGGCGACCCGGTCGAAGTCCGCCATGGTCAGCTCCACCTCAGCCTCGTTGGCGATCGCCAGCAGGTGCAGCACCGCGTTCGTGGACCCACCGAAGGCCATCACCACGGCGATGGCGTTCTCGAACGCCTCCTTGGTCATGATGTCCCGGGCGGTGATGCCGAGCCGGAGCATGTTCACCACTGCTTCACCGGAACGGTGCGCGAAGGTGTCTCGCCGCCGGTCCGCCGAGGGCGGTGCCGCGGAGCCGGGCAGGGACATGCCCATCGCCTCAGCCACCGAGGCCATCGTGTTCGCGGTGTACATCCCGCCGCAGGCGCCCTCGCCCGGGCAGATGGCCCGCTCGATGCGGCCCACATCGTCCTCGCTCATCAGCCCACGAGCACAGGCACCGACCGCCTCGAACGCGTCGATGATCGTCACGTCCTTCTCTGTGCCGTCAGAGAGCTTGACGAAGCCCGGCATGATCGAGCCGGCATAGAGGAACACGCTGGCCAGGTCGAGCCGGGCGGCGGCCATCAGCATCCCCGGCAGCGACTTGTCACAGCCGGCGAGCAGCACCGAACCGTCGAGGCGCTCGGCCATCATCACGGTCTCCACACTGTCGGCGATCACCTCGCGGGAGACCAAAGAGAAGTGCATCCCCTCGTGGCCCATCGAAATGCCGTCGGAGACGGAGATGGTGCCAAACTCCAGCGGGTACCCGCCACCGGCGTGCACCCCGGATTTCGCGCCTTGGGCGAGCCGGTCCAGGGACAGGTTGCACGGGGTGATCTCGTTCCACGAGCTGGCGATCCCGATCTGTGGTTTGGCCCAGTCCTCGTCACCCATCCCGACCGCGCGGAGCATCCCTCGGGAGGCCGTCGCCTCGATCCCGTCGGTGACCACTCGTGAGCGTGGCTTGATGTCAGGTGCGGCGTCAGCGGTCGTCATGTCTTCACTATAGGAGCCGAACGGACGAAGGCCAGACCTCCTCCGCCGTCGACCTCGGTTCAGACTCGGCGGATCAACGACAGGTCCCGCACCGCACCCCGGTCCGCCGAGGTGGCCATCACCGCGTAGGCCAGCAACGCCCGGGAGACGTGCCGCTCCCGGCCCACCGGCTGCCACGGATGCTCGGAGGCCTTCATCTTCGCCCGCCGCTCGGCGAGCCCGGACGGTCCCTGACGCAGCGTATGACTGCCGCACGAGTGGTGTCGGCGGTGTCCGTGGCGTGGTCGCCGGCGCCGATCGGGACCTTCGGCCCAGATCAACTGGGACCTTGGGCCCAGGCCGCCGATGTTCTGACTTGAGATCCTAGGAGTGTCAGAAAAGGAACTCGATCTGGAGGACAAGATGGCCACCGCCGCTCGCAGTGACCGCTTCATCAAAGGCGTGGGAATCGCCTCGTTCGTCGTCGGACTGGTGTTGCTGCTCGCGGGAGTGGGTACCTGGACGATGGTCTCCAGCCAGCTCGCCGATGAACAGATCACCGTGGCCGAGGACGCCCGCTGGTTCGCCGGCGATCCGGTCCGCGGACCGCTGACCGCGTACGCCCAGGCGGACATCATCAACACGCACGCACTCGCCAGCACCGAAGGCCGAACCTATGCCGAGCTCGGCGATGCAATGTCCGAGGTGGACCCGGAGTCGGAGGAGCACGCCGAGCTGCAGGCACAGCGCACCACGGTGATGAACGCCTCGTTCCTGCGGGCCTCGCTGTTCACCTCGGTACTCGCGTTCGGGGTCTCGGTGATGGTGATGGGACTGGGCGTGATCCTCTCCCTGACCGGACTGGCGATCCGCAGGCTGGCACTGGCCTCCCGGACGGCACCGGTAGCGGCCGGTGACGAACCGCAACTGGCAGCGACCACCTAACCTGTCCGGATGAGGTTGCCGGACCCGCAGCTCCGCACGATCGACACCCCGCACGGCCCGGCCCGGGCGCACCTGCACCGCCCGGCCGGGCCGCCGGCCGCTGCCCTGGTGCTCGGGCACGGAGCCGGTGGTGGTGTGGCCGCCAAAGATCTGGTCGCCGCCGCCGGAGCGGCGCTCCAGGCGGGCTGGTTGGCCGTGCTGGTGGAGCAGCCCTACCGCGTCGCCGGCCGGCGCGCCCCCGCACCGGCGAAGCAGCTGGACGCGGCCTGGCGGTCCGTGCTCGCCGAGCTGGCCGAGACCGAGCTGACCGGGCTCCCGGTGGTCACCGGGGGTCGCTCCTCCGGAGCGCGGGTCTCGTGTCGCACGGCCGGCGACGGCGCAGCCTCCGGGGTCCTCTGCCTCGCCTTTCCGCTGCTTCCGCCGGGGAAGGATGCGAGCAAGTCGCGACTGGCCGAACTCGCGGCGGTCGAGGTGCCGGTGCTGGTGGTGCAAGGCAGCTCGGACCGATTCGGGATGCCACCGGCGGCACCGGGGCGGCAGGTGGTCACCCTGCGCGGTACGCACTCCCTGGACTCCGACCTCCCCGGCCTGGCCACAGCGGTCGGTGACTGGCTCGGCCACCTGGGGTGACGCCGTCGGGCGTGGCTCGCCTGGCCCCGCCGCACTCGCCCGGGCCCTGGGCGCTCGTTACCGCGGCCGGTGACTCGCTATCCGAGAGCACGACTCGGTGCAGGAAGTGACGAGTGAATGGATTCACGCGAGTGTGGGGGTGGGTGGACAGGGGGTGGGGCTGCGGTCAGAGGGTGAGGTTCACGTGCCGGTTCACGTCCTTGTAGAGCAGGTAGCTGAACGGGCCCGGGCCGCCGGCGTAGCAGGCCTGCGGGCAGTAGGCGCGCAGCCACATGAAGTCACCGGCCTCCACCTCCACCCAGTCGGTGTTCAGCAGGTAGACGGCCTTGCCCTGCAGCACGAACAGCCCGTGCTCCATCACATGTGTCTCCGGGAAGGTGATCGAGGCCCCGGGCTGCAGGGTGACGATGTTCACGTGCATGTCGTGGCGCAGGTCGGCCGGGTCCGCGAACCGCTGCGTGCTCCACGCCCCGTCGGTGCCGACCATGCCCACACCCTCCACATCCTGGGCGCGGGTGACGAACGAGTCCGGGGCGGCCACGCCGTCGGCGTACTGGTACGCCTTCCGGATCCAGTGGAAGCTGGCCTTGGACCCGGTGCGGTTGTGCAACGACCAGTCTGCACCCGGTGCGAGGTAGGCATATCCGCCGGAGACCAGGGTGTGCGCCGCTCCATCCAGAGTGAGCTCCAGCTCCCCGCCGACCACGAACAGCACGCCCTCGGCGCCCGGGTCCGGTTCCGGGGTGTCGCTTCCGCCGCCGGGCGCGACCTCCACCAGGTACTGGGCGAAGGTCTCGGCGAAGCCGCTCAACGGCCGGGCCAGCACCCACAGCCGGGTGTCGGTCCAGTGCGGCAGCAGGCTGGCGGTGATGTCGCTCATCGTCCGAGCGGGCAGCACAGCGTAGGCCTCGGTGAACACGGCGCGGTCGGTGGTCAGCGCCGTCTGCGGCGGCAGCCCGCCCTGGGGAACGTGGTAGGTCATGCTTTTCCTCTCCAGATGAGCTCACCGGCAGGCTTGTCGAAGTCGATATCCTGACCGGCCAGCAGAGTACGACGGACCACCCCGGAGAGCGAGCGCTCGTCGTAGGGAGTGATCGGGTTCTTGTGCTCGAGCTGCTTCGCATGCACCACGAACGCATCGTCCGGGGCGAAGATGGACAGGTCGGCGTCATAGCCGACGGCGATCGTGCCCTTGGACCGCAGACCCGCCAGGGCCGCCGGTTTGCTGGCCATCCACTCCACCACCTGCTCCAGTTCGATGCCCCGGGCACGGGCCGCGCTCCACACCACCGGCAGGCTGATCTGCAGCGAGGCGATACCGCCCCAGGCGGTACCGAAGTCACCGGTGTCCAAGTGCTTCAGCTCCAGCGTGGACGGCGAGTGGTCGGTGACGATGCAGTCGATGACGCCGTCGGCCAGTCCCTGCCAGAGCAGGTCCCGGTTGCTCGCCTCGCGGATCGGCGGACAGCACTTGAACGCGGTGTTCCCGGCCGGGATGTCCTCGGCGGACAGGGTGAGGTAGTGCGGGCAGGTCTCCGCGGTGATCTGCACCCCGTCCCGCTTCGCGCTGGCGATCATCGGCAGGGCGTCGGAGGAGGACAGGTGCAGGATGTGCACCTTCGCACCGGTCCACCGGGCGCGGGCGATCACCTCGGCGATGGCGAGGTTCTCCGCGCTGCGGGGGCGGGAGGAGAGGAACTTCTCGTACTGGTCGCCCTCCGGCTGGGTGGCGCGGTCGATCGTGCGGGAGTCCTCGGCGTGCACGATCATCCGGGCATCGAAGGTGACCAGCTCACCGAGGTCCTCCTCGAGCTGGTCCGGGTCCAGCGGCGGGAACTCGTCCACGCCCGAGTGCAGCAGGAAGCATTTGAACCCGAACACCCCGGCATCGTGCAGACCGCGCAGATCCGCCTTGTTCCCGGGGATCGCCCCGCCCCAGAAGCCGACGTTCACATGCCGTTTGCCCTCGGTGGCGGCAACCTTCTCCGCCAGGGCGGCCACGTTCACCGTGGGCGGGATGGAGTTCAGCGGCATATCGATGATCGTGGTCACCCCGCCGCGGGCGGCGGCGCGAGTGGCGGTCTCGAACCCCTCCCAGTCGGTGCGGCCCGGCTCGTTCACGTGCACGTGCGTGTCTACCAGCCCGGGTAGCAGCACCTCCTCCCGCGTCAGCTCGATCACCTGCTCACCGGACAGGTTGTTGCCCAGCGGCTCCATCGCCTCGATCCGGCCGGCAGTGATGGCCACCTCACGGGGCTGGAAGCCCGCTGTGGTACACACCCGCTCGGCCCGAATCACCAGGTCATAGGTCTTCTCCGCCATCATGGCCTCCTCACAGGTGCTCGGCGACGATCGTCGCCGCCAGTTCTTCGAGCAGCCGGCCGGCCTCCCGGATCGAGGTCGCCGGATCCGGGGCCAGGGCGGTCAGCGGGTAGCAGGCGGCGATGCCGTGTCGGCCAAGGTCGGCATCGCTGAGCAGCGAACGCCCCGCCACCGCGACTGTCGGCACCCCGGCGGCTGCCGCCGCGCGCGCCACCCCGACCGGGGTCTTGCCGTACAGGCTCTGCTCGTCCAGGCTACCTTCGCCGGTGATGGCCAGAGCGGCACCGTCGAGCCGGTCGGCCAGGCCGGTCAGCTCGATCACCACGTCGATCCCGGACCGGCGGGCGCCGCCGAGCAGTGCCAGCACCGCATAGCCGAGACCGCCGGCTGCTCCGGCCCCGGGCTGGTCGGCGGCCAGTGCGGCTCGGGGTCGTTCGGCCGCGAGCGCCTCGACCCAGCGGGCCAACCCGTCCTCCAGCTCGGCCACGGTCGCCTCGTCGGCTCCCTTCTGCGGGCCGTAGACGGCGGCGGCCCCGCTGGGTCCGAGCAGCAGGTTGTCCACATCGGCGGCCAGGATCACCTCCGTCTCGCCCAGGCGCGGGTCCAGCCCGGTCAGGTCGACGGCGGTCAGGTGGTTCAGCGCTGCCCCTCCCCCGGGTAGCTCGCTGCCGTCCTTGGCAAGCAGCCGTCCGCCGAGCGCCTGGACCAGGCCGGCGCCGCCGTCGGTGCTGGCGCTGCCGCCCACGCCGAGGATCACCCGGCGGGCGCCGTCGTCCAGGGCATGTGCGATCAGCTCTCCGGTGCCGAAGGAGGAGGACCGGCGGGCGGCGTCGACGTCCGCGCGGGTGAACTCCAGACCGGAGGCGAGCGCCATCTCCACCACGCACGATGCGCCGTCGGGCGAGAGCGCGTACGCGGCCTGCACGGACTCGCCGAGAGGACCGGTGACCGTGGCCGCCCGCTCCCGCCAGCCGGCGGCGACAGCCGCGGCCACGGTGCCCTCACCGCCGTCGGCCATCGGTACCTGCACCGCGGTCAGCTCCGGGCGGGCCCGGAGCAGACCGGTGGCAAGGTGCTCGGCGACCTGCGCGGCAGTGAGGGATCCCTTGAACTTGTCCGGGGCGAGCACGACGGTGGCCATGGCTCAGTCAAGCATGCCGGCCACTGCGGTGGGTGCGTCGTCCGTGGACAGGGCGAGGTCCTCGAACTCGTTCACCCCGTCGAGCTTGGCGGCGCCCATGGAGATGTTCGTGACCCGCTCCAGGATCACCTCCACCACCACCGGCACTCGGTACTCCTCGGCCATCGTCTGGGCTTTGGCGAAGGTGCTGGCCAGCTCCTCCGGGTCTCGCACCCGCAGCGCCTTGCAGCCCAGCCCCTCCGCGACCTTCACATGGTCCACGCCGTAGCCGTCGGTCTCCGGGCTGTTGATGTTCTCGAAGGAGAGCTGCACGTGGTAGTCCATGTCGAAGGCGCGCTGGGACTGGCGGATCAGGCCCAGGTAGGCGTTGTTCACCACCACGTGCACATACGGGATGTTGAACTGGGCGCCGACCGCGAGCTCCTCGATCATGAACTGGAAGTCGTAGTCGCCGGAGAGCGCCACCACGTTCTCCTCCGGCGCGGCTGCGGCCACCCCGATCGCCGCCGGGCCGGTCCAGCCCAGCGGACCCGCCTGGCCGGCGTTGATCCAGTGCCGCGGCCGGTAGACGTGCAGGAACTGCGCGCCGGCGATCTGGGACAGGCCGATGGTGGACACGTACCGGGTGTCCCGGTCGAAGGCGCGGTTCATCTCCTCGTACACCCGCTGCGGTTTGATCGGCACCTCGGTGAAGTGCGTCTTGCGCAGCAGGGTCCGCTTGCGCTCGGCACAGTCGGCGGCCCAGGTGGAGTAGTCGCGCGCGCTGCCGGCGGCCACCCGCTCCTTGGCCACCTGCACGAATAGCTCCAGAGCGGCCTTGGCGTCGGAGACGATGCCGAAGTCCGGGGCGAACACCCGCCCGATCTGGGTCGGCTCGATGTCCACGTGCACGAAGGTGCGCCCGGCAGTGTAGGACTCCACCGCCCCGGTGTGCCGGTTCGCCCACCGGTTGCCGATGCCGAACACGAAGTCCGAGGCGAGCAGGGTGGCGTTGCCGTACCGGTGCGAGGTCTGCAGCCCGGCCATCCCGGCCATCAGGGCGTGATCGTCCGGGATCGCACCCCAGCCCATCAGGGTCGGGATCACCGGCACGCCCAGCGTCTCGGCGAGCTCGACCAGCAGCGCTTCCGCGGAAGCGTTCACGATGCCACCCCCAGCGATGATCACCGGGCGCTCGGCCGCCAGCAGCATGTCGATCGCCTTCGCGGCCTGCTCGCGCGAGGCTGCCGGCCGGTGCACCGGCAGGGGGGTGTAGGTGTCCGGGTCGAACTCGATCTCGGTCTGCTGCACATCCAGGGGCAGGTCGATCAGCACCGGGCCAGGGCGGCCCGAGCGCATCAGGTGGAAGGCCTGGGCGAACACCTGCGGCACCTGCCCGGCCTCGAGCACCGTCTTGGCCATCTTGGTCACCGGTGCGGCGATCGAGGCGATGTCGACCGCCTGGAAGTCCTCCTTGTCCAGCTTGGCCACCGGGGCCTGGCCGGTGATGCACAGGATCGGCACCGAGTCCGCCCAGGCGGCGTACAGCCCGGTGATCATGTCGGTACCGGCCGGGCCGGAGGTGCCGATGCAGATCCCGATGTTGCCGGGGGTGGTGCGGGAGTAGCCGTCGGCCATGTGCGAGGCGCCTTCGACGTGCCGGGCGAGCACGTGCGAGATGCCGCCATGCAGCATCATCGCGTTGTAGAACGGGTTGATCGCGGCGCCGGGCAGGCCGAAAGCCTGGGTGGCCCCCTCCTTCGCCAGGATCGCCACGGCGGCATCCACTGCGCGCATACGAGGCATGGGTCTTCTCCTTCGAATCAGGTCTTCACTGCGGACGGAGCGTCGGTGCTCCGTCCTGGGGTGCTCAGCTGTCGGTGTTCAGCTCTTGGTGCTCAGCTGTCCGTGCCGGACAGGCGGGCCACCCCTCGGTAGAGGCCGGAGTGGTCCAGGGCGCCGTCGCCGTTGACGCGAGCCGAGCCCATCAGCTGAGCCACCAGCGCCGCGGCGGGGATGGTGACCCCGGCCTCGCGTGCGGTGGAGGTCACGATGCCGAGGTCCTTGTGGTGCAGGTCGATGCGGAAACCGGGAGAGAACTCCTTGTCCAGCATCTTCTGCGCCTTTTGGTTCAGCACTGCGGAGCCGGCGAGGCCTCCGCCCAGTACCTCGACGGCGGCCGGCAGGTCGACGCCGAACGCCTCGAGGAAGACCAGTGCTTCGGAGAGCGCCTGGATGTTCGTGGCCACGATCAGCTGGTTCGCGGCCTTCACGGTCTGCCCCGAGCCGTTCGGTCCGACGTGCACGATGGTCTTGCCGACCGCGTCGAAGACGCCCTGGGCCGCTGCGAAGTCCTCGGCCGCGCCGCCGACCATGATCGACAGCGCGCCGTTGATCGCTCCCGGTTCACCACCGGAGACCGGGGCGTCCAGGATCCGGAAACCCTTGTCCTGTGCCTCCTCGGCGAGCTCTTGGGTCACATCCGGGCGAATGGTGGAGAAGTCGATCAGCAGGGCGCCGGGCTTGGCGCTCGCGAACACACCATCGTCGGCTTGCAGCACGGCGGCGACGTCCGGGGAGTCCGGCACCATGATCGCGACGATGTCGGCGTCGGCGACCGCTTCGGCGATGCTCGCGGCCGACTTTCCGCCAGCGTCGACGAGCGGCTGGGCCTTCTCCGGGGTGCGGTTGTAGCCGACGACGTCGAAGCCGGCCTTGGTCAGGTTGACCGACATCGGGGAGCCCATGATGCCGAGTCCGATGAATGCGATGGTGGTCATAGCACAGTCCTTACAGAGGGTGGGGGCGGCGGCCGGGTGGGGTCAGTGTGCGGAGCGCTGCTCGCGCGGGAGCCAGGCGAACGGGTCCGCCTGGGAAGCCGGCGTGGCGGGCTTGTACTCCAAGCCGAACCAGCCGGTGTAGCCGCCGGTGAGCAGGTCCTGGGTCCAGCGTGCGATCGGGGCCTCACCGGTGCCGGGCTGGTCGCGGCCGGGAGCGTCGGCGATCTGCACGTGCGCGATCCGGCTCGCATAGGCCGCACGGGCAGCGTCGACGTCGTCACCGTTGGTGGCGAGGTGGTAGACGTCGAAGAGCAGGCCGATATTGGCCTCCCCGGCCCGGTCGATCGCGGCGACCGCATCGCCGGCGGTCTTCAGCGGGTAGCTGGGGGTGCCGGAGACCGGCTCCACCAGCACTGTGCCGTCGATCCGGGCGACCGCCTGGGCGGCGAGCGCGAGGTTCTCGGCGCCGAGCTCGTCCTGCTCGGCCGGGGCCACGCCGTCGATCCGGTTCCCGTAGAGGGCGTTGAAGCCGTTGCAGCCGGTGCGCTCACCGATGGCGGTGACCGCATCCAGGTTCGCCCGGAACTGCGCCGACCGCTCCGGCCAGGACACCAGACCACGGTCCCCACCGGGCATGTCACCGGCGTTGAAGTTCAGCCCGGTCAGCTCGACGCCGGCGTCGGCGATCGCGGACACGAACGCGTCCACGTCCTCTGGCTCCGGCGTGGAGGTCGGGAACGGCCACCAGAACTCCACCCCGTCGAAGCCGGCGGCACGGGCAGCGGCCGGACGCTCCAGCAGGGGCAGGTCGGTGAGCAGGATCGAACAGTTCACCGTGTAGCGGGCGTTGGTCACGTCGGCCTCCTTGTTCGGATCAGGTCCATGATGTTCCGTATTGCGGAAGTTATTTTCTACTAAATGAAAGAGTACGGGAGAAGGTGGACCATCGTCAACCGGTGTGGCCCAGCAGACGGCGCAGGGCACTCACCTCGAAGGGCACCTCGCTCCCGCGGACCGCACCGCAGTCCAGGCCGCGGAGCAGGAAGCCGGCCATCGCCTTCGCCGTCGCTGGTTCGTCCAGGACCGCACCACCGGTGTTGTTCAGGTAGTTCTCCAGCCGGAGCAGCACATCGGCGAGGCCGCCGCGGAAGAAGGCATAGGTGGCCGCATATCGGCTGGGCAGCTGGGCCGGGTGCATATCCCAGCCTTGATAGAACCCGCGCCGCAGCGAGCGCATCACCAGTCGCCCGTGCAGCGCCCAGGCCGCGTCCACCTCGTCCTGCTCCCCCACCGGCAGCACATTGGTGGACCCGTCGGAGAGCCGCACTCCCGTCCCGGCGGCACTGACCTGCATCACCTGCTTGGCGAAGTCCGCGGCCGGGTGCTCCATCGACTGGTAGGCGGCAGCGATCCCGAGCGAGGCGCTGTAGTCGTAGGTGCCGTAGGGCATCCCGGTCACTCGGCCCGCACCGGCGGCGATCATCGGCCCGATCAGCGCAGAGCCCTCGGGTCCGAGGACTGCCTGAGGGGTCTCCACCTGGATCTCGAAACCGAGCCGCCCGTTCGGCAGCCCGAGCGGACCTTCGAGGGCCTCCAGGGCGAGCACCATAGCCTGCACCTGCGCCACGGCGGTGACCTTGGGCAGCGTGAGGACCAGACCGTCCGGGAGCCCGCCGGAGGCGAGCCCGGTGACGAACGACTCCAGGGTGCGCAGCCCCCGCGCGCGCGTATCCGGCTCCAGGCACTTGAACCGGATTCCGAGAAATGGGGGTGCCGTCCCGGCCGCCTGGGCGGTACCGATCGCAGCGACGGCGGCAGCGACAGCGGCGTCCTCCGCGTCGTCGCCGCGGTCGCCGTAGCCGTCCTCGAAGTCGATCCGCAGATCCTCCACCGGCTCCCGGGCGAGCTTGTCCAGCACCAGCTGACCGATCGTGGCCACCTCCGACTCGTCGGAGACCAGACCGTGTACCTGGAGCAGGTGGCCGATACCCCCGCCCTGCTCGACCGCCTCGAGCGCCTGCGCCCCCCAGCGGGCGGGCAGGTCGGCATCGAAGGTATCGGCGGGAACGTAGACCGAGTGCACCGGCTGGCGCCCGGCCGCCTCCCCCGGATAGCGAGCGGCGGTGGTGGCATCCGAGTCGGTCAGCAACGCTTCGATCCGGTCCCGGATACCGTCCAGCGCCGCCATCACTCCTCCCCTGCGCCGAGCGGCAGTGCGCCGGTGAACGGCGCCGGCTCGCCGGAAGCCTCCCGTTCGGCGCGGACCACCTCGACCACAGCCCGGGCCACCGCCTTGGCTACCGAGGGATCGAACACGCTCGGGATGATGAACGAGGCGTTCCGCTCGGAGTCGCTCACCGTACCGGCGATCGCCACTGCAGTCGCGCGCAGCACCTGGTCGTTGATCGAGCGGGCGCGTGCGTCCAGCAGGCCGCGGAACAGGCCGGGGAAGGCAAGCACATTGTTGATCTGGTTCGGATAGTCGCTCCGGCCGGTGGCGACGACGGCGGCGTGCTGGGCAGCATCCAGCGGGTCCACCTCGGGCGTGGGGTTAGCCAGAGCGAAGACGATCGCCTCCTCGGCCATCGTGGCGATGTCGCCGCCGGTGAGGATGTTGCCGGCAGAGACGCCGATGAACACGTCAGCGCCGGCCAGACCTTCTTGCAGAGTGCCGGAGAAGCCGTCGGCGTTGGTGTTCTCGGCGATCCACTGGCGGTGCTCATCTTCATAGCCGTGGTCGGCGGTGATCGCCCCGCGGCTCCCGAAGCCGATGATGTCGCTCGCGCCCTGGGCCTGCAGCAACCGAATGATCGCCGATCCCGCTGCGCCGACCCCGGAGACCACGATCTTCACGTCCGCGAGGGACTTGCCGACCACTTTGAGCGCATTGATCAGCGCTGCCAGGACCACGATCGCCGTCCCGTGCTGGTCGTCATGGAAGATCGGGATGTCCAGCTCGGCCCGCAGCCGTCGTTCGATCTCGAAGCACCGCGGGGCGGAGATGTCTTCCAGGTTCACCCCGCCATAGGCCGGGGCGATCGCTTTGACCGTGCGGATGATCTCCTCGGTATCGGTGGTGTCCAGCGCGACCGGCCAGGCGTCCACACCCCCGAACTGCTTGAACAGCGCAGCCTTGCCCTCCATCACCGGCATGGAGGCCTCCGGGCCGATGTCGCCCAGGCCGAGGACGGCGGTGCCGTCGGTGACCACGGCCACCGTGTTGCGCTTGATGGTCAGCCGCCGGGCGTCCTCGGGCCGGTCGGCGATCGCCAGGCACACCCGGGCTACCCCAGGGGTATAGGCACGGGAGAGGTCGTCGCGGTGGCGCAGGTTGACCTTCGGCCGGACTTCGAGCTTGCCGCCCAGGTGGAGCAGGAAGGTGGCATCGGAGACGTGCCGCACCGTCGCGCCGTCCACCTCGTCGATCCGCTCCCGAATCTCCTGCACGTGCGCCTCGTCACGCGCGTTCGCCGAGATATCGACCACCATCTGGGTGTCGGTGGACTCCACCACGTCCACGGCGGTGACCGCCGCGCCGGTCGCACCCACGGTGGCGACGATATCGGTGGTGGTGTGCGGCCCTGTCGGAGCTCCGATCCTGAGGGTGATCGAGTAGCTGGGCCCGGGGATTGCTGCCATGACTGCCGTCCAATCTCTCAATACGTGGAGTACTGTTTCCGCTATCAGGAATACTAGGTGATCGTAGTGCGGGAGCAACCTACGCGGAACCCTGATCCTCGGCGGGTCGGGTGCGAGACCGTAAGATCACTCGGGAGGAAAGGGAATTCCGGATGACAGACATCGAGACCGAGGCGAAGCCGCGAACCGGCGGCGTGCAGTCGGTGGATCGCGCCATCGACCTGCTGGAGCTGCTCGCCGACGCCGGCGGGGAGTCCACGCTGAGCGAGCTCGCCGGCCGGACGGCGCTGCCGCTGCCGACGATCCACCGGTTGATGCGTACTCTGCTGGCCCGCGGCTACGTGCGCCAGCTGCCGTCCCGGCGCTACACGCTGGGGCCACGGCTGATCCGCCTCGGGGACGCCGCATCCCGGCAGTTCGGCGCTGACGCCCGCCCGTACCTCGCCCGACTCGCGGACGAGCTCGGTGAGAGTGCGAACCTGGCGATCATCGACCGCGATATGGCGGTGTACGTGGCCCAGGCCTCCTCGACCCGGTCGATGCGGATGTTCACGGAGGTGGGCCGGCGGGTGTTCACCCACTCCACCGGAGTCGGCAAGGCGATCCTCGCCCAGCTGCCCGATCCCGCGGTACAGGACATCGTCACCCGGGCGGGAATGCCCGCGGCGACCTCGAAGAGCATCGACGCCGTTCCCGAGCTGCTCGCCGAGCTGGACCGGATCCGGGAGCGAGGCTACGCCGTCGACGACGGTGAGCAGGAGATCGGGGTGCGCTGTTTCGCGGTGCCGGTGCTCGGCGCCCCGACCCCGACCGCACTGTCCATCTCCGGACCCGACGCCCGGGTCACGCTCGAGTTCGGCGACCATGCGGTGCCCGTGCTGCAGGAGATCGCGGGCGATATCGCCGATCTGCTCCGGGCCGGCTGAGCCGAACGAGCGGGCACACCCGCTACTGACCGAGCCAGTCTCGATCGCTGTAGGAGGCACGCGCCCGCTCCGTTCGGCCCGACCCGATCAGTGCTTCGGATCCTCGGTCCGTTCGATGACGCGTTGGACGTCGTCGTCCGAGGCGATCTCGCCGGACTCGACGGCCTCGGTGACCGCGATCGCCTGCTCCTTGGTCACGATCGGGACCGGCGCACCGTCCGCCCGGACGAGTTTGCCGTCCTCGACGTGGTCGCCCTCGGCAAGCCGCTGGAACTGCTTCTTCGTGATCACCCGGCCTGTCCCGGCGGCGAACACCGACGGCTGGTCCGGCGTCCCGGCCCTCAGGTGGTTGAACAACAGGTTCAGCGTGACCGCCATCAGGGTCGCCGCCGAGATCCCGGAGCCGAGGATCACCTGCACCCAGCTCGGGAACTGGTCGTAGAGGCCCTCGACCACTTCGGGCAGGACCCCGAAGGAGATCGCGACCGCCACGATGATGAGGTTCATGTTGCCCTCGTACTTCACCGCGGCGAGGGTGCGGATACCCGCTGCGGCCACCGAGCCGAAGAGCACCACACCCGCACCACCGAGCACCGGCAGCGGTACGGCCGCCACGACGTCACCGATCACCGGCAGCAGCCCCATCACCACCAGGATTCCTCCCCCGGTGGCGACCACGAACCGGGACTTGATCCCGGTGATGGCTACCAGACCGACGTTCTGCGCGAACGCCGACTGGGTGAAGCTGTTGAAGACCGGCGAGACCGCCGACGCTGCCATATCGGCCCGCAGGCCGGCGGCGATCCGCTTCGAGTCCACCTTGGTGTCCACGATCTCCCCGAGGGCGATCATGTCCGCGGTGCTCTCGGTGAAGGTCACGATCACCACGATGAGCATCGAGATGATGGCCGCGAGCTCGAAGCTCGGCGCGCCGAAGGCGAACGGTGTGGGTATCGCCACCGCCCCGCTCTGCCCCACGTCGGAGAAGTCGGTGAGCCCGAGGAGGGCGGCCACCACGGTGCCGACGACGATCGCGATCAGGATGGACAGCCGGGAGATGGTCGCGATCCCGACCTTGCTCAGCAGCAGCACGAGCACGAGCGTTCCGGCCGCGAGGGCGAGGTTGCTGGGGTCACCCCATCTCTCCGATCCTTCCCCGCCCATCGCCCAGCCGCCGGCCACTGGCAGCAGGCTCAGCCCGATGGTGGCGATGACGGTCCCGGTCACCACCGGTGGGAAGAACCGGATGATCTTGGCGAAGAACGGAGCGAGCAGGACGCCGATTGCTGCCGCGACGATCACCGAACCGAAGATCGTGGTGATATCGCTCCCGCCGCTGAGGATCGCCAGCACGGTGGCCACGTTGGCGAAGGACACACCCTGCACCAGCGGCAGCTGAGAGCCGAAGAACGGAATACCGAGGGTCTGCAGAACCGTGGCCAGTCCGGACATGAACAGGCAGGAGGCGATCAGCAGGCTGATGCCGGCCGAGTCCAGACCTGCGGCGTTCCCGACGATCAGCGGGACGGCGATGATCCCGCCGTACATGGTGAGCACGTGTTGCATGCCGTAGGCGAGGTTCGCCCCGATGCCCAGGCGCGCATCCTCCGGGCGCTTGCCCTTCGGGAGTTCGACTGCGGTCGTCATGGTCTCTCCTTTGAGATGGTGGTCGACTGCTGATCAGGTGAAGGACGGGATCGTGGTCCAGGCCAGCTCGCTCGGGGTAGTGCCCTTGCGGACGACCTCGCTGGTGATGTCCCCGTACGGCCGGTCGGCCGCGTAGAAGACGACGTTCGGGTTGTCCTGGCCGAACGGGTCCAGATCGACGACGAAGTGGTGGTTGTTCGGGCACTGTAGCCGGACGGTGTTGATCTCCGGGTGGGTATCGATGATCCGTGCGCTGATCGCCCACATCGTGTTCTGCAGCGCCATCGAGAACCGCTCGGCGAACTCGCTGAGGATGATGTGCCGGATCGAGTCGAAGATCCCGTCCCAGTCGGCGTCGAGAGTGTTGTACTCCCACCAGGCGGAGACGTCGGTGGACATCACCCGGTCGGTGGTCTCGGCCAGCGTGGTGTACGTGCCCTTCGGGTAGCCGACGAACGCCGAGCCCGAGGACTTCAGCACCGTCAGCTCCTTCAGCCCGGCGACGACCTTGAAGTCCTCGCCGGCAGCCTGGACCACGGCGTAACGCTCCTCCTTGCCCTTGCGGACGAAGGAGAAGTCGTGCGGGCCGTTGTCCCCGACGATCCGGTCCCACTCGACCTTCATGACCTCCCAGCGACCGCCGTCGACGATCTCCGGCCACTCCGCGTACATGAAGCGGCCGAACTTGAGTGCGAACTCCTCGGGAGTGCCCACGCCGTCGCGAGCGAGGGAGAAGGTGAGGTTCTTCTGCGTGTCCGTGGCGACGCAGGTGGAGTTGTCTCCGTGGGTGTAGATGCGGTCCAGGTCGCCCCGGATCGCCGAGGAGACGGTGTAGTCGGTGATGTGGTGGACCGAGCCCTCCCGTTCGACCCGGACGAGGTGGACCCCGCCCTTGCCGTGCGAGGCGGCATGCATCTCGGCGTTCTCGCTGGTCAGTTCTCGGGGGGTGGTGTCGACGCTGGTCATGGCAGTCTTCCTTTCAGCTTCCGCGGTAGGTGGTGTAGGCGAACGGGCTCAGCAGTACCGGCACGTGGTAGTGCTTCTGGTCGGAGTCGACGGCGAAGGTCACCGTGATCTCCGGGTAGAAGGTAGCTGTGCCGGTGGCAGCGAAGTAGTCGGCGACGGCGAAGGTGAGCCGGTAGGTACCGGAAGCCAGCCGCTCGGGACCCAGCTGTGCGATCCGACCGTCGTCGTTGGTGGTGCCGGTGGCGATCTCAGTCCAACCGGCCCCGTCCTTGTGCTCGAGCAGGACGTCGATCCCGGTGGCCGGGTGGCCGGCGGACGCGTCCAGTACGTGCGTGGTCAGGTGGGAGGTCATCAGCTCAGGGCTCCTCTCAGCCGGAGGGCAGCGATCTCGCGGAGCTGCTCCGCTGCGATCCGGCGTTCGTGATCAGGGGTGTGGGTCACTCGCTGCTCCAGCGAGTCAAGGATCTCCTCGGCGCTTCGGCCGGCAGCGCGAATGAGGAAGACGTGTCCGAACTTCGCCTCGTAGGCGGCGTTTCCCTCGGTCAGCCGGGTCTGGGTGTCGGCATCGGCCGAGACTCCGGACTGTTCGCGGCGAGACATCTGCGCATCGGTGTGTTCGCCCTGGGCGCGCTCACCGATGCGCGGGTGACGCGCCAGTGCCGAGTCGACCTCGGCGTCGGTCCAGGGATTGGCGCGCTGCTGCGCCGCGTCGACAGCCTCGTCGATGCTGGCATACGGACGGCCCGCGACGACCGCCTCGACCCACCGCTCGACGTGGGCGCAGGCGCGCACCAGCTCGGCGGCCTGATCGGCCGGTGCAGTGTTGAAGTCCGTCAGCTCCATTGCCATACCCTCATGCTTCTGGACGCCGCATGGACGTCCGAACTCGACTCGAATTCTTCCGTCCACATGAGCGTGCTACACCGGGATGGCTTCCTCGGAGAGTTTCCGTCAAGTGGAAACAAACTTCTAGAATGCAGACGCTAGGCCATACTCGGTGACGATGTCAAGAGAGTACTGACAAGTAGTGACGCGCGCTCGGCGTCCCGCCAGGCATCGGAGGTAGCTTCCGGGATCGGAGCCAAGTTGTAACTTCTCTCTGATCCCGGAAGCTACCTCCGTTGGAGACGGGGCATCCGAGGCTGCGCGCTTCGGGCACCTTCCCCGGCGCCCCAACCCTGGTCGGGGAGACCTCAGTGCCCCCGGGCGATCCACTCCTGCAGATGCGGTTTCTCCGCCCCGATCGTGGTGGCGTCTCCGTGTCCGGTGAGTACCTCAGTGGCCTCCGGCAGGGTAAAGAGCTTCTCCCGGATGGAGGTGATGATCGTGGGGAAGTCGGAGTAGGAGCGGCCGGTCGCACCGGGTCCGCCCTGGAACAGGGTGTCCCCGGAGAACAACACTCCGCCTGCGCCGAGCCCGGGTGCCCAGAAGCACGTCGAGCCGGGCGAGTGCCCGGGAGTGTGCACGGCACGTAGCTCCACCCCACCGAGGGCGAAGGTGTCGCCGTCGGTGATCTGCCCGTCCGGCGTCGTGCCGGGGTAGACCTGCTCCCAGAGGAGCTGATCGGCCGGGTGCAGATGCACCGGCGCCCCCACCTGCTGCGCGACCTCGCCGACGGCACGGATGTGGTCATCGTGACCGTGGGTGAGCAAGATCGCCGTCACCTGCCGCCCGCCGACCGCCTGGGCGATGGCAACCGGGTCGTGGGCCGGATCGATGACCAGGCACTCACTCTCGTCACCGACGATCCAGACGTTGTTGTCCACCTCCCACGTGCCCCCGTCCAGGGAGAACGTGCCGCTGGTGACCAGATGGGTCACCAGCACCTGGCCGGTGGCATCGCTGCGTTCGGCGCTCATCGGGCACCTCCTGCTGAGACCGCGCCCGGGGCGGGGTTGATCTCCACCACCGAGCGGAGCACCTTCCCGGCCCTCATCTTCTCGAACGCGGGCTCGATGTCCTCGATCCCGATCCGCTCGGAGACGAACCCATCCAGATCCAGGCGCCCCAGCCGGTACTGCTCGACCAGCATCGGGAAGTCCCGCGAGGGCAGGCAGTCCCCGTACCACGCGGACTTGATCGCCCCACCCCGGCCGAACACCTCATCCAACGGGATCTCCCACGTGGTCCCCGGATCGGGCACCCCGACCAGTACCACCCGACCGGCCAGGTCCCGCGCCTCGAAGGCCTGTTTGAACGTGGCCGCGATACCGACGGCGTCGATCACCACATCCGCGCCGAAACCGCCAGTCAGCTCCTGGATCGCCGCCACCGGGTCCTGATCACCAGCGTTCACTGTGTGGGTGGCACCAAAACCCCGGGCAGTGGCGAGCTTCGCCTCATCCAGGTCCACCCCGATGATCGTGGTCGCTCCGGCCAACACCGCCCCGGCCACTGCCGCAGTACCGACTCCGCCGCAACCGAGCACCGCCACCGACTCCCCGCGCTGCACAGCGCCGGTATTGAGCACAGCACCGATACCGGCCATCACCCCACAGCCGAGCAACCCGACCGCGGCGAACTGCTCAGGTGCGAGGTCGCCCTCGATCTTGGTGCACTGCCCGGCAGCCACCAGCGTCTTCTCCGCGAATGCTCCGATGCCCAACGCCGGGGAGAGCTCGGTGCCATCGGTCAGGGTCATCTTCTGCGTGGCGTTGTGAGTGGCGAAGCAGTACCACGGCTGGCCCTTGCGGCAGGCTCGGCAATCCCCACACACCGCTCGCCAGTTCAAGATCACCCGGTCGCCGACCTCGACCTCGGTGACCCCCTCGCCCACAGCGGCCACCACACCGGAGGCCTCATGACCGAGCAGAAACGGGAAGTCATCACCCACGCCACCCACCTGGTAGTGCAGGTCGGTCTGGCACACCCCGCAGGTGATCACCTCCACCAGCGCCTCCCCCGGCCCCGGGTCGGGCACCAGAATCGTCTCTACAGTGGCGGGCTCGTTCTTCCCCTTCACCACAACAGCTCTGACCTCATGCATGCCTACAGCTCTCCCTTCCAGTCGAAGTTCCTTGCGCCGGCCGGCGGATCGGACCGTGCGTATCGTGCACCCGAACCACTGACCCTAGGCTGGTATCGAGGTCTTGCGCCGACCGGTCCAGTGATGGAACGCCAGGTTCAGCACGATCGCGGTCAGGGCGCCGATGGTGATGCCGCTGCCCAACAGGTCCGCCATCCAGGTCGGCACGGCCTCTTTGACGTCGGGCTGTGCGGTGACATACATGGCAATGCCGAGGCTGCCCGCCACGATCATCGAATTGCGATGATCCTTGAAGTCGACTCCACCCAGGATCTCGATACCGACGACCGCCACCATGGCGAACATGGCCAGCGACGCGCCGCCGAGCACAGGTGACGGTATCGCCAGCACCAGGGCGGCCAACTTCGGGAACATCCCGAGCAGGATCATGATCACCCCCGCGGCGGCGATCACCCAGCGGCTCTTCACTCCGGTCAGGCGCACGAGGCCGACGTTCTCGGCGAAACAGGTGTACGGGAACGAGTTGAACACACCGCCGAAGGCCACCGACAGCCCGTCGGCCCGCATGGCCCGGGTGATGTCCTCCGCCTTCGGTTTCCGCTCGACGATCCCGGAGACGGCAAACACGGCACCGGTGGTCTCGATAGCCGTGATGACGATCACCAACATCATCGTCAGGATCGCACTGGGTGAAAAGATCGGTGCACCGAACTGGAACGGCACCGCCATGCCGAAGACCGCTGCATCACCGACCGCCTGGAAATCGGTGTCGCCGATCAACGCCGCCACGACCGTTCCCAGCACCATGGCCAGCAGCACCGCGACGGTCGCGATGAAGCCCTTGAACAGGCGCCGGGCCAGCACGATGAACGCCAGGGTTCCGAGTGCGTACAAGAGATTCTTCGTACTGCTCGGATCCATCGCGTCACCGCTGCCGCCGACGGCCGCGTTGGCCGCTTCTGGGAGGAGTGCCAGTCCGATGATCGTCAGGACAGTTCCGGTGACGACCGGAGGAAAGTACCGCGCCATCTTCCCGAAGAGCGGGGCGAGCGCGAAGGTCGCGATACCGCAGACGATGATCGCCCCGTAGACCGTGCGCAGGCCGTGAGCGCCTCCGCCGGCCGCCATCGCGATGGCGATCATCGGAGCAACACCTGCGAAGGCAATCCCTTGCAGGAGCGGGAGGCGAACGCCGATCTTCCAGATGCCGACCGACTGGAGCAGGGTGGCGACGCCGCAGGTCAGTAGCGCCGCGTTGATCAGGTGGACGAGTTCATCATCACTCAGGCCAATGGCGGATGCGACGATGATCGGAATGATGATCGCGCCGCCGGCGAAGAATGCCAGGACGTGCTGGAACCCGTAGATTCCCAGCTTGGAGATCGGCAGCCGTGCATCGACCGCATCAGGGGTGGCCCGGTCCCGTTGGGTATCTGCACTCATGACAACGCCGGCGCTCCTGTCGGATAGATTCCTGGCATCAGGGGGTAGTGCGGTACTCGTTTGACGCGATCGCACCACCGCCGGATCGCTGGATAGTCCTGGCGGTCCACTCCCCCTTCTTCGGCGAGGGCGACGTCGCCGAAGCACGCGATATCGGCGAGCGAGAGGTTCCCGACGATGAAGTCGTGCCCGCCCTCCTCGGCGAACCACAAGTGTCGGTCCAACAGCTCGAGAAGGCGATGCCCCTGCGCTCGTGCTGCCTCGACGTCTTGCCCCTGACCGTTGAACAGGATCGGGTCGCCGAACGCCTCGTAGCGTCGTGCGGCGGCGAGGCTGTCCGCCAGTCTGTGCGCGAAGAACACCCAGTCGAAGATTCGGGCGCTCCGGTGGGCATCGGTTCCACCAGTCAGCCGGCTGTCCGAGTCGTATCGGCGGCACAGGTAGAACAGGCAGGCCTCGGTACCGTGGACCACCGGACCCGGTTCTCCGGCCGGCGAGTCACGGACGGCCACGGTCAGCGGTTCTCGAGGAACTTCACCGTCGCCCGGCCGGTACGTCTCCAGGGCGATCGACTGGTACTCAAGACCCAGGATCTCCAGGAGCGTCCGCACCGTATAACCTTCAGATGAGGTCTCGTCATCGTAGAGCGTCAGCATGCTGGGCCGTCCTCAGAGGTCGAGCGTGAGCGTCGGGGACAGGGAACGAGAGACGCAGGTCATCAGGGACCTCCCGGCCGCCTTCTCCTCATCGTCCAGGTACACGTCCTGATGGTCCGGCTCACCGCCGATCACCGTGACCCGGCAGGTACCGCATGCGCCCTGCTCACAGGAAGAAGCCACGGACACGCCTGCGGCGCGCACGGTCTCGAGGATCGTCGCGCCCGGTTCGACCGTGAGGTTCATCACCGAGCGGGAGAGCACGATCTCGAACCGGCTGCTGTCGTCGACGGGCCGGTCGTTGCGGAAGTACTCGAAGTGGACGTTCTCCGACGCCCACCCAGTCTCCCGCGCGATAGCGCGCATGGCATCCAGCATCGGCGGGGGGCCACAGATGTAGAGCTGGGTTCGCTCCCGCTCGGTCCTGCCGAGGATGGCTCGCAGCTCTGCCTCGGTCGCCGTGGGGTTCAGGCCAGAGCGGATGTGGACTCCGTCGAGCTGGTCCAGGCGCTCCTGGAAAGCGACGTCCTCCGCATGCGTGACGAAATAGTGGAGCTCTGCTCCCAGGCCGTGGTACTGGAGCGTCTGGGCCATGGACAGCAGAGGCGTCAGTCCGATGCCACCTGCGATCAGAATCGTTCGCTCGTGGTCCTGCCGGAGCGGGAAGTTGTTGCGCGGCAGCGATACCGCCAGGACGTCGCCGGTGCGCACCGACTCGTGCAGGGCACGCGATCCGCCGGTCGAGTCCGGGGTGCGACGCACCGCGATCACGTAGCTGCCGGTCTCGCCGGGGCCGTTGATCAACGAGTACTGCCGGACCAGGCCGTTCGGGAGCATCACGTCGATGTGCGACCCGGGCTGCCCGCTGGGCAGCGGGACGTCCGTCGTCGATGTCAGCTCGAACGCGCGGATCCCAGGCGCGGTCTCCCGTGCACTGACCACTCGGACACGGGTGGGGAACTCCCGGTACTCGCCTGCCGAGGGAATGGACGAGATCTCAGCCGGGACAGGTTCGTACCTCGGCGATAGACGTTCCGGCTCCGGCCCTAGACCGGTCAGCTCCTCGGCGCGCCGGCGGATCCCGGTCAGCTCGGTGTCCACTGCGCGGAACAGTGCCAGCCGCCCCCTCGCCGAGTGCACCGGTAGCGCGGGATCCAGCACCGTCCTGATGATGGAGCGCCCACCGTCCACCGGCTGGACAAAGAAGACCGCGACCCCCGGCACGTTGACGCCGAGCGCACCCTGCTGCGTCGCGGCGCGGTCCTGGCCCGCCACCTGCGGCGGGCTGGTCAGCAGCACCTGCAGGACGTCTATCGGCTTCGCTGCCACCGGCATCGGCCGCGCCACCAGACCGGACGGTACGGCCGGCGGCTCACCGACTGGCTCGCCGATACTGCTCCAGACCAGCCCGGAGGCCACCCGGGTCGGGAACGTCCGATTGGTGATCGTGCGGGCAGGAGCGTTCGCCGGGTGCGCGGGAATGTAGGTGCACGCGGCAGTACGGTTCGCGTACCTCCACCCGTGGTACTGGCACTTCAGCTCGCGGCCATCGTTCTGCGCGATGGTCAGCCGCACCCCTCGGTGCAAGCACCGGTTCTCCCACACGTTGATGTAGTCGTCCTCGGCACGCCAGATCGCCAGCTCCTGGCCGAGCAGCTGACCGTGATAGACGTGGAACTGTGGCACCTTGTCGGCGGCGGCCACCGGGTGCCACAGGTTCGTCAGCTCACCGAGGAAACCTCGAGCCTCATCGTCGGGCTGGTCGCTGGGCTGCGTCATGACACTGCTGCCGTCGTGCGTCGTCATCGTCAGACCGCCCCGGGAATGACGCCGTAACGGACACCGAGCTGTGACAGCATCCGTCGATAGGAGACGCCGGTCTTGTCCGCGCGGATCGGTGTTTCCGCACGCGGGTCGAGCGGGAGGCGCCGGGGCAGCTGATTCTCCAGGATGGGTTTGTCGTGGCCGAAGATGTCGACCTGAAACCGGCGCAACGCCCAGTCGGGACTGTCGTCGTCCAAGAGACAGAGCCACATATGCGCACGAATGTGCTCTTCGTCCAGCGGCTGGATGAACAACGCCACCGTGTCGAAGCGTTCCGGTTGCTTTGCGTTCGACTTGAAGAGCGCTGCGCAGTTCGGGTGCATCACCCGGTAGGCGTAGTCCACCTCGGCCCCCTCCGTGCTGTCCATCGCCGCTTGTGGCTGGTAGAACACACACTCCGTGGCCCAGATCTCGTGATCGGCCACCGAGGACGTGACCGTGTAGTCCTTGACCTCTGTGCGCGGCTCGTCGCCCAGGACACCCGGATGGACGAAGGGGAAGTGCCCCATGTCGAGGAAGTTCTCCATACCGCGACCGGCCGACGTATGCACCATGATCGATCCCGCGTGCAACAGGCGGCGATCGGCCTCGTGTGCCTCGGGGATATCGAAAAGGTCCCTGGGCTCACCCAGCGAGGTCCACAGGTAGCTGAAGCGTTCCTGGACCGGGAGCTCCTCATCGGGTCGGTCCTTCCGGGTCGCTCGGAACGCGCCGCCCGCGGTCCGCTCGATCCGCAGCGGAACACCCAAGAGCTGGTCGTGCCATTCTCCGTGCGAGGGAAGCTGGGACAAGGCGCCGATCGGATGCCACAGGTCCAGCAGCACCCGATCCCGGCACTCGGCCGAGTTTCGGGCGTCAGAAAGCACAGCCAAGGAGTTCATCGTCGATCCTTCCTCTACCGTGACCGGGAGGGGATCGTTACACTCACGCCGTGCGCATGGTGCCGTTCCGGAGGTCATCACTAACCACGGACCTAGCAGAAAGTCACTCCCGCTTGCTGCTTAGTTCGGCAAACTAACACGCGTCGATGAGCGGTGCAAGCACCTGACGACGCGTCGATCTCGGATGGCGACATGGTGCACGTGAGGCGCCTGATCGGCCGCTCCGTCTGGCGACCAGGCGGCCCGGCGTGGCGGAGCGGCCGGGCCACCTGTGCAGCAGTGACGGTGTCGCCGTCAGGAACCGAGCAGCTCCGCACGCAGCCGGGCCACGTGCCCGGTGGCGTCGACGTCGTACTGGGCGAGGCGCACCGACCCGTCCGGGTTCACCACGAAGGTGGACCGGCGCACGCCCTCGAAGGTCTGGCCGTTCATCGTCTTCGGACCCCAGGCACCGTAGGCCTCGGCCACCGAGTGATCGGTGTCGGCGGCCAGCGGGAAGGTCAGCGATTCGGCCTCGGCGAAGGCGCGCAGATCCTCGACCGGGTCCGGGGACAGACCGATCACCTGGTAGCCGGCAGCGGCCAGCGAGGACAGGTTGTCCCGGAAGTCGCAGGCCTCGGTGGTGCATCCGGGAGTAGCCGCCTTCGGGTAGAAGTAGACGATCACACCCTTGTCCGCTCCGGCCCGGGCCTCGGTCAGCGAGACCTCGGCGCCGTTCTGGTCGCTCAGGGTGAAGTCTGGGGCAGTGTCCCCTGCAGTCAGCGTGGTCATCAGGCCATCCTTTCGTAGGCAGGCACGGTGAGGAAGTCGGCGTACTCGTCGGAGACGGCCACCTCCAGGAACAAGGACTTGGCGTCGTCGTAGTCGGACGGCTCGCCGGGCAGGGTGGGGACCACCTCGGCCACCAGCTGCTCGACCAGGTCGGCGGTGACCACCCGGTGGGTGTCGGCGAGTTCGATCTCGTTGTGCAGCCACTGCCAGATCTGTGAGCGGGAGATCTCCGCAGTGGCGGCGTCCTCCATCAGGTTGTGGATCCCGACCGCACCGAGCCCGCCGAGCCAGGCGCGCAGGTACTGCAGCGCCACGTCGATGTTGTTGCGCAGGCCCTCCTCGGTGACCTCGCCGGGCGTGGCGGCGATATCGAGCAGGTCGGCTGCCGTGACGGACACGTCCTCGCGCTTGTTGTCGATCTGGTTCGGGCGCTCACCCAGCACCTCGGTGAACACCTCCCTGCAGGTGTCCACCATGCCGGGGTGGGCCACCCAGGAGCCGTCGAAGCCGTCGCCGGCCTCGCGGGACTTGTCCGCACGAACCTTCTCGTACGCAGCGGCGTTGACCTGCTCGTCCTTGCTCGGGATGAATGCGGCCATCCCGCCGATCGCGTGCGCCCCGCGCTTGTGACAACTACGCACCAGCAGCTCGGTGTAAGCCCTCATGAACGGCACGGTCATGGTGATCGCGTTCCGGTCCGGCAGGAGGAACTCCTTGCCCCGGGTGCGGAAGTTCTTGATCACCGAGAACAGGTAGTCCCAGCGGCCGGCGTTCAGGCCCGCGGAGTGCTCCCGCAGCTCGTAGAGGATCTCCTCCATCTGGAAAGCTGCCGGAATCGTCTCGATCAGGCAGGTGGCCCGGATGGTGCCGCGGGCGAAACCGAGCGTGTCCGAGGCGAGGTTGAAGGCGTCGTTCCACATGCGCGCCTCAAGGTAGTGCTCCATCTTCGGCAGGTAGAAGTACGGGCCCTGACCCTTCTCGATCTGCCGCAGACCAGCCGTCGCCACGAACAGCGCAAAATCCACCAACGCGCCCGAAGTGGGCTCACCGTCCACCAGGATGTGCTTCTCGTCCAGGTGCCAGCCGCGCGGGCGGACCACGATCGTGGCCAGCTCCTCGTCCGGTTTCAGGGCGTAGGACTTGCCGTTCTCCGCGGTGAAGTCGATGCTGCGGTTGATCGCGTCCAACAGGTTGACCTGCCCGCCGATCACCGAGCTCCAGTGCGGCGTGTTCGCGTCCTCCTGATCGGCCAGCCACACCTTCGCACCGGCGTTCAGGGCGTTGATCGTCATCTTCTTGTCGGTCGGGCCGGTGATCTCCACCCGGCGGTCCACCAGTCCGGGCGCCGGCGCGGCGACCTGCCAGGTCTCGTCCGCCCGGACGTCGGCAGTCTCGGCCAAGAAGTCCAGGGTGCCGCCGGCGGCCAGATCGGCCACCCGCTTCTCCCGAGCGGCGAGCGCCTCGGCCCGGCGGCCGGCCAGCATCCGATGCAGTTCGACGATCAGCTCCTGGGCCGGTTCGGTGAGCACCTCCTCCGCACGCTCGGGTAGATCGCCGACGATCTCGATTCCGCTGACGTTGCCCATCTCGTCTCCCATGCCTCGAAGCTCCTCGCGCCTGCCCGCGGTCGCCACGGTACCGCCGCCCGCCAACGTGCGCTCTCGGGCGAGCGAACCAGGCTGCCCCAGATCGGTGACGAGTGGAGATTCCGCATTGCGGACTTCCGCTTTCTGAAAACGATACCAGGTCTCTCGATCTCAAGAGAAATTCTGATCCGCTATCGCCTCTTGACGTCGATCGAGTCAGCGGGCTAGCGTGCCGTTCGCCGGATGAGGACGTCCGGTCGGCGGAGCAGCAGACGCCGCAACACCTGAGCTGGCGGCGCTTCGCCCCGGCCAGTGCCGCCGCAGAGAGGCAGCACGGCAATGAGCACACTGTGGTTGCAGAACCCGTTGGCGATCCACCTGGGCGCCGAGACCCCGTCCGAAGCCGCTGCCGGTGGCATCGTGGTAGACACCACGGCTGGCACCGTCACCGAGCTGGTCGCTTCCGGCGCGCAGCCGTCGACCGTGCCGGAGGCGACCTTCGACGCCTCGGCGCACGTGATCACCCCGGGCCTGATCAACACCCACCACCACTTCTATCAAACGCTCACCCGGGCCTGGCCGCCGGTGGCCAACAGCAAGCTGTTCGACTGGCTGGTGGCGCTCTATCCGGTGTGGGCGCGCCTGGACGCCGAGGCGATGCGGCTGGCCACCACTGTGGCGATGGCCGAGCTGCTGGAGTCCGGCTGCACCACCGCCGCCGACCACCACTACCTGTTCCCGGACGGCGCCGAGGTCAGCATCGACGTACAGGTCGAGGTGGCCCGAGAGCTCGGGATGCGCGCTGTGCTGACCCGCGGCTCGATGAGCGTGGGAGAGGACGAGGGTGGTCTGCCGCCGCAGCACACGGTGCAGGACTCGGCGACGATCCTCGCCGACTCGGAGCGGCTGGTCCGCGCTTACCACGAGCGAGGTGACGGCGCGCAGATCCAGATTGCCCTCGCCCCCTGCTCACCGTTCTCCGTCTCCACCACGCTGATGGCCGACAGCGCTGCCCTCGCCGAGGACCTGGACGTTCGGCTGCACACCCACCTGGCGGAGACGCTCGACGAGGAGGACTACTGCCTGGAGCACTTCGGGATGCGCACCGTGGACTACCTGGAATCGGTCGGCTGGCTGACCGACCGGGCCTGGCTGGCGCACGGCATCCACTTCGACGACGGTGAGATCGCCCGCCTCGGTGCCGCCGGCACCGCCGTGGCACACTGCCCCAGCTCGAACATGCGCCTGGCCTCGGGAATCGCCCGCGCCGTGGAGCTGGAGGATGCCGGCGCCCCTGTGGGCATCGGCGTGGACGGCTCGGCGTCGAACGACTCTTCGAACATGATTCGGGAGGTCCGGCAGGCCCTCTACCTGCAACGACTGCGCTACGGCGCCGAGACCGTCACCACCGGGAGGGCGTTGGACTGGGCCACCCGCGGTTCGGCCGCGGCCCTCGGTCGCACCGATATCGGCACCATCCGCGCTGGCGCCCAGGCCGACCTGGCGCTGTTTCGCCCCGAAGGGCTGGCCTTCTCCGGGTCGCACGACCCGCTGACCGCGCTGCTGCTGTGCGGTGTGGAGCGGGCCGACCGGGTGATGGTGGCCGGCAGCTGGCGGGTGGTCGACTCCCACGTGGTCGGCCTGGACACCGAGTCGCTGATCGCCCGGCACTCCGAAGTCGCTCGGCGGCTGGTCGCCGGCGCTTAGGCCGGTGCCACCTCGCGTGCATCTCGGTGCGCGACGAACAGGGTGATGTCATCGAACAGACCGGCGGAGGGATCTGTGTCGAGGTCGGTACGGATCCGCTCCACGGTCGCCTCGGCGGAGCCTGGTGCGTGCGCCACGAGCTCGAGCAGTCGCTCCTCGGAGTACCGCCGGCCGTCGGCACCGACGGCATCGGTGACCCCGTCGGTGTAGACCAGGAGCGTCTCCCCCGGCGCGATCTCCTCACTCTGGGCGGCGAAGGTCATCTCCGGCAGCATCCCCACCGCCGGCCCGGTGGGCTGCAACTGTGCGCGCAGACCGCCCGGGCCGGTGATCACCGGTGGCTCATGACCGGCGTTGACGTAGATCAGAGCGCCGGTCTGGGCATCGATGATCCCGAAGAACATCGTGGCGAACATGTGGTCGCGATCGTGAGTGCGGGCGATGTAGTCGTTCACCGTGCTGACCAGCTCGCGCGCCTGCGCCACGGTCTCTCCGCCGGCGGTGATGATCCGCGCAGCCAACGCCCGCATCAGGCTGCGGACCAGCGCCATGAACAGCGCGGCACCGACTCCCTTGTCGCACACATCGGCCACGACCACGCCGGTGAGCCGACCGCCCGGCAGGGCGAAGGCGTCGTAGAGGTCGCCGCTGACCCGGCGCGCAGGCTGGAACCATGCCGCCATGTTCCAGCCTGCACAGGTCGGCAGCGTCTCCGGCAGGAAGCCGGCCTGGATCTCGCGGGCGATGTCCAGCTCACGCTCCAGGCTCCGCGCGTGCAGCTGCTCCCGGTCGTGCAGCCGTTTGCGGGCGAGGCTGGCACCGACCCGGGCGCGCAGGATGTGCGGGTTGAACGGCTTGGGCAGAAAGTCGTCAGCGCCCAGCTCCAGCCCCTTGATGATGCTCTCGGTGTCGTCGAGTGCGGAGATCAGGATCACCGGCAGGTGGCGCAGGCTGTCGTCGGCCTGCATCTGCTCGAGCACCTGGTAGCCGTTCACCTCCGGCATCATGATGTCCAGGAGCACCAGGTCGAAGGTGCCGTCGCTCAGCTGGTCGAGCGCTTCGCGCCCGTTACCGGCGACGGCGGTGGCGTGCCCCTCGCGGTGCAGTCGCCGCACCAGGAGCTCACGGTTGACCTCAGTGTCGTCGACCACGAGGATTCGCGCCTGGTCATCGGCCATCGCGGTCATGGCGCCACCTCGGCCGAGACCAGACCGAGCTGGCGCAGGTAGGGCAGCACGTCCAGGGTGGCGCGCTCGCCGCGGTCGATGATGTCCGGGATCCGGTCGGTGTCGGTGACGCTGATCGGTGTCTCGAACTCGGGCATGATCGGCACGATCTCGGCGTGGTGCACGGCGCTGTAGAAGGCGTAGGTGGACCGCAGCAGGTGGTTGGTGGTCATCGACAGCGACTGCCGGGCGACACCGAGCAGCGAGCTCATCTTTCCCAGCGCTGGTGTCTCGAACCCCATGGCGAGGATGATGTCGGCGCCCTCCCGGATCGCCAGGCTGATCGGCAGCGGATCGGAGACGCCACCGTCGACGAGCAGCCGGCCGGCGATCGGCCAGGGCCGGAGCAGCAGCGGCATCGCGATACTGGCCCGGACGGCGTCGGACACGGTGCCCGAGGAGAGCCCGACCCGTTCTCCCGAGTGCAGGTCGGTCGCGGCGATGTGTAGCGGGATGCGAGTATCGGCGAAGCCGGCATCGCCGTAGAGCTCAGCCAGTGCGGTCTCGATCCCGCGGTCATCGACCAGGCCCATCCGTTCACTGAAGCCCAGCCGGCCCGGCAGGAGGCTGCGCAGCAGCGAGCGGTAGTGCACCCGGCTGAACAGCCCGTGCCACATCCGGAAGCTGTGCGCCTCCGCCTCGCGCGCATCCATGCCGAGCGCCATCGCCGCGGCATACAGGCTGCCACCGCTGCAGCCGACGACGAGGTCGGGCCGGATGCCCTCGCGCTGCAGCACCCGCCACATCCCCACGGCGGCCGCGCACTTCACACCCCCGGAGCCGATCACGATCGCCAGCCGGGTTCGCCTGCCAGGCGAGCCGACGCCGTCGGCCGGGTGAGGCTGTTCCGCAGTCATACCGGCCCCTCCAGTGCCTGGCGCAGATAGTTCAGCTGTGCCTCGGCCGCTCGCTCCCCCTCCTCGATCACGTACGGGATCTCGTGCGTGTCGAACAGTCGCACCGGCCGGTCGAACTCCGGCAGCACCGGGATGATCTCGGCATGGTGGGCCAGGTTGTGAAAGGCGTAGTTCGCCCGGAACAGGTTGTTGGTGTAGATGCTGTTGACCTGGAACGCGTAGCGCGTGGCCGAGCGGACCCGTTTCGGGAACGGGCTCTCGAACCCCATCGCCAGGATCACGTCCGCACCCTCCCGGATGGCCACATCCACCGGTAGCGGATCCGAGGCGCATCCGTCGAACAGCGAACGGCCGTCCACGGTCCAGGGCTTCCAGATGTACGGGATGGCGATACTGGCGCGCACCGCATCGCGGACGTACCCGCTGCCCAGCGGCACCATCTGGCCGTTGGCGGCATCGGTGGCCACGATGTGCAGCGGCACACCGGTGTCCTCGATGCGGCTCTGGCCGAACAGCTCTTCGAGCGTGGTGAGCAGCTGCCGGTCGCTGATCATGCCGAAGGAACCGTCGAAGCCGAAGGCACGGGGCATCGCCGCGGACAGCAGCGAGCGGAGGTCCCTGCGTCTGGTGAGCTCCGGTGTCCACAGCTCCCGGGTCAGGCGTTCGCAGGTGTCCACATCGTGCCCGAGCGCCATCACCGAGGCATAGAGGCTGCCGCCGCTGCACCCCACCAGCAGATCGATGTCGATCTGCTCGCGCTGCAGCACCTTCCACAACCCCAGGGCAGCGGCGCACTGCACGCTGCCCGAACCGATCACCAGCGCCACCCGCTTGCGCGACGACCGCGCCGCCGCCACCTCGGCCGTGGCCGCCGTGTGCACCCCGGCCGTCTCGACCGAGCCCTCCCCCGCACGCTCAGGCGGCATAGCTGCTCAGTGCGCTCGGCACATCGTCGTAGACCTTCAGGATGCTGGTGAAACCGCTCAGCTCCAGCACCTTGCGCACCGGCGCCTTGATGCTCGCCAGGCGAAGGTCGCCGCCGTGCTGGCGGGTCTGCTTCACCGTGGCCAGCAGCGCGCGCAGGCCGGCGCTGCTGGTGTAGTCGACCTCGGCCAGGTCAGCGACCAGCTGGGTATGGCCCGCCTCGACGTAGCCCTGCAGCGTGCCCAGCAGGGTCTGCGCCGTCAGTCCGTCGACGCTGCCGGTGATCACCACGACCGCGGCATGCTCCTGGCGGTGAATCTCGATCTCCATGGATTCCTCTCCCGTCACCTAGTGCGATGGCCCGTCGGGCCCCGCGGAAAGTTCTTTGACCAGCGTGAACACGTTGCCCATCTCGGCCACGTCCTCATGTCTGACCTCGTCCATCACCCGGCGCACCAGATGCCAACCCAGCCCACCCAGGGCGCGGTGCTCGCCGCCGGTGGCGAGGTCGGGCGTCGGCAGCTCCGCCGGGTCGAATGCCGGCGCCTCATCGGTGAGCGTGACGGTGATTCGCGCCGGAGTGGCGTCGATCCGCACGCTGACCGGACCCGGCCGGCCGCCGTAGCCATGCTGGAGGATGTTGACGAAGACCTCCTCGGTGGCCAGGCGCACGTCCGAGGCATCGTCGGCATGGGCACCCACGCTGGTACAGGAGCGCTCGACGAACGCCACCAGACCGGCGAGGTCGCTCACCTGGGTGGCCTGGTAGCGGCCATCGTCTCCGCCCCGATCGCTGCTCACGACTGGGCGCCGTCTCGAGTGACGGCGGCGATCTTGGCCGTCAGGCGTTCCAGGTCCACCGGCTTGGTGTCGAAATCGTCGCAGCCGGCCGCGAGGGCACGCTCGCGGTCCTCGGTCATCGCATGCGCTGTCAGCGCGATCACCGGGATCGTCGCAGTACGCGGGTCCGACTTGATCTGGCGCGTGGCTTCCCAGCCGTCGGTCACCGGCAGACCGAGGTCCATCAGCACCACGTCGGGCTGTTCGGTCCGGGTGGTCGCCACGGCCGCGGCCCCGTCCGTCGCCGTCACCACGAGGTGCCCGCGGCGCACCAGTCGGCGGGAGAGCATGTCCCGGTTCATCTCGTTGTCCTCGACCAACAAGATCTTCATACCGCCGCCTCACCGGTCACGCGCGAGCGTCCCTTCGGTCGAGGATCGTCGAGGGCGCGGCGCACCTCCTCCTCGAGCTGGTCACTGGTGTAGCGACCCTTCGCGATGATCGTGCCGGCCCGCGTGGACAGTTCGCTGCGCTCGGCGTGGCTGAGGTCCTTGCTGGTGAGCACGATCACCGGCAGCTCCTGCGCATCCGGCCGGCCGCGCAGTTCGTCGAGGAAGGCGAAGCCGTCCATCCGGGGCATCACCAGGTCGAGCAGCACCAGTGCCGGCTCGCCGGCGTCCAGGTGCGAGATCGCCTCGACGCCGTCCGCGGCCTCGATCACGGGCCAGCCCGCCCGTTCGAGCTGGCGGCGCAGCATGTCCCGGGTGGTGGTGTCGTCGTCGACCACCAGGATCGGCTGGTCCGGTGTCGCAGCGCCCAGGTGGCGCCGAACCGTCTGCACCAGGCGGTCGGCAGCGACCGGTTTGACCAGGTAGTCGGCCGCACCGAGCGCCAGGCCGAGCGTCTGTTGGCCGGTGACCGAGATCATCACCACCGGGATCGGCGCGAGCTGCGGATCGGCTTTCAGCTGCGCGAGCACGTTCCAGCCGTCCGTGCCGGGCATCCGCACATCGAGGAGGATCAGGCTGGGCTGCAGCTCATGCGCCCGGTGCAGACCGTCGTCACCATCGCTCGCCGACTCCACGCGCAGCCCTTGTCCCGCAAGCACCCGCTGGACGAGCTCACTGCCCGGGCCGTCATCGTCGATCACCAGCACGACCGGGCCGGGGGCGGGCTCCGCGACCGGTCTGGTCTCGCCACCGGCGTCGTCCTCAGCCCCAGCCCCGCGATCAGCACCGTCCTTCGCCATGGCGTCGACCGGGATCCGGATGGTGAACGTGGTGCCGGTCCCGGGCGCACTGCGCAGGTCGATGTCCCCGCCCAACAGCTGCGCGCAGTGCCGCGAGACTGCCAGGCCGAGGCCGGTACCGCCATACTGGCGCGTGGTCGAGGAGTCGGCCTGGGCGAACGGCTGGAACAGGCCCGCCTGCTGCTCCGGCGTCATGCCGATGCCGGTGTCCTCCACCTCGAACACCATCCACTCCCCCGCGGCCAGCGTCTCTCGTCGCGCGCGGAGAAAGATCTCGCCGTCGGTGGTGAACTTCGCGGCGTTGCCGAGCAGGTTGAACAGCATCTGCCGCAGCTTGGTGACGTCGGTGTGCATCTGCCCTGGCGCTGAGGCGTCGAGCGTCAGCCGGTTGTTCGACTTCTCCGCCAGCGGCCGGACGGTGGCCAGTACGTCCTCGAGCACCGGGGAGACGTCCACGGCTTCGAGGTGGACCTCCATCTTCCCGGCTTCGATCTTGGACAGGTCGAGCACCTCGTTGATCAGGCCGAGCAGGTGCTGACCAGCGCTGTGGATCTTGTCCAGGTCGGGCACGAGGTGGTCATCGCCCGCGTCCCGGGCTTCCTCCTCGAGCAGTTCGCTGTAGCCGATGATGGCGTTCAGCGGGGTGCGCAGCTCGTGGCTCATGTTCGCCAGGAACAGGCTCTTCGACCGGTTGGCGGTGTCGGCCTCCTCCTTGGCCTGCGCCAGCTGGTCGTTCTTCTCCTCGATCTGGAGGTTCTGCGCCTCGAGCAGCTTGCGATTGTGCACGAACCGTTTGCTCTGCAGGTACGCCTGCAGCGCAAACACGGAACTGATCAGGAAGATGCCGACGATGCTCGCCGCCGTCGGCAGAGTCGGGGCGTCGAGCTCGATCGCGAAACCGGTGAGCAGCCCGCCGCCGAGCACACCGAGTGCCAGGCCGACCGCACCACGCGCCCCGAGGCGTGCCCCACCCACCCCGAGATTGCCGAGGTTGACCCCGGTCACGAACATGATGCTCGGCCACAGGCTGAAGTGCATCCCCGCCGCCCAGGCGCCGACCAGCACGGAGTCGATGAACAGGTTCCAGTGCTCAGCGCGTTTTGAGTCGCGGCTGTAGCGGGCGTGTAGGTACGCCAGCTGGGGCCAGACCAACCCCCACAGCAGCAGTAGGGCGATCACCCTGGCATCGGCCCGGCCGGAGGCGTGGAAGACCGAGTAGAAGATCGCGATCAGCAGCGGAAAACAGGTCATCCGGACGATGTAGTCGAGCCGGACGATCGGGTGCAGCCTCGGCCTGGTCACCTGCGCACCCTCCTCGGCACGCGGACCACAAACCCTCGCGTAGGCAGCACAAAGCGCACTCGGGGTATACCTGCGGACCGGTTCTCCCCCGAGGGCGGGTCCACTCCAACGAAGTGCACGGCACCACTCTGCCGTACCCGCGACCTCGTGTCAGCAGTTTGACTGGTCAGGTGTCCGGCGAGTCGCTATTCAGATGTCAGCCGAGCCGCTCCTGCACCAGTTCACGCACCCGTCCGGCGTCGGCCTGACCACGGGTGGCCTTCATCACCGCACCGATGATCACACCCATCGGCCCGAGATTCCCCGAGCGGATCTTCTCTGCGATGTCCGGCTGCGCAGCCAGGGTGGCGTCGATGACCTCCAGCAGCGGGCCGTCGTCGGAGACCACCTCCAGACCGCGGGCGGTGACCACCTCCTCCGGCGAACCCTCACCGGCGAGCACCCCCTCGAGCACCTGGCGGGCGAGCTTGTCGTTCACCCGGCCGGCCTCGACGAGACCCTGCAGCTCGGCCACCTGCTCCGGGCTGGCACCGACCTCGGCCAGCTCCACACCACGTTCCTTGGCGGCACGGGCCAGCTCGCCCATCCACCATTTGCGCGCGGCAGGGGCGGTGGCGCCGGCCGCCACGGTCGCCTCGATCACCTCGAGTGCGCCCGCGTTGACCACGTCCCGCATCTCTTCTTCGGAGTAGCCCCACTCCTCACGGAGCCGGCGACGGCGCACGGCCGGCAGCTCCGGCAGGTTGCTGCGGATCTCTTCGACCCAGTCTCGAGACGGTGCCAGCGGCACCAGATCCGGCTCGGGGAAGTAGCGGTAGTCATCCGCATCGGACTTCACCCGGCCACTGGAGGTGCTCGAGTCCTCCTCGTGGAAGTGGCGCGTCTCCTGCAGAACGGAACCTCCGCCGTCGAGCACTGCCGCCTGGCGGGAGACTTCGTACCGCACCGCCCGCTCGATGGAGCGGAAGGAGTTCACGTTCTTGGTCTCGGTGCGCGTCCCGAGCGGTGCGTCCGGGGACGGGCGCAGCGAGACGTTCACGTCCGCGCGCACGTTACCGCGCTCCATCCTGGCCTCGGACACCTGAAGGGCGCGGAAGATGTCCCGCAGCGCGGACACGTAGGCCCGCGCGACCTCGGGGACCCGGTCTCCGGCTCCGGTGATCGGCTTGGTGACGATCTCCACCAGCGGGATACCGGCGCGGTTGTAGTCCACCAGGGAGTAGTCGGCGCCCTGCAGCCGGCCGGTGCTGCCGACGTGCGTGTTCTTGCCGGCGTCCTCCTCCATGTGCGCGCGCTCGATCTCCACCCGGAAGATCTCCCCGTCCTCGAGCTCGACGTCCAGGTAGCCCTCGTAGGCGATCGGCTCGTCGTACTGGGAGGTCTGGAAGTTCTTCGGCACGTCCGGGTAGAAGTAGTTCTTCCGGGCGAACCGGCAGGTCTCGGCGATCTGGCAGTTCAGCGCCAGCCCGATCCGGATCGCGTACTCCACCGCCTTGCCGTTGACCACCGGCAGCGCCCCGGGCAGGCCGAGGGAGACCGGGGTGACCGAGGTGTTCGGCACCTCACCGAAGGAGGCGGGTGCGTCGTCGAACATCTTCGTGGCGGTGCCCAGCTCCACGTGCACCTCGATGCCGAGCACTGGGTCGAACCGGGAGATGGCGTCGTCGTAGTCGACCAGCGTGGTCATGCCTTCACCTCGATCTCAGGGGCGCGGGCCAGCAGCGGTCCGCCGTTCGCCTCGTTCAGCCGGGCCTCCAGCGCGGCACCCACCCGGTACAGGCGCTCATCCGCGCGGGCCGGGGCGAGTACCTGGAACCCGACCGGGAGGCCGTCGTCGCTCAGCCCGTTCGGCACCGAGAGGCCGGGCACGCCGGCCAGGTTGGCGGGGATGGTGGCCACATCGTTGAGGTACATGGCCATCGGGTCATTGGTCTTCTCCCCGAACCGGAACGCGGTGGTCGGCGCCGTCGGCGAGACCAGCACGTCCGCAGTCTCGAAGGCGGCCGCGAAGTCCCGCTGGATCAGGGTGCGGACCTTCTGCGCGCTGCCGTAGTAGGCGTCGTAGTAGCCGGCGGAAAGCGCGTAGGTGCCGAGGATGATCCGGCGCTTGACCTCATCACCGAACCCGGCGCCGCGGGTAGCGGCCATCACCCGCTCAGCGGTGACCGGGCCATCGGATGGCTCCACCCGCAGCCCGAACCGCATCCCGTCGAACTTGGCCAGGTTGCTGGAGGCTTCCGAAGGCAGGATCAGGTAGTAGGCGGCCAGCGCGGCGTCGAAGCTCGGGCAGGAGACCTCCACGATCTCCGCCCCTGCGCCGCGCAACTGGTCCAGGCTGGCCTCGAACGCTGCGCTCACCCCGGCCTGGTAGCCCTCGCCGCCGAGTTGGGTCACCACGCCCACCTTGAGTCCGGTCAGGTCGCCGCTGGCGCCCTGTCTCGCGGCGTCGGCGTACGACGGCGGAGCTTCCGGGAGGGAGGTGGAGTCACGTGGGTCATGGCCTCCGATGAGGTCGTGCAGCAGCGCGGAGTCGAGCACCGTGCGCGAGCACGGCCCGGCCTGGTCCAGGCTGGAGGCCAGCGCGATCAGGCCGTAGCGGGAGACGCCGCCGTAGGTGGGTTTGACCCCGACGGTGCCGGTGACCGCGGCCGGCTGGCGGATCGAGCCGCCGGTGTCAGTGCCGATCGCCAACGGGGCCTCGTAGGCGGCCACAGCGGCAGCCGAACCGCCACCGGAGCCACCGGGGATCCGCTCGGTGTCCCACGGGTTGCGGGTGGGGCCGTACGCCGAGTGCTCAGTGCTGGAGCCCATCGCGAACTCGTCCATGTTCGTTTTGCCGAGGATCGGCATCCCGGCCCCGCGCAGCCGGGAGACGATGGTCGCGTCGTAGGGCGGGATCCAGCCTTCGAGCATCTTCGAACCGGCGGTGGTGGGCTGGCCCTGGGTGACCACGACGTCCTTGACGGCGATCGGTACCCCAGCCAGCGGGCCGAGCTCCTCGCCGGCTGCACGGCGGGCATCGACCTCGGCGGCGGCGGTGAGTGCTTCGTCGGTGTTCACGTGCAGGAAGGCATGCACGGCACCGTCCACGGCAGCGATCCGGTCCAGGTGCGCCTGCGTGGCGGCCACGCTGGAGACCTCGCCGGCGGCGAGCTTGGCGGCGAGGTCTGCGGCGGTCAGGCGAGTCAGGTCGGCGCTCATACGTCTTCCCCCAGGATCTGCGGTACCGCGAACTGCCCGTCCTCGGCGGACGGCGCCTGCGCGAGCACCTCGTCGACCGGCAGCGTCTGGCCGACCACGTCCTCGCGGAGCACGTTCGTCAGCGGGATCGGGTGGGAGGTCGCGGGCACGTCATCGCCGGCTACCTCGGAGACCGTGGCCACGGCCTGGACGATCACGTCCAGCTCCCCGGCCAGCTTCTCGATCTCCTCGGGGCCGAGGTCGATCCGGGCCAGCGCAGCCAGGCGTGCGACCTCGTCAGAGTTGATGGTGGACATAGCCAGAAGTCTACCGACGGCGCGGACGACTCCCGACCGTCGGCGGACCCCGATCACAATCCCTCGAACCCGCTCCCGGCCCGGCGATCTCCCCGGCTGCCTGCCCCACGGAATCCACGTGGAGACTGGGAATCCGGTTGCAACTGGATTCCCAGTCTCCAAGTGGATTCCGACGGGTGCGAACGCCAGGACGAGCGGGCGGGCGCGCGAGGCCCCCTGAATGGCGGTTCAGAGCATCCTGGCGGCCAGGTAGATCACCCAGCACGCCACCGCCGCGTAGGCGATCACGTTGATGATCTGACGGCGCACGGACAGCGCCCAGGTGATCGCTACCGCGCCGATCAGCGCCCAGATGGCGGGCACCGTCCAGTGCACCAGGAACGCCCGGACACCGCCGCCGGTGGTGGTCGGCGCAGCCACTGTCGCAAACGCGACCGCGAGCGCGGCGCAGACGATCGCGATCAGGATGCCGAGCGCCCGGCGGTGTCGGTGGGCGAATGCCTGCAGCGGTGGTACCGGGCGGTCCTCGGCCTCGGTGGGAGCCGCTTCCGCGGAAGCGGGTGCGTCGGCCTCTTCCGCGGAGGCGTTCGCCTCGGCCTCTTGCGCGCCAGCGCCGCCGGGCACCGACCCTGCCTGGGCCGCCACAGCGCCCGGCGCGGGGTCCTCGCCACCGGAGGCTCCGCCGTCGGGCATCGCACCGGAAGGACGGACCTCGCCGAGCACCTCGGCGCGCGGACGGGTGACCTGCACCGCCTCGGCCGCAGCCTCGGCCGCAGGCGCTTCCGCGGAAGCGCCCGGCAGCTCGCCGCTGACGTCCCACAGGTGGTGCACCAGATCGTGCACCAGGTACTGCAGCAGCGTGGTGACCGTGAACGGTGCGCCGTCGCTGCGCAGTCCGCGCCGCTGCACCGCCTCCGGCGGCACGGCCTCGGCCGCCGCGGCCAACGTCTCCGCGGCCGCGAGGATCTCCGCGGACACGGCCTCCGGGTCCAGCTCGTGGTAACGGCCGGCGAGCGCCGCCTCGTTCGGATCCCAGTCCGGAAAGGTCGGCTCGTCCTCGGTCAGGATCAACGCCAGCCGATCGGTGAACAGGCCCAGCGCGTCCCGGGTGTGCGCGCCGTACTCCAGCGGCGACCACACCTGCGGTTGCGGCCGGTCCCGAACGTCCGCGCGGAGCAGCACCACCGGCCACACCTGCACCTGGGCACGGATCACTGCGGGGATCTCCGCCAGGGTGAGCACACCGGCGTCGAGGCTGCACTGCGGGCAGCGCTGCTGCAGTACCCAGGTCCAGTCCTTGGTCTCCGGTGGCACCTCGGGGAGTTGGCTCGCAGGCATGGGGCTCACGCTACCGGTCCCGGTCGCCTCACCAGTCTCCGCGGCGACGGAACCGGATCTGCCCGCCCGGGCGCAGCTGCCCCGACGCGTCGGCCGCATCGTCGGTGAGTACCCCGATCACCGGGTAGCCGCCGGTGACCGGGTGGTCGGGGCCGAAGATCAGCGGCTGCCCGTCCGCCGGTACTTGCACCGCGCCGCGGACCACCCCCTCCGAGGCCAGCTCGCCACGGCGGGCTCGCTCCAGGCCGGCCCCGTGCAGCCGCACACCCACCCGGTCACCCAGGTCGGTGACGGTGTACGGCTCGGCGAACAGAGCGGTGAGGGCGCCGTCGGTGAACCAGTCCCGCCGCGGGCCGGGGAGGAGGTCGAGCATGTAGGGCGCTCCGTGCCAGCCCGGCGCCTCGGCTTCAACAGTGGCGATCACGGCTTCTCCGGCGCCCGCCTGCAGCACATCGCCGGCCTGCAGTGGCGGCGGGCCGAGCGCTGCGAGCGTGTCGTAGCTGGCGGAGCCGAGCGTCCGGCCGGTCAGCACGCCCTGCGGCAGCGCCAGGTAGGTGCGCATCCCCCACTCCGGCACCCCCAGGCGCAGCTCGGCACCCGCCGGTAGCCGGAGGACCGGACCGCCGGTCCGGGTGCTGCCGCCACCGGCCACGACCTCGATCGGCGCGGGCGCGCCCGCGAGCGCGACCACCACGGTCTCCTCGGCCCGCAGCACGAGCCCGCCAAGGGTGGTCTCCAGAGCGGGGGCGCCGTCGTCGTTGCCGAGGAGCCGGTTCGCCCGGCGCAGCGACCGGCGGTCGGCGGCACCGGACTCGGTGACCCCGAGACCGGCATACCCCGGGCGGCCCAGGTCCTGCACCAGAGTGAGCCCGCCGGGGTCGAGCACGGTAAGCGTCATCGAACCGCCTCGAACCGCACCCGCATCCCGGCCTGCAGCCGCGCGGGCGGGTCGGCGGCCGGGTCGAACATCACCGTGTCCGTGTGCCCGATCAGGTGCCACCCGCCCGGGGACGTACGCGGGTAGACGGCCGAGTACTCCCCGGCGATCGCCACCGCTCCCGCGGGGACGGCCGTGCGCGGTGAGTCCAGGCGCGGCACGTGCAGGCTCTGGTCCAGACCCGAGAGGTAGGCGAACCCGGGCGCGAAGCCCAAGAAGTCCGCGGTGTAGGTGGCCGCACTGTGCCGCGCGATCACCTCGGCGGTGCTCAGCGAGGTGAGCCGCGCGACCTCGGCCAGGTCGGCGCCGTCATAGACCACCGGGATCGCCGCCGTGGCCGGCTCGGGGGCGGCGTCGCCGGGTTCCCGAGCCAGCTGCTGCAGCCGGGTGGCCACCCGGCTGAGCTGATCGGCCCGGTGCACGGTGACCAGCACGGTGCGGGCGGCGGGCACCACGTCAAGCACTCCGGGCAGCTCGGCGGCGAGGATCGAAGCGGACAGGGCGTGCGCAGCGGTCAGCGAGTCCAGCTCCACCAGTACCGCCCGCTCGCCACTGGGGCGCAGCACCGCTGCGCTCATGTGAACGCCCGCGGCGCGAGCCGGGCATCCTCGAGTGCGGCGCGCACCCGGCGGGCGAGGCCAACGGCTCCCGGGGTGTCACCGTGCACGCAGAGCGTGCGCACGGGGAGCGACACCGAGGTGCCGTCCGCCGCTGTCATCGTGCCGGTGCGAACAAGCTGGGCGACCCGGGCGGCCACCTCGTCCGGATCGGTGATCACCGCACCCGGCTCGGATCGTGGCAGCAGCGCGCCGGTCACGGCGTAGCCGCGGTCCGCAAATCCCTCCGGGTAGGCGAGCAGGCCGCGGGCTTCGGCCAGCCGGAGCATCAAGCCACCGGGAGGTCCGACGACGGCGCAGCCCACCTCGGCCGCGACCTGCACCACGGCCCGGGCGTGCGCGGGTTCGCGAGCAGCCGCGTGGTACAGCGCGCCGTGCGGCTTCAGGTAGGTCACAGCCGCCCCGACGGCGGTCGCTGCCTGGATCAGTGTGCTCACCTGGGTGCGCAGCTGCTCGGTGAGAGTGTGCTCGTCGATCTCCTGTGGGTTGCGGCCGAAGCTCTCCCGGTCCCAGTAGGAGGGATGTGCGCCGATCCGTACGCCGGCCGCCGCTGCCTGAGCGCACACGGAGCGCATCGAGCCGGCGTCGCCGGCGTGTCCGCCACAGGCGACGTTGGCGCTGGTGACCACGGTGAGCATGGCGGCGTCGTCGCCGATGCCTTCACCGAGATCGGCGTTCAGGTCCAGGACGGTGGGTGCCGAGGTCACCTCCCGATGATCCCACGCCCGCCTCCACCCGGGCAGGTGCGCAGGCCCGTCAGGACTCGGTCCAGCCGCAGTAGGAGACGAAGTTCGGGTCCTCGTCCTGCAGATAGGTGACAAAGTCCCAGCCGTCGATCTCCTCGCTCAGCCAGCTGTCCGCGCCGTCGACGATCACCGGCGTCACCTCGGGTGAGGCGGGCTCGAGGCCGGGGGCCACGACCACCTCACCGTCGCGGTCACCGGGTTCGACCATCATCGGGCAGGCACCGCCCCAGGAGGCGAACGGCTCGGTCTGCACCAGCCACGGCTGGCCGTCCTCGCCAGTGCTGACCTGCACGGTGCGGGTCACTTCGATGTTCGCCCCGGCCGCACAGGAGGACTGCCAGCCCAGCTGGGCCTCCTCGATCACGACCCCACCGCCGTCTGCCGCGGTGACCGAGTCCACCTGGGTGTCACAGTCGCCGGAGCCGGCCAGTGGGTAGGGCAGCTGGGTGAGCTGCTCGCCGTCGTTCAGCCAGACGAACCAGGTGGTGGAGACCCACTGGAAGTTCTCTCCGCCGAGGTCGGCGGAGAAGGACAGCGAGGCGACCACGTCCTCGTCGCCGTCCTCGTCCATGTCCAGCAGCAGCGGGTCGTCCTCGCCGAGCTCGAACCGACCCTCACCCTGGTCGAGCTCACCGGTCCCCGCCCCGTCGCTGAGCTCGATGGCCACCGGGGCCTGGTAGGCGGTGGCGTACTGCCACTCCTGCTCGCCCAGGTCCACACTGGCTGGGTCGAACGGTTCCGGGCTCGGCTCGGTCGTCTCCTCCGGCGGCTCGCTCGGCTGGCTGCTCGACGGTGTGGACGGTGGCGGCTCCGGATCCTCGCCGGCACAGCCGACCGCCAGCAACAGCACGGCCACCCCGCACCCGATGCCAGCTCTGCGCATATCCCCTCCCCGGTCGATCCTTCTGCCCGGGCAGGCTATCGCTCTCGGCACCCGCCGATGAACGCGGGTGGGCTCAGACATTAGTCTGGCCCGATGGCTATTCACCTCGCGGATCGTGTCACCCGGATCAAGGAGTCGCCGAGCACGGCGGCCACGCAGCGGGTGCGGGACCTGCGCGCGGAGGGGGTGGACGTACTCAGCCTCACCGTGGGCGAACCGGACTTCGACACTCCGGACTTCGTGAAGGCAGCAGCGGAGCAGGCGATCCGGTCCGGGGACACCAAGTACACCGCGGTGAACGGCACACCGGCCCTGCAGCAGGCGATCCTGGACCGGGTCGAAGCGCGGATCGGGCTGCGCTACTCCCGCGGTGAGCTCGCCGTGGGCGGGGGCGGTAAGCAGGTGATCTTCCTGGCACTGATGGCTACGGTGCAGCAGGGCGCCGAGGTGATCATCCCGGCGCCGTACTGGGTCTCCTACCCGGACATGGTGGCCGCGAACGACGGCACGCCCGTAGTGGTCGCCACCAGCGAGGCCGACGGTTTCCTGCTCACCGCCGAAGCATTGGCCGAGGCGATCACCCCACGCACCACCTGGCTGATCCTGAACTCCCCGGGCAACCCCACCGGTGCGGTGTACGGCCACGCGGAGCTCGAGGCTCTCGCGGCCGTATTGCGGGCGCATCCGCAGGTGAACGTGCTCACCGACGAGATCTACGACGAGGTCTCCTTCGGTGCGGAACCGGTGCCGAGCCTGCTGCAGGTCGCCCCGGACCTGCGCGATCGGGTGCTGCTGGTCAACGGCGTCTCGAAGACCTACGCGATGACCGGGTGGCGGCTCGGCTATGGCATGGGTCCGCAGGCGTTGGTGCAGGCGATGAACAAGATGCAGTCCCAGGTCTCCACCTGCGCCTCCTCCATCAGCCAGGCGGCGGCTGCTGCGGCACTCTCCGGAGATCAGTCGTTCGTCGCCGAGGCGAACGAGATCTACCGGCGCCGGCGAGAGCTGGTGGTGGCCGGGATCAACGCGATCCCCGGGCTGAGCTGTACTTCTCCGGACGGCGCGTTCTACGTCTACGTCAACTGCGGCGAGGTGCTCGGCAAGGCAGCTCCGGACGGCCGGGTGATCGACTCCGACGAGGCGCTCACCCTCTACTTGCTCGACCGCGCCCGGGTAGCGGTCGTGCACGGTGCGGCATTCGGCCTTTCCCCCTACTTCCGGGTCTCCTTCGCCACCAGCGAAGAGGTGCTGGAGGCATCGCTGCGCCAGATCCGCGAGGCCCTGGCCGAGCTCAGCTGAACCGAACTCAGCTGATCCACCGGGCGCCGGCTCACGGCACCCGCTCGGCCCGCGACGCGCTCCGGAACTGCGACGGGCTCGCCCCGGAGACCGCCCGGAACTGCCGGGAGAAATAGAACGGGTCCTCGTAGCCCACGGCGTGGGCGACCTCGGCCACGGTCAGGTCGCTGGTCACCAGCAGCACCCGGGCCCGGGCCATCCGGATCCGCTTCACATACTCCAGCACCCCGCCGCCGGTGGCCCTGCGAAAGGTGGCCGCGAAGTGCGATGCGGACAGTCCCACCCGGGCCGCGAGCTCAGGCACCCGCACCGGCTGGTCGAAGTTCTCCAGCAGGTAGTCCCGGGCTCGCTGCACCGGTGAGGTCGCATCGCGCGGGCCGGCGAGCTGGTCCGAGGCGATCTGGGCCAGTGCGTGCCAGGCCGCACCGCTGGCACTGACCAGGGACGGCGCCGTCTCGTCCCGCTCCAACGCCTGCATCACCTGTTCCATCGCGTGCACCACCGGCGCCGGGTCGTGCAGCGGCACCAGGCCGTGCCCGTCGTCATCGACGATCGGCGTCAACAGATCGTCCAGATCACTGCCAGTGGCATGGAACCACCACAACGTCCAGGGATCTACGGCATCGGCCCAGTACAGGTGCGCCCGCCCCGGGGCGAGCACCAGTGCCTGCCCGGGCCGCACCTCGACCACCGAATCACCGAGCTGACACCGGCCCCGCCCGGCGACGCAGACCAGCACCACCGCTTCCCGTGCACCGTGCCGCCGGCGGCGCCCGTGATTGGCGGCGTGCGGGAAGTAGCCGGCATCGGTGACCAGGAGCCGGCCGGTCAGCCCGCCGGCCAGGGCCCGCTCCAGCAGTGGTCGCGGCAGTACTCTGATCCGCTCGCCGGGGAATCCGTCCCGGAGGTAGCCCGTCATGGTAAGAATCATAGAATCGTCCAGGCAGAGCCGTCGGATCGGCCATTCATCTTCTCCCCCGGCCGACCTAGTCTCGTGCCATGCTCACCGACGAGTCGCGCGGACACCTCGACCCGGTCACGCTGCCGCCCCGGCCCGCCGACCAGGCCGAGCAGGCGGTCGCCGTCTGGCGCGGGCGGCTTATCCTGCCGAGCTACCTGCCCGAGGACCCGTCCACCCTCCCGGCCTACCTGGATCAGCGCGTCTACCAGGGCTCGTCCGGGCGGATCTACCCGCTGCCGTTCCATGAGCGGATCGCCGCCCACCCCACACCGCACCCCTGGGACGCGGTCCACCTGGAGAACGAGTGGCTGCGGGTGGTGGTGCTGCCCGAGCTGGGCGGGCGGATCCACTCGGTGATCGACCGCGCCTCCGGCACCGACCTGTTCTACGGCAACCCGGTGATCAAACCCGCCCTGGTGGGCCTGGCCGGGCCCTGGCTGGCCGGCGGGATCGAGATGAACTGGCCGCAGCACCACCGCCCGGCCACGTTCCTGCCCACCGACGCCCACATCGAGACCCACGACGACGGGGCGGTCACGGTGTGGTGCTCCGACCACGACCCGTTCGAACGGATGAAGGGCATGCACGGGGTCCACCTGGCCCCGGGATCGGCGGCTCTGGAGCTGCGGGTCCGGCTGTACAACCGCACCCCGCTGACCCAGACGTTCCTGTGGTGGGCGAACGTGGCGGCCCGGGTGCACACCGACTACCAGGCGTTCTTCCCCGAGGACACCGCGATGATCGCCGACCATGCGAAGCGCGCGGTCTGCGCCTACCCGGTGGCCGACCGGCCCTACTACGACGTGGACTACCCGGCCCGCCGGGCCCGCACGTTCACCTCGGCGGCCGGGGAGCAGGTCACCGGGGACCGGCTGGACTGGTGGGAGAACATCATCGTGCCCACCTCGTACATGGTCACCCACACCGACCACGACTTCTTCGGCGGCTACGACCACCGCACCGGCGTGGGGTTCGTGCACGTGGCCGACCGGCGGATCTCGGTCGGCAAGAAGCTGTGGACCTGGGGGAACTCGGCTTTCGGCCGCGCCTGGGAGGCGAACCTGGCCGACGATGCCTCCGCCTATGTGGAGCTGATGGCCGGTGTCTACACCGACAACCAGCCGGATTTCGCCTTCCTCGCCCCCGGGGAGACGAAGGTGTTCAGCCAGCGCTGGTTCCCGATCCGGAGCATCGGACCGGTCCAGGAGGCCACCGAGGAGGCGGCCCTGGCCGTCAATCGCACCGCCACCGGTCTGCACCTCGGGCTGGTCACCACGCGCCGGCACGAGGACCTCGAGGTGCTCGTCCTGCCCGACGGCGCAGCTCAGCCGGGTCTGCAGCGTTCCGGTGCGCTCCGCTCGCCTGGGCAGGAGGAGGTGCTCGCCGCCTGGTCCGGACCGGCCGCTCCGGACCAACCGGTCCGTTGGGACGCCGACCTCCCTGCCGGCCTCCGGGACCTGAGGATCGAGGTGCGCAGCGCCGGCCGGACGCTGCTGGTCAGCCACCTGTCCGCTGCGAACGAGCCCGCCCCGGCCGCCGAGCTGCAGCCGGCCCGCGAGCCTGCGCCGCCGGCCGAGGTGAACACGGTCGCCGAGCTGGTGGACATCGCCGGACACCTGGTGCAGTACCGGCACGCCACCCGCTCCCCGGAGCCGTACTGGGCTGAAGCGCTGCGCCGGGACCCGGAGAACTCGGGGGCGCACACCGCGGTCGGCATCCGCCGGCTGCGGCAGGGCCGGCCGGATGAGGCCGCCGAGCACCTCGGCCGTGCCGTCGCTGCCGCCACTGCCTATCACCCCACCCCGGCGGATATGACCGCGCACTACCACCTCGCCCTGGCCCTGACCGCGATCGGTGACCGGTCCGCGGCCCACGACCTGCTCGGCCGCGCCTCCTGGGACCGGCGCTGGCGGGCCCCCGCGGGTTATCAGATGGCCCGGCTGGATGCTGCTGCCGGGCGGGACCTGGCCGCCCGGCACCGGCTGGTGGATGTACTGCGCACCGAACCGGAGCATCTGCAGGCTCTGACCCTGGCCGCCCTGGTCGAGCGCCGGCTCGGCCAGGGCGAAACGGCCACCGAGCTGCTGCAGCGCACGTCGGCTCTCGACCCGCTGCACTGGTGGACTCGGCATGCCGCCGGTGAGCAGCTCGACTGCGATGCGCAGACCTGCCTGGACGTGGCAGGCGAGTACGCCGCCATCGGTGACCTCACAGCGGCACTGGCGGTGCTCGACCGCGCGGACGAGCAGGAAACCCGCCTCGCCCGCGGGCAGAGCGCCGCCGGCCCGTTGATCGCGTTGCACCGGGCGGACCTGCTCGCCCGGTCCGGGGACGCCGACGCCGAGCAGCGCGCCCTGGCCGCCGCGCAGGCCGCGGACCCCCGCTGGTGCTTCCCCGGCCGAGCCAGCGACGCCGCCATGCTGGAGCGCACGGTGGCCCGCCACGGCGACCACAGCCTCGCCTGGGCGCTGCTGGGGCACTGGCGCTACGCCGTCGGCCGGGAGAACGAGGCGATCGACGCCTGGCGAGCGGCGGACGCCCACGGGAGCGACGCCGTCGTGAGCCGGAACCTGGGCCTGGCGGCAGTGAACGTGACCGGTGACCTGGAGCTCGCCCGCCGGCACTACGACCGCGCCCTGGCTCTGGATCGCCAGAATGCGCGGCTGCGGTTCGAGTCCGACCAGCTGGACCGGCGCCGCGGGGTCAGCCTGACCGACCGGTTGGCTGCGTTGCACCAGGCCGGGGACCGGGTGGCCGAGCGGGACGACCTGACGGTCACCGAGGTGGGGCTGCTGGTCAGCGCCGGTGAGCCGGAGCGTGCCCAGCAGCGGATCCGCACTCGCGTGTTCCAGCCCTGGGAGGGTGGCGAGGGTGAGGTGCTGCGCACCTGGGAGCGCACGTGTGTGGCCCTGGCCCGCCGCGCTCGGGCCGCCGGGGATGCAGCCACGGCGACGGCGCAGCTCACCCAGGCGATCCACCCCCCTGCCTCGCTCGGGGAGGCCAGACATCCGCTCGCCTCCACCGCCCGGTTGCAGCTGTTGCTCGGGGACGCCCATTCCCTGGCCGGCGCAGCTGCGCAGGCGGAGCTGGCCTGGCGCGATGCCGCCGAGCGGGTGGGTGACTTCCGAACGATGAGCGCCGCCCGGCACAGCGAGAACACCTACTTCAGCGTGCTCGCGCTGCGCCGCCTCGGGGCCATCGACCGCGCCGAGGCGCTGCGGGTGGACCTTGAGGCGTTCGTGACCGAGCTGGTCGGTACCGAGCCGCGGATCGACTACTTCGCCACCTCGCTGCCGCAGCTACTGCTGTTCCCGCCGGACCTGAGGCAGGTGCGGGACCAGCAGGTGCTGTTCCTGCGCGCCCAGCTGGACACCCTTCGCGGGGATGCGTCCGCGGCTCGGACCCGGTTGGCCGAGCTGCTCGCCGCGGTGCCCGACCATGCCGATGCCCATGACCTGCTCGCCGAGCTGGAGGAGAAGCGATGACCTACACCCCGGTCCCCATTCCCGACCACCTGCCGGAGAAGCTGACCATCACCCTGTGGGACTTCTCCTGGTACGTGCGCACCGGGGCGGGTGAACCGTTCGAGGACCTGGACGCCGCCTTCGCCCAGGCCAAGGAGCGCGGCTACAACACGATCCGGATCTGCGCGATGCCGTACCTGCTGTTCGGCTCCGGGCTGGACACCTCCGCACTGGAGCTCGGTCCGATGGGTGGAGAGGTGGGGCAGCGGATGCGCTGGTACGACGTGCAGGCCCCCGCCACGATCGATGCTCGCGCGCACCTGCTGGAGCTGTTCCGGGCGGCGGCGCGGCAGGACATGTTCGTGATCGTCTCCTCCTGGGAGTACCAGCAGAGCCCGGCGTTCGCCGCCACCGACGACTGGTACCGGGCGCTGCACGCGGTCGAGGCGCAGGACCGGGCGGTGGAGCTGGCCCGATCGCTGGCCCGCCTGGTGGACTTCCTGGCCGAGCATCACCTGGACGACCGGGTGGCGTTCGTGGAGCTGCACAACGAGGTGCAGATCGGGCACCTGACCGCTGGTCTCGGGGCTCGCGGAGCCGGCGCGGTGCCACTGCTCACCGACCGGCTGGAGCGGGGGCTGGCCGAGTTCCACCGGCTGTGCCCGCAGATGCCGGTCACGGTGAACTACGCCGAGGTGCCGGTCGCGGCGATGAGCGCGATCCCAGAAAGCGTGGACGTGCTGATCTTCCACCCCTACATCTACGGGGTGCTGCAGGCGCTGATCGACACCTACGGGCTGCGCGGGTCGCCCGAGGACTTCGCCCAGGAAGCCGCCCGGGCGGACCTGCTGCGCGCCGGGGCACCGGACCTGGCCGACTGGGCGCTGCCGGCCGAGCACGCCTGGCGGCTGGAAGCCTCGATCATCGCGAAACCGGAGATGTACGTGCACGACTGGTGCGACCCGGCCGCATTCGACCGATGGCTGTACGAGCACTACGGCAGCTGGCGGGAGGAGATGGCCACCACGCTGACCCTGTGGCTGGAGGTCGCCGCCGACGTCGCCCGCGACCGCGGCGTGCCGCTGGCCTTCGGCGAGGGCTGGGTGGGCTACACCCCGCTGCACGGCACCTTCGAAGAAGGCCCGGTCGGGGCACAGATCTGCCGCCGAGCCGTGGCCGAGTCCGCGCGTGTCGGCGCCTGGGGCACGATCGTGTGCTCCAACGCCGCACCGCAACACCCGATGTGGGCCGATGTGGCTCTACAGGTCGAGTGCAACGACCTGTTCACCCGACGGACAGCAGCAGCACCACCGGCCTGAGCATCCGGCTCCGGCCATCGATCAGCGCCAGCGTCGGCGCAAGGAGGATCAGATGTCCACTTACCAGCTTTCCCGCCGTTCCCTGCTTACCGGTGCCGCCGGCCTGGGTGCCGCGGGTCTCCTGACCAGTTGCGTCGGTGCCGGTGGATCCGAGGACGCCACCACCGAGGCCAGCACCGAGCCACCACCCACCGGTGACCCGGAGGGCCCGGTCACGCTGCAGAACTCCCAGTCCGACCCGGCCCCGAAGGAGGCCGTGGAGCAGATCGTTGCCGACTACGACGGCGACGTCACCCTGAACACGGTGGCGCTGGAGCAGTTCCGCGCCCAGCTGTCCACCTACCTCACCTCCGCGACCCCGCCGGACGTGCTCTCCTGGTACGCCGGCGCGGTCGCCCGGGACTATGCCGCCGAGGGCTTGCTGATGGACGTCTCCGACCTGTGGACCGGCGACGGCGCGTGCGCGAACTTCTCCGACGCGCTGAAGAACCTCTCCAGCGCCGAGGACGGCACACAGATCTTCGTGCCGACGAACTACTACTGGTGGTCGGTGTTCTACAAGAAGTCCGCGTTCGAGGACTGGGGGGTGAGTGCCCCGGAGACCTGGGAGGACTTCCTCGCCCTGTGCGAGGATCTCAAGGGCCAGGGCGTGAACCCGCTGGCGAACGGTATCGGCTCCACGCCGTGGATGGCCTCCGGCTGGTTCGACTATCTGAACCTGCGGATCAACGGCGCCGCGTACCACCGGGAGCTGCTCTCCGGAGAGCATGCGTTCACCGACGAGCAGGTCACCGCTGTGCTGGAGGAGTACGCCACGCTGATTCCTTACTTCGACCCGAACATGGCGAGCTACTCCCACCAGGAGGCGGTCACCCCGATGGCACAGAACGAGTCCGCCATGTACCTGGTCGGGGCGTTCGTGACGCAGTTCTTCCCGGAGGACCAGCGCGAGGATCTGGACTTCTTCTCCGTGCCGGCGATCAACCCCGATGTACCCACTGCGGAGGAGGCGCCCACGGACGGCTACTTCGCCTCCTCCGGGTCGCAGAACCCCGCCGGGGCGAAGGCGCTGCTGAGCTACCTGGCCTCGCCCGAGGCGCAGCAGACGTTCATCGAGGTGTCCCAGTCCTCCAACCTGCCCACCAGCCCGGACGTGGACACCTCCGCGTTCTCCCCGCTGGTGCAGAAGGGCATCGAGCTGCTGAACAACACCGAGGAGATCACCCAGTTCTTCAACCGGGACTCCTCCGATGCGCTGCAGACCACCGCAGACGATGCCCTCACCCGGTTCCTCGCCGACCCGTCCGACATCCCGGCCATCCAGGAGGGCTGGCAGGCGGCCGCCGAGCGGGTCTGGGACTCCGAGCAGTGACCACCGCCGCCCCGGCGGTACCAGCCCAGCGCGGCCCGGCGGCCCGCTGGTGGGCCGGCGTGCGCCGGGTGCCGGTGGTGGTGTGGCTGTTCCTGCTGCTGCCGGTGGTGGTGGAGGCGTTCTGGGTGTTCTGGCCCGCGATGAACTCCTTCTCCCTGTCCCTGACCCGGTGGAACGGGATCGGGGCCGCCGAACCGGTCGGCCTGCAGAACTACTCCGATCTGGCTGCCGACCCGATCTTCCGGACCGCGGCGACCAACAACGTGATCTGGGTGATCGGGTTCGGTGGGCTGAGCGTGATCATCGGGCTGGTCATGGCAGTGCTGCTGAACCGGCCAGGGCGCGGTATCGGCCTGTACCGAGCGGCGATCTACTTGCCGATGGTGTTCTCCCTGACCGTGACCGGCATGTTCTGGCGCGTCCTCTACTCCCCGGACGGTCCGGTGAACGCCTCTCTCGGCCTGCTCGGCCTGGACAGCTGGCAGCGGCAGTGGCTGGCGGACCCGGACGTCGCGTTGTACGCAGTGCTGGTGGCAGCGGTGTGGCGCCAGGTCGGCTACATCATGGTGCTCTACCTGGCCGGGCTGAAAGGGGTCGACCCGTCCCTGGAGGAGGCAGCCGCCGTGGACGGGGCGAACCGGTGGCAGCGGTTCACCAGGATCGTCTTCCCGCAGCTGCGCGGGGTGAACGCGGTGGTGTTCGCGGTGACCGTGATCGACTCGCTGCGCACCTTCGACATCGTCTGGGCAATGACCCGCGGTGGCCCGTACAACTCCACCCAGCTGCTGTCCACCTACATGTTCGAGCAGGGTTTCACGCTGGTGAACCTCGGCTACGGCTCGGCGATCGCCGTGGTGATCTTCCTGCTCGCGATCCTGTTCATCATCACCTACCTGGTGCGCTCGGCACGGGAGGAGAACTGAGATGGCTGCCACACCGCTGACCGAGACGGAACGCCCCCGCCGCCGCTCGTCCACGTCCGGCGGACGGTCCCCGTGGTTCCACGTCCTGATGATCCCGTTCACCCTGGCCTGGGTGGCACCGATGGTGTTCGTGCTGATCGTCTCGCTGCGGCCGTTCGAGGACCTGATCGCCCGCGGGCTGACCGCGTTGCCGGTCGAACTGAGCCTGGAGGGCTTCACCACCGCCTTGTCCTCCGGCGGCATCGGCGGCGCGCTGCGTAACTCCCTGATCGTCACCGCCGTGGCAGTGGTGCTGTCGTTGTTCCTGGCCTCGCTCGCTGCGTTCGCGCTCAGCCGGTACCGGATCCCGGGCCGACTGGCGATCCTGCTAGTGATGCTGGCCGGGAACCTGCTGCCACCGCAGATCCTGCTCATCCCGATCGCGAAGATCGCCCAGGCGCTGGGCATCTACGACTCCCTGGTGGCGCTGATCGTGGTGCAGGTCGGCTTCGGGCTGGGCTTCTACACGTTCGTGTTGCACGGGTTCATGCGCGCCCTGCCGAACGAGGTGTTCGAGGCAGCCGTGATCGACGGCGCCGGCCCGGCGCGCATCTACGCCCAGGTGGTGCTGCCGCTGACCCGCCCGGCGCTGGCGGCGCTCACCGCGCTGGCCACCACCTGGATCTTCAACGACCTGATCTTCGCAATGACCGTGCTGCGCACCGAGACGAAGTTCCCGATCACCGCCGCGCTGCTGAACCTGCAGGGCGGGTTCGTCAGCCAGTGGAACGTGGTGGCGGCCGGGTCGATCATCGCAGCCATCCCGACGGCGATCGTGTTCTTCATCTTCCAGAAGCAGTTCGTCTCCGGGCTGCTAGTGGGTACGAACAAGTAGCTCCGGTCAGCAGACGCGAGATCACTCAGGCGCTGCGCTCTTCGTGGTCGCTCTCGCCGCGATCCACCAGTCGACCCGTCACATACTTGTGCACCACGCTGGCTATCAGCGTTTGGTACGGAATACCTTCCTGAAGTGCCCGCGTCTGGATATCACTCAGCTCAGCGGAGGACAGGCGAAGATTGACCCGTCGATCCTTCGTTCCAGTCGCACGCGCGGCGGCGCGCAGCCGAGAAAGCTCGTCTTTCGTCGCAACCGAAGTTAGCTCACCGCGTTCGTAAGCGGCAAGCAGCTCCGCCTCTTCGTCGTCGACCGTAGACATCAGTCGTTTCCTTCCTCGTCGACCCCTCGGCTCAGATAGTCCCGAGTCGCCTTCCGGCTCGGTATCACCGTCTTCAGGAAGAGATGGTTCTCGTCCTCCACATAAGGCACCAGGTAGGCATACCCGTCGCACGCCACCACCAGGACGCGTTGGTTCGGGTAGTGCGCGCGATTGGGATGTTCGTACACATCGAGCAGTCCCTGGTCTCCGATTGCCACCACGATCCGCTCGAAGGTAATGCCTCTTTCGGCGGCCAGGAGGCGGTTCTTCTCCGGGTTCCACCGATACGGTTTCACCCCTTGAGCCTACCCGACTGTGTGCCTATTGTCATCAGGGGCATCCTGTTGTTCCGACTCGACGAACATTGCCCGCTTCGCGGCGTCACAGCAGCGTCTCCAGCGCCAGGCTGAGCGGCGGGCGAGCCTTGGGGAACGCACTAGCCATCCGCATGATCTCGGCGGGCTGTTGCCCCGCACTCGGAGCCAACTACGGAGCGCGGTGTATGCGACGTCGCTGCCTTCTTGGTGCATCAACCGGAAGCAGTCGATGACGGTTCGCTGGGCGGAGTAGACGAGGAGTTCAAGTCCACCGCCCACCTGCACGCGTTCCCTACCGATCGCGAGCGTCGCGCGATCGAAACTGTGCCAGGCCGCGTGCTGAAAGCCTGACGGGTGGCGAATGCGCGGTCAGGCGATGTCGGTGGTGAACGGAATCATGTCCGTCAGATCATGATGTGCGAGCGCACTGGTGAGGCACATGGTCGCCTGTGCCTGCATGTAGACGGATCACCGGAGTACGGAACCTGCAGGGCGGGTTCGTCAGCCAGTGGAACGTAGTGGCGGCCGGATCGATCATCGCGGCCATCCCGACGGCGATCGTGTTCTTCATCTTCCAGAAGCAGTTCGTCTCCGGACTGCTGGTGGGCACGAACAAGTAGGGCAGTGCCTCAGTCATCCACACTCTCCGCTGCCGCAGCGGCCTGCAGCAGGCCCATCGCCGGCCGCACCTGGGGCTGGTCGCCGTCAGTGAGCAGCAGGCGGGACGGGGAGCCGATCAGGTGCGTGTAGTACAGCCGCGTGTAGCGGGGCGTCGATTCGGCCAGGCCGAGCAGATACTCCATCGCCTCGACCTGGACGTCATCGGTGATCTCCTCGTGGGTGAAGAATCCTGGCTGCCCGACGCCATCTTCGGTGTTCCAGATCTCGGCACCACCCCAGCTGCCGCGGAACGCATAGAGCACGCGGTCGAGCAGGCAGTCGTCATAGCCGGTGCAGGTTCGCACTCCGGTGAGGTAGGCGTTCGTGTCCGACCATCCGTGGTAGGCCACGACCTCGGGCCGGAAGCCCGCCGGCAGCCCGAAGTCAGGGGCGGCGTTCGCGATCTCGTTGCGGTACTCGTCCAGGTAGGACGGCGGCAGGCCGGTCGTATTGTGTTCGCTCGGTTCGTCACAGTGCTCCTGCCGAGGAACAGCGGCCATCGTGCAGTTGGTCTGGTAATCGACCCAATGACCCCCGTTCGAGCCGAAGTTGACCGCCGCCACGGTGCACCCACGCGAGGCGCACACGCTGGTAGCCGCCAGGTAGTACTGCGCCGCGAGCCGAGGACCGATCACCGAGTCCGCACCGGGAGCGGGTGCTGGGTAGCCGTTTCCGGACGTCGCATTGAGGTTGGGCTCGTTCCACGCTGCGAAGGCGAGGTCACCGGTGTAGCCGGCCAGGGCCGCCCAGTCGGTGTCCACGTAGTCGGTGAACGCCGCCTGGTACTCGGTGACCGTGGGCGGATCCGGGTCGAACTCGTCATCGGGGTCTGCCGAGGAGAGCGCCTTGAAGGAGATCAGCACTTCGTCACAGCCGCTGGCCTGGGCTGTCTCCAGCCACGCGATGTTGGCGGCAAGGCCACTGGGGTGATCGGGTTCACCCTCGGTGTGCACCGCCGTGTCCCAGCCGGTGTAGTACTGGCAGAGCCGGGGGCCGTGGTCCGGATCAGGCGCGTAGAAGTGATCGATCATCTCGATCTGTTCACTGCGCCCGTTGAAGCCGACCTGTAGCGGCTCGGATGCGCTCACCGCCCAGCGGTCGCTGTGAGCCTGCTCTCCCGGCTCGGCCGGGGGTTCGCCGGCAGCTGCGGCGCTCCCGCCGGCGGCAAGTACCGTCGCCACGAGGCCGGTCGCCATGATCGAACGCACCGCTCGAAGGCGGCCCTGGTGTGTCGTCATCGGTGCTTCTCCTCGGTAGTCGTGGACAGGGCGCTGAGGGTGACCTCACCCACCGCATCTCCCCAGATCGATCGGTCGGCTCCGTCCAGGTCGAGCTGAAGTCGCCATCGGCCCGCCGGAGTAGACACCTCGACCCGATACCGGCTCTGACTGCTCTCCGCGGAGAGCCGGGGTACCGGGTCTGCTGCGTCACGTACCCGGACCACCCAGGCGCTGGTCAGGATCGGCTCGCCGGCGCCCACCCAGTATCGTCCGCGCCGTGCCCCGGCGCTGATCTGCTCGACGGCGATGCTGCGCAGCCCCGAGTGGTCCGTCACCGGATGGGAGGTCACCCCTAACGGCGCATCGGCAACCACGTCGAGCACATCGTCCACGCATAGGGCATTCTCGGCCAGCGGCACGATCGAACGCCGGTGATCGTTGTGCACATCGTTCGGGATCAGCAAGTTGAGGCCGTGGGCGCTCAGCAACGGGGGGCGCAGGTCCCGCGCTCTGGACACGTGCAGACCGACCACTGTCGCGTCGTCGGGCAGGGCGGCCACGACGATCCAGCTGTCGGCGACCGGGCCGGTACCGCGCCAGCCTTCGGCGACCGCCAGGGACACACCCTCTTCGACCCTGGCCGCACTGACGAAACCGCCGGTGAACTCCTCCAGCGTGTAGCCGGCGACCCGCCGTTGCGCATGGGGGGACTCGGTGGGGCTCGGGGCTCGACCGTCGCCCTCGAACCGCAGCACCGGGCAGAGGTTGAGCGCCCACTCGGCCATGTCCGGCCGTTCGGTCGGGAACGCGAGCGCCTGGGTCCGACTGGCCGCACGCCAGGAGACCGACGCAGTCCGCCGGGCGCCCCGGAGGCAGGCGAACCCGTGCTCGGCGTCGCTCCAGGCGCCGGGCTCCTCCTCGGGCCGTCCACCGGCGGAGCGGAGTTGGACGGCCTCGGTCTCGGAGCTCTCCGCGACTGCGGCGCCGTTACTGCGCCCCGCGGCGTTACTGTGCTCGGCAGCGCTACCGAGCACGCTGTGGTGCCACCAGATGCCCAGCGCGCACGCCCGGTCGGTCTCCAGGCGAGCACGATAGTAGGGCTGGTCGGAGCCGAGCGCCCGCAGACGACGACCGTAGAGGAGACCATCGGGAGTCTCGGCACGTTCACGCCCCACCATGCGGAGGTAACGATCGGCGAGCCCTGCCGCGCCCGCGTCGCCGAACTCGCGCTCGGCCAGCAGAAGTGCCGGAAGCAGGTACTCCTGGCAGTAGGCGTACCGGACGCGAGCGTCGCCACCGATACGTACGAGCCGCCCGTCCGGTCCGATCAGGGGTCGAATCCGCTGCCACAGGTCCCGCTGGTGCCACAGCAGCGCCTCCGGGATCGGGTGGCCCTGGGCCCTGAGGTCGAGCAGGGCCAGCGCAGCGTTGCTGGCGCAGATCACCATGTAGCCGACGTTCAGGTACCCGTGGTGGTCGAGAGCGTAGGACTCGAAGAAGTTCGCGCCCCGATGGGCCGCCGCCACCGGCACACCGTCGACGACGGCAGTGCTGTCGGCATCGCTGGGTACCGATACCGCATTGATGAGGAAGTTCACGGCCACCTCCCGCCACTTCGGGGCGCGAGGATGGTCCGGGTACCGCTGCGCCGTGCGCCACAGATGTGCTCCGCACCAGAGGTTCGACTCCGGCCGGTTGAGACCGTCCTTCTCCCAGCGGCCCCCTCGGATCCCGGTCACACCGCCGCGCTCATGGTGGTCGGCCTGCCAGTCGGCCTCGTCAATGAGCAGCTCGGCCAGTCCGTTCCGATACTGGGGTTCCAGCTGTGGACCGAGCTCGTCGATCACCCACCCCGCTCGCTCCAGGCCGAGCACGCTGATCCAGGAACGTCCCCAACGGCGGCCGTCCTCAGCCGCAGCGAACCCGCTCTCGTGGGTGGCGACCACAAACCTCAGGGCGGCGAGGGCGCGACGAGTAGCCCACCTGCGCCTCGCCTCGTCGGGCGCATGCACTGCGACGGCGCCAGCACCGGCGAGGTACTGCAGCGTGGTCTGCATCCCCCACGCCGTGTAGCCGGTTCCGTACCAGCCCTGCTCGAGTCCGTCCGGATCGCTGCGGGTGTGCCAGTCCTGCTCGGCCGACCGCAACCACTGCATGAGCCAGTCGCCCACCTGTGCGGGTGAGACGCCTGCCGAAGAGCTCCCGGACGTGTCGGTCGCCGCGACGACGGCGCCCGACACCATCACTGATCAGCCTGCTGCGCGTCGTAAGACTCCTGGTACTCCTCAATCATCGTGGTACCGCCGCCATCGAGGAACGCCTGTGCAGCCGGCTCCCAGTCGCTGACTGGGCGCCGCCCGTAGATGATGTCGTCCTGGACGCTGCTCAGCTCACCGGCAAGCGAGTTCAGCTGCCGCGAAGCGGTCTCGGAGATCAGCCCATAGGTAGGGTCCACCACCGACTTCTCGGTCACGGCACTCTGATGGTCCCAGGCGTCCTGGACGGTGTCCGGCCGACCCGGTGAGTAGATGACGCGAGCGGTGTCACTGAAGTACAGCGACCCGATGTTCACCTCGGTGGCGAGGTCGCCTGGCACCGGGTCGGAGCCGTCCAGCTCGTAGTTGCGGCCAGCGATCCCGTACTTGTTGAACAGGTACTCCTCCGTCCCGAACGGAGCCGCCAACCAGTCGGCGATCCGAAGCAACGTCGGGAGCCGGTCACCGGCGTCGGCGGAGAAAGCGGTGAATCCGGCGTTCGGACGGGGAAGGTCCTGCGTCCCGGCTCCCTCGGTCATGCCCGGGATCGACATGGCCTGGATGTCCAGGCCCTCGACCCCGGCGTTGGCGACGTACAGGCTGAACCAGGCGATGAACGAGTCGGACATGAACACGATCTGCCCACCTCCGAACCACTGTTTGCGGGTGGAGGCGGGGGTGCCCGCGGCATCGGGATTGACGCTGCCGTCGTCGACCAGCTTCCGAGTCGCCTCCAGCGCCTCGAGCTGTCGCTCGTCGAGCAGGTTGGTACCGATCGTGCCGTCCTCGAGCGTCCATCGGATCGGGATGTCACACATCCGGCGCAGGTGGCCGATCGGCGCGTCCGCCCAGGCCCACCGGTTGCCTCCGGTCAGCTCGGCCGAGATCTCCTGCAGCGTCTCGAAGGAGGCGATCTCGCCGCGGTCGATGCCGGCCTCATCGAGCAGGTCGTTGCGCATCAGCACACTCGGCAGGGAGACCAGCCCCCGATTCAGCGGGATCGCTCGGATACTGCCCTCGAAGACGCACTCCTGCCACGAGTCGGTCGGGATCGAAGCCAGCCCTGGGTAGTCCTGGACGGCGTCACCGGCGAGGAACTCGGTCAGGTCCGCGGTCTTTGACGTCATGAACCGCGGCCGCGACGGCATCGAGCCGACGTAGAAGGCGTCCGGGAGGCTGTCGCCGGCGATCGTGGTGGAGAATTTGGCGTCGTAATCCCCGGCCGGGGTCAGTGAGATCTGTAGCTCGCTACCGATCCGTTCGTTCATCTCCTGCCAGAACGGGTTGTCCCCGAGTGCTGGCGGCAGACCGAAGCTGGTCGGACCCATGAACGTGACCGGATCGCCGTCCCCGGGTGCTTCGGTGCTGAAGGTGACCGGAGACTCCGGATAAGCGAAGAAGGCACCCGAAGTGCGGCCGAGCTCCGCCGGCAGATCGGGTTCGACGTCGGCATAGGGAACGTACGTGGGAAGGGCCGCTGAATTCGCCTCGAGGTCAGCGCCGGGGTCGTTGCTGCTGCCAGAGGAGCAGCTTCCGAGCACGACGGCCGCGCCGGCTCCGGCGACGCCGCCGAACAGGGCTCTGCGGGAGATACTGGTCATCGTTGATTCAGCCTTTCTGTGGGTGTGTACATAGACGGTCAGCCCTTGATCGCGCCGGTGAGCGCGCCTTTGGCGAAGTGCTTCTGCAGCCACGGGTAGACCAGGAGGATCGGCACCACCGAGACCACGAGGATCGCCATCTGCAGCGAGGGCTGAGCCGGAATGGCTTCCGCCGCGAGGTCGTAGCCGGTGATGGCGTTGTCGTCGACGACGTAGGTCCGCAGCACGAGCTGCAACGGCCACATCGTGGAGTCGTTGAGATACAGGAGCGCGGAGAAGAACGCGTTCCAGTAGCCGACGGCGTAGAACAGCCCGATCACCGCAAGTGCCGCCTTGGACAGCGGCACCACGATGCTGGTCAGGATCCGGATCTCCGAGGCCCCGTCGATCTCTGCCGCGTCCAGGATGTCGTCCGGCAAGCTGCCGAAGAACGCCCGCAGCACGATCACGTTGAATGCGCTGAGAGCGGTGGGGACGATCAGCGAGGCTAGCGAGTTCAGCAGTCCGTACGACTGCACCGCCAGGTAGGTGGGGAGCAACCCGGGGCTGAAGAACAGACTGATCACGACGAGCATGGTCAAGGCGCGCCGGAATGGCAGGGCACGGCGGGTCAACGTGTACGCGAGCAGCGAGCTCACGGTCAGGCTGAGCAGCGTGCCGCAGACGGTGACGATCACGCTCACACCGAGGGCGCGGGTGACGATACCGCCGGAGAGGATCGCGTCATAGGCGGAGAAGTCGAGGCGTTCCGGGAAGAGGACGAGGCCGCCAGCCCGGGAGACTTGCTCCGGTGGAGCCATGGACGTCGAGATGATCCCGACGAACGGCAGGATGACCAGGGCGCAGGCCACGGAGAAGACGACGGCCTTGACCACGGTAGCCGCGGGCGACGGGGGCAGCTGGCCGCCGACCATCGGCCGGCGACGGCGGCGTACAGGAGTGCGGGCGTGGGTACTCATCTGCGGTACAGACCGTCCTCTCCGAAGACGTGCGCAAGCTTGTTGGCACCCAGAACAAGCACCACCCCGACGGCCCCCTTCACCAACCCCACGGCAGCTGCTTCGCTCCAGTTCTGGTCGACGATGCCGTTGTTGTAGACGTAGGTGTCGAGCACTTCTGAGGCCTGCAGGCCCACCGCCTGCTGCTGCAGGATGATCTGCTCGAAACCGACCGAGAGGGCGTCACCGAGCTTGAGGATGAGCAGCAGCACCACGATCGGTCGCAGTGCCGGCAAGGTCACGTGCCACATCTGCCGCCAGCGACCGGCCCCGTCCACGCTCGCCGCCTCGTACAGCTCCGTGCTGACCTGCGACAGGACTGCCAGGAACAGGATCGTGGCCCAGCCGGAGTCCTTCCAGACCACTTGGGCGGTGATCAGCGGGATGAAGGCATCCGGATCACCGATGATCGAGAACGTGTCCCACCCCTGGCTGCGCAGGAAGTTGTTGATCATCCCTGCTCCGCCCAGGAACTGCTGGAAGACCGCAACCACGATCACCCAGGACAGGAAGTGCGGGAGGTACAGCACGGACTGCACCAGGCGTTTGATCCGCTCCGACACCAGGCTGTTCAGCGCCAGGGCGAGACAGATCGGTATCGGAAACACCAGGACCACCTGGACCAGGGTGATGATCATGGTGTTACCCAGCGCGTTGACGAAGCGCGGGTCTCCCCCGGTGATGATCTCGAAGTTCTCGAGACCGACCCAGTCGCTCTCCGCGATGCCGATGAACGGCAGATAGTCCTTGAACGCGATGATGTTGCCGGCCAGCGGCACGTACTGGAAGGCCAGCAGCAGCACCACCCCTGGGACTGCCATCAGGATCAGGGGAGCCGCGCCTGGTGGCCGTCGCCGTCGGCGTGGCCGGGGTTGCGCGCTTCGTCGGTTCGCCTTCCCAGGCACGGATGTACGACGTCCGGTCTCAGTCAGTGTGGGCAAGGAGTCTCCGCATGTGTCGTCGTTGTCACCGAGCAGGCTCTTGTCTATCCACCGCAGCGGGCGTCTAGCAAGGTAATCGATCAGAATCAATCACCTTTCGCTCGGAAGAGTGCATGATTCGATCAATCATTTGGCAAGATGGTCGAATCGAGGAGGGAGCCACGATGCCGGACCACCTGCCCACCAAGCGGCGCGAACGTCTGCTCACCCTGCTGCGCACCCGTGGTTCGATCCGCGTCAGTGAGATCGCGGCTGAGCTCGGGGTATCCCAGCCCACCGTGCGCCGCGACCTCAGCATGCTGACCCAACGTGGTCTGATCAGCCGCGAGCACGGTGGCGCCACCCCAGTGGCGCCGGAGCCGGTCTCCGGACGCCACACCTCAGACGGACCGCACTGGGTCGTCGGCATGGTGGTGCCCAGCCTGCACTACTACTTCCCCGCGGTAGCCCGAGGAGCAAAGGCGGCAGCCGACGCCGCCGGGGCACGGCTGATCCTTCGCGGCTCCGAGTACGATCCGAACGCCGATCGTGAACAGATCGGCGGGCTCGTCGCCCGGTCCGAGATCCAGGGGCTGATCGTTGCCCCGGAGCTGCGGCGGCCGACGTCACCGGAGCTGCTGCACTGGCTCGATGCCCTGCCGATCCCGGTCGTCCTGGTCGAGCGCCAACCGGCTCCCGACCAGGTCATCGAACAGCTGCAGTGGGTGGCCTCAGACCACGTACGTGGCGGCGCCGCCGCAGTGGAGCACCTGCATGCCCAGGGACACCGATGGATCGGCCTGTTCGGAACGGACAACGTCACCGGCACTCAGGTGGCGGTGGGCTGGCACGCCGCACTTCGCCGGCATGGGCTGGATCCGGACCGTCAGCTCGTGGGCCGGATGGGGATGTTCCACCGGGACTCGCACGAGTCAGCAGTGACCGATGTCGTCCAACGGGTCCGCAACGGCACACTGACCGCCCTCATCGTGCAGCCCGACCCCGATGCCCTGGCGCTCGCGCAGCGATGCGGGGAGGCCGGCATACGGATTCCCGAGGATCTCGCCATCGTCGCCTACGACGACGAGATCGCCTCGATGGGAGAACCGGCACTGACGGCGGTGCGGCCGGCGAAGAGCTACGTAGGCACGCTGGCGATGAAGGTCCTGCTGACCCGACTCCGGCAAGGGGCCGAGGCACCGCCACAACAGCTGCTCGTCCGCCCCCAGCTCATGGTCCGGCAGTCGAGTATCGGTCGTGCAGCCGACGTGCCGGACCTCCCGCTGCTCTCCGGGGCCTAGGCCGCTGTCACTCCTCGACGAACACCGCCCGCTTCGCGGCACGCCGCAACGTCACCAGCAGCACATGGCCCAAGACCGCTACGCCGATCACCGTGACCACCGCCCGAGTGAGGTCCCAGGGCAGCGACGTCACCACCGAGTACGCCAGGAACCGTGGCACGTTCTCCACCAGCGGCGCACCGGCCACGAACGAGATCCCGGTCCCGGCACCGGCCAGGAACGGCCAGTAGGACAGGTTCATCACCAGCCCGTAGCCCACTGCCGCGACCGCGCCGTAGGCCGCCAACAGCACCAGCTCACCGATGCCGCGCAGCTCCCGGCGACCCAGCCGGTCCGGCAGCAGCCCGGCGCCCAGGCCCACCCAGCCGGCGGCGAGCATCTGGTACGGCAACCAGGGTCCCACCCCGCCGGTGAGCAGTGCCGAGGCGAACATCGTGCTCACCCCGAGCAGGAAGCCGAAGCCCGGCCCGAACACCCGCCCACCGAGCACCAGCAGCACGAATACCGACTCCACTCCCCCGGTGCCGGCCGCCACCGGGCGCAGCAGTGCCCCCACTGCGGCGAGTACGCCCAGCATCGCCACGGCGCGCACGTCCATCCCGCCGTCGGAGACGGCCACCAGGGTGACCACCAGCGACACGGCGAGCACCACGGCTAGCATCAGTGGCGCCGTCGTGGACTGGCTCAGCGCGGATCCGGGCGCGATCAGCAGCGGCCAGCCGAAGGCGAGCACGCCGACCAGCGATACCGCCGCCAGCACTGCCGCGAGGCGCCGGCCCAGCGGTACCGCCGCACCTGCCCGCCAGGTGAGGTCGCCGGCCCACTCGGGCTCCGCCGTCATCCTCCTTGCTCCAACGCTACCCGTACCTCGCCCACGGTGAGCAGTGGTACCGGGGCGAGCACCCGGGCCACCTGGGGAGCGGTGAGCATCGAGTCGGTCAGCAACGTCCGCGCCGGGCCGTCGGCCACCACCTGCCCCTCGGCCAGCTGGAGCAACCGGTCGGCCACCAGCGCCACGAACTCCACGTCGTGGCTGGCCACGAGGACGGCGTGCCCGCTGCGGCGCAGCCGGTCCAGGTGCGCGGCGAGGTGCTCCTTGGCGGCATAGTCCAGGCCTCGGGTCGGTTCGTCCAGCAGCAGCAGCCGGGGCCGGGCCGCCAGCTGGATCGCGACGGCGAGCGCCAACCGCTGCCCTTCGGACAGGTCCCGCGGGTTCGCGTCTCCGGGAATGTCGGGAGTGAGCTGGTCCAGCACCGTCCGCGTGCTGCCGGGCTCGGCAAGTTCGTCAGCGGCGGCGGTCTCCGCGTCCACGGTGAGCCGGTAGAGCAGGTCCTCCGGGGACTGCGGCACCAACACCGCCCGGTGCCTGCTGTGCACTCGCCCGGCATCCGGCCGCTGCGCTCCGGCCAGGGTCCACAGCAGCGTGGACTTTCCGGCCCCGTTGCGGCCCATCACGGCGGTGACCGTCCCGGCACGCAGGCTCAGGTCCACCCCGGTCAGCGCCGGGGTGCTGCCGTAGCGCACCTGCAGGTGGTCCGCGCGCAGCACCTCCTCTCCCGGTTCCGGTTCTTCGCCGACGACGGCGCTGCTCACCCGGGTGCGCAGCTCACCAGCGCGGCGGCGTGCGTCCCGTACCGTCACCGGGGCCGGCTGCCAGCCGGCGAGCCGGCCGAGCCGGGTCACCGGTGGTGCGATCAGGCTGGTGGCGAGGATCTCCCCCGGGGTGCCGCTCCGGGCGGTGGCGCCCTCGGCGCCGGGCTCGAGAGCCAGCACCCGGTCCGCGAAGCCGGCCACCCGTTCCAGCCGGTGCTCGGCCAGCACCACGGTCAGGGCGGCATCGTGGGTGAGCCGGGCGAGTGCAGCGAGGACGTCCTCGGCGGCGCCCGGATCCAGGGCGGAGGTGGGCTCGTCGAGCACCAGTACCCGAGGCTGGGCGGTCAGCACGGCCCCGATCGCCACCCGCTGCGCCTCGCCTCCGGAGAGCGTCGCGAGCTGGCGGCGGCGCAGCCCGGCCAGGTCGAGCAGGTCCAGCACATCCTCCACGCGGCGGCGCATGAGCGGTTCGGGCACGCCGAGCTGTTCCATGGTGAACGCGAGTTCGTCCTCCACAGTGTCGGTGACGAAGGAGGAGCGGGGGTCTTGGGCGACCACACCCACCAGGTCGGCCAGATCCCGGGGACGGGCATGCCTGGTATCCCGGCCACCCACCTGCACCCGGCCACTGACGGTGCCGCCACTCAGGTGCGGCACCCGGGCCGCGATCGCACCGAGCAGCGTGGACTTCCCACTGCCGGTCGGCCCGATCACCAAGCACATCTCCCCTTCCGGGATGTGCGCATCGATCCGGTGCAGCACCGGCTCGGCGCCGTAGCGGACGCTGAGCTGATCGAGGTCGATCATCGGCTCTCCTTCCGCGGCGGGGCCAGCAGCACCGGGGCGGCGGCCAGGAGCACCAGCAGCAGCGCGACGGCCGGTACCCCCGGCCAGGGAGCGCCGGCTCGCCAGGCACCCATCCCGGCCGGGTCCGCGCCGACGGTGAACCAGCCGATCGCGGCGACGAGGAGTCCGCAGCCGGCGACCGCCGTCTCGCGTCGCTGCCAGCGCTGCGGCCGGTACCGGGTGCGGCGCACCGATCGGGCGGCGAGCACCGAGGCGCCGACGGCAAGCACCAGCCCACCGGCCAGGAGTCCTGCGGACAGCGCTGGCGGCGAGGTCGGATCGAGCAGAGCGTAGCTGCCGGCCACCGCCGCCAGCAGGGCCACCACCAGTGCGGCACCGACGAGCCGGCGCCCGCCCCGGTGGGCGCGGGCATAGCCGCGGGAGTCCATCGAGGCGGCCAGGTCCAGGGCCTGGTCGAGGGCGCCGGCGAGTACCGGGATCACCACTGCTGCCAGGCCGCGCAATCCGCGCGGGGGTGTACCGCGCAGCCGCTGGGCCCGGCGCACCCGGGCGGCGGCGGTGAACAGCTGCGGGGTGGCCGCCACGGCGATCACTGCGGCCGTGCCCAGGTGGTGCAGCGAGGAGGGCAGGCTGCGCAGCGCGATCCGGGGGTTGGCGACGGCGTTCACCGCCCCGAAGATGACGATCAGCACCGCGAGGCTCAGCCCGCCGATCGCCGCCTGGACCAGCCCGGCCTGGTGCACCGGACCGAGCAGGACGAGGTTGTTGACCCAGTCCGGCAGTGCGATCTCGGGCAGGTGCAGCAGCACCGGGCTGGAGTCCGGCAGCCCGACGAGCAGATAGAACACGCAGCGCACCAGGATCACCACGGCCCCGAGGATCAGTGCAGCCTCCAGGGTGCGTGCCCATGGGCTGGCGGTGCGGGCGCCGAGGCCCACGAGCACCACGGCGAGCAGCAGCAGGACGAGCACTGCCGGGTTGCCGATCCGGCTGGCGGCCACGGCGCAGCCGATCCCCCAGGCCCACCAGGCGAGCGGGTGGGTGGTGGCGGCGACCGGGGTGGCACGCACGGGGGCGGTGCTGGTCATCAGTCCTCGCGCAGCGCCGATCGGCGGCGCAGCACCAGCACGATGCCGGCGATCAGCACCAGAGCGAGGACACCGGCGGCGATCCAGCCCGAGGGGTCGAAGTCGTCAGCCTCCTGGGCCATATCACCGGCAGCATCCTTGTCCGAAGTAGCGTCCTCGGTGCTGTCTTCCGCATCGCCAGCAGTGTCCTCGGCCGGCACGGCGGCCAGTGCCTCGGCCGGGTCGACCTGTGGGCCGGCGCTGCCGTCGAAGTAGCGCCAGCCTTCCACGCTGCCCGGGGCGGGGTCGGCCTCGTCGGCGCCGACCTGGTAGCTGGCCCAGGTCTCGTCCTCGGCGTACCAGTAGGACCAGAACGACCCCTCGAACTCCTCCGGGCACGGGTCGGGCAGGCCGTCGACGGTGCAGATCATCCCCGGCTGGGAATCCTCCGGGGTGAACCCGGCGGCTTCGAGCGCCTCGCGGCCGCTGGCCGGGTCACCGTCAGCGCAGCCGACTTCGATCTCGCCACCGACGTCGGTGAAGTCGACCACCACGGTGACCCCGTCCTCACCGGTGCAGCCAGCGCCGGAGACGACCTCCGCCTGGGCGGCCGGCGTGGCCACGGCGAGCATCGCCGTCGTGAGCGGCAACAGTGCCATGACCGCGAGAGGGCGCACCCACGCAGGCGTGCTGGGGCGGCGGTGGGTGGTGGGCTGGATCATCGAAACCTTCCTCAGGCTCGCGCGCGAGCAGCCCAGCCCGGCGCGTGGCGCCGGGTGAACTCACTCCCGCAGTCCGCGACGGGGTGGAGTGGCCCTGGTCAGGTGCTCCGACTCGCCGACAGGGCCGGCACACGGTTGCGGGACAGCGCCGGACTTTCCACCGGCTTCCCCTGGCTCCAGGGCCTGTGAAGTTGTCTCGCTAGTGTCCCACCTGCGCGATGGCTGTGAGCGAGACCGCACCGGCAAGTGGATCCCGATCTGACCCGACCGCGAGTATACCGACTCGTAGCCTGATAGGTATGATTACGTCATGGCTACGACCATCAAGGTGAGCGAGGAGCTGCGCGACCGGATCAACCGGGACGCACAAGAGCGCGGTGTCACTGCGGCAGGCCTGATCGAGCGCCTGCTCGATGCACATGAGCGACGTCAGCGGATGGAGGCATTCGGCCGAGCGTTCCGCGGCGCCGAGGGGGCGTACTGGGATGAGTTCCGGTCCTGGGACGTGACTCTCGATGACGGCCGACCCGTTGACTGAACGTCGTCGAGGGGACGTTGTCTGGGCCGTCCTCGATCCCGCGCGTGGGCGCGAGCAGTCCGGGCGTCGACCAGCACTGGTGGTGGCGAGCGACTTGTACCTCGAGCAGGCAGACACGCTCGCGATCGTCCTGCCTGCCACCACCGTCGATCGGGGCTGGCCCAACCACATCCTCCTGCGTGGTCCTCGGCTCGGCCTGTCGACGCCGACGTTCGTGATGACCGAGCAGCCGCGCACTGTGACCCGGGATCGCTTCGTGAGCGACATCGGCGCCGTCGACGCTGCCACGATGCGCGAGGTGGACAGCTGGTTGCGGGACTTCCTCGGTCTGCCGTGACGGGAGATATCGAACTCATACGCTGGACTGCGCCATGCTGGTGCCATGCGGATCTACACAGGCACTGGTGATGACGGCAGCACTGGTCGCTGGCTGGGCGGCCGGGTGGCAAAGACCGATGCGGTCGTCATTGCCTGCGGGGACGTGGATGAGCTGGTGGCGCTCCTCGGCGTGGCGCGGGCTGCCGGTCCGGACCCGGAGCTTGCGGGCGTGCTGCTGCGCCTGCAGCGCGAGCTGTTCGTGCTCGGTGCGGACCTGTCGGTGAACCCGGACCACCGGGACCGGCTGGAGCCGGGCACCTCGCTGCTCACCGAGGAGAACGTCGCCGGCCTGGAGCAACTCATTGACGAGTGCGTGGCCGCCCACCCGCTCCGGCCGGTGTTCATCGTGCCCGGCGCCACGCTGGCCAGCGCACACCTGGACCACGCCCGCACCGTTGCGCGCCGGGCCGAGCGGGCCACCCTGACCGCGCGCGATGCCGGCGCCACGGTGAGCGACGCCGTCGCCCGCTATCTGAACCGGCTCTCCGACCTGTTGTTCGTGCTCGCCCGGCAGGCCGCCGGGGACGCGGAGGAACCGGCCAGTCACGACTGACGTCTCGGACCGAGACCCCGATCGCGCAGCCCAGCCCCGACACCCGCCTGGACTGTCTGTATGACCCGGAAGCTGGCGGAATACATCGAAGCGGGCAAGGCTCTCGATGCAGACGAGCGCGAGATTGCGTCGCTGGCGCTGGCGCTGCAACCGGACGAGACGTCGGAACAGGGCGAGATCGACTCCGCCTGGGCCGAGGCCATCGACCGCTGACTCGACGAAGTGACGCGCGGCGCGGTCACCCCAGCACGATCAGCGTCGTCGCGAGCAACGCGGCCGCCAGTCCGAACACCTGCGCGGCACGGAGCCGTTCGCCGAGGAAGAGCAGACCCACCACCACCGGCACCACCGGGTACAGCGAGGACAGCACCACCGTGACGGTGAGGAGCTCACCGCGCAGGGCGAACAGGTACGCAGTCAGCGCCACTGCGGCCAGCACGCCCGCGACGAGGCTCAGCACGAGCACGGAGGGTGGCGCCGCCCGGAGTTCCCGGCGCGCCGCACGGCCGGTGGCCCCGCGGAACAGGGTGAGGGCAGCGACGACGATCACCGCGAGCGCTGCACCGCGACCACTCAGGATCGGCCACAGGCCTGAGGCCGGCCCCGCCTGGGCAAGGCAGAGGTATTGCAGGGCGATTCCGCCGCCAGCCACCAGGCCGTCGATGATCGCGGCACGCGAAGCGTGGCTCGGCCCGTCCGTGCTCCTGCACATCAGCCAGAGCGCCGGAAGCGCGATCAGAACACCGATCCAGGTCAGCCCGGTCGGTCGTTCACCGAGGAACGCGGCCCCGACGAGCACGGGAAGCGCTACTCCGCCCACCGCGCTGAGTGGCACCACCAGGGACATCGCACCCCGGCTGATTCCGCGGAACAGGAAGGTCATGGCCGCGCCGGTACCGACACCCGAGGCGGCACCCCAGGCCAGGTCTCCACTGGTGGCCGGCGTCGGGGCCGCGATCAGTACCACGACGGCAGTGGCCACCAGGCCCCCGGCCTGACCGAGGAACGCGGCGTGGACGAAGGAGATGCGCCGGGAGGCGAGGCCGCCGGCCACATCGGAGAGGCCGTAGCTCAGCGCGGAGCCGAGCGCCAGGAGGACGCCCATTCACCTCGGCTCCCCTCGCTCAGCCCGACCGATCGGGCAGGCGGCGGTGCGGATGCACGCCTCCCGGTCGCACAGGCGGCAGATCCGCTGCCCCTGTCCTGTCCCCTCCTCCAGCTCGTACAGTATCCGCTCCAGCAGCCCGGCCAGTGCGTGCTGGTCGTCGGGGTCCAGCTTCTCGACTGCTTGCCGCAGTGGCACCCGTCGCGCACCGAGAAGCTCCTGCGCCAGCGCGCAGCCCTGGTCGGTCAGGTGCACGGTCATCCAACGCCGGTTGACGGTGCTAGGCGCCCGCCGAACCGCGCCGTCCGCCTCGAGAGAGTCCACCATCCGCGCCGCCGCCGGCTGGCTCAGCCGCACCCGCCGTCCGAGCTCACTCACGCTCAGTCCCGGGGTGGCATACAGCGAGATCAGGGCGGCTGTGCTGCTGGTGCTCAGTCGCCGGACCTGGGCTGCGCCGTCGAGCGCCCGATCCGTCAGTCCGAGAGCCGCCGCGCCGAGCAAGTTCGCGATCCGGTCTACGTCATGCATGGTGCATGGTTCCATGCTGCGTGCATGATCGCATCCTGGGTCAGGACGGCACGTCCTGAGTCAGGACAGCACATCCTTCGTGCTGAACCGGCCGTAGGCCAGCGCGCCGAAGAAGGCGATGTAGCCGACCTGGAGCACCGCGTTGTCGGTGAACGAGGCCCAGCTGATCGGTTCGCGCAGCACGTCCACCGAGGCGAACCACCGATCGGTGAACAGCCACGGATGGAGCCAGGCGAGCTGGTCCAGCTGGCCGAGCACCTGCGCCACCACGGCAAGTACGGCAGTGGTGGCCATCGCGCCGACCGGGATGTCGGTGAGGGTGGAGACGAACAGTCCGATCGCCGCCAGCCCGAGCATCGCGATCGCCACGTGCGCGGCCACCAGCGCCGAGCGCACCAGCGCGCCGCCGACTCCGATCTCGTCCCCGGACAGCAGCGTGGCCGGCCCCACTCCGAACAGCGCCGATCCGATCGCCCACCCGGTCAGCAGCACCACCGCGGGTGCGAGCACGCAGAACACCGCTGCTCCGGCGTACTTCACCAGCAGCAGCCGCAGCCGCCCGGCCGGGGCGACCAGCAGGTAGCGCAGCGTGCCGTGCCCGGCCTCGCCGGCGATCGTGTCCCCAGCGGCCACCGCCACCGTCAGCGGCAGGAACAACGGGGTGGTCATCACCAGGGCGGTCACCGAGACGAACATGCCGTTCTGGGTGATCCGGTCCAGGAACGGCGGGCCCTCCCCGGCCGCGGGCGGATCGGCGGAGAAGAACACCACCAGGGCGAGCACCACCGGGATCGCGGCCAGCGCCGCGAACATCGCCCAGGTGCGCCGACGGCGCAGCAGCAGGATCAGCTCCGAGCCGAGCAGGGACCAGCCGGTGCCTCGAGCCGCACCGGCGGTGCCGCCATTCGCGCGGGCGGCCTCGGTACCGACGCGCTCACCGGGCAAGGTCGAACCCCTCCCCGGTCAGCACCACGAACAGCTCTTCCAGGCTGGGCCGGCGCAGCTCGAAACCCCGCACCCGCACGCCGGCGGCGACCAGTGCGTCGACCAGCCGCTCCGGCTGTTCCTCGACCTGCTCGGCGCTCTCCTCGCCGGGCACCGCCAGCACCTCCACGCCCTCCCCCGCCACGGGCCGGTGCTCGGTCACCTCCAGCCCGTGCCGAACCAGTTCGGCGGCGGCCAGGTCCGGGTCGGGGGTACGCACCAGTACCTGGGCCCGGCCGGCACCGCGCAGTTCGGTCAGACTGCCCTGCGCCTTCAGCAGGCCGAGGTGCATCACCGCCGCATGCGTGCACACCTGCTCGACCTCAGCGAGCAGGTGAGAGGAGACGAGAACTGTCGTTCCGCCGTCGGCCAGGCCTTTGATCAAGGTGCGCACCTCGCGGGTGCCCTGCGGATCCAAGCCGTTCGTGGGCTCGTCCAGCGCCAGCAGCCGGCGCGGGGCAAGCAGGGCGTTCGCGATCCCCAGCCGTTGCTTCATGCCCAGGGAGTAGGCGCGCACCTTCTTGCCCGCGGCCCGGGTCAGCCCGACCCGTTCCAGAGCCTCACCGATCCGGCGTGCCCGGCTCCTGGACTCGGCGCGCGGGTCGGCAGCATCGAGCCGGGCGAGATTGGCGGCACCGGAGAGGAACGGGTAGAACGCTGGTCCCTCGATCAGCGCGCCCACCTGCGGCAGGGCCGCGGCGAGACCGCCGGGAACCTCCCGGTCGAGCACCCGCGCGCTGCCGGAGGTGGCGGCGGCCAGGCCGAGCAGCACGCGGATGGTGGTGGTCTTGCCGGAGCCGTTCGGGCCGAGGAAACCGAACACGCTGCCAGTCGGGACGGCCAGGTCGATACCGTCGACCGCGACCTGCCGGCCGAAACGCTTCGTCAGTGCGGAGGTCTCGACGGCAAGGTCGGTCATGCCGCGGCCTGCAGCCGCTCCAGTGGTACGGCGCCCGCGAGCACCCGTCCGTCGTCGGTGATCAGTACGGTCAGCAGGTCGGTGGTCAGCACACGGCCACCGTCGACGGCGGAGGTCAGCTGGGTCAGGATCGGTTGCGTGCTCAGGTCGAGCGTGCCGGCGGGGGCGGCCAGGACGGTCTCCCAGCCGGTTCCGGTGGCCTGCGGGCGCGGCTGGCTCGAATCGGCGCCGTGCTGCCCGTCGTGGCCCTGCGGGTCGACCTCCTCCACGGTGGCGTCAGCGGGCGGGGTGAAGTCGAACAGGTCCGCATCCGGCGGGCTCAGGTCCAGCTCTGTGTAGGCGACCTCGACCGCGGGGCTGTCCGCGCCGCTGGCTGTGATGCTCACCCGCAGCGGGAGGCCGGTCTCGCCGTCGACGGCGATGCTCACCTCGCCGACGAGCGTGCTGTCGGTGCGGGGCGTGAGCACCAGATCGTAAGCGGTGCGCCCCGCGACCTCGACGTTCCCGCGGACGCTGAGCTCAGTGCTCGGATCGGCAGCCGCGACGACCTGCTCGGCGAGCGCCTCCGGAGTGAGCTGCTGCGCGCCCCGGGCCTGGTCGGAGTGCTCCCCCTCGGGTGCGGTGACATGGGTGGCGGAGTTGTCGGCGGAGTCGTAGAACCAGGCGTCGCTGCCGTTGACGATGGCGTTCTGCTCGCCGAAGCTGTCGAAGAGCTGGATCCTGGCCTGGTCCTGGTCACCGACGAACACCCGGCCCGTGTGATCGCTGGTGATCAGCTCCAACCCGTCCAGCACGGCGGCGGCGTCACCATCGGTGCCAGGGACGTCCGCGGGCAGCTCGGGCAGACCGAGGTCGCTGGTCTGGGTGAATTCACCGGACAGCGGCTGATGCTCGTGTCCGGCGAGCAGGGTGAGCACATCCTCGGGGCTGCGCTCGGGCAACTCGTCGGCGCCGGCGGTGGTGGTGGCCACGGCGAACGATCCGGCCACGACGAGCGGGACGGCGGCCGCCGGCAGCCAGCGGGTCCAGGTACGTGCCATGGTCACAACTCCTCACAGACGTCTAGTTCGACGGTACGCTGCGGATCGCGGATATGCCAGGGGTGGTGGGGCGTTCAGACGGGGCGTACCTGTGCGCGGCGCGGCGGCCCGTGCCGTCCGCTCAGCCTGGGTAGTGGTGGGTGTGCCAGTGCTGGGCGATATCGATGCGCCGGGGCAGCCAGACGTCCTCGTGCCCGAGCACGTAGTCGAGGAACCGGCGCAGGCTCGCCGTGCGGCCCGGGCGGCCGATGAGCCGGCAGTGCAGACCCACCGACATCATCTTCGGCGCTCCCTCCTGCCCCTCGGCGTAGAGGACGTCGAAGGCATCTTTGAGGTAGGCGTAGAACTGGTCCCCGGAGTTGAAGCCCTGCGGTGTCGCGAACCGCATGTCGTTGGCCTCCAGCGTGTAGGGGATGATCAGGAACGGCTCGCCGGCGCCGGTGCACACCCAGTAGGGCAGATCGTCGCTGTAGGCGTCCGAGGAGTACAGGAATCCACCCTCCTCCATCACCAACCGGAGCGTGTTCTCCGAGGGCTTGCCCTGGTACATGCCGTACGGGCGCTCACCAGCCACCTCGGTGTGCAACCGGACTGCCTCACGGATGTGCGCACGCTCGAGCTCCTCGGAACAGTCCCTGTACTCCAGCCATCGGTAGCCGTGGCTGGCGATCTCCCAGCCGGCTTCGTTCATTGCCGCCACCGCTTCCGGGTTTCGCGCCATCGCGAGGGTCACGCCGTAGACGGTGACCGGCACGTCCAGCCCCGTGAACAGGCGGTGCAGGCGCCAGAACCCGGCACGGGAACCGTACTCGTAGATCGACTCGATGTTGAGGTTGCGCTGCCCCGGCCAGGGATCGGCGCCCACGATCTCGGAGAGCAGGCTCTCCGAGGCGGGGTCGCCGTCGAGGATGCAGCTTTCGGCCCCCTCCTCGTAGTTGACCACGAACTGCACGGCCAGCTTCGCGCCTCCGGGCCACTGCGGGTCGGGTGTGTGCCGGCCGTAGCCGACCAGGTCGCGCGGTGTGCTGATATCGAGCAGACCGTCTGCCGTCATGGCTCCCTCGTCCTCCAGGATGGGCCGGTGCCGGCCGCAGGTTGTGCCGAGCGCCCTCAGGCTACGATGCGGCTCGCCTGGTCGCCCGGCTGGTTCGGCCGCCGGCGCAGGGACTTGGTCTGCCCACGCTGCTTCTTCGCGTCGATGCGGCGCTGCCGGGCCCGGCGGCTGGGCCTGGTCCGCCGGCGGGTGGGCGGTGGCGGCATCAGCGCGTCCCGGAGCAGGGCGGCGAGCCGGGCCCGTGCCTCGTTCCGGTTGCGCAGCTGTGAGGCGTGCGCGCTGGCGACGATGCGAATCTCCCCGTCCACCAACAACCGCCCCACGGCGCCCAGGACCCGCTCTCGTTGCGCCGGCGTGAAGGCACTCGACGTCCCTGGGGTAAACAAGAGCTCGACCCGCGTGTCGGTGGTGTTCACCGACTGCCCGCCAGGGCCGGAGGATCGGCTGAACCGCTCGGTCAGCTCGCTGCCGGGGACCACCAGGCCGCCGGGATTGCCGGGGCCTGGCGGCACAGGGAGATCGTTGGCGGCCATGTCACGGCCGAGGTTACCGTCGGCCGGAGTCCAGCCACCCCGCAGTGGGTGACATTTCCGTCGCCAGATCGTCGATTGGCGACGGAAATGTCACCCAGCCGGGAAGGGGTGGGGGTGGGCTCAGCGGGTGGAGAAGGCCGAGTCGAAGGCGGCCTCCGAGGGCTGGTACTTGCTCAGCTGTCGCACGAACTCCAGCGCCTCCGGTGCACCGACCAGGCGGTCCATCCCGGCGTCCTCCCACTCCACCGAGAGCGGGCCGTCGTAGCCGATGTGGTTCAGCGCGCGGAACGCGTCCTCCCACGGCACGTCCCCGTGACCGGTGTTGATGAAGTCCCAGCCGCGGTGTGGGTGTGCCCAGGGCAGGTGCGAGGACAGCCGGCCGTTGCGGCCACTGTCCATCCGCACCTTGGTGTCCTTGCAGTGCACGTGGAAGATCTTCTCCGGGAAGTCCAGCAGGAAGCCCACCGGGTCCAGCTGCTGCCAGACCATGTGGCTGGGGTCCCAGTTCAGCCCGAAGGCGTCCCGGTGGCCGATCGCCTCGAACGTCTTCACCGTGGTCCAGTAGTCGTAGGCGATCTCGCTGGGGTGCACCTCGAGCGCGAACCGCACCCCTTCCTCGTCGAAGACGTCCAGGATGGGATTCCACCGGTCGGCGAAGTCCTGGTAGCCGGCCTCGATGATCTCCTCGCGCACCGGCGGGAACATCGCCACGTACTTCCAGATCGCTGACCCGGTGAATCCGGTCACTGTCTTCACGCCGAGCCGCTTGGCTGCACGAGCGGTGTTCTTCAGCTCCTCGGCGGCGCGCTGGCGCACCCCTTCCGGGTCACCGTCGCCCCACACCGAGTCCGGCAGCATGTCCTGGTGCCGGATGTCGATCGGGTCGTCGCACACGGCCTGACCCTTGAGGTGGTTGGAGATGGTCCAGACCTTCAGTCCGTTCTTCTCCAGGGTGGCGAGCTTCTCGGCGACGTAGTCATCATCGGTGGCCGCGCGGTTGGGGTCCAGGTGGTCGCCCCAGCAGGCGATCTCCAGGCCGTCGTAGCCCCATTCACCAGCCAGGCGGCACACCTCCTCGAACGGCAGGTCGGCCCACTGGCCGGTGAACAACGTGATCGGTCGTGCCATTGGTCTTCTCCTCTGGTCGGTCGGATCGGGTCGGCCGGTCTCAGCCGGGCACGTCCACCCAGGTGCTGCCGGCGGTGGCGGAGGATTCCACGGCGGCGAGCACTCGCTGCACCGTCAGTCCGTCCGCGAACGAGGGTTCGGGCTGCTGCCCGGCGGCGAGCGCTGTCACCAGGTCCACCACCTGGTGGGTGAAGCCGTGCTCATAGCCGAGGCCGTGCCCGGGCGGCCACCAGGCGGCGATGTAGGGGTGGGAGCCTTCGGTGACCAAGATGGTCCGGAAGCCGCCGGTGCGCGGGTCCTCGTTCGAGTCGAAGTACTCCAGCTCGTTCAGCCGTTCCAGGTCGAAGGCGAGCGCGCCCTCGGTACCGGAGATCTCCACGCGAAGGGCGTTCTTGCGGCCCCAGGCGTACCGAGTGGCCTCGAATGTTCCCACCGCTCCCCCAGAGAGCCGGGCTAGCCAGATCGCGGTGTCGTCCACGGTCACCGGGCCGAGCTCGTCCCCGCCGACTCCGGCGATCCCCACCCGCTCGGTCTCGATCGGCCGCTCGGTCACGAACGTCTCGGTCATGGCGGTCACGCCAGCGATCCGCTGGGCGGTGAGGAACTGCACCAGGTCAGTGATGTGCGCGCCGATGTCCCCCAGGGCCCCGGATCCGGCCTTGGTCTTGTCCAGCCGCCAGCTCAGCGGCGCCTCGGAGTCCGCGAGCCAGTCCTGCAGATACTGGGCGCGGACCTGACGGATGTCCCCGATTCTCCCCTCGGCGATGAGTTGCCGGGCCAGCTGTATCGCCGGCAGGCGCCGATAGGTGAACCCCACCATGGCCCGCACTCCCTGGCCGGCCGCCTTCTCAGCTGCCGCCGTCATCGCCTCAGCCTCGGCCACCGAGTTGGCCAGCGGCTTCTCGCAGAGCACGTGCTTGCCGGCTTCGAGGGCACCGATCGCGATCTCGGCGTGAGTGTTCCCCGGGGTACACACATCCACCAGGTCCACATCGTCGCGGGCGACGGCGGAGCGCCAGTCGGTCTCGGTGCTCGCCCAGCCGAGTCGGTCGGCCGCCGCGGCCACCTTGGCCTGGTCGCGTCCGCACAGCACGTGCTGCACCGGGGTGAGCGGCAGGTCGAAGAACCGTGGCGCCGTGCGCCAGGCCTGGGAGTGCGCCGCTCCCATGAACGCGTAGCCGATCATCGCTACCCGCAGCGGCGGCGGTGGATTGCTGGTCATCGAAGGAGTCCTCCTAGATCACTCTTCACGAAGATAGTCCTCTCGGTACGGGTGAGCCGGGGCATTTCCGCACTCGCACCGCCTGCTAGTTGGTCCCTCGACCGGAGGTCGACGATGGCAGAGGGCTTAGGGGCCCAGGTGCGCAGGGGCTTTCGCGCCCTTGCCCTGGTGGTCGCCGTATCCCGCGGCGGTTCGGTCTGCGGCATCTGGAAGGTCCGTGGCGCAGACCGCCGCGGTGCACCGAGGGAGTTCCCCGGTGCACCGCCGGGGGCTCAGGACTCGAAGGCCGAGTCGATGTACTCGTCGACGTTGTCCCCGGTGACCACCGGTGCGTAGAGCTGGATGAGGCGCGGGATCTCGTTCTCCACCAGGTCGGACATCGCCTTGTCCTGGGCGAGGAGACGAGCGATCCGCACGCCGTCCGCGGCCTGGCTGGCGGGGTAGAGGACGGTGGCCTCGACCACGGAGTCACCTTCCTGGATGTGACGCATCATGTTCGCGGAGCCCGCACCACCGACCAGGAAGAACTCGTCCCGTCCGGCGTTCTCGATCGCGGAGAGCACGCCGACGCCCTGGTCGTCGTCGTGGTTCCAGATCGCGTCGATCTCCGGTGCAGCCTGCAGCAGGTTCGAGGTGGCCTGCTCACCACCCTGAACGGTGAAGTCGCCGGCCACCCGGTTGTCGACCTCCTGACCACAGTCGGAGAGCGCGTCCTCGAAGCCCTGGCTACGGTCCTGGGTCAGCGGGAGGGAGTCGATTCCGGCGATCTCGGCGATCACTGCTTCCGAATCGTCCCCGACCTGCTCGCAGATGTACTCCCCGGCGGAGACACCCATGCCGTAGTTGTCACCGAGGATCGTCGACCGGGAGGCGTTCGGGTCAGAGAACTCCCGGTCGACGTTGACCACCGGGATTCCGGCTTCCATCGCCTCGAGGGCGACACCGGTCAGCGCGGCGCCGTCGAATGGAACGACGACGATCGCGTCAATCTCGTCGTTGTTGATGAAGGTCTCGATCTGGCTGATCTGGAGGCTGACGTCGTTCGTGCCCTCCGCGACCAGGAGTTCGATGTCCTCGTACTCGTCGGCCTCCGCCTGGGCGAGGGTGGTCATCGCACCCATCCAGCCGTGGTCCGCCGCAGGTGCGGAGAAGCCGATGGTGACGGTGTCCCCGATCTCGTCATTGCTGCTGCCCGCTGCGGCAGCGTCACCGCCGCCGCCGTCGTCACCTTCCGACTCTTCGGGTGCGTTGGAGGTACAGGAGGCGAGGATCGCCGCGGAGGCGAGTACTGCGAGCGAAGCTGTCACACCGCGACGCCACGTCGTTGATTCGGTCATCGGAACTACTCCTTGCATTGGTGAGTGGGGGGACACAGTGAAACGGCGCGCCCGGGCTGGGCGGGCAAGTGGGAGGTGGATGAGGTCATGGGGAGGTGCCCCGGACCGCGAAGCGCTGCTGCAGAAGGACCGCCACCACGATGATCCCGCCCTGGACCAACGCCTGCACCGAGGTGGACAGGTTGTTCAGGACGAAGACGTTCTCCAGGGTGGTGAAGATCAGCACGCCGATCACCGTGCCGATGATCGTGCCTCGCCCGCCGATCAGCAGGGTGCCACCGACGACCACTGCGGCGATGGCGTCGAGCTCGAGCAGCATGCCGTGGGTCGAGGTGCCGGCACCGGTGCGCCCCATCATCATCACCGCCGCGATCCCGGCCGTGAATCCGGACAGAGCAAAGACGTAGACGAGGTGCCGCTTGATGTTGATGCCCGCCAGGCGGGCCGCCTCGGCGTTCCCACCCACCGCCACGGTGCGCCGACCGAAGGTGGTGCGATTCAGCAGCACCCACGCGATCGCAGCCACGATCGCGAAGATCCACACGATGGTCGGCACGCCGAGGAAGTTGCCGTCGAAGAAGCCTTCGAAGCCTGAGTCGGTGACGAGCTGGGTACGTCGTCCCGAGATGATCTCGGCGAGTCCGCGGGCGGCGATGAGCATGGCCAGGGTGGCGATGAAGGAGACCACCTTGCCATAGGCGACGATCAGTCCGTTCACCAGCCCGGCGGCGGTCCCCACCGCCGCTGCGGTGAAAACCATCACGAGCCAGTGGGTGTCCTCCGCCATTCGCTGTGTGGCCAAGGTGGTGGCCCAGACACTGGCCAGGCCAAGGACCGAGCCGACGGACAGGTCGATGCCGCCGGCGGTGATGACGAAGGTGACTCCGATACTGACCACGCCCAGGACGGCGGCGGCGCGCAGGATCGTCAGGACGTTCGCGGTGTCCACGAACCGGTCCCCGGCGGTAATCGCCCCGACGAGACAGATCAGGATCAGCGCGACGATCAGCCCGAGCATCCGGCCACGGCCGCCACCACCACCCAGGCTCTTCAAAAACCGTCGGCCAGCGGATCCGCCCGCCGGCGCAGGTGCCTGGTCGCCCGGTGGCGAGGAGGCGGCGCCGCCACCGGCTGCGACGCCTGCCGGCGCATTGTCATTCATGTGCGGTTCCTTCCATGACGAGGTCGAGCACACCGTGCTCGTCGATCTGATCGGCGGGCCCGTGGTGCACTACCGCACCTTCGGCGATAACGAAGACCTGGTCGGCGAGGCCGAGGACTTCCTCGATCTCGCTGGAGACGACGACGATCGCGGTTCCCTGGCGGGCGAGCTCTCGGATCAGTCCGTAGATCTCGGCACGAGCGCCGACGTCGACACCGCGCGTCGGCTCGTCCAGCAGCAGAACGTCACAGCCGTGCACCAGCCATCGGGCAAGCATCGCCTTCTGCTGGTTTCCTCCGGAGAACGTCCGGCCCGGCCGGTCGGGATCCGCCGGCACCAGGTGCAGCGCTTCCATCTGCTCTCGTGCGGCCTTACGCTCGGCCCGTTCGTCGAGGAAGCTGCCCCGGGCGAACCGGGCGAAGGACGACAGGGTGATGTTGCGGTAGACCGGTTCGTCGAGCAGCAGCCCTTGGCTCTTCCGCTCTTCCGGCGCCAGCCCGATTCCGCGGGACACGGCGCTCGGCACCGAGCCTGGACGCACTCGCTTCCCGTTCACCCGGACGGTACCCGCCGAGGCGGGCCGGGCGCCGTAGATGGTTTCGACGATCTCGGAGCGACCGGCCCCGACCAGACCCGCGAGGCCGATGATCTGCCCCGCCCGGACCTGGAAGCTCACGTCCTCGAACACGCCGGCCAGCGCAAGCCCGTCCACATCCAGGACCACGTCGCCCGGCTCAGCCACACCGCTGCCACCAAAGTCGGTCTCGACGCGTCGGCCGGTCATCAGCTGGATGAGGTCGGCAGTCGGGGTGTCGGCGACTGCGAGGCCGGAGGCAACGGTCTCACCGTCCTTGAGGACCGTGATCCGGTCGCCAATGCTGCGGATCTCCTCGAGCCGATGGGAGATGTAGATAACCGCGACGCCCTCGGCGGTCAGCATCCTCACCACCTGGAAGAGCTTGTCCACCTCCTCCGGGTCAAGCACCGCTGACGGTTCGTCCATGACGATGACTTTGGCGTCGTGGGAGAGCGCACGCGCCATCGAGACGATCTGCTTGCCGGCAGCGGAGAGCTGCCCCACGTCCCTGCCGGGTGGGATCTCCGGGTGCCCGAGGCGCCGCAGCAGCGCACGGGTGCGCTCCTGTGCCTCAGCGAACCGCAGCACTCCGCCCCGCGACAGTTCATGACCGAGATAGATGTTCTCTGCCACCGTCAGGCCATCGACGACGTCGAGCTCCTGGTACATCGTGGCGATGCCGAGATCGAGTGCGGCGAGAGGTGAAGCGATCTTGACGACGTCGCCCTGCCAGCGGATCTCCCCAGCGTTCGGCTGATGGGCTCCGGCGAGGACCTTGATGAGTGTCGACTTGCCGGCACCGTTCTGGCCGAGCAGGCAGTGGACTTCGCCTTCGCGCACATCGAAGTCCACTCCGTCGAGAGCCTTGGCTCCGGGGAAGTGCTTGATGAGATTAGTGATCGTGAGGATGGGCTTGAGGGGGTCTACCGTGACCATGCGCAGCATCGTAGGCATGGGTTATGCAACTCGTCAACCAAAAGTCGCACAATCTTCACACGCCTACAGCCAGATAATCGCTAGAAGTACTCAGAAGTGATGGTTTACTGGTGAGGTGAGCGAAACCGCAATCAAGGGGACCCACGTCAAGGGGACAATCAGCGAGCCGAAGGGCTCCCGCGACTCAGACCCGCGTTCAGCAGGGATTCTGTTCCAGTACGTCCGTGACGGCCAGCCGCGCACGCGTGCCGATATCGTCGCGGCCACCGGGTTTGCCCGGCCCACTGTTGCCGCACGTATCGATGAGCTGGAGCGGGTGGGCTTGATCGTCCCCACCGGGGAGGCCTCGTCCACAGGGGGACGGCCGCCGGCGACGTTCGCGTTCAATCCGGGGGTGCGGCTCATCCTGGTCGCTGACCTCGGCGTACGGCACGGCCGGCTGGCGATCACAGATCTCGCGGCGCGTGTGCTGAGCGAGCGTTCGGTGGAGATCACCATCAGCGACGGACCGGAGTCCGTGCTGGATACAGTCGTCGCTGAGTTTCTCGAGATGCTCGAGGCGTTCGGTCGTCCGTTGGATGAGGTGCTCGGCGTCGGGGTAGGACTTCCCGGTCCGGTCGAGCATCATGCCGGCCGTCCGATCAGTCCGCCGATCATGCCTGGCTGGGATGGGTTCGACGTGCCGGCTTACCTGCAGCGGCAGATCCCGGCTCCGATCCTCGTCGACAATGACGTCAACATCATGGCGCTCGGTGAGCACCGGGCTTATTGGCAGGACGTGCAGGACCTGATCTACGTGAAGGTCGCCACCGGTATCGGTGCGGGCATCATCACCGACGGCGAGCTTCGCCGGGGTGCTCAGGGTGCTGCCGGCGACCTCGGTCACATCGCTGTGCCGCAGGGCAGGCAGGTGCCGTGCCGCTGTGGCAACATCGGCTGCCTCGAGGCACTCGCGAGTGGCTATGCCGTGGTCGAGTCGTTGCGCGAACAGGGCTATGACATCCAGTGGGCGGACCAGATCGTGGACCTGGTGCGACACGGGGACACCAACGTGATGCAGACTGTGCGCCACGCTGGCCGTGACATCGGTCAAGTCCTGGCCAGTGGTGTCAACCTGCTCAACCCGACAGTGATCGTGATCGGCGGTCAGGTCGCGAACGTCGGTGAGCACCTGCTCGCCGGTATCCGGGAGGTCGTCTACAGCCGATCTCTCCCCCTCGCCACACAGCACCTGCGGATCGTGGTCTCCAAGGCGGGGGGCCAGGCCGGAGTTCTCGGCGCCGCTCAGATGGTCATCCAGCAGGTGCTCGCTGCACCAGCGATCGACCGCCTGGTCGGGTCCGCCGACTGAGCTGGTCCGACCCTGTCGGCGCCTTCATTCGGATCGGGCCAGCTCGAGGATCTGCACGTTGCGGAACCGGACGACGTCGTCCTCGCCATGATTCTGCAGGCCGATGTGCCCAGAGTCGAGGTCACGGTCCGGCTGATCGCTGGTGAACTCGTTGACGAGCACACCGTTGAGATGGACGCGGATGCGTCCATCCCGGACGGCGATCCGGTAGGTATTCCAGTCACCGGCCGGGTTGACTGCCCGATCTCGTGCCTGAGCATCGGCGCCTTGGAAGGTATAGATCGATCCGGTGGTCCGGTCTGGGGCGTCGGAGGGGTCGATCTGGACCTCATAGCCCTCGTTCACCGCAGTCCACACCTCGTGCCCAGGATCCGGAAACCCGACGAACACTCCGGAGTTGTCGTCATCGGTGATCGCCCAGTCCAGCCGGAGGATGTAGTCCTCGAACTCCTCTGGAAACCACAGCAGCCCCATTCCGCCTCTGGTCACCATCGAGCACTCTGCGCTCAGCTCGAACGCTCCCGGGCCAGTCATCTGCCACTGCTCGAGACTTACCCGGCTCCCGTCGAACAACACCCGGTAACCGGACTCGTGCAGTCCTGCCGCGCACTCCGGCGCTTCGGCGGGGGCGCACGCAGGAACGGTCATGATCAGCAGAGCCACGAACGCACCCAGCACGTCACGCACTCGCCGCCGGCCGTCACCAGCACGTCGCGGCATGACCTGGCTCCCTGGTCTCCACGGCTTCCGGCCGTGGACGCACCAGTGTGACACTTCCGGGTCCACGGCCGGCAGACGAACCAGTGGCCGGGCTCCTGGTGGGGTGTCCGGCCACTGGCGTTTCTGGGCGTCAGGCGTGCTGTCGGCGTGCCCGGGTTGCGATACCGGTACCGACCAGGAGTAGGAGTGCGGCCAGGGCGGCCAGCACACCGACGTCGGCTCCGGTGGTGGGCAGGTCACCACCGGTGGACCCCTCGGTAGGCACCTCACCCGAACCCGTGGGGTCCTGGCCCGGGCCGGTCGGGTCCGCACCTGGGCCGGTGGGGTCCGCACCCGGGTCGGTCGGGTCCGCACCCGGGTCGGTGGGCGCCTCCTGGCCGGCGGTGCTGAACTCGAAGGTCCACTCCGTGGTTGCACCCTCCGGTAGCACGTAACCTGCTGCTGCCCGGGCGATGATCGTCACCGAACCCTGCGCCGCATAGGTCCCTGGTTCGAGGACCTCATCCGGGGTAGGCACCAACGCCGCAGCGATATCGCGGGCGAGCACCGAGCGTGAACCCGCCACACCAGGACTCCCCCCGGCGCTCTCACCGAGCAGGACATACTCCACCCCCTCGACCTCAGGGATCGTGAACGCATCATTCTCGGTACCGGGTTCGTCGGTGAAGACCACCTCTTCCGGGGTCACCTCCACCAGTTCCCCCGGCCCACCGGTGGCATCGAAGGTGTGCGACCACTCCACCGTCGCACCCTCCGCGAGCTCATAACCCTCCACGGCCTGCGCGGTCACCGTCACCGTGCCTTCACCGGGGTGGGTCCCAGCCTCGATCACGTCACCACCGGCCAGGTACTGCACACCCTCGACCTCAGGAACCACGAACGAATCGGAGTCCGTACCGGGCTCGTCGGTGAACGTCACCTCCTCCGGAGTGACCTGCACCGGTTCCTCGGGTTCGGGCTGCCCAGCTTCGATGCCGGTCAGGTACTCAAACCCCGACGTCGCGAAGGACTCCCCATCGCCAGCCATGTCGTACTCCAACGCGTAATACGCGATCGGAGCCTCCTGCGCGGCAGCGAGGATCTCCTGCAACGCCATCTCGCCCTCACCCAGATTCGTGAACGTCGGACCATCCGCACCACCCAGGTCGGTGGCGTCCTTGATGTGCAGCAACTCGACCCGATCCCCATAGGTACCGATCAGCTCGACCACATCCACACCCGCATGCGCAGCCCAGGCCACATCCAGCTCGAACGTCACATACTCCGGGTTCGTTTCGGCCACCAGGATCTCCCACGCCGACAACTGCTCACCCTCATGCTCATACATGGTCGTGAACTCACCATCATGGTTATGACCGAAGAACTTGCCCACCCCGGCCGCCACCGAAAGCTGACCCAGCCGGTTCATCGTCTCCGCAGTCGCCAACGTGTCCTCATACGTGTCGATACCCGGGGCAGCGAAACCACCCGAGCCCACATACTCCTGACCCAACGTGTCCACGAACTCCAACGTCTCACCGAACGAGTCCTCATCGACGTTGTAATGCGAGGACGGAACACTCAACCCATACCCCGCAGCCAGCTCACGAAACTCCTGCGCGGTGTAGCCCTCGAAGTTGCCACCAAAAGGCTCAATATTGACAAAACCGATCTCACCCAGGCGCTCCAACACCGCCTCCAGACCAACCTCATCCACCCACGGAATCAGAGAGAACATCTGCAACGAGACATCCTCCACCGGAACCTCGATGGGCTCAGGTGACTCCTCGCCGTCGACCACTCGGAAGTAGTCGAAGCTCACTGTGGTGGGTTCGGCCTGCTGGGCGCCGAGGGCGTAGAGACCTGGGGCCGCGTCCGCGAGTGAGGCGTTGGTGACGGCACTGGGCAGTTCTTGCCAGTCCTCGCCGTCGGTCGAGAACGCACCGGTGAAGGTGTCGCCGTCCCGGGTCAGCTGCACGTGGTAGGTGCCGTCGGTCGGCAGTGCGAGATCAGTCAGGTCGTCCTGTGGGTCCTGCACCTCGCCGTTCACCTCGCTCCGCAGCTCGACGCGTAGCGGGGTATCGCCGCCGTCGCCGGCGTAGACCGGGTCGATCTTGACGTAGTTGTCCTCATCGGCCCGGACCATGATGCCGCCCTGCTGGTACGAGCTCTCCAGGTCGGCGGTGAAGGCCGCCTCGACCGTCCACTGGTCCCCGCTGAGGACCTTGGACTGGAGAATGTTCGGCACCGGGCTGTTGTCGGTGCCGTAGAAGTCGGCATCGGTCGTGGAGACGTGGTACGACCCGTCACTGACGTGAGCCAGGTCGCTGTCGTAGTCCACGATCTCCCACCGGCAGGGATCGACCTGCGTGCCGTCGAACTCGTCATCCGCGGGCACGTCGGCCTCCGGGTCCTCGCACACCGGGGGTTCGGACCCGCTGTCTCCCGATGCGGCGAAGGTGAGGGCATCGAGGTCGACGCCGCCCGTGCTCGTCACGACGACCGCACCGGATCCCTCCGGGGCCTGTTCGAGAGCAGCGGTCACGTCCTGCCATCCGGTGTCGCCGGAGAAGTCGAACGACGCGAGCGTCTCGTCCTGCCAGTTCAGCGAGAGAGTGCCCTCGCCGCTGCCGCGGGCGGTGACGGTGTCGATGGGCTCACCACTCGGGGCGTGCGTCAGTGCCACCGGCTCGAAGGTGATGGAGTCACCCTCCTCGAACTCGGTCACGTACGACCCGGCGCTGGCGTCTGGGTCGTCGGCAACGCTCACGCCCTCAGCAGAGTCGTACCACTCGGCCTGCTGCACCTCTGGCTTGAGAACCAGAGTCGCCTCGCCGGTCGTGGCAGGGACGTCGCCCTGGGCCTCGTCGGTGTAGCTGACCACCAGGGTGCCGAAGATCTTTTCACCCTCACCGTGCTCCACCGCGTTCTCACTGGTCTCGAGGGTGAACTCACAACCCGTGCCGGAGACCTCGGGGTGAGCGTGCAGGTTGTGGCCCAGGCCGAAGGTCCAGTTGACCCGGTCGCACACCGGCTCGTTGCCATCCTCGGCGTCGGTCACCGATACCGAGATATCGACGCTGTCGCCCCAGTTGAAGATGGCGCCGTTGTCAACGTTCAGCTCGATCTCCGGGGCGGTGTTGCCCACGGTGATCTCCTGGACGGCGAGGCCGAACAGTCCCTGCGGGTCGGTGACACGCACGACGGCGGTGTACTGACCGAGCTCGTCGTAGGTGAAGCTCTCCACGGCCTCACCCTCGACGAATTCACCATCGCCCTCGAAGTCCCACTCATAGGTGACGTTCTCGGCTTCGGGGTCGACCGACGCCGAAGCATCGAACTGCACCTCCAGCGGAGCGTCACTGCTGGAGATCTGGTCCGCCTCCAGCACGGCGCGCGGAGTCTTGTTGTTCGGGTTGTAGTCGATCCGGTAGATGCCGGCTTCCGGGTTCTGCCGGAAGAAGCCCTTGCCGTACTCCAGGACGTACAAGCTGCCGTCCGGGCCGAACTCCATGTCCATGATGCCGGACCACTCGGGGACCGCCTGCTCATAGAGGTGCGCATTGGGCAGGAAGTTGTAGATGTCGGTCACTTCGCCGTCGCTACTGAGCTCATCCAGCCCGAATGCGGCGACGTAGTCCTGAGAGAACTCGGCCATGAACGCATGGCCGTCCCAGACCTCGGGGAACTGCGTGGTCGATTCGTTCTCGGCGTCGTAGCGATAGATCGGGCCACCCATCGGGGCCTGGCCGCCACCGTCGGTGAAGCTGACGAGTCCGTCCCACGCCTCAGGCTGGTCACCGGGCTCGTCGCCATACCAGATCTGCGGCTCGGTCACCGGCGGGAGCTGCTCCAGCCCGGTGTTGAAGGTCGAGTTGTTCACCGGTCCGGTGGCGCAGTCGAAGGTGACGTCACCGGCAACACCGTCCTCGAAGTTCCACTCGTTGTAGGCACCGCCGTCGTTCGGGCCGTGGCAGTAGGGCCAGCCGCCGTTCATCGGCTCGGTCGTCAGCTGCCACTCCACATACCCCATCGGGCCGCGGTCGGCCTGCGCTGAGCCGGCGTCCGGGCCGTAGTCACCCCAGACCAGGGCACCAGACTCGGTGTCGAAATCGATCCGGAACGGGTTCCGGACCCCCGTGACGTAGATCTCTTCCCGCACCAGTTCGGCGTCGTACTCGCCAGTGTTGAAGAGATTGCCCTCGGGAATCGTGTAAGTGCTCTCGGGCCCCGGCTCGGCACCGGAGGCGATGTCGTCCAGTACGTTGATCCGCAGGATGGAGCCGCGCAGGTCGTTGGTGTTACCCGAACCGCGGCGTGAGTCGAAACCCGGGTTCATCCCTGGGGCGTTGTTGATCGGGGTGTAGCCGTTCGCGCCCGGGGTACCGGCGGGTGTGTTGTCACCAGTGGACAGGTAGAGGTTGCCGTCACCGTCGAACGCGATGTCGGCGCCCACGTGGCAGCACTGTCCGCGCTGAGCGTCGATCTTGATGATCTGCTGCTCACTGTCAAGGTCTAGGTTGCCCGTCTCCGGGTCGAACTGGAAGCGGGAGAGCACGTTGTAACCGAGCCACTGGTCCCAGTAGGTCTCCGGGTCGGCACCCTCAGGGAGCTGTTCCGGTGCACTACCCGACGGAGTGGTCTGCGGATAGTCGACACCGGTCGCAGACGTGCCCGACATCTCTCGCGGGGCATAGGCCATGTAGACCCAGTGGTTCTCCTCGAAGTTCGGGTCCAGCGCGATGCCCTGCAGCCCGTCCTCGGAGTTGTGGTAGACGTCGAGCTCGGCGACCTGAGAGGTCAGGCCGCTGGTCGGGTCGGTCAGTCGCAGCACGCCGTCACGTGCCGTGTGCAGGACGCGTGAGTCCGGCAGGACCGCGAGGTCGATCGGTTCACCGGTGTCCTTGGTGAGGAGGAGTTTCTCGTAGTCGCTCCAGTCGACACCTTCGGGCGCATCTGCCTGGACCGCGGCCGTGGCACCGGCATCATCATGCCCCGGGTGCGCACTGGCCCCACTCAACGTCAGTGGCGCTATCACCGCGGCGGCTAGCGCGGCGGCTGCACCTCGCCCCAGCCATTGGCTCACTCTGGAAGGTCTCGACACAATTTCCTCCTCGAAATCTCCACCAACCACGTCTGCCGACGTGTGCGCGGAGCCATCTCCTACAGACATCGCCTCGGCCGGCCCTGGTGTTCGGAGCCCGCGGCAATGCCGGACCCTGTGTGCGGAACTACCAGCGGGCCGCTGCCGCACACCCGAGCAACCGTAACAGGACTTTCGTCGCTGTCAACACAAAAGTCCTGAATTGCCGAACATTCTTCGGCTACGCACCTGCCTGATCCTTGATGTCTCTCGCTCCGAGCGCAGCCGCGTACCTGATCGCCATATCGAGCTGGTCCGCCACCATCGACCAGGCAGGCATGACGACGTCGATCACCGGCTCCAGGCCGGGCGTTGTCAGCAGGCAACGCCGCGCCAGCACCAGCTCGTGGCGTGCTTGCGCGTCGACCCGAGCGGGCGCGTCGGATGCACCGAGCTCACGGCGGATCAGGTCGGCCGCCGCCACGTCCAGGTCCGCTCTGCCCACGGCTGAGCCGATGCGGTCCCAGACCGGGAGTTCCCGGGCGTAGAGCATGAGCGTGGTCGCTTTGCCTTCACGCAGATCTGACAGCTGACTCTTCCCGGTGACCGCCTCTGGTGCGAACACCCCCAGCAGGTCGTCAGCGAGCTGGAATGCCTTGCCGAGCGCTTGTCCGACACGGTCGAGCGGCTCCTGGACATCGTCGGGGGCTTGCGCGAGCACTGCGCCAGCCCGTAGCGGAGCCTGGAAAGAGTAGAAGGCAGTCTTCTCTGCCGCAGTGGTCAGCGCCTGCTCGGCCGAGACCTCCCAGAGCCCATGCGCTGCCGCTACATCGCCAAGTTCGCCGGCGACGCTGACGAACACGGTGCGCCAGAGCAGATCGGCGAGTACGGTGCGAACCGCGACCGGGGCCTCGACGGTGGCGGTGAGCCGGTGTGCGAGCGCGATCGCCAGGTCGCCGGCGAGCACTGCGGAGGCTTCGGCCAGGTGCTCAGCCGTCGTGGTGTCTGCACCCTCGGCCGTAGCTGCGGAACTCATTCCGGCGGCGAGATTAGGGTGTCCGCGGCGCAGCGTGTCGTGGTCGATGAGATCGTCGTGCACCAGAAAGCCCGCGTGCAGCAACTCGAACGCGGCACCGAGCCGCGCTGCTGCCGGAAGATCCTTCCCGCACAGGCCAGTGTAGGTCTCGATGACGAGCCGGCCGCGAAAGTGCTTGCCACCCGAGATCGCCTGCTCCAGGTGCCGCCAGAGCAATTCGTACGGCCGGCCGTGCCCTGCTGCCTGGCGCCACTCCTGGGCCACCACCTCCCGGAGAACCTCGGCCACCGCCGCGGAGGGATCTCCCCGCCCGGACTCGGCCACACTCCGCTCCGCTTCGAGCTGTTCTGGCCGCTCGCTCATATCGACACCTTCGGGTCCCGTCTTCTTGTCTACCGCTCGAACTTTCCCTGCTATTGTGAGTCTGTTACCAGAACTTGTTCAAGTTCATCGCTATCAACGTCGATTGTCGTTGTTTCTACAACGCGGTTCGGGACAAAGAGGTGTTAGGCATGAGCACAAGCCCAGGTGAGAAGGCCACCGCACGCGATGGTTCTCAGGTCCGTACCGGCATCTGGTTCATTGGTGCTCGCGGGTCGGTCGCGACGACGGCCACCATAGGCTCCCTGGCCGTGGCCGCCGGACTCGCAGACCGGACCGGACTGGTCAGTGAGCTCGCGCCGATCGCCGCGGCAACTGCCCCGATCGAGATCGGGAGTCTGGTCACCGGGGGGCACGACGTCGCCGATACTCCGCTGCCTGAGCGCGCCATGGCGCTGGCGGAGTCGGGGGTGTTCCCGTTCGCCCTGGCAGCTGCCCTGCGCGACGAGCTCGCCGAGGCCGATAAGCGGATCAAGTCGGCACCCCGGCGGGCGACCCAACGAGAGACAGCGTCCGCGATCGCGGACGATCTGCACTCCTTCCGCGAGGAGCACGGGCTGGCTCGCGTGGTCGTCGTGGACGTCAGCAACACTGAAGCGCCAGTACAGCCAGGACCGGAGCTGAACGATCTGGCAACACTCGAGGAAGCGCTGGACGCCGGACGCTCACCCCTGCCGCAGAGCTCGCTCTATGCCTACGCGGCCTTCCGTGCCGGCTGTGCGCTCGTTGCATTCACGCCGAGCCCGGGCCCGAACCTCCCCGCTCTGGTGGAGCTGGCCCAGCGGCAGAGCGTGCCGTGGGCCGGTCGCGACGGAAAGACCGGTGAGACGCTCGTCAAGACCACGCTGGCGCCGATGTTCGCGACCCGAGCGTTGAAAGTCCGGTCGTGGGCGTCCTATAACCTGCTCGGCGGCGGAGATGGCCAGACCCTTGCCGACCCAGATGCCGCGATGAGCAAGACGGCAACCAAGGGTGCCGGGGTCGACGCGATCCTGGGCCACCACGTCGACGGCCCGCTGCGGATCGACTATGTCGAAGACCTCGGTGACTGGAAAACCGCGTGGGACCACGTCTCCTTCGAGGGTTTCCTCGGCACCAGGATGACGATGCAGTTCACCTGGCAGGGGTGCGACTCGGCCCTTGCGGCACCGCTGGTGCTGGACCTCGTGCGACTCGTGGCGCGAGCGCACGAGACCGGCGAAGTGGGCGTCATTGGTGCGATGGCCTTCTTCTTCAAGGAGCCTCTCGGTGGCGAGGAACACGCCCTCAGCGGACAGTGGCAAGCGCTCAGCGAGTGGTGCGAGAAGCTCGCCATCGCTCGATGACCGCCCTTCGGGACCTGATCGAGCTGACCCGGCTGCCGGCAGCGCTGACCGTGCCAGGAGACACCCTCGCGGGAGCGGCCGCCGCCGGCAGCCTGCCCAGCTGGCGCGCGGCTCCGCTCGCCGCCTCGTCCGCGTGCCTCTACTGGGCCGGGATGGCCCTGAACGACTACGCGGACCGCGAGCTGGATGCGCAGGAGCGCCCGGAGCGGCCGATTCCTTCCGGGCGGGTCAGTCCATCTACTGCGCTCCGACTTGCCGGTGGCCTCACGCTCGCGGGACTCACGCTGGCCGCCACCGCCGGACCCCGTCCCCTGGCCGTCGCCCTGCCCCTAGCGGGCGCCGTGTGGACCTACGACCTGATCGCGAAACCGACCGTCGCCGGTCCGCTGGTCATGGGCACCACCCGGTTTCTCGACGTCCTGATGGGTGGCACGGCCAACCCGCGACGCGCTCTGCCGGCCGCTCTCGCGTTGGGCGTCCACACCACAGCGGTCACCGTGCTGAGCCGGGGAGAGGTACACGGGACTTCGACCCGGACCGCGACCGCAACGGTGGCGACTACGGGCGTCGTGGCGTCCGCAGCGGCGATCCAGTCGCTGCGCGATACCTCCCAGCCACCGGCTGCGAGGATCGCCGGTGCCGCCCTCGCCGGCACGTACGCGAGTGCCGTCGGGCAAACGCAGGGCGACGCCGTGGCACGCCCCGATCCGGCGACAGTACGACGGGCCACCCGCCGCGGGATCCACGGGATGGTTCCACTCCAGGCCAGCCTGATCGCCCGGCGCGGTCATCTCGGCATCGCCGCCGGGCTGCTCGCGCTCGGCCCGCTCCTGCGGGCCGCAGCGAAGGTGGTGTCCCCCACGTGACCCTTCGCCTGTCCTATGGAACGAACGGGTTCGGCGACCACCGGTTGTCGGATGCTCTGGCGATCATTGCCGACCTCGGCTATGACGGCGTGGCCCTCACCCTTGACCATCATCACCTCGACCCGTTTGCGGTCGATGTCGCGACCCAGGTCGGCACCATCGATCGGCTCTTGACGACCCACGGCCTGGCCGTGGTCATCGAGACCGGTGCCCGATACCTGCTCGACCCCCGGCGCAAGCACGAGCCGACCCTGGTCTCGGCCCACGGGCGGGAGCTCCGCCTCGACTTCCTCCACCGGGCTATCGATATCGCGGCCGACCTCGGCAGCGACATCGTGCACTTCTGGTCCGGGACGCTTCCTGCCGGCACGTCGATCGACACTGGCTGGGACCGGCTGCTCACCGGTATGGCGGAGATCCTCCCGCACGCGGAGTCCGCAGGTGTGCGGCTGGCCGTTGAACCCGAACCCGGAATGCTCATCGAACGGCTCGCCGACGCCCAGGAGCTCCGCATGAGGCTCGGTTCGCCCGACGCGCTCCGGCTGACCCTCGACGTGGGCCATGCCCTCTGCAACGAAGACCTCACGCCGGATGCCGCGATTCGTGCGGCCGCCGGCGATCTCATCCACGTCCAGATCGAGGACATGCGCCGCGGGGTGCATGAGCACCTGGAGTTCGGCGACGGTGAGCTCGACCTGGACCGCTCGGTCGAAGCCCTGCTCGAGGTGCGCTACGCAGGGCTGGTCTCTGTGGAACTGGCACGGCACAGCCACGCAGCCCCAGTGACAGCCGCACGCTCGATCGACGCGCTACGCACCGCCGTCGCCAGCTGTGAATCGCGACTGGCGACGACTCAGGAGCCGAGATGACCGAGCGGTACCACGCGATCCTCGCCGACAGACTGTCACCGCAGGCGCAAGACCGGCTGCACCAGATGACCACGGCCATCGGCGAGAAGCCCGCCGCCATCGCCGTGTTGTTCCCCGCCGCGGCGAGGGAGGTGGGCCGCGGACCGGTGGACGAGGGCGACCCGGGCGGTGTGCTGGGGCCGACGCTGGACGACATCGTCCGCGGCGTCCTCCTCCTCGCCCTCGCGGAGGCCGAACCCGATCCTTCGGACCTGCTGCGCCATGTCGGTCAGCTGTACCGGTTCGGCGACAGCGAGGAGCGGCGCGCCGTCCTACGCGCTCTGGCGGACCTCGGCCTGGGCCAGCCGGCCCAGTACCTCGTCGAGGATGCGTTACGCAGCAACGATGTCCGGCTGATCGGTGCCGCAATGGGTGACTGGGCCGGTGCTCACCTCGAGGACGCCGCGTGGCGGCAGGGCGTGCTCAAGTGCCTGTTCGTCGGAGTGCCCCTCGCAGCCGTGGCCCGCCTGACTGACCGTGCCGACGCCGAGCTTGCTCGCATGGTCGCCGCTTTCGCCCATGAGCGTCTGGCCGCGGGGCGAACCATCCCGCCGGATGCGCACCCGATCCTCGACCTGTTCCCCGGGTCGCTCGAACAGTTCCCCGACGTCGGCGCAGCACTGGACTCTGCGTCCTCACCCTGATCGTCATCTCCAGGAGGCACCATGCGCATCTTCGACCCGCACATCCACATGACGTCCCGGACCACGGACGACTACCAGAACATGCGCGAAGCGGGGGTCCAGGCCCTCGTCGAGCCGGCATTCTGGCTCGGTCAACCACGCACCAGCGTGGAGTCGTTCATCGACTACTTCGACGCCCTGATCGGCTGGGAGCGATTCCGGTCCGCACAGTTCGGGATCGCGCACCACGCGACGATCGCGTTGAATCCCAAAGAGGCCAACGACCCTCGGTGTGCGGAGGTCCTCGACCTGCTGCCCCGCTACCTGGCCAAGGACGGCGTTGTCGCTGTCGGAGAGGTCGGTTTCGACTCGATGACCGATGCGGAGGAGCACGCATTCGGCCGGCAGCTGGAGTTGGCGATTGAGCACGGTCTTCCGGCGATGGTGCACACTCCGCACCGCGACAAGGCTGCCGGCACCCGGCGCACCCTCGACCTGGTGCGCGAGGTCGGTATCGACCCAGGGATGGTGGTGGTCGACCACCTGAACGAGACCACCGTGGACATGGTCAGCGACTCCGCCTGCTGGATGGGTTTCTCCATCTACCCCGACACCAAGATGGACCCCGGCCGAATGGTCGCCATCCTGGCCCAGCACGGCCTGGACCGGGTGATGGTCAACTCAGCGGCCGACTGGGGGCACAGCAACCCGCTCAGCACGCTCCGGACGGGCGAAGCGATGCTCGCCGCCGGCTTCAGCGACGACGACGTTGACCGGGTGCTGTGGCGCAACCCGGTGGAGTTCTTCGCGCAGAGTGGGCGCCTCATGCTCGAGGACAACGCGAGCGACGGCGCGACCTTCGAGGGCAACTCGATCCAGCGCGGCGAGCGCAAGGCCCAGGACGCCTGACGCGATGCGGCTCCGACACCCCGACGGCACCCTCGTCCACCTCGCCTACTGCAGCAATGTGCACCCGGCCGAGGACCCTGCCGGGATCCACGAACAGCTGCGCCGCTTCGCGGGCCCGGTACGGGAACGCCTCGGCGTGCAGCGGCTGGGACTCGGCCTGTGGCTGCCGGCGGCCACCGCCGCCCTGCTGGCCAGCGACGAGGGTGAGCTCGCGGCGCTGCGCGCGGTCCTCGATGAGCAGGGACTGGAGGTCGTCACGCTCAACGCGTTCCCCTACCGCGGCTTCCACGACCCGGTCGTCAAACACCGCGTCTACTCCCCAGACTGGACCGAGCGCGCACGACTGACCTATACCCTCGACGCGGCGAAGGTCCTCACCTCGCTGCTGCCCGATGATGTGCGGCGAGGCAGTATCAGCACGCTGCCGCTGGCCTGGCACACCGCGTGGTCACCCGAGGCACGCAGTGCCGCACGAGCGAATCTCGACGAGCTCGCCGCGGGACTGGCCCGACTCCAGGAGAGCACCGGGCGGCAGGTGCGGGTCGGTTTCGAGCCGGAGCCGGGGTGCGTCATCGAGACCACGACGCAAGCGGCCGAGGAACTCGCCGGTGTCGACACCGACTACCTCGGCGTGTGTCTGGACACCTGCCACCTGGCGACCGCTTTCGAGGACGCCGACGACGCGGTGGCCCGACTGACTGCGGCGGGGCTGCCGGTGGTGAAGAGCCAGCTGTCGGCAGCGCTGCACGTCCCCGATCCGGCCGCCGCCTCGGGCGTGCTCGGCACGTTCGTCGAGGACCGCTTCCTGCACCAGGTGCGCGAGACCGGTCCGGACGGCCGGCTGCTGGCCCGGGACGACCTGCCCGAGGCGCTCGGCGGCGAGGCACTCGGCAGCGAGCCGCTTCCGGGCAAGCGGCCGTGGCGCGTCCACTTTCACATGCCATTGCATGCCGCCCCCCAGCCTCCGCTGGTGAACACCGATGACGAGCTCTTCGCCGCCGCCCGGGCACTACTCGGCGGCAAGCATGCGCTCACCGACCATCTGGAGGTCGAGACCTACACCTGGAGCGTCCTACCGGCCGAGGCGCGGCCGACCGACGACGCCGGACTCATCGCAGGTCTGGCCGCCGAACTCGCACATGCGCGTGGCCACCTGCACGCCCTCGGACTGGAGGATGTATGAGCAAGCTGCTCGTTCTGAACGTCGTCGCCCTCACCCCCCGCATCCTGGAGCACATGCCGCGGCTGAAGAAAGTTGCCCAGTCGGGGTACCAGGCCACCCTGGAGACGGTGCTGCCTGCGGTCACCTGCTCGGCCCAGTCCACCTACCTCACCGGCAAGACACCCGGTGAGCACGGCATCGTCGCCAATGGCTGGCTGTTCCGCGACCTCGGCGACATCCTGTTGTGGCGTCAGCACAACGGCCTGGTCGCCGGTGAGCGGGTGTGGGAGACGATCCGCCGCACCCGGCCGGAGTACACGGTCGCGAATGTGTGCTGGTGGTACGCGATGGGGGCAACGGTGGATGCGACCGTGACCCCTCGCCCGGCCTACTACGCCGATGGCCGCAAGGAGCCGGACTGCTGGACCTGGCCGCCGTCCCTGCACGACTCCCTCGTGTCCGAGCTGGGACCGTTCCCGCTGTTCACCTTCTGGGGCCCCGGTGCCTCGATCGACAGCTCCCGATGGATCATCGGTGCCACTCGCCGGCTGATGCCGGAGCACGACCTCACGCTGGCCTACGTGCCGCATCTCGACTATGACCTCCAGCGCTTCGGTCCCTCCGGGCCGGAGGCGGTCCGCGCCGCCCAGGAGCTGGACGAGGCCCTGGCTCCGCTGCTCGACGACGCGGAGGCGCTCGGGGCCACGGTCGTAGTCCTCAGCGAGTACGGCATCACCGATGTCTCCCGCGCCGTGGACGTCAACCGAGTGCTGCGCCGAGCCGGCCTGCTCCATGTGCACCACAACGAGACCGGCGAACTCCTCGATACCTGGACCTCACCGGCTTTCGCCGTGGCCGATCATCAGGTGGCGCACGTCTACGTCCGCAACGAGGAGAACCTGCCTCAGGTCAAGGCCCTGCTCGAGGAGGTCCCCGGGGTCGCGCAGGTGCTGGATGCGGAAGGAAAACGTGCGCACGGCCTGGACCACGCCAGGGCCGGTGAGCTCGTGCTCGTTGCCGAACCGGACTCGTGGTTCACCTACTACTACTGGCTCGACGATGCGAACGCACCCGATTTCGCCAAGCTCGTCGAGATCCACAAGAAGCCGGGCTATGACCCGGTGGAGCTGTTCATGGACCCCGAGGACCGGTGGGTGAAGCTGCGCGCGGCAACGGCGGTGGCCCGGAAGAAGCTGGGGATGCGGTACAAGCTGGACGTGGTCCCTCTCGATCCGGCACCGATCCGAGGCAGTCACGGGCGGCTGCCCGACGATCCGAGCGAAGGCCCCGTTCTGCTGTGCTCGGACGCCGAGAATGCTCGTGACCTCGTCGGTGCCACCGAGGTGCGAGATCTGCTGCTGGACCTCGTCGGGGTCCCTGCTCCGCGCGTGGGCTGACCGGGCGCTGCGGATCGGGCACTGCGGATCGGGCGCCCGGCAACGGCTGACCGGGTAGAGTCATCGATCTGTCCGTTGTCCGCGGTACGTTGATCCCAGGAGCCGCGCGTGGCCGTGTCACCGACGTCGCGAACCACCGGCCCCGGTGAGTTGCTGCAGATCCTCCGTGATGGCGCGCCGCGCGCCCGCGCGGACCTGGTTGCGGTCACCGGTCACGCCCGGACCACGATCGGCAGCAGGATCGATGCCCTGCTTCGGACCGGCCTGGTGCGTACCGAAGCGGCGTCCTCCACCGGTGGCCGGCCGCCGTCGGTGTACGTCTTCGATCCGGGTGCGCGGGTGGTGCTCGCTGTCGATCTGGGCGCGGTGCACCTGTCAGTGGCCGTGCTCGACCTGGCCGGCACCGTGCTCGCCGAGGAACGCACCGTCTGCGATATCGCCGAGGGGCCGGATCCGGTGCTGGCCCATGTCAACGAGCTCGGCCAGCAACTGCTGGACCGGCTGGGCCGGCCCGCTACGGACCTGGCCGGGGTAGGGATCGGCGTTCCCGGTCCGGTGCAACAGACCACCGGCCGGCCGATCACCCCGCCGATCATGCCGCACTGGGATGGTGTGGACATCAAGGGGATCCTCGGCCGGCAGTTCGGCGTGCCGGTGCTGGTGGACAACGATGTGGACCTGATGGCGCTCGGTGAGCACGGTGCCGTTTATCCCGAGGTGTCCCACCTGTTGTTCGTCAAGGTCGCCACCGGGATCGGCGCCGGGATCATCGCCAACCGCACCCTGGTCCGTGGCACCGACGGTGCAGCCGGGGATCTCGGCCACGTCGCGGTGCCCGGCGGGCGTGCCGAGCTGTGCCACTGCGGGAACTCCGGCTGTCTCGAGGCCGTCGCCAGCGGCGGGGCCCTGGTGCGAGCACTGCGCGCCGCGGGTGAAGAGGTCGCTACCAGTGCAGACGTGGTGGACCTGGTGCGCCGCGGCGATCAGCGGGCCACAGCGTTGCTCCGGGATGCGGGCCGCGATCTCGGCGCCGTGCTGGCCGGCTGCGTGAATCTGCTCAACCCGTCCGCGATCGTCATCGGCGGAGTGCTCGCCCAGGCCGGCGAGCACCTGCTCGCCGGGGCGCGCGAGGTGGTCTACCGGCGTTCGCTGCCACTGGCCACCAAGCAGCTGCGGATCGTCACGGCGAGCACTGCCGGCCGGGCCGGGCTGCTCGGTGCCGGCCGGGTGGTTGCCGACCATGTGCTCGCTCCGGCCGCCGTCGATGCGCTCGCCGCCGCACAGACACCCGTCTGAGTACTGGTGCCGGAGGCGCTGGCGCGCACCCCGCACAGACGATCGTCTGCAGACGGATTGGCAGGTGGAGCACCGACTTCCCGGTCCTCAGCCTGCAAATTCATACTCAGACGGTGGAGGTGGATGGCGGCAGCGGATGATGGTGGCGGTGGATGGCAGCAGCGGATGGTGGTGGAGGTGGATGGCGGCAGCGGATGGCGGCACAAGGTGCGGTCCCGGCGTTGGCGGGCACGGCCTCACCAGAACCGTGCGACCGATGAGCGGACTTGCGGTACCCCGACCTGGAGCAGCTTTCGCCGCAGTGGACTGCCCTGCCATGCATCGCGCCACCCCCACCGGGCCAGACCGCGCAGTTTCGCACGCATCGCGTCCTCCCGTTCCTTCTCGGCGAGGAGTCGGGCCGCAGTTGCCACTGTGTTGTCTGGTGCAAGGTACTTGCTGTCTCCGTCCGACTCGCCACCAATGTCCTGCTCCCATCCGAAGTCCAGGTATACGTCACCATGGGGGGCGTCCAGGTGCAGTCGCACCTGTAGCTGCGGAGTAGCGAGTCCGAGCTCCTCGATAGCCAGGCGACTGACCGATTCCAGCGCACTGGCCGACAGGTGGGTGGCGCGGTCCAGCATCGCCTGCACCCGGTTGGACCTCGGGTAGGGCAGTAGGCGCTGGTGCATCGCCATGAGCTCGGTCAGTGTGGTCAGCGGAGCGGCCTTCGGTCCGTACGGCAGGTCACGAAGGGCCGCATCGGCCGCGACCACCGCTGCACCGAGGCGCGCTTGACGGGCGAGTTGGATGAGGGTGTACGCAACCGACGTGATCCGCAGATCACCATTCTCCATCAAGGGTGGATCGCAGCGGGTCGCGAGGCGAACAAGTCGGCCCTGCCGCGACCCGGTAGCCCGTCCAGACAGGATGAAGATCTCGTCCGGCCATGTACCGATGATGGGCAGCCCGAGCAGGGCCGCGGCCGAATACGAGGCGAAGACGGGGCGGCGAAGTCGACGCGCTGCTGCCAGCACCCGTGCGCGGTACGCCTCGGCCGCACGTTCTGCGGGCGTTCCGATGCTGAGCGGACGCCGGTACACGCCGGGCCACAGTCGCTCGAGTTTTCCGGAGGCGACCATTCCTTGCAGCACCGCCCGCATACCGGCGCGGGTCGCGTCGGCGCTGGTGACCAGACCGTGGGTGTCGAACGGTAGGGCGGGCACCCTGGAGGATTGCGCCAGTCCCGGCGATCGGGAAACTGCGACTCCGGGCGATGGGGCGACTGCTGGATTCTGGCGAGTATTTCCATCGCCGAGGACGCTGTGAGTCATGCCGCCACCCCACCACGCGACAGGATCTCGTTGCTTCACCAACCGTGGGGGCTGTGGAAACCGGTGCAGAAGCGGATGGCAGCGGGCGCTGTCCGCTGGGCTGAGTACCGATTTGCAGGCTGAGGACCGGAAATCTGGTCCTCAGCCTGCAGACCGGTACTCAGGCGTCGCCGCGGAGGCGCTCGTGCGGGGCTGATTCAGCGCAGCAGCCGCACGATGAGTGGCATGGCGAGCTCCTGCACGGTCAGCGCACGAAAGAGCGGGTGCGGTGGACCCGATTGCCGCCAGGCGAGTGCACGGGCTGCGCCACCGGCCGCCATCAGCCAGCCGATCCCGGCGATCTCCTCGTGATCGAGATCCTTGCGAGCAGCCGCCCGACCGACCACGATCGCCTGCGCGGCCCAGATGACGGCATAGAACCGCAGCACGCTGCTCGTGCTTGCATCCGTTCGGTCCGTCGCCCCCGGGATAGCCCGGTTACCGCGGATTGCTACGAGCAACCCGGTCAGGGTGGCGACTCCAGAGATGCTCCACAGCAGCCCACGAAGTAGTCCGGTCCGCATGCACAGGACCCTACACGGGCGGGCGTGGGCCTGATCCACAGCGGACGAATCGCCTACCGCCCATGGATGAGTTCTGCATGGCAGCTCGTGCACGGGATACTCAAGCGATGGCGCCGCAGCGACCTCACCTCATCCTCATCGTCTCCGACGACCACGGCTACGGCTACGGCTACGGCTACGCCGATCGTTGAGCACCGGCATCACCGTGGTCGAGCACGCCGAACCCGGCGCGGGCCTGCGACTATCCAGCGTCCTCGATCTTCGACGCGCCGCTCACCCGGGTGGAGGGGCGGCACGTGAAGGTGGTCGCCTGGTACGACAACGAGTGGGGCTTCTCCCACCGGGTGGTGGACGCGCTCGGCCTGCTCGCCCGCTGAGCCGGGCGGGAAGGTTGGACTGACTGAGCGGTCCTCAGCCCAGACCCAGTGCGGCGTGCAGCCCCCGGTAGACGGCGGTGCGCAGCTCGATCGCGTAGGTCGCCGTGGTCGGCATGTCCAGCGAGGTGGCGACGGCGATCTCCGCCTCGACGTCATAGGGCACCCGCACGAACTGGATCCCGAGCGCGACCTGCTCCTGACCTGGTGTGCCTTCGAGGATGGCGTAGGCGGCCGCCGGCTCGTCCAAGGCATTGCCGACGCTGCCCACGTTCAGCAGCGTCCGCGAGCCCGCGACCTTCAGGAAGGTTTCGTGGATGTCGCCGTAGGCGACCACGTCCGGGACTGGCCCCGGGCCGGTGAGCTCGGTGGCGGCAAACATCCCGTCGAACTCCTCGGGCGTGTGTTGAGACCACACTCGGGTGTAGACGCTCTGCGCAGAAGCGTGGAACAGCCGGATCCGTCGTCCGCTGAGCACCAGGTCGTGCACCAGGGGCAGATCACGCAGCCACTGCCGATCCGCTGGGCTGAGTTCCTCGCGCCACCAGCGCAGCGGCTCACTATCGGTGGGCTGCTCGTCGGGGAGGAAGTCGTCCCAGTTGCCACCGATGGTGACGGCGCACCGCTGGCGGCTGAGCTGGATCGCTGCGGAGCCCCGCGGCCCCTTCCCGGCCACATCCCCGAGGTTGTAGATCGTCTCGATCCCGCGGGCATCGATGTCGGCGAGCACTGCGGTCAGGGCAGTCAGGTTCCCGTGGATATCGGAGATCAGGGCGATGCGCTGTGGCTGGGTCATCGCCGCTCAGCGTAGCGCGGCCGCTGTCCGGACGGTCCTCCGCCCAGCGGGCCACGTCCCCAGCAGGCCCCGTCCCCGGGCCGACTGGGAGTCAGCCCTCCGGCGGGTCACTCGAGGCGTGGACTGTGCCGGTGACCCGCACTCGCACGGGCGCTGCCTGCGTCTCCCCCGGCAGCCGCTCCGCCACAGCCTCGGCGACCTCCGCACTGGTGACGTTCACGCGGACGCACCAACCGCCGTCGGGCTGCTTCTCCAGACCGATCCCCACCACCCCGGGAAGCTCGGCGAGGCGCTCCGTAGCCTGCGCCTTGGCAGCACGCGCCTGGTCACGGGAGCACTGTCCTCCGCGGGCAGTCATGGCTGCAGCAGGCCCACCTCGAGGCCGCGGAGCACCTGATCGATCGGGTTCAGGAACGTCAGTCCGGTGCCGGTCGGTCCGCCGGTCTCCGAGCCGGCGAACAGCAGTCCGACGGCTACTCCGTCCTCGCGGTAGACCAGCGATCCGGAGTCGCCGCCGGCGGAGAACGCCCCCTGGTCCCCGGTGACTTCGATCTGGTTGTCGAAGGTCAGATCGCCCAGATCCTCGCCATAGTTCACCCGCATTCCGTCGAGCTCCACCGCGCTGACCCGGCCGGCGGTGATCCCCGTGGTGCGGCCGATCTTGCCGACCTGCTGGCCGCCGTCGGCGGGCGCCGTGCTGGTCACCGCACCGATCGGGTACCCGGCGTCCTCCTGCTGCTCGGTGAGCAGCGCCAGCGCCGCATCCACGATGTTCGGTGCACTGGGGTCCAAGGCGACCACCCGGTCCAGCGTGCCGACCTGATCCGCCGAAGTTCCGCCGTCGGCCGGGCCTGGCTGCAGGATGGGATCACCGGCGACGGCGGTGGTCGAGCCCGCGAGCACGTGCCAGTTGGACAGGGCATAGAGCGTGCCGTCGGAGTCAGCGACGAAGGCTCCCAGGGTTCCGGCGGTCACGTTCGCGTTCGCGATCGAGAGTCCTGGACGCAGTGGCCGCACCCGGCTGCGCAGGTCGCCGAGCTGGCCACCCGGTGGCTCGGGCTGACCCGGCTGCCCCGGGCCACCTGGCGGGCCTGGCGGCTGCGGCGGGCTCGGCCGATCCGGCGGCAGGGTCTGGGCGACGATCTGCCCGACATGGCGGATATCGGCGTCGGAGTCCGCCTCGGCGATCTGGCCGAGAAGGTCCGAGCACTCCGCCTCGTCCCGGTAGCGCACGGCGAGCCCGTACTCTCCGCCGTCGCGCACCGCCAGCCCGAAGGCCACCGCCACTGGAGCGGCAGTGCTTTCCGGGGTGATCAACGCCTCGCGGGCGAAGGTGAGCCAGTGGGCCTTGCGTTCCCGCGCCAGGTCGATGTGCATAGGTCGAGTGTGCGCGCGGGGGCGGCGACTCGCACCTGGGGTCGGCGCCCCCGACCCGCGCCCCAGGGCCGGCGCCCGGTCACGCTACCGCGCGGTGCACCAGCTCCAGGAGGGCGTGGGCGTAGGCATCCTCCACGTCGTCGGCGGCGAATGACTGGACCTGCCCGTCCGGTCCGGAGGTCTGCACGGCGAACTCGCCGCCGCTGCGCTCCATCCGTAGGAACGTGCCACCGAGCAGCTCGCGGAGCTGGTCCTCGCGCGGCAGCCAGAGCGCATCCTCCTGCGCCACACTGTCCAACGCCCACTCGGTGGTGCCGTTGAAGTGCAGCACCGTGCCGGTCTCGTAGTGCCGCGGCTCGATCACCATGTGGGAGAGGATGAACACGTCCTCGCCGAGCGCTTCAGCCTGGATCCGGAACCGGTCCCCGGGAGCAGGGTCCCAGCGCACCCCGGCGTTCCGCAGCTCGTGGGCGAGAGGGTCACTGATCATCTCTCCAGCCTAGGCGTCTCCTGGGCTCTCGCTCTCAGCGGTGGCCTCATCGTCCGCATCGGGCTGCTCACCCACCAGGTGGGCGACGGCCTCGGGCCCGCCGTCGAGCAGGAGTTGGAATCCGGCTTCGTCCAGGATCGGGCGGCCGAGATCGCGGGCCTTGGTCTCCTTGGAGCCAGCGCCGGGACCGACCACCACGAAGTCGGTCTTCTTCGACACCGATCCGGCAGCCTTGCCGCCGCGGGAGATGATCGCCTCCTTGGCACCGTCTCGGGAGTAGTTCTCCATCGATCCGGTCACCACGATGCTCAGACCAGCCAGCGCCCCGCCGTCGCTCGCCGCCCCGGGTCCTGGATGGTCGGGGATCGCGAACTGCACACCGGCGGCCCGCCAGCGCTCGAGGATCTCGGTGTGCCAGTCCACAGCGAGCCACTCCTCGAGCGCACCGGCGATCGTCGGCCCCACCCCATCCACCTGGGCGAGCGCCTCCTCCTCCGCAGCCTCGATCGCGGTCAGCGACCCGAACCAGCTCGCCAGCGCACGCGCGGCCACCGGGCCCACGTGCCTGATGTTCAGCGCCACCAGCTGGCGCCAGAAGTCCTTGGTCTTGGCGGCCTCCAGCTCGGCGACCAGGGTGAGGGCCTGTGCCGACGGCTCCGTCACCGTGTGATTCTTGCGGTAGCCCGCCTTGCGCCGCTCCGCCGCCGACATTCCCTCAGCCTCTGGCGGATAGTCCAACCGGGTCTTCTGGAACGGACGGCGGACGGTCACCTCGCCGGTCTCCTCGTCCGTCTTGGGCTCACCGGTCTCCGCATCGCGCACCACCACCGCGATCGGCACCAGCTCCTCGATGGTCAGGCCGAACAGGCCGGCCTCGGTGACCAGCGGCGGGGTCGCCGGTGTCTGTGGCTGGGTCAGCGCCGCGGCTGTCACCTCACCGAGTGCCTCGATGTCCAGCGCCCCACGGGAACCGATGTGCTCCACCCGGCCGCGCACCTGCGCCGGGCAGGAGCGCGCGTTCGGGCAGCGCAGGTCGATGTCCCCCTCCTTCATCGCCCGCAGCTCGGTGCCGCACTCCGGGCAGTGGCTGGGCATCGTGAACTCGCGTTCGCTGCCGTCCCGCAGCTCCACCACGGGGCCGAGGACCTCGGGGATCACGTCCCCGGCCTTGCGCAGCACTACGGTGTCGCCGATCAGCACCCCCTTGGCGCGTACCACGTCCTGGTTGTGCAACGTCGCTTGTCGCACCACGGTGCCGGCCACCTGTACCGGCTCCATCACCGCGTACGGGGTCGCGCGGCCGGTCCGGCCCACCCCGACGGCGACGTCCAGCAGCTTGGTGTGCACTTCCTCGGGCGGGTACTTGTAGGCGATCGCCCACCGAGGGGCGCGGCTGGTGGCACCGAGCTCGTCGTGCAGCGCCAGCTCGTCGACCTTGACCACCACACCGTCGATCTCATGCTCGACCGAGTGCCGGTTCTCGCCGTACCGTTCGACGAAGGCGAGCACCTCCTCCACGGAGCCGGCCACGCTCGAGTACGGGCTGGTCGGCAATCCCCAGCCAGCGAGCAGGTCGTACACCTCGCTCTGGCTGGCCACCGGCGGCCGGGACCACGCGCCGATACCGTGGACATACAGCGCTAGCGACTTCACCCGGGCATCGCCGGCTTCGCGTTCTAGACCTTCCTTCTTCTCCAGCTGCTGGCGCAGCCCACCGCTGGCAGCGTTGCGCGGATTCGCGAAGGCGGGGAACCGGCGTGCCGCACTGGTTGTCTCCCGCTCGTCGTCGAACGCGGCGCGGGTCGCGGCCGGGCGCTTCTCCCAGCGTTCCCGGGATGCGGCCACCGCACGGCCCTGCAGTTCGGCCTGCAGCTCGTTCAGGTCTGCGAACGCCGCCGTCGGGATGAACACCTCGCCGCGCACCTCCACCAGCTCGGGGTGCCCGGTGCCGGACAGCCGCCGCGGGATCGCGCCGACCCGGATGGCATTGGCGGTGACGTCCTCACCGATCCGGCCATCGCCGCGGGTGGCAGCGCTGACCAGTCGCCCGTTCTCGTAGCGCAGCGCGATCGCCAGACCGTCGATCTTCAGCTCACACAGCCAGCGCACCTGCCGCCCAGCCGCCTCTTGAGTCTTGGTGAGCCAGTCCCCCAGCTCCTCCACCGTGAACACGTTGTCCAGGCTGAGCAGACGCTCGGCGTGCTGCACCGGGGTGAACAACGGTGACGCGGAGCCGCCGACCTCCTGGGTCGGCGAGTCCGGCCGTTGCAAGAACGGATGCGTGGTCTCCAGGGCCTGCAGGTCGCGGAGCAGTTCGTCGAACGCAGCGTCCGACATCAGCTGGGCGTCCTCGCTGTAGTAAGCCTCGCGTGCGCTGCGCACCCGGTCGGCGATGTCCTGCCAGCGCGCGCGCAGCTCCTCGGCACTCTCGTCGGTGGTCGGGTCCTGCCCCTCGGGCGCCTGCTCGTTCACGTCTGCCATTCTGTCCCCTTCCACCGACATCGCCCAGCTCCGCACCGCCGACGGCGCAGCTCACCGGTCGTTGTTCGGCCCGCCGGGGCGGCGGGGGTGTGGTGAGATGAGCGCATGACCTCGGGCCTGCCGGACTGGATGCGGGGCGCTCGCACGCAACGCTTCGGCGGGGCGCCGAACGAGCTCGGCCGCAGACCTCCTCCGCACGTGCTGGGACGGAGCAGCGCGGACCCCTCTGGGACGGGACGAAGCGGTACCCACAATCCCTACGCCGTCGGCAGGCCTGGCCCTGCCACCACCACAGGTCACCCCCCAGCGCCACCGAACCCTGCGCCGTCGGGCAGCTCCGCACAGCACGGCTACGCACACTCGGGCCACGGAACCACCCCACCGGACGCCACCGCGCACTACGAGCCCGGGTCTCCTGCCGCCGCGCCCATCGGCTCGGACCGGAGCCGGAGACCGGGGCTGGTGGCGCTGGCCGTGTTGCTGGTGCTGGGCTCGTTGGCCTACCTGGTCTGGCACTCGGTCACTTGGCTCGAACCGCTGGTGGAGTCGCTGGATGGCTGTCCGGTCGAACGCGGGACGGCCTGCTTCACCAGCGAACCGTTCCGGCGCTGGCTGTATGCGCCCATTCTCGCTGCCGTCCTCGCCTGGGGCTTCGCCTCCGGTGCGGCCACGGAGGGGCGGCAAGGCCGAGCACGGGGCTACCTGCACCTGCTCGCCGGTATCGCCGCGCTGGTCATCGCAGGGTTGGTGAGCAACCTGTGAGCGGGATCTACTCGAGCGCGTCCAGCGATCCCTTCGGCGGCCGCTACGCCGATCGTGGCCTGATCTTCGGCCGGGACAGCGCCGAGAACCGTCCCGACCGGCCCCGGTACGTCTCGGGCGTCGCGATGGCGATCGGAATGGTCCTGGTGTGGGCCTCGTTCTTCGGCCCGCTGCTCACCGCTGGCCTCGTGGGACTGAGCTGGTGGGGCACGACCGAGGGATGGGTGATGCCGGACTCAGCGCCGAGTGCGGCGGTCAGCGGGGCGGCGCTCCTCGGGGTGTGGCTGGTCAGCTCGATCACCGCCCTGGTGGCACGCCGTGATCTTCGCAGGCTGCGAGTCACCGGCGGCCTGGTGAAGCTTGCGGTGAGTGCCCTCGTGCTCGGGGCCGGGCTGTGGTGGGCGGTCTCGGTCAATCAGATCCCGCTCTGAGCGCCCGCCCCGCGTGCGTACGTCGTCCCAGCCGACGGCGGTGGGCGAGTTTCGTTGAGATCGTGCGGTTTTCCTGGACTGTCGGTGGTGGCGAGTAGCGTTTCGGGTATGGCACAAAAGTTCGATCACGAGCACCGCCGGGACGGTTCGGTCCCGATGGTGATCGAGCTGTACCCGGACGTGGGGCGGTGCGGGCCGCGAGCAATGATCGGCGGGGCCGCGCCCTCCCGGAGACCTGGACGGGCTGGGTGCGTGGAGCCGGTACTGCCTCCGGCTGCAGTAGCGGGTCCGGGCAGCGCGGCACTGGGGACGCTCGTCGATCACACCCGGAGCAGCGACTCCCCGGCCGAGCGGGGGCTGGTGGGGCTGATTCGCCACACCCAGGGCCTCGATCTGGATGAACGGTTGGCCCAGCACTCCACCGACCAGCACCTATTCGGTCTGCTCACCCGGATGGACCTGGACCAGATCGACGACCCAGCCGTGGTCGAGGCCGCTGCAGCGGCGGACCGGCTGGAGGCCGCCGCGCACGCGCTCAAGCTCCGGGCCGCAGCCACGCTGGCCGGGCGAGTCTCGATGACCTCTGCCGCCCTGGCCGACCACACTCAGGGCCCCGCCGGGGTGGCCGGAGACGAGCTCACACTGCGATTGCGAACCTCGGCCAAAGCGGGAGCCGATCTGGTCCGGCGCGGCAAAGCACTGGCCGGGCACCTGTGCGCCACCGGTGATGCCCTTGCTGCGGGCCAGATCAATGCTGCGCGGGCGCAGGTGATCGTCGACGGCCTGGAGCACGTGTCCTGGGAGGTCGCCGCCGCCGTCGAGGAGATCGTGCTGCCCAAGGCACCGGACCGAACTCCGGCACAGCTGCGTTCCGATGTGGCCAAGGCTCTGATCGCGGTCGATGCGACGGCAGCTGAAGAGCGCGCCCGCCAGCGGGCCACCTGTCGGCGGGTGACCCGTCCCCGTACGGAGCACGATCAAACTGCCTCGATGCGTATCGAGGGACCGACTGCCGACGTGCTCGCCCTTGATCTCGCCCTAGACGCCAGCGCTCGAGCTGCCAAAGCCGCCGGCGACCAGCGAACGGTCGACCAGCTGCGCTTCGACTCCCTTGCCGGGGTCGCCCACCACGCCCTGGCCACCGGTCACCTCGGCGACCCGGCGACCGGTACCCGCCTGGCTACCACCAACGGGCAACTCCCCCGGATCCACGTCACTATGCCGCTGGACCAGCTCCTCCCGCGGTCCGCCGCAGACCGCGCCGGGACCGCCCAGGGTGGCGCCGGGACCGCCCCGGGTGCCGCGGGCACCACCGCGACGAGCACCGGAGGGTGCCTCGGCAGCTCGGGTACCACCACGACACCCGGGCCGAGCACCGAGCCCGGGGAGCTCACCTGGCCGCCAGCCCTGCCCGGGGAACGGCTCTCTCCCGAGGCAGTGCCCGAGCTGGCCGGGTACGGGCCGATCACGCCCGCCACCGCCCGGGCGCTGGCCGCCGGTGGGATCTGGAGCCGGATCGTCACCGATCCCCTCACCGGCGCTGTCCTGGACGTCGGCTCCACCCGGTATCGCCCCACCCGAGCGATCGCCGAGCATGTCATCGCCCGCGATCGCACCTGCGTCCGGCCCGGATGCACCCACCAGGCTCGCACGTGCCAGCTCGACCACACTTACCCGTACAACCACTCCCATCCCGAAGAAGGCGGCAGTACCAGCGTGGCCAACCTGGGTCCGCTCTGTGGCCGAGACCACCAGACCAAGACCCATGCCGGCTTCCTCCTCACCCAGCCCGAACCCGGCGTCTTCGAGTGGACCACGCCCACGGGTCACCATTACCGGCGCGAACGCGACGGCACCACCCGGCCACTCACCCACCGGCCGCCTCTCGACGGGGATGATCTGCGTCCGAAAGCTAGCGACCCACCCGCCGACTACGGCCCACCGCCCTTCTGAACCCCCCGGGGGACGCCCGAGGAGTAGCGACCCACCCGCCGAGTACGGCCCACCGCCGGCCCATCGACCCACATATGCGACCCTGGAGTCGTGGTGGAGAAGAGCCTGTGGGCCCGCAAGGTGGAGCAGAATCCGGACCACTCGCACTGGTACGTGCAACGGTTCCGGTCGATGGCCGCGGCCGGTGCGGACCTGCACGGCGAAGCGCGCTTCATCGACGCGATGGCCGAGCGCGGATCGCGCATCCTGGACGCCGGGTGCGGTCCCGGCAGGGTCGGCGGTGAGCTCGCCCAGCGTGGCCACCAGGTGATGGGTGTCGACGTGGATCCCGTGCTGATCGAGGCAGCCGAGACCGACCATCCCGGGTCCACCTGGGTGGTGCAGGATCTGGCCGAGCTCGACCTGCACGGCAGTGCCGAACCGTTCGACGTGATCGTCGCCGCCGGGAACGTGATGACCTTCCTCGCGCCGAGCACGCGGTATGAGGTGCTCCGCCGACTGGGCAGCCACCTCGCGCCGGAGGGAAGGATGGTGCTCGGCTTCGGCGCCGGCCGCGGTTACCCGTTCGAGGAGTTCTTCGCCGACGCCGAGCAGGCCCAGCTCACGATCGAGCTCCGGCTGGCTACCTGGGACCTACGCCCGTGGACGCCGGAGTCGGACTTCCTGGTCGCGGTGCTCAGCGTTCCGGATCCACTCAGCCTCTAGCGGCCGGCCCGCAACCCGGCCAGCAATCGAGAGGCAACAGCCGACACGTACGCGATCAGGCTGACTGCCGTGGCTCCTTGATCGTCACCGTGGTTGCGCCATCGTCTGCCGTGGCCAGCAAGCTCTGCAGAAGCCCAGGAAAACGCTGCTCGAGGTCGTCGGCGCGCAGATGCACGTAGCAGCGCGTGCCCTCGTCCCGAGTCCTGGTGACCCCGGAGGACCGGAGCACCTTCAGATGGTGGCTGAGCGTGGACTTCGCCACCGGCGCATCCAGCTCACCCCATTGGCGCTCCACCCCGTCGGAGAGCAGCCGCACCAGACCCAGGCGCAACGGGTCCGACAGGGCAGCCAACACTGTGGTCAGTGCTACCTCGTCCAGGTCCGGGTGTTGCGCATCCTTCGCCACGGACCCAGTATCTCACTCCTCACGGCAACACCCTTTTTATTGTTCGATGTTCGACGAACATCGAATAGAGTGTCGCCCTATGACTTCTCGACGCATCCCCGGCTGGCTCGCCGGACTGTTCGTGGCCACGCTCGCTCTGGGAACCGACGAGTTCGTGATCGCCGGGCTCCTGCCCGAGCTGGCCACTGACCTCCAGATCAGCACGGGCGCAGCCGGTCAGCTCATCACCGTCTTCGCCCTCACCTTCGCCATCGGTGCACCAGTGATGGCGGTCGCGCTGGACCCGTTACCCCGTCGCCACGTCATCCTGGCCGGCCTGGCGGTCTTCATCCTCGCCAATGGTGCTGCCGCCATAGCGCCGACCTTCGGCATCCTGCTTGCCTTGCGCGCCGTTGCCGGCCTCGCTGCGGCGGTGGTCTCCGCCACGGCGTTCGCCATCGCGGCCCAGGGCGCACCTCCTGATCGCCAGGGTCGCTACCTCGCTGTCGTCACCGCCGGGCTGACGGTGGCGCTCTTCACCGGAGTTCCGGTCGGCACCTGGGTCGGCGCCCTCTTCGGCTGGCGTTCGACGTTCGTGCTGATCGCCATCGTTGCACTCGGTGCGATGTGCGTCCTCGCGGTCACCACGCCCCGCCTGCAGGGTTCCCCGGCCATGGGTCTGGGCCCGCGGCTGAGCCCTCTTCGGGACCCGCGCGTACTCCGGCTCGTCCTCGCGGTCTTCCTCTCCGGCGCCGGTGGGCTGATGTTCTACAGCTACCTCTCTGTCCTGCTTGATCACCACCAGGGCGATACCTCCGCCCTGCCAGGGGTTCTCCTGCTTGTCGGTGTGATCGGTGTCCCGTCCGCGCTTCTCGGTGGCTGGTTCGCCGACCGGTTCGGTGGGCGACGCAGCCGTCTGATCGTCCTCGGCGGCCACGCAGGCGCACTCGCCCTTGCCGGCCTCCTGTTCGCACTCAGTGCTCCCCTACCGGTCCTGCTGCTGAGCATCGCCGCCTGGTCCGTCTTCGCCTGGGCGCTCAACCCACCTCTGCAGGCCAGCACGATCGAAGCCGCACCTCAGGCGCCGATGACCGCAGTCTCGCTCAACATCTCCGGCCTCTACCTCGGCACGGCGGTTGCTGCCGGGCTCGGCGGGATGATCGTGGACGGACCCGGCCCGCTGTGGATCCCCGCTGTAGCGGTCCTCGCACTGGTACTTGCGTGGGTCAGCGCCGCCTTCCGCGTACCGCAGCACGCGAGCGTCAACGCGTGACCCCCAGCACGCGAGCGTGAACGCCGGACCTAGGCGCCAACCGGCTGAGCAGCCGCACCACGGCCCGCGCGCGAGATGGCCGCCTGCCCCAGCACCCGGGTGCCGTCGTAGACCACGATCGACTGTCCCGGGGCGATGCCCCGCAACGGCGACTCCAGCACAGTGACCAACGCGTCCTCGTCACGGCGGACCCGAGCCGGGACCGGATCACCGTGCGCCCGCACCTGCACGCTCACCTGCGCCCACTCCCCCGCTGGCACGTCCTCAGCCAGCCAGGTCACGCCGTCGGCCGCGATCTCGCTCACCGAGAGCAGCTCGCTCGGCCCGACCACCACCTGGTTCGCGGCCGGGTTCACCTCGAGCACATACCGAGGGCGCCCATCCGCCGCCGGCCGGTTCAGGCCCAGACCGCGGCGCTGCCCGACGGTGTAGGCGTAGGCGCCCTGGTGCTCACCGACCACCTGTCCCTCGGCGTCCACGAACTCGCCCTGCCGCTCGCCGAGCCGATCGCGCAGAAAGCCCTGGGTGTCACCGTCGGCCACGAAGCAGATGTCGTAGGAGTCGGGCTTGGCCGAGACACTCAGCCCGCGGGCCGCGGCCTCGGCACGCACCTCGTCCTTGGACGCGACCTCGCCCAGCGGGAACATCGACCGGGCCAGCCGCTCGGCACCCATCACCGCCAGCACATAGGACTGGTCCTTGGCCAGATCACGCGCCCGGTGCAGCTCCCGGCGCGGGGCGTCGCCGCCGCCGGGCCCTTCGACGATCCGCGCATAGTGCCCGGTCGCCACGGCATCGAAGCCCAGCGCCAGCCCACGGTCCAGCAGAGCGGAGAACTTGATGTGCTCGTTGCAACGCACGCACGGGTTCGGCGTGCGGCCGGCCTCGTACTCGGAGAGGAAGTCGGCCACCACCGTCTCCTCGAACTCCTCGCTCAGATCCCACACGTAGTACGGGATGCCGAGCACGTCGGCGGCGCGGCGCGCATCGGAGGCATCCTCGATCGAGCAGCAGCCGCGGGAGCCGTTCCGGTGCTGCGCCCGCGAGCGGGAGAGCGCCATGTGCACACCGACCACGTCATGCCCGGCGTCCACCGCCCGGGCGGCCGCTACGGCCGAGTCCACTCCGCCGGAGAGGGCTGCCAGTACTCGCATCAGGATGCCTCCTTAGTTATCGCGCCGGTTCGCTGTGACGGTCGCGGCCGGTACGCCGCACGTGCCCGGGCGACCGCCTCTGGCAGGGCCACCAGCAGCGCATCCACGTCCGCCTCGGTGGAGTCCCACCCCACGGTGAGCCGCAGGGCCGACCGTGCTGCGCCGTCGTCGGCTCCCATCGCGAGCAGTACGTGCGAGGCCTGCTGCACCCCGGCCTGGCAGGCGGACCCGGAGGAGGCGCACACTCCGGCGGCGTCCAGGGTGAACAGCAGCGCGTCGGAGTCGGTGCCGGTGAAGGTGAAGTGCGCGTTCCCGGGCAGACGGCCCTGCCCCGGCGCTCCCCGCAGCTGCGCGTCCGGGACTGCCGCGAGTACCTCGGCGATGATCCGGTCGCGCAGCCGGGCGCGCCGCACCGCCTCAGCTTCCAGGTCCACCGCTGCCGCGTGCACCGCTGCCGCGAGCGCGGCGAACGAGGCCACCGGGAGTGTGCCGGAACGCACCGCGCGCTCCTGACCGCCGCCATGCTGCACCGGGCTGATCGTCAGGTCCCGGCGGGCGAGCAGGGCGCCGATGCCGATCGGGGCACCGAGCTTGTGTCCGGAGAAGGACAGCGCATCGAGGCCGCTGGCAGCGAAGTTCACCGGTACCTGCCCCACGGCCTGCACCGCATCGGAGTGCACCGCTATGCCGTGGGCCGCGCCGAGTGCGGCGACCTGCTCGACCGGCTGCAGTGTGCCCACCTCATTGTTCGCCCACATCAGCGAGATCAGCCCGATCTGCTCCCCCTGCTCGGCCAGTAGTGCTTCGAGCTCGTCGATTCGGGCCACTCCGGTGGCGTCCACCCCCAGCTCGCGGGTCTCAGCGCCTTCGTGGGCGGCCAGGTGGTGCGCGGTCTCCAGGACCGCGTGGTGCTCGACGGCGGAGATCACCAATCCAGGCCGCCCCGCCTGGGCGGCAGCGCGCCAGATCCCCTGGACGGCGAGGTTGTCCGCTTCGGTGCCGCCGGCGGTGAGGATCACCTCGGCCGGGTCGGCGCCCAGGTCCGCGGCGATCGACTCCCGGGACTCCTCCTCCAGGACGCGGCGGGCGGCGCGGCCGGCGGCGTGCAACGAGGACGGGTTTCCGGCCACCTGCGACGCTCGGAGATAGGCGTCGGCCGCCTCCGGGCGCACCGGGGTGGTGGCCGCGTGGTCGAAGTAGGTGGTCACGACCGTCAAGTGTACGTTCCGCGCGGAAATCACTGGCGCGTGGAGGGGGGTCTGATGCGACCGTTTCGGCTATGAGTCGCCTCACTCCCGCCGCCGATCCGGCCGTCGCCGACGGCCTGACCATCCGACCGATCGATCTCGGCTCGGACGCTGATCTCGACGCCATCAACCGGATCAACGCAGCGGACGAGGAGCTGGCCTTCGGAGCGTCGACGGCACCCACCGTTGAGCAGACGCGCGCCGATGCTGCGAACACCACGTACTGGCGGCAGCACCGGCTGCTTGCCGAACGGGACGCGGACGGGCACCCCGAGGCGGTCGGCACCGGGTGGATCGGGCTACCCCTGGCGGAGAACACCGATCAGGCGATGGTGGCGCCGGTGGTGCACCCGGACCATCGCGGCCAGGGCGTCGGCACCGCCCTGCTGACCGGGTTGGCACAGATCGCCCGGGACGCAGGGCGCACCATGCTGAGTGCCTGGGGTGCCGTGCCGCTGGACGGCGATGTGGACGACCCGGATCTGCCGGCCAATCGGCTCGCTGTCCGGTTCGGGATGAGTCGCAAGAACGTGGCCGTCACCCGGGTGCTCGACCTGCCCGTGGACCCGAACCTGCTCGACCGGCTCTGGGCCCGGGCCGAGCCGCACCTGGACGGGTATCGGATCCTCAGCTGGACCGACCGGACCCCTGCTGAGCACCTCGAGGCCTACGGGGTGCTGCTGCGCCAGCTCGAACTGGATGAGCCGGACGAGGACGTGGTGCACGAGGCACCGGAGTACACGCCCGAGCGGATCCGAATCGCCGAGGACCGCAAGGCCCGCAAGGGTCTGCGCAGCCTGGTGGCCGTCGCGCTTGCCCCGGACGGCTCCTTCGCGGGCAACAGCGTGGTGGAGTTCCACGGCGGCGCGGCGACCACGCTGGGGTTCCAGGAGAACACCCTGGTGATGCCGGATCACCGCGGCCACCGGCTCGGCTACGCGCTGAAGGTGACGACGCACCGGATGCTGGCCAGCCACGCCCCGCGATTGCGACGCCTGGCCACCTGGAACTCGCATGTGAACCCGTGGATGATCCAGATCAACGAGGACCTCGGCTACCGGGCCATCGGGCGGGAAGTCACCTATCAGGGTTGAGCCGCCACGGCTCTGGTGGAATCGCCTAGGAGGAGCGGGGTCGCGATCTGCACCGCCTCGATATCCGTCCTGCCAGCGATGATCTCGCCGAGCAGATCGACGGCACGGCTCGCAGCCTCGTCGATCGGCAGGTGTACCGCCGTGAGGGTGGGCGCCTCCATGCCGCGCGTCTCCATGTCGTCCCCTGCCACAATGCTCAGGTCGGTGGGAAGGTCGATGCCGTCGATCCGGAGACGGTAGGCCAGTCCGAGCGCGATCAGGCTGTTGTAGGCGATCACCGCGCTCACCCCGGACGCCATGACCTCCTCGGCCACGGTCAGCCCGGACCGGAACACTGGAGCCAACGGTCCCAAACTCTCCACCCGCATGTCATGGAAGCGTGCCCGGTCATGCACCCGTCGACGCCTCCTCTCGTCCGACCAGGTTCGAGTGGGGCCCGATACGTAGGCGATGTGCCGGTGCCCGAGGGCGGCGAGATGATCCACAGCCCGGGACAGCCCGGTCGGGACGTCCAACGTCACCGAGGTGACACCGGTCACATGCCGGTTGACCACCACCAACGGAAGCCTGGCGGCCGCTGAGGCCAGGGCTTCGTCCGAGAGCCGTGGCGCCACCGCGATGATGCCATCCACCCGATTCAGGAGTGAGCGAATCCGCTCCTGTTCAAGCTCAGCGGTGCCCTGGCTGTCGACAATCTGCACGCCAAGGCCTCTCTCCTGGGCATAGTGCTGGATGCGCGTGACCAGCCGAGCGAAGAGTGGATTCGCAAGATTGTGGAGCATGATGGTGAGTCCGCCGTACCTGCCCGAGCGCAGCGCGACACCTGCGGCGTTCGGTGCGTACCCGAGGGCGGCGGCAACCTCACGCACCCGATCTGCTGTGCGCGGATTCACCAGGTCTGGCCGTGAGAGCGCCCGGGAGGCTGTCGAGACGGAGACGCGAGCACCGGAGGCCACGGCACGCAGATCAACTGTCATGCGCCAAGCATCGCAGGAAGGATCAGAACAGTTCCGCTGCCAGCGCGGCGGTCTCGTGTTGGAAAGCGGCACGTAGCTCGTGCCGCTCGCCGTCGTCGAGCCACGCAGCATCGAGCGCGGCCAGCGCGAGTTCGGCCATCGCACTCGTGTCGAGTCCAAGACTGCCCGCCCCCAGCTGATAGACCTCGCCAGGAGTGGTCCGGTGCATCGTGGGATCGTCACTGTGCAGACTGACCGGCAGACCGGCAGCCATCATCGAGCGGATACTGGCGACCCGGTCCGCGCGCAGTGCGGGATTGGAACCAGGAAGGCACACGGTGAACGGGACCCCGGATTCCCGGCACCGGGAGACAACCGTGGGGTCGGCGAGAATGTTGTAGCCGTGATCCAACCGGTCGCACCCGAGCTCATCGAGACAGGCGATCGCGTTGGCTGGCGGGCCGCCGTCTAGACCGGCGTAGTCCTCGCAGGCGTGCGCCGTGCGCCGCAGCCCGGACCGTCCGGCCAGCTGGAAGGCCTCGACGAACCGCTCGGGCGGCCCCGCGGGCTCAGCAGCGTCCAGGCCGATCCCGATCACTTCATCGCGCCGATGCGCCGCCACCTCTTCGACCAAGCCGAGCGCGACCTGCGCGGATTCCATCCGGTTGATCGAGGGAATGAGACGGCACCGTACCCCAAGGTCTGTCTCGGCTGCGGTGATCCCCTCGACCAGGCCGGCCAACATCTCGGCGTAGCTGAGCCCGCCGGAATAGTGGTCGGTCGGATTGAAGAACACCTCGCGATACTGCACATTTCCGTGCCGCAGCCCGTCGTCCAGGATGGCGTACATCGCCTCGGCAAAGTCAGAGGGCTTCCGAAACGCGGTGGCGATCCGCATGTACCGCTCGATGAAATCGTGGAAGTTGTCGTACACGTAGAGGTCGGCTGCACTAGTGGCTGGCAATGCCACCTCGTTGCGGGTGGCGATGCGCCACGCGACGTCGGCCGGGATGGCACCGACGAAGTGGCAGTGCACCTCTGCCTTCGGGAGCCGGTACAAGAATTCGCTGACGGCGTTCATCGCTCTCCCTGTCTTTGCCGATCGGATGGATCCTCGGTACCCAGCCAACGTGGTGCGCCGAAGACACGTCAACCTCATCGTCGCAAACGTTTTCACTCCCGGCGTTGACCCTGGAGAACGCCACACCGCACAATGCGTGGTTGCCACCCCGCCTTGTTCCGTTGGAGCGAAATGAGAACCCCCGAGCACGATGCACCACCCGGCGCCCTGAACCGGTGGTTCCGGATCCAGCAGCGCGGTTCCTCCGTCCGTACCGAGGTGATCGCCGGCTTCACCACTTTCGCCACCATGGCCTATGTGCTCGCGGTGGTGCCCGGGATCCTGGAGGCCGGCGGAGTGCCGCGAGCAGCGGTGACAGTTGCCATCATCGTGATGGCTGCCGTCTCCACCCTCGCGATGGGGCTGTTCACCAACCGCCCGCTGGCACTGGCACCGGGACTGGGCTCGGTGGCCTTCATCGCGTTCACCTTGAGCGCTGTCGAGGGCATCGGCTGGCAGACCAGCATGGGCATGGTCTTCATCAGCGGAATCGCCTTCGTGCTGCTGACGATCTTCGGGCTCCGGGAGATCATCGCCGCGATCATCCCCAAAGAGATCAAGACCGCTATCGGTGCCGGGGTCGGCCTCTTCATCTGCTTCATCGGCTTCCGCAGCGGCGGCCTGGTCCAGGCAAACGAATCCTCCAATGCGCTCGTGCTCGCGAACCTGGGCTCCTCGGAGGCGATCCTCGCCCTGATCGGGCTCGCCCTGGTGCTGATCCTCTACCTCCGCAAGGTTCCCGGCGGCCTGCTGATCGCGATTCTGGCGGCCACGGCGATCGGGATCCCCCTGGGCGTCACCACCCTCCCGGACTCCTGGTTCCAGCTCCCGACAGGTCTCGGTGAGGTCGCCTTCCAACTCGATATCGTCGGAGCCCTGAACTTCAGCTTCTTCCCCTACATCTTCGCCTTGTTCGTCGCCGACTTCTTCTCCACCCTCGGCACCCTTTTCGCAGTCGGCGCGAAGGGGAACTTTCTCGACAAGGACGGGAACTTCCCAGAGATCAACAAGCCGTTCCTCGTGGACAGCGGCAGCACCGTGGTCGGCTCGCTCTTCGCCGTGCCGGTGATGACCACCTATGTGGAGTCCACCTCGGGGGTGGAGGCCGGTGGCCGCACCGGGCTCACGGCCGTCACCACCGGTGGGTTGTTCCTGGCCACGCTGCTCTTCACTCCGGTGGCACTGATGATTCCGGAGCAGGCGACTGCACCGGTGCTGATCCTGGTGGGGCTGCTGATGCTGCAGCCATTACGCGAGATCGATATGACCAACCTCGCGGCGGCACTGCCGGCGTTCTTCACCATCGTGGTGACGATCTTCAGCTTCAACATCGGCACCGGGATCGCTGCCGGCATGGTCAGTTACGTAGCGGCCAAGGTGATCGTCGGTGAGATCCGCAGCATCCCGGTAGGAATGTGGGTTCTGCTCGTCCCGCTCGTGTACTACTTCACGACTCTCGCCTAGCTGGCCCGCTGCCATCTCGACTGGCCGCACTGTCACTACTGAGCGCCTGAATCACCACAGCGGCTCCGATCAGCGCGGCACCGGTGGGAAACAGCGACCAGCGCAGCCCGTTCAGGACGGTGGTCAGCACCGCCGTGCCTACCTGGGCGTTCGCCCCCATCCGGTCGGCGATGAGCATATAGAGGTCGGTGGTCCAGGCCATCGCCAGCGCGCCGAAGACGAACAGGCAGACCGCCCAGATCACGCATTTCTTCGCTGTGGGATACATCGGTGGCCTCCTCGCCCCTCGGTGCCGTTGTCCCCGGATCACTCTATCCAGACCGGGTAGCCTCTGCCTCAGTCGCTGCCCGCCGACCGGCAGCCGTCCCCGAGGAGCATCTGTGAGCACCATCCGCGAGTTCGCCATGGGCCTGCCGAAGGCCGAACTACACCTGCACCTGGAAGGCACGCTGGAGCCGGAGCTGAAGTTCGAGCTCGCCCGGCGCAACGGCATCGAGCTGCCGGAGCGCACCGTCGAGGAGGTGGTTGCCACCTACGACTTCACCGACCTCACCTCGTTCCTCGCGGTGTACTACCCGGCGATGCGGGTGCTGGTCACCGCCGACGACTTCCGCGACCTGGCGTACGCCTACCTCACCAAGGCCGCCAGCCAGGGAGTGCAGCACGTGGAGATGTTCTTCGACCCGCAGGCGCACACCAGCCGTGGCGTGCCCTTCCACACGGTGATCAGCGGTTACCGGCGCGGCATCCTGGACGCCCGCCGTGAGTTCGGCATCTCCGCCGAGCTGATCCTGTGCATGCTGCGGGACTTCTCCGCCGAGTACGCGATGGCCACGCTGATGGAGGCGCTGCCCTACCGGGACTGGATCATCGGCATCGGGCTGGACTCCGACGAACGCGGCAACCCGCCGGAGAAGTTCGCCGAGGTGTTCGCCCGAGCCCGCACCGAGGGCTTCCTGCTGACCATGCACTGCGATATCGACCAGGTCGGCTCGATCGACAACATCCGCACAGTGCTTACCCAGATCGAGGTGGACCGGATCGACCACGGCACCAACATCGTGGAGGATCCCGCCCTGGTGGATCTGGCGATCGAGCGTGGCCTCGGCTTCACCACCTGCCCGATCTCCAACTCCTTCGTCACCGCGCAGATGAAGTCCGCGGAGATCGTGGACCTGCTCCGCCGCGGGGCGAAGATCACCGTGAACTCCGATGATCCGGCGTACTTCGGTGGCTACGTCGGGGACAACTACGCGGCGCTGGCCGAGCAGGCCGACCTCACCCCGGCCGACCTGGCGCAGATCGCGAAGAACTCCTTCGAGGTGTCCTGGATCAGCGAACGGCGCCGCGCCGATCTGATCGCGTCCGTGGACGCCTACCTCACCACCTGGAGCTGATCCTGGCTGCTGACCGCAGGGAGGACTCCCGCGCCCCGTCGCCGTACTATTCGCCGCCATCCGAACCCGGCCCGCCGCCTGGCGCTGGACCGGGCTACACCTACACCCCACCCCCGCCGCAGAAGCCGACCACGGCCAAGTGGGTGCTCGTGGGCGGCGCCTGCCTGATCGTCCTGGCCATCGTCCTGAGCGGGATCTTCACCGACGGCGGGAGCGATGAGGCCGACCCGCCCACCGCTCCGACCGCGACGGAGGACCCCACCCCCGATCTCGCCGAGGACTGGCTGCTCACCCCGGCCGAGGCAGCCGGCGCCGACGACGTTCTCGAGTTCAACACCTCCCCGGATGGCGCCTTCACCGGCCCGCGGGTGATCGCCGGCGAGGATCGGTGGGCGATGCTCACCGAAGCCGGCGAGAGCACGCCGGAGCAGATCGTCGGGATCGACCCGGGCATGGGTGAGGTCACCTGGCGCCACGACGCTCCCGGTGGGCTGTGCGGGGACGAGATCGTCGATGGTGTCCTCGCCTGCCTGATCAACGACGGCGGATGGTCGGGTCTGGTCGTGGACGTCGCCACGGGCGAGGCGCAGCAGTGGCACGCGCCCGACGTCGATTCGGCCTTGGTCGTGCACCTCACCTCCGAAGGGCTGCTCGTCGTCGGTGACCTCGCGCCGCGCGCCCCGCACACGATGGTCACCCTGCTCGCTGTGGACGGGGACGTCCGTTGGCAGGTGGATCTGGCCGATATCCCGGCGGCCAAGACGCTGTTCACCGACTTCCTGCAGACCGATGTGGACGGCCAGTCCGAAGGTGAAGCGATCATGGAGCGGCCCCGGTGGCGCGATCTGGACGATGGCCGGGTCCTGCTCTGGTCCTCCCCGGGCGCGGCGCTGATCGACCCGGCTTCCGGAGAGATCAGCGCGAGCGAGTGCCGTCGGGCCACCGCTGCCGGGGACCATTACTTCTGTGCCACCGACGAGGGAGTAGTGCGCCACGAGCTGGATGGGTCGGTCGAGTGGACGATGCCGGACCTGGACCTCCTCTCCCCGCCGGACACCACACCCGCGCGGCCACTGGCGGTAGCGGATCAGACCCAGCTGGTGGGCGCGGACTGGACCGATGGCACCGAAGGGCAGGTGCAGTACCGGTTCAGCCTGACCAGCGGCGGCTTCGTCAACGGCGCCATACCGCTACGCAGCGGTGGCACCCCCGAGCACACCGTGGTCTGGGCCGAGAACGCGATGGTCGGCCTGAGTCCCGAGGCGGACGAAGTCCTCTGGACCATGGACCTCGCCGACGCGCCGCATCTCAGCGAGGTGTTTGCCGTCGACGGCACGCTGGTGACCGATTCGCACCCGGTACTCGGCCTCGACCCGGCGACCGGCGAGCAGCTCTGGACCGGGCGCACCGAGCACGGGTTCGCCGTCGAAGTGGTCGGCGATCGGTTGGTGAGCGTCGGCTACGACGCGATCGCGCCGCTCGCCCTGCCCGAGTAGCGGCGACTACCTCCCAGGCCGTGCGCGGACCGGCGCGTCCACCGTCTCGATCCGTACCTCGTGCCCGGCACCAGCATGCGGGCCGTCCAGCTCCTGAGTGCTGACGCAGATCCCGGTCCCGACGTCCAATCGCACCAGGAACCACGTGGCATAACCGCCCACCTGGCGCGGCTCGTCCGGGCGGAGGTACTCCTCGGCTGCCTCGGCGCAGTTGAGCAGTGCGCAGCAGGAGCATCGCGGGTCGTAGAACCGGGTCGGCCGTAGCACCGCCTCCCACGCCGACCGGCCGTGATGATCCACGGTGCGCACGGTCTCCATGCTGGTGCCGTCGGGGTCCCGTTCGTCGAGCTCGACGGCGTCCAGATCGGCGCCGTCGGTGAGCTCACGCGGGTCGAGCATCGCCACCCAGTGATAGTTCTGGTACATCGGGGCGTCGTGGTCGAACAGGTAGCCCAGCCGCTCGGCCACCAGCCCGTCCGAACGTCGCCGCGGCTCCGTAGGTGGAGGTGGCGAAGCGACGGGCGCCGAATGCGGCGCGAGCCCCGGCGCCGGAACCGGGGACCAACCGGAGGAGTCGCTGGTGAACATCGTGGTCGCCGGCCGCGGGTCTGCATCCGTCTCCTTCAGCACTTTCCCGGCCAGATCCTCCACCCGCATCCGGTTCGGCCGCTCAATCCACGCCCGCACCGGCCCGCCCGCGTGCGGGCCGGTCCAGGACGCGGTGAAGGAGATCGTGTCCCAGAGCCACGGGCTGGACCGGGCGAGCGCGCGAAAGTCCGCCTCGGTCACCCCACCGCTTGTGCTCACGGCTCTAGTGTCCGCGTCCCGTCCAGGCGATTGCCCAGCCAGCGCGTGCAGACCAGGCCCTGGTCCCGCTGGAAGCGGCGCACATGCGGGATACCCGGCGGAGGCGGCTGCAGCGAGGAGTGCAGGAAGTAGCCGGCGATCGCAGCAAGCACCACGTTCACGGCCTCGGCGTCGGCCGCGGCCGCATGGCGGGACATCGCCAGCAGCTCCTCCGCCTCCCCGGCACCCTCGAGCACCATCGAGGGCAGCAGGCAGACCAGGTCGACCCACGGGGCGCCGGAGACGGCAGAGGGCCAGTCCACCGCAGCGGCCGTCCCGGCGAGGGTGACCATATTGTCCGCCCGCAGGTCGCCGTGCACCAGCGCGGTGCCGGCCACCGCGTCCGCCCAACCGTCGGCGAGCCCCACGAGGCGGTCCACCTGCTCTCCCGCCCACGGGTCCAGGGCCGCGATCCCGGCACTCAGCTCGGGGTCGGCGGCTACCTCGTGCCAGTGCCGGAACTGCTCATCGGCGAACGCAGGCAACCCGGCAGGGGCGTCCAGGTCCCCGATCCGGTCGGCCAGGTCCACCGCCGCGGCAATACCGTCGGCGGTCCACGGATCGCCCGGGCCGGGTCCGTCGGCAGCATCGAAGGCGAGCGCCACCCAGTCGTCGCCGCCGATGCTCTCTTCAGCGCTCCACCGGAACGCCGGCGCCGGCACGCGCTCATCGAGCAGCGGCGCCACTGCTGCCTCCCGCCGGTAGAGCTCCACGGCGAACGTGTTCATCGACTCCCCCACCGCCTTCACGAACACTCGCTCCCCGGACCCGGTGACCAACGTCGAAGCCAGACCAGGGCTGTAGCCGCCGTCATGGCTGACCGAGGCGACCACCTCGGACCCGAGCTGCTCCTGCACGAGGTGAGCAACGCCGTCGGGCAAATCCGCCCAGACCAGCCGGGAACGACCCTCAGCGCTCATCACGATAGGCGCGCAGCGCCTCAGCGGCATCGGCCAGCACCGAGGACAGGTCCCCGATCACCGCGAAGTCGGCGAGCTGCACCAACGGTGCCTCATCGTCCAGGTTCACCGCGATCACCGTGCCCGCCGCGGACATCCCGCCCACGTGGTGCGGCGCCCCGGAGATCCCCGCGCCGATGTACACCCGGGGCGCGATCGTGGTGCCGGTCTGCCCGACCTGTGCCTCATGAGGCAGCCAGCCCTCGTCCACGCAGTCCCGGGTGGTGCCGATCGCGCCGCCGAGCACATCGGCCAGCTCCTCGACCGCTTCGAAGTCACCGAACGTCCCGCGCCCGCCGGCCACCACGATCGCCGCTTCGGCCAGGGCGGGACGCACGTCACCGGAGTGGTCGGCCACCTGCCGCTCGAGCAGCTCCAGCCCTGCCGGTGCCGCGGCCTCGGTGGTCACCGGCTGCACCTGCGGTGTGGCCGGTGTGGTGGCCGCGGTGGGGAGCACAGCGTTCGGCCGCACCGTGGCCACAGCCACCTCCGTGGTCGCGGCACACTCGGTCTCCCAGGTGCCACCGAACACCCGCTTGCCCCCGACCAGCCGACCGGCGTCCAGCCGCAGGTCACCGACGTCGATGAGCAGCCCCGCCTGCAGGTGGTGCGCAGCGTGCGCGGCCACCTCTTTGCTGGTGAACGTCGAAGGCAGCAGCACGACGGCGCCGCTCACCTGCCGTACCGCACTCGCCACGGCCTGGCCTACCAGGGCCGAGGAGGTCGCCGGCTCGGGGAGCTGTGTCACCAGCACGCGACCCACGCCATACCGGCCGAGATCGGTGAGCAGCTCCTCGCCCGGTTCGGCAAAGGCCAGCACGGTGACCTCGCCCAGGTCCCGGGCGAGGGTGAGCACCTCGAGGGTCGCCGGGCGCAGCGGCTGGTCGCCCTGGTCGAGCGGGACAAGCACAGTGGTCATCGGCTCTCCTTGATGAGCAGGTCATGAGCGATCAGGTAGTCGGCCAGCTGCTGCCCGCCGGTGCCGTCATCGGCGACGATCTCGGGTTCGGGCTCCGGGCGACGGGTGGCGCTGCGGACCGCGGTCCGCACGGTCAGATCCGCCTCGGTCAGACCGAGATCTGCGGCGGTCACCGTCTGCACCGGTTTCTGCCGGGCGGCGAGGATCTCCTTCATCCGGGCCAGCCGGGGGCTGTTCGCCACGTCGGTGACCGACACCACCGCCGGTGGAGTGGCCCGCCAGGTCTCGGTGGCGCCGTCGACGTCGCGGGTGGCGATCAGCACACCATCGGTCAGCGTCACCTCCCCGGCCACGGTCAGCTGGGGCCAGCCCAGGTCCGCGGCGAGCAGCGACGGCAGCACCGCGCCCAACCCGTCCAGCGCGGCCATCCCGGTAACCAGCACGTCCACCTGGCCCTGAGCCCGGACCGCCGCCGCCAGCCCGCGGGCGGTGACGGCATAGTCGGCGCCGGCGAGCGCGTCGTCGCAGACGTGCACCCCGGAGTCGGCACCCATCTGCAGAGCGCGGCGCACCGCGTCCACGGCCGGCGCGGGGCCCAGGGTCAGGGCGATGACCTCGGCAGCCGGGGTGCCGGCAGCCTGGGCCGCCTCCTTGAGCAGCAGCGCGGTCTCGACGGCGTTCTCGTCCACCTCGTTCAACGTGCCGTCGTCAGTGGTGCGCACGGTTCGGCCGTCGGAGCCGAAGCCCCGATCTGACGAAAGGTCAGGAACGTGCTTCACGCAGACTACGATTCGCATACGCCCAGCCTGCCACCACCTGGCCGGGCGGCACACATCCCCCGACCCGAAATCCGCTGTGACCTCGACCGCTTCCCGTACCGATCCCGTGACGCCCGCCGAGGAGCTCGCGTTCCGCGACCAGGTCCAGCCGACGGCGTTCGGGGTGCACCTGACCCCGGGCGGGGTACGGGTGCTGGTGCACGCGCCGCACGCGGACCGGGTGGAGATCTGCTTCCCCGGTGCCGGCGCGGACAGTACGGAGCGGCGCGTCCGGCTGCACCGAGGCCGCTGGGGTCGCTGGTTCGGCACCGTGCCCGGGATCGGTGCCGGGCAGGCCTACGGGTTCCGGGTGAACGGACCGTGGGAGCCCGCCCGCGGGCTGCTGCACAATCCGCACCAGCTACTCCTGGACCCCTACACCCGGGCCGTACAGGGTGAGGTGGACCTGCGCCCGGAGATCTACGGGCACCGGGTGGATGAGGACCTGATTTCGGTCGACCGGCGGCGGACCGCCGACGACCGGGACAGCGCGGGGCACGTCCCGGTGTCCGTGGTGGTCACCGACCGTTTCGACGGCCCGGTGGTGGACCATCCGCGGGTGCCGTGGCGGGACACCGTGATCTATGAGGCGCATGTGCGCGGCCTGACCCAGCGGCTACCGGGAGTGCCGGCCGAGTTGCGCGGCACCTACGCCGGCCTGGCGCACCCCACGACCGTGGCGCACCTGAAGGATTTGGGGATCACCGCCGTCGAGCTGCTGCCGATCCACGCGAAGACCAGCGAACCGGCCCTGACCCAGCGTGGGCTGACCAACTACTGGGGCTACAACACGCTGGCCTTCTTCGCCCCGGAGCCCTCCTATGCCACCACGGCGGCACAGCAGGCAGGCCCGCAGGCCGTGCTCGATGAGGTCAAGGGCATGGTGGCACTGCTGCACGAGGCCGGCCTGGAAGTGCTGCTGGACGTGGTCTACAACCACACCTGCGAAGGCGGGCTGGACGGGCCGATGCTGTCCTGGCGGGGACTGGACAACCGGGGCTACTACCTGCACCGGGGCGGGCGGCACAGTGAGTACGAGGACGTCACCGGCACCGGCAACTCGCTGGACTTCCGCAACCGGCCAGTGGTGGCGATGGCCCTGGATTCTCTGCGGTACTGGACCCAGGTGGTCGGCGTAGACGGGTTCCGGTTCGACCTGGCCACCACTCTGGCGCGCCGCGGGCACACCTTCGACCCCGACCACCCGTTCCTGGTGGCCCTGTCCACCGACCCGGTGCTCGCGAGAGTGAAGCTGATCGCCGAACCGTGGGATGTGGGCCCCGGAGGCTGGCGCACCGGGCAGTTCCCGGCGCCGCTGGCGGAGTGGAACGACAGGTTCCGGGACACGCTGCGCAGGTTCTGGATCACCGACGCCGCCACAGCGACCAGCGGCGGAGTGGGCCACGATCTGCGCGAGCTGGCCACCCGGCTCTCCGGCTCCGCCGACCTGTTCTCCCCGCGCCCGGCGCCCGAGGGCCGTGGGCCGGGGGCGAGCATCAACTACATCACCGCCCACGACGGCTTCACTCTGGCCGACCTGGTCTCCTACGACCACAAGCGCAACGAGGCCAACGGTGAGGACAACCGGGACGGCACCGACAACAACCTGTCCTGGAACCACGGTGTGGAGGGTGCCTCGGACGATCCTGAGGTGCTCGCCCACCGGCGCCGCACGATGCGCAACCTGCTCGGCTCGCTGCTGCTGGCCGGCGGCACCCCGATGCTCACCGCCGGGGACGAGATCGCCCGCAGCCAGCAGGGCAACAACAACGCCTACTGCCAGGACACCCCGCTCTCCTGGGTGGACTGGGACGTCGAGGACTGGCAGCAGGACCTGACCGCGACCGTGGCGCACCTGCTCCGGCTGCGCGCTGCGATACCTGCCCTGCGGCCGGACCGGTTCCACCACGGCGAGGCCACTGACGTGCACCCGACGCTGGCCTGGTACGACGAGCACGGCGCCGCGATGACCCACCACCGGTGGCACGACCCGCACCGGCGGGTGCTGCAGATGTACCTGCGGGATGAGCGCGACCCGGCCGGGGCGCTGGTGGTGCTGAACGGGGCGGCGAACGGGGTGGGGGTGACGCTCACCCCGGACGGCGCCGCCGATCTGGAGCTGGTCTGGGACTCGTGCTGGGAGCGTCCGGTGGCCGGGGAGAGCGTGCCCGCCGGGTCCACGGTCGAGGTGCCGGAGCTGAGCATGCGGCTCTACCGGGGCCACCGCTGACGGGCGCACGCGCGCCGAAATTTCCTTCCGTCGCCGATGACCGGCCCGTTACGATCATCCGACTCCGGCATACGGCGGATCTGCCGCTGACCGGTCGACCCGAAGGAAGGGACCTGTGCACGCCACCGACGTCGTGATCCGCGAGTACCGGGACGAGGATGCCGCCGGCTGGGTGCGCTGCCGCGCGCTGTCGTTCTTGGGCTCGCAGTACTACGACGACATGCATCCGGTGCGGACCGTGCTGGCCGAAGGCGCGATCGCTCTGGTGGCCACCGCCGGTGAGCACGTGGTGGGGCTCCTGGACATCGAGATCGAGGGGGCCGAAGCCACGATCGACTCGATCGCGACCGATCCCGACCACCAGGGGCGAGGCATTGCCACCGCACTCCTGGCCCGAGCGCTACCGCTGCTGGAGGCCCGCGGCGTAGGCAGCCTGGATGCCTGGACCCGCGAGGACATCGCCGCGAACGGGTGGTACCAGGCGAATGGCTTCACCGAGCAGTTCCGCTACCTGCACGTCTACCTCGGCCATGACGAGGACGCCACCGGGTTCGCCACACCCGAGGGGCTGAGCAGGCCGGTCAGCGCGGTGATGCACGGATCGATCGAGGACGAGGCGGTGCTGCGCGCCCGGTACCGGAAGGTGTACGTGTGCCGGCAGTATCTGCGCCCGCTCAGCCCACCAGCACCGTTGCCGACCTGACCCGCTGCACCCTGGCGGGCCGCGCCCGAAACCGTCCCGGGTAGGCTTTGGCCATGACCGACACCGACGTCATCGTGATCGGAGCCGGCTTGGCCGGTCTGGTCGCAGCCACCGAGCTCACCCGCCGGGGGCAGCGGGTCATCATCCTGGACGCCGAACCGGCCGCGTCGCTGGGCGGGCAGGCCTTCTGGTCCTTCGGCGGGCTGTTCCTGGTCGACTCCCCCGAGCAGCGGCGCCTCGGTCTGCGCGACAGTGCCGAACTCGCCTTCTCCGACTGGCTCGGCTCGGCAGAGTTCGCTGCCGGCGCTGAGCGTGGCGAGGGTCCGGACGCGATGGGCTATGCCTGGGCGCAGCGGTTCGTGGAGTTCGCCGCCGGTCCGATGCGGGAGTGGCTGCACGAGCTCGGAGTGCGCTGGTTCCCGTTGGTGCAGTGGGCCGAACGTGGCGGATACCTGGCCGGTGGGCACGGGAACACGCTGCCGCGGTTCCACGTCACCTGGGGTACCGGGCCCGGGGTGCTCGCCCCGTTCCTGGCCGCGGCCCGGTTCGCTCGCTCCGAAGGGCTGCTGCAGATCCGGTTCCGGCACCGGGTCACCGATCTGGTGGTCACCGACGGCCAGGTCACCGGCGTGCGCGCCGATGTACTCGCGCCCACCACCGCCCCACGCGGAGAGCCCACCTCCCGGGAGGTGACCGACCAGATCGAACTGGCTGCGCACGCCGTCGTGCTGGCCACCGGCGGGATCGGCGCGAACCATGACCTGGTCCGCTCGGCCTGGCCAGAGGCGGCCGGTACGCTGCCGGAGCAGCTGCTCTCCGGGGTGCCGGACGGCACCGACGGCTCCGGTCTGCAGCTCGCCCGGGATGCCGGTGGCGCGGTGGTGCACGCGGAGCGGATGTGGCACTACCCCGAGGGGATCGCCATGCCTGAGGGCATCTGGTCTCGGCACGGGGTGCGGATCCTGCCCGGGCCGAGTTCGCTCTGGCTGGACTCGACCGGGCAACGGCTGCCGGCTCCGCTGTTCCCCGGCTTCGATGCGCTCGGCGCGCTGGAGCACCTGACCACTGGTGGCCACCCGCACTCGTGGTTCGTGCTGAACAAGGCGATCATGAACACCGAGTTCGCCCTCTCCGGTTCGGACCAGAACCCGGACCTGACCGGGAAGGACCTGCGGCTGCTCGCCCAGCGGGTGCTGCCCGGGGCGGTCGGCCCGGTGGAGGCGTTCGCACAGCACTCCCCCGACTTCGTCTGGGCCGATACCCCGGCCGAGCTCGCCGCCGGGATGAACGCACTCACCGGCAGCAGCGATATCGACCCTGCGGCGCTGAACCGGCTGATCGAGCTCCGCGACGCGCAGGTGGCCTCCGGTCTGGGTAAGGACCCGCAGATCGCAGCGATCCACCACGCCCGCGGGTACGTGGTGGACAAGCGGATGCGGGTCGCCCCGCCCCGACCACTGACCACCGCGAAGGATGGGCCGCTGCTCGCCGTGCGGCTGCAGGTACTCACCCGCAAGACCCTCGGCGGCGTGCACACGGACACCTCCGGCCGAGTGCTCGATGCCCGCGGCGAAGCGATCGGCGGCCTGTATGCCGCCGGCGAGGCCGCCGGGTTCGGCGGGGGCGGGGTGCACGGCCGCCGTGCCCTGGAGGGCACCTTCCTGGCGGGGTGCCTGTACAGCGGGACAGTTGTCGGAACGTCGATCTGAGGCGGCTAGGGTGTGGTCGTGAGTTCTGACGCTGCCACTGCCGACACCCCCGCCGAGGCCACCGAGGCCGAGCTGAGCACCGAGGCCACGGCGCATGCCTCCTTGGACCGGGCGGTAGCGCGCAGCGCCGCGATCGAGAGCGAGCTGGCGACCGATGCCAGCCGGTACCGGGTGCTCACCGGGGACCGGCCCACCGGCCGCCTGCACCTGGGGCACTACCTGGGCACCCTCGCCAACCGGGTTCGGCTGCAGGATCTCGGCGTGCAGACGATGCTGCTGGTGGCCGACTACCAGGTGATCACCGACCGGGACGATGCCGGCCCGATCGCCGAGCGGGTCCGCGACCTGGTCACCGACTACCTCGCGCTCGGGATCGACCCGGAGCGCACCACCATCTTCGCCCACTCCGCAGTGCCGGCCCTGAACCAGCTGATGCTGCCGTTCCTGTCCTTGGTGACCGACTCCGAGCTGCGCCGCAACCCGACGGTGAAGGCCGAGTACGAGGCCACCGGCGGGCGGCCGATGAGCGCCCTGCTGCTCACCTACCCGGTGCACCAGGCCGCGGACATCCTGTTCTGTAAGGCGAACCTGGTGCCGGTGGGCAGGGACCAGCTGCCGCACCTGGAGCTCACCCGGGTGATCGCCCGCCGGTTCAACGAACGCTACGCCGGTGGCGCGGGGGTGTTCCCAGCCCCGGACGCGCTGCTCAGCCCGGCCACGAACGTGCTCGGGATGGACGGGCAGAAGATGTCCAAGTCCCGGCACAACACCATCGATCTGGCGATGACCGAGGACGAGACCGCCAAACAGCTCAAGCGGGCAGTCACCGACTCCGACCGGTTCATCACCTACGACCCGATCGCCCGCCCGGAGGTGGCGAACCTGCTGCTGATCGCGGCGCAGATGACCGGCCGCGCGCCGGAGGAGATCGCCGCGGAGATCGGCGACGGCGGTGGTGGCGGGCTGAAGAAGCTGGTCACCGAGGCAGTGAACGAGGGCCTCCGCCCGATCCGGGAACGCCGCCGCGAGCTGGAGGCCGACCCGGCCGTGGTGGACCGGGTGCTCGCCGCCGGCAACGCCCGCGCGAACGAGATCGCCGACGCCACCCTCGCCGAGGTGCGCGCCGCGATGGGCATGGTCTACGCCTGAGCCGGCCATGGCCACAGCACCTGAGCAGATGGCGACGGCGGACGGCCAGGTGGTCTGCGCCGTCGGGCAGGGCACGTGGTATCTCGGCGACGACCCGGGCACTCGCGAGGAGGAGATCGCAGCGCTGCGCGCCGGGATCGAGGCGGGGCTGAACCTGATCGACACTGCCGAGATGTACGGCGGCGGGCGGTCGGAGGACCTGGTCGGTGCGGCGATCGCGCCGGTGCGCGAGCAGGTCTACCTGGTGGACAAGGTGCTGCCGAGCAACGCTTCTCGATCTGGGACCATCGCGGCGTGCGAGCGGTCGTTGCGGGCGCTGGGCACCGACTGGATCGACCTGTATCTGCTGCACTGGCCCGGACCGTACCCGGAGGCGGAGACGGTCGCGGCGTTCGAGGAGCTGATCGAGCGTGGTCTGATCCGGTCCTGGGGAGTGAGCAACTTCGATCCTGGGGACCTGGCAGTGCTACCGGCCGGCCCGCTGGTGAACCAGGTGTTGTACAACCCGAGCCGGCGCGGTGTGGAGGTGGACCTGCTGCCGGCGCACCGAGCGGCGGGCATCACCACGATGGCCTACTCCCCGATCGAGCAGGGCCGGCTGCTGGACGATCCGACGCTGGCTGGCGTGGCGCGGCGGCACGGGGTGAGCGTGGCGCAGGTGCTGATTGCCTGGGCGGTGCGCGAGGGCGGTGTGATCGCGATCCCGAAGGCGTCGACCGTGGCGCACGTGCGGGAGAACGCGGCGGCGCTGGAGCTGCGGCTCGATGCGGACGACCTGGCCGCGATCGACGCAGCGTTCCCGGCGCCGGATGGCCCGGTGCCGCTGGAGATCCTCTGAGCCTCCCGGGTGTCAGTCCGGCCCGGTAGCGTCCACCTATGAACCACGAAGACGTGATCGTCGCTGAGGCCGCCCGGTTCGCCGACGTGCTCGCCACCGCCGACCCGCATGCGCAGTGCCCGACCTGCCCGGAGTGGAACAGCGCCGACCTGCTCTGGCACCTGACCACGGTGCACCGGTTCTGGGCCGCTGTGCTGGAGCAGGATCTGCGCACCGACGAGCAGGCCGAGGCGGTCGAGTCCGGCGAGGAGCAGCAGCCGTCGGCGATCTCGGCGATGCTGCCGGAGCGGTCGGCCGCGACCGAGACGCTGGTTGACCAGCTCCGCCGGCTCGGCGACGACCAACCGCGATGGACCTGGTGGGAGCCGGAGCAGACCGTGGGCTTCACCCGACGGATGCAGGTCTGCGAGGCGACCATGCACCGGATCGACGCGGAGCTGACTGCGCGGGTGGACGCCGGCCCGATCGACGATGAGGTCGCGACCTTGTGCCTGGACCACTGCGTGGATGTGATGTGGGGCTGGATGCCCGACTGGGCCACCTGGCAGGCGGAGACCGTGGCCGAGCTCCTCGCGCCGGATACCGGCGGGCGCTGGCTGGTCGAGGTCGGGCACTGGTTCGGCACCGGGCCGGAGTCCGGCCGCGAGTTCGACGTGCCGCGGGCGGTGCGGGCGGGCGCCGGGGCCGCAGCGCCGACCGTGCGGGTGACGGCACCGGTGGAGCAGCTGGCCCGCTGGGCCTGGCGGCGTCAGGGCGAGGCCGAGGTGACCGGCGACACGGCGGCTCTGGACGCCCTCCTCGCCCAAGGCATCCAGTAGCCCGCCCCGGGCCGGCGGCGTGCGGCGGGTCAGGCGCTCGCGACCAGGCCCAGCTCCGCGAAGCCGGCCAGCCCGGGGTGCATCGGCACGATCCGCACCGTGTACCCGAACGGCCCCGACCGGCTCAGCGTCAGCTCCCGGGCGAACTGGTACCGGCCGCCTTCATAGGAGTCGGTCAACGCCAGCGGCACGATCTCGAACTCGTCGATCTCGTCATCGTCGCCCACCCGGCCGGAGGCCATCTGCACCTGCACGTCCTCAGGCACCAACCCGCCCAGAGACACGAACGCGCGCACGGTCACGTGATCGCCGACCTGCACAGTGTCATGCAGGCCCTCGGACTCCACATGCTCCACGCGCACCCCGGACCACGCCTGGTGCACCCGTGTCTTCCAGTCCGCGAGCGCCATCGCCCCGGCACCGCCGTCGGCCCTCAGCTCTCGGGCGGACTCGGCCACCGGGGTGTACAGCTCGCTGATGTACTCCCGCACCATCCGGGTGGCCTGCACCTTGGGCCCGAGCGTGGCCAGCGTGTGCCGCACGTTCGCCAGCCACTGCACCGGGAGGCCGTCGGTGCGGTCGTAGAACCGTGGCGCCACGGTGTTCTCCAGCAGGTCGTACAGCGCGGCGGACTCCAGGTCGTCGCGCCGATCGGCATCGGTCACCCCGTCGGCAGTGGGGATCGCCCAGCCGTTCTCGCCGTCGAACATCTCGTCCCACCAGCCGTCCAGGATGGACAGGTTCAGCCCGCCGTTCAGCGCCGCCTTCATTCCCGACGTCCCGCAGGCCTCCAGCGGGCGCAGCGGGTTGTTCAGCCAGACGTCGCAGCCCGGGTACAGGCTCTGCGCCATCTCGATGTCGTAGTTCGGCAGGAACACGATCCGGTGCCGCACGTCCTCGGCGTCGGCGAACTGCACCAGCTGCTGAATCAGCCGCACCCCCTGCTCGTCGGCCGGGTGGGACTTACCGGCCACCACGATCTGGATCGGCCGCTCGGGGTGCAGGAGCAGCCGGCGCAGCCGGTCGGTGTCCCGCAGCATCAGCGTCAGCCGCTTGTAGGTGGGCACGCGGCGGGCGAAACCGATGGTGAGCACATCCGGATCGAGGATGCCATCCACCCAGCCCAGCTCGGCCGGGGAGGCGCCCCGCTGCAGCCAGGACTTGCGCGAGCGCACCCGGGCGTCGGCCACCAGCCGTTCCCGCTGGGCCCGGCGCAGCTGCCAGAGGGTGGCGTTGTCGATGCCTCCGGTCTCCTTGTACCAGCCGGAGCCATCGGCGATCTCGTCCGGGGAGAAGTACTCCCGCTGTGCCTCGGCGAACATCGGGTCGGTCCAGGTCTGGGCGTGCACCCCGTTGGTGATCGAGGTGATCGGCACCTCGTCGGCGTCGAACCCGGGCCACAGGTGCTGGAACATCCGCCGGGAGACCCGCCCGTGCAGCCGGGCCACCCCGTTGGCGCGCTTGGCCAGGCGAAGCCCCATCACCGCCATGTTGAACACGGCGGGGTCGCCGCCGGTGTAGTCCTCCCGGCCCAGTGCCAGCACCTGCTCCACGCTGATCCCGGGCACCTCGTTCCCGCCGCCGAAGTACTCCGCGATCAGGTCCGCACCGAACCGGTCGATCCCGGCCGGCACCGGAGTGTGCGTGGTGAACACCGTGCCGGCGCGCACCGCCTCCCGGGCAGCCTCGAAGTCCAGGTCGCTGCCCGCGAGCAGCTCGCGGATCCGCTCCACACCGAGGAACCCGGCGTGACCCTCGTTGCAGTGGTACACCTCGGGCTCGGGGCCGCCGGTGAGCCGGGAGTGCAGCCGCAGCGCCTTCACCCCGCCCATCCCGAGCAGCAGCTCCTGGTTCAGCCGGTGCTCACTGGTGCCGCCGTAGAGCCGGTCGGTCACCCGACGGGAATGATCGTCGTTCTCCGGCACGTTGGAGTCGAGCAGCAGCAGCGGCACCCGGCCGACATCGGCCCGCCACACCTGCGCGTGCAGCATCCGGCCGCCGGGCAGCGGCAGGCTGATCCGCGCCGGAGTGCCGTCGGCCTCGCGCAGGAGGGAGAGCGGCAGACTGTCCGGGTCGAGCACCGGGTAGGTCTCCGCCTGCCAGCCGTCCCGGGTGAGCGACTGGCGGAAGTAGCCGGCGCCGTAGAGCAGCCCGACCCCCACGATCGGTGCACCGAGGTCGGAGGCAGACTTCAGGTGGTCCCCGGCGAGGATGCCCAGACCGCCGGAGTACTGCGGCAGCGCACCGGTGATGCCGAACTCCGCGGAGAAGTATGCGATCGAGGCGGGCAGAGCGGCCTCACCGGCCGATTCCCGACGGCGTTGCTCCCCCTGGTACCAGCGCTCGTCACCGAGATAGGTGCGCAGGTCCGCGGCGAGCTCGCGGGTCCGGGTGACGAACCCGTCATCGGCGGCCAGCTCGACCAGCCGCTCCGGGGAGAGCGAGCCGAGCAGGCGCACCGGGTCGCCGTGCACCTCGTCCCAGAGCTGGGCATCGATGCCGGCGAACAGGGCCCGGGTGGGCTCGTGCCAGGACCAGCGCAGGTTCAGCGCCAGCTCGTCCAGGGCGGCCAGAGGCTCGGGCAGGACGGTGCGCACAGTGAATCGTCGAATCGCTCTCACGCGGCTGAGCATAGGCCACCTGGCACCCGTCCCCGCACGCCAGCAGCCGCGATGGCCCGCTCGGCTCCGAACAGGCCTATTCCAGGTAGCCGGTCACTGGATCAACAGCGTCCAGAAGGGCGCCGATTTCCTTGCGATGCTCGAGCGGAACCGGTCATCCCGCACCGGTTCGAGATCCCCAGATCCCGACACACCGTCTTCTGCGACGACCCCGTCGTGACCATCGCCACAGCATCTCGATCGAACTCATCAGAAAACTTCTGCGGTCATGGACTCAACCGAACCATCAGCCGAACCATCAGCCGATCCGCAGGTGCGCCACGAGCCCGTCGCGGAGCCGGAAGACCAGCGGGCCCGTGCCGTTGTAACCGTTGCCGGTGACCCGAGCGGTCAGGACAAATGTATCCGGACGGTCACCGTCCTCGATGCCGAGCACCTCGAAGTGGGCCTGGACACCGATGTTGTCGGTTCGATCCCAGGCGCGTACACCGTCACGACCGGTGAACTCGCGACCCCAGTCGTAGACGCTCCCGTCCGGAGTGAAGGCCGCCACGAAGGTGTCCGAGTCGCCTGCGTTGGTGGCCTCAACGAAGGCCCTGATCGCCCGAGGAAGTTCGATGTTGTGCATGGTGCTTCTCCTCATGCGCCGTAACCGGTGGTGCGGACCTGCGGGAGTTGGCCGAAGCCGAGCCGAGTGACGTACTGCTGCTGCGGCTGCCACATTACTTCGTTGACGCTGGCCACGCCGGCTGCACTGACGTCGACGGCGGTCCGGAACGGACGAGTGCCGTAGCTACTCCAGGTACCCGGTCACTGGATCGACACCGTCCAGAAAGGCGCGAATCGACTTGCGATGATCTGCCATCGACCGCGGCCCATCCTCATTCCTCGTGGAGCCGAAGCCGTAGTCACCCTGATGTCGCCCACCGACCCACAAGAAATCGCACTCTCGACCACGTTCCCGAACCTCAAACGTCTCACCGTCGACGGTGATCACCTTGACGTCCATCGACCCCTCCCAGCGTCCGCACTGACTGCAGTGAACTCGGTAGGTCAAGCCAACGGTGCGGCCTGACCCGGCGAATCCGCGGGTGGCGTGCCATCGAGATGTACTCCGCCGCCACGATGGGTAGGTTCGACCTGTGACTACACCGAGCCCCACCCCCGCTGCCCCGATCGGCCGGATCCCCGTCCTGGACGTCGGACCGAGTGTGGAGAACGGCCGCTGGCCCACCAAGGCGGTGGTCGGTGAGGCGATTCCCGTGCGGGCGACCGTGTTCCGGGAGGGGCACGATGCGGTGGCCGCGACCGCAGTGCTGGTCCGCCCGGACGGCACCGACCACTCCCGGGCACAGATGCGAGACATCTCCCCCGGCCTCGACCGGTACGGGGCCTGGCTGGTGCCGGACGCCGAAGGCGACTGGGGATTCCGGGTGGAGGGCTGGTCCGACCCATACGGCACCTGGCGCCACGACGCTGTGCTGAAGGTGCACGCGGACGTCGACACCGAGGTGATGCTCACCGAAGGGGCCCTCCTGCTGCAGCGGGCCGCCGCGGAGCTGACCCTGACCGACGCCCAGTCCCAGGTGCTCACCGATGCTGTCACCGCGCTGCAGGACGCCGGCCGGCCGGCGCTGGCCCGGCTGGCCGCCGGCACCGCCCCGGAGGTGCAGGAGGTGCTCACCGAGGTGCCGTTGCGGGACTACGTGTCCACCTCAGCGACCTACCCCCTGGTGGTGCACCGCGAACGGGCACTGTACGGCTCCTGGTACGAGATGTTCCCCCGCTCGGAGGGGGCTCACCAGGACGAGACCACCGGCGAGTGGCACTCCGGCACGCTGCGCACAGCGGCCGAGCGCCTCCCCGGGATCGCGGCGATGGGGTTCAACGTGGTCTACCTCACCCCGGTGCACCCGATCGGGACCACCAACCGCAAGGGCCGGAACAACACGCTGGTCGCCGAACCGGCCGATCCGGGCTCCCCCTACGGCATCGGCGCTGCCGACGGCGGGCACGATGCGATCCACGCCGACCTGGGCACCTTCGACGACTTCGACCACTTCGTCGCCCGCGCGCGCGAGCTGGGCCTGGAAGTGGCCCTGGACATCGCGCTGCAGGCTTCTCCGGACCATCCGTGGGCGAGCGAGCACCCGGAGTGGTTCACCACCCGGGCGGACGGGTCGATCGCCTATGCGGAGAACCCGCCGAAGAAGTACCAGGACATCTATCCCCTGAACTTCGACAACGACCCCGAGGGCATCTACACCGCCGTCCGGGCGATGCTGCAGGTCTGGATCGACCATGGCGTCACTCTGTTCCGGGTGGACAACCCGCACACGAAGCCGCTGACCTTCTGGGAGCAGATCCTCGCCGATGTGGCCCGCGCCCACCCGGAGGTGATCTTCCTCTCCGAGGCGTTCACCCGGCCGGCGATGATGCGCACCCTGGGGATGCTCGGCTTCCACCAGTCCTACACCTACTTCACCTGGCGGCACTCCAAGACCGAGCTGGCGGAGTACTTCACCGAGGTCAGCGGTGACCTGGCCGCGGTGATGCGGCCGGCGTTCTGGCCCACCACGCACGACATCCTCACCCCGTACATGCAGCAGGGCGGACCGGCAGCGTTCGCGATCCGCGCAGTGCTGGCCGCCACCGGCTCCCCCACCTGGGGCATCTACTCCGGGTACGAGCTGGCCGAGAACGTCGCCCGGCCCGGTGCCGAGGAGCAGATCGACAACGAGAAGTACGAGTACAAGCCGCGGGACTGGGAGGGGGCCACCCGCACGCACGGGCTCACCGATCTGCTCACCCAGCTGAACCGGATCCGTCGTGAGCACCCTGCCCTGCAGCGGCTGCGGAACCTCACCGTGCACCCCACCACCGATGACGCCACGTTCTGCTTCTCCAAGCATCTGCCCGCTGCGCACTCCCCCACCGGGCAGGCGGACACGGTGATCGTGGTGGTGAACCTGGACCCGTTCACCTCCCGGGACTCCCTGATCCACCTGGACACCGCAGCCCTCGGTCTCGGTGAGCAGGGCGAGTTCACCGCCCATGACGAGCTCACCGGGGAGAGCTACGCCTGGGGACCGGTGCCGTTCGTGCGACTGGACCCACACGGGCGGTGCGCACACATCCTCGAGGTGAGGCATCGATGAGCACAGCGTTCGCACCGGCCCGCCGGCCTGGACTGACCGAGGATCCGCACTGGTACCGCACGGCGGTGTTCTACGAGGTGCTGCCGCGCGCCTTCTCCGATTCCGACGGTTCCGGCACCGGCGACCTGCGGGGTCTGATCGCCCGGCTCGACTATCTGCAGTGGCTCGGCGTGGACTGCCTCTGGCTGCCACCGTTCTACCCCTCCCCGCTGCGCGACGGCGGCTACGACGTCTCGGACTACACCGCGGTGGCCGACGAGTACGGCACGATCGAGGACTTCACCGAGCTGGTGGCGGCAGCGCACGAACGCGGGATCCGGATCATCATCGACCTGGTGATGAACCACACCAGCGATACCCACCCGTGGTTCCAGTCCTCCCGGTCCAACCCGGACGGCCCGTACGGGGACTTCTACGTCTGGGGCGAGGACCCGGAGCGGTATCCGGACGCGCGAATCATCTTCGTGGACACCGAGGTGTCCAACTGGACCTTCGACCCGGCACGCCGGCAGTACTTCTGGCACCGGTTCTTCTCCCACCAGCCCGACCTGAACTACGAGAACCCGCGGGTACGGGCGGCGATGTTCGACGTGGTCCGGTTCTGGTTGCGTACCGGGGTGGACGGGTTCCGCCTCGATGCGGTGCCCTACCTGTTCGAGGAGGAGGGCACCGACTGCGAAAACCTGCCGGCCACGCACGAGTTCCTCGCCGCGGTGCGCGCGATGGTCGATGCCGAGTTCCCCGGCCGGCTGATGCTCGCCGAAGCGAACCAGTGGCCGGCCGACGTGGTGGCCTACTACGGCACCGAGGACGCGCCGGAGTGCCACATGTGCTTCCACTTCCCGGTGATGCCGCGGATCTTCTACGCCCTCCGGGAGCAGTCCGCGCGCAGCATCGCCCAGATCCTCGCCGACACTCCCCCGATCCCTGCTGGCGCCCAGTGGGGCACGTTCCTGCGCAACCATGACGAGCTCACCCTGGAGATGGTCAGCACCGAGGAGCGTGCCGCGATGTACGGCTGGTACGCCCCGGAAGCCCGGATGCGCGCGAACGTCGGCATCCGCCGCCGGCTCTCCCCGCTGCTGGACAACTCCCGCGCCGAGGTGGAGCTGGCGCACGCGCTGCTGCTCTCCCTGCCGGGCAGCCCGTGCCTGTACTACGGCGACGAGATCGGCATGGGCGACAACATCTGGCTGCCGGACCGGGACGCGGTGCGCACCCCGATGCAGTGGACCCCGGACCGGAACGCGGGCTTCTCCGCCGCCACCGACCCCGGGCGGCTCTACCTGCCGGTGGTGCAGAACCTCACCAACCACTACAACCAGCTGAACGTCGAGGCGCAGCTGGCGATCCCCACCTCACTCCTGCACTGGGTGCGCGGGATCCTCGAGGTACGCCGAGCCCACCCGGTGTTCGGCCTCGGCGAGTATGTGCCGCTGGACAGCGATAACGACGCCGTGCTGGCGTTCCTGCGCCGCGACGAGTCCGAGACGATGCTGTGCGTGGCGAACCTCGCCGCCACCCCGCGCTCCGCCGTCGTCAGCCTGCCCGGACTCGCCGGCCGGAGCCTGCGGGACATCTTCGGGGGAACCTCCTTCCCGCGGGTGGCCACCAGTAGCGGATCAAACAGAGCCGAGCCGACGACGGCGCAGCCCGCCGATACCGGCGACTCACCTTCCGCTGGGGTAGGCCGGGGCGAAGACGGTGAGCTGACGCTCACCCTCGGCTCCCGGGACTTCTTCTGGCTCACCGTGGAGCAGCCGTGAGCGAGCCGGACAGCTCGCTGCTGCTCGACCTGATCGGTGACTGGGTCCGGGAACAGCGTTGGTTCCCGGCGAAGGATGCCGCCGACGCGGAGCTGGACATCCTCACCTCCTTCGACCTGCCGGACCCGTGGGACGAGGCCGCGTGCACAGTCGTGCTGCTGGTGCTGCGCCGCGGTGGCCAGGAGCCGGCCGTGCTGCAGGTTCCGCTGGTGGCCACCGCGAGCTGGGCACCGGACCACGGGCTGATCGCCAGTCTCGGCAAACGAGAGGTCCTGGTGGACGGTCCGCACCACCCGGCGTTCCTGCGCGCCTGGCTGGCCGCCGCGACTCCGCGCCCGGGCGCCACGATCGCGCTGGCGGAGCTGGACCCTTCCGCCGCGCGAGTGCACACCGGTGAGCAGTCGAACACGTCCGTGCGGATTCCCGGGCGGGTGGCCGACGGCGAGACGGCTACCAAGGCGGCGGTGCTGAAGATCTTCCGCGTGCTGGCCGCAGGGCCGAACCCGGATCTCGAACTCGTGGCGGCGCTGCGCGAGGCCGGCTGGCGGCACGTCCCGGACGTGCTGGCCGGCTACTCCCGGTCCTGGCCCGATCCGAGCGGCTCCGCGGTCGCCGGCGACCTCGGCGTGCTCACCGCATTCGTCCCGGCGGCCGAGGACGGGTTCGAGCTGGCCTGCGGCTATGCCCGCACCGGCCGCGACCTGACCCCACTGGCCACCGACCTGGGTGCCTGTGTGGCGCAGCTGCACACCCACCTGCGCACCGCAGTGCCCGCCGAGACCGGCAACCGAGGCGGGCCCGACCTCGCCGGCCAGCTGCGCCAACGCGCCCAGTGGGCACTGGACCAGGTACCGGCACTGGGCGTGTTCGCCGACGGCATCGAGGCGGTGATCGCCGGAGTCGTCGGCGCCCAGGTGCCACCGGACCAGCGCATCCACGGCGACCTGCACCTCGGACAGGTGCTGCACGGCACAGACGGCTGGTACGTGCTGGACTTCGAAGGCGAACCGCTCCGCCCGCTGGCCGAGCGCCGCAGCGCCGACCAGCCACTGCGGGACGTGGCCGGCATGCTGCGTTCCTTCGACTACGCCGCCGCCGTAGGCCGGGCGGCCACTGCGGCCTGGGCCGAGGAGGCCCGCGGATCGTTTCTCGCTGGCTACCGTGCCGAGCGGGCCGATCTCGACGAGACTGTCCTGCGAGCGCTGGAGCTGGACAAAGCGCTGTACGAGGCCGTGTACGAACAGAAGAACCGTCCCGACTGGTTGCCGATCCCGCTGACCGGCATCCGGCGACTCACCGAGGAGCAGACTGTGGCCGAGAACGCACCGCCGGCCGGTGAGCGACTGCTCGCCGGCATCTTTCCCAGCCCGAGCCGCAGCGTGAGTGCACCCGCCGAGGCCAGCCAGGCTGCGCCGTCGACGGCTGAGGCCCGCCCTGCACCGGTGCCGGACAGCGTGCTCGCGACCCTAGCGACAGGCGCGCACTTCGCCCCGCACGATGTGCTCGGACCGCACCTGGACACCGGCAGCGGCGTGCTGACGATCCGCGTGGTGGCGCACCTGGCGACTGCTGTGCAGGTACGCACCGCCGCCGGCAGCCACCCGGCCGAGCACGTCCGGGACGGGATCTGGGCGGCGGCGTTCGATGCCGAGGAGGTGCCGGACTACCGGCTGCAGGTCACCTACGCCGACAACGAGGTGGAGGTCGACGATCCGTACCGGTTCCTGCCTACGCTCGGCGAGGTGGACCAGCACCTGATCGCCGAAGGGCGCCACGAGAAGCTCTGGGAGGTGCTCGGTTCCTGGGTCCGGCACTACCCCGGCACACTCGGCGAGGTCAGCGGCGTCTCCTTCGCCGTCTGGGCGCCGAATGCGCGTGCCGTGCGGGTGGTCGGTGACTTCAACGGCTGGGACGGGCGCGGGGCGATGATGCGCTCCCTGGGCAGTACCGGGGTGTGGGAGGTGTTCCTCCCCGGGCTCGCGGCGGGCGAGCGGTACAAGTACGAGATCTGCGTTGCCGACGGCTCCTGGCACATGAAGGCCGATCCGATGGCCCGCGCTACCGAGGTACCGCCGGCCACGGCGTCGGTGGTTACCGAGAGCAGGTACACCTGGGCGGACCAGGACTGGATGGCCGCCCGCGCCGAGCAGGACCCGCACTCCGGACCGCTGAGCGTCTACGAGGTGCACCTGGGCTCCTGGCGCAAGGAGCTGAGCTATCTCGAGCTGGCCGAGCAGCTGGTGGAGTACGTCACCTGGATGAACTTCACCCATGTGGAGCTGCTGCCGGTGGCCGAGCATCCGTTCGGTGGCTCCTGGGGCTATCAGGTGACTTCCTACTACGCGCCCACGTCCCGGTTCGGCAGCCCGGACGAGTTCCGGTACCTGGTGGACGCCCTGCACCGGGCCGGTATCGGCGTGATCCTGGACTGGGTACCGGCGCACTTCCCCAAGGACGCCTGGGCGCTGGCCCGCTTCGACGGCACCCCGTTGTACGAGGACCCCGACCCGCTGCGCGGCGAGCAGAAGGACTGGGGCACGTATGTGTTCAACTTCGGCCGGAACGAGGTGCGCAACTTCCTGGTGGCGAACGCGGTGTACTGGCTCACCGAGTTCCACGTGGACGCGCTCCGGGTGGATGCCGTGGCCTCGATGCTCTACCTGGACTACTCCCGAGAAGCGGGCCAGTGGCGGCCGAACGCGCGGGGCGGACGGGAGAACCTGGAGGCGATCCAGTTCCTGCAGGAGGCCAACGCCACCGCCTACCGCGCGGCGCCGGGCACGATGATGATCGCCGAGGAATCCACCGCCTGGCCCGGGGTGACCACGCCCACCGAGCACGGCGGGCTGGGCTACGGTCTGAAATGGAACATGGGCTGGATGAACGACACGCTGCGCTACCTGGCCGAGGAGCCGATCAACCGGCGCTACCACCACGGCGAGCTGACGTTCTCCCTGGTGTACGCCTTCTCCGAGCAGTTCGTGCTCCCGCTGAGCCATGACGAAGTGGTGCACGGGAAGGGCTCGCTGTGGCAGAAGATGCCCGGGGATCTGTGGGCCAAGCTCGCCGGGGTGCGGCTACTGCTGGCCTACCAGTGGACCCATCCGGGCAAGAAGCTGCTGTTCATGGGCGGGGAGTTCGCGCAGAACACCGAGTGGAACGAGGCCCAGTCGCTGAACTGGGAGCTCGGAGACACCCCCGGTCACGCCGGGGTGCGGGAGATGCTCCGCCGGCTGAACCAGGTGTACGCCGACCATCCGGCACTGTGGGCCGAAGACTTCTCCCCGGCCGGGTTCGAGTGGCTGGAGGCCAACGACGGCGACCACAACGTGCTCGCGTACCTGCGCAAGGGGCGCGGCGAGGATCTCGTCGTGGTGGCGAACTTTGCCGGCTCGCCGCACGAGGACTACCGGGTGGGGGTGCCCACCGGCGGTACCTGGGTGGAGCTGCTGAACACCGATCATCTGGACTTCGGCGGTTCCGGCGTGGTGAACACTGCGGAGCGGCCCGCCGAGGAGGTGCCCTGGCACGGCCGACCGCAGTCGATCCAGCTCCGTGTCCCGCCACTCGGGGTGACGATCCTGCGCCGGGTCTGAGCGGGAGTCCCACTCTGAAGGCGCCGCCCCCGCGCCATCGGAGGCAACCTGCGGTATCGGAGCCAAGGTTAAACCTCACTCCGACCCCGGAAGGTACCTCCGTGGGGCCGTCAGCCAGCGGAGCGGCTGGTCAGTAGAGGGCGATCGCCAGGTCGCGGCGGGCCTTGACCACCTCGGGGGCGTCGTCGGCAGCGAGCCGGAACAGTTCGAGCAGGCGCACCCGGGCGCGCTCCTTGTCCTCACCGGCAGTCACTCGGATCACCTGCAGCAACCGGGCGAACCCTTCGGCCAGGCGGCCACCGGCCACCTCCAGGTCCGCGGCGGGCAGCTGGGCGTCCAGGTCGCCTGCGGGCGCCTCAGTGGCGTGCTGCAACACCTGGGCGGGGTCGAGCCCGCCGATCCGCTGCAGCAGCTGCACCTGGGCCAATCCGGCGACGGCCTCCGCATCTGCGGGATTCTCCGCGATGGCCCCTTCGAAGGCGGCGACAGCACCATCCAGGTCATCGGCCTCGATCGCGTCGTAGGCGGCCTGAATGTGCGGCGGCAACGGCGGCTCCGCCGGCTCCTGGTCATCGGCGCCGGGTTCCTGGCCGGCGTCCACCGTGCCCGTCACGCCCTGCTCCTGGGCCAGCTGCAGCAGCTGGTCGAGCACCGGGCGCACCTGCTCGGCCGCCGGCGCACCCTGGAACAGCGGCACCGGCTGCCCCTTGATCACCGCGAGCGCCGCCGGCACCGCCTGCACCTGGAAGACCTGCGCCAGCCGCGGATTGGCGGCCACGTCGATCCGGGCGAGGACGAACTTGCCGGCCTGCTCGGTCACCAAGGTCTGCAGGGTGGTGTTGAGCTGGATGCTCTGCCCTTCACCGACCTGCCAGAGCAGGACCACCACGGGCACCTGATTGGACTGCTGGACGACGTCGTTGAAGGTCTCTTCGGTGACGTCCAGGACCAGCCCGGCCGGGGTGTCCGCGCTGGGCGGGGGTGGCGGGGGTGCCGCGAGGGCGGACAGGTCCACGGCGCCGTGCAGATTGATCGACGGAGGAGGCTGCTGAGTCATGGTGTAGATCCTAGTTCGGCTCTGCGGTTCTCAGGCACACCGCTCTTCATCGCGCGGACACTCCCGCGAGACCCCGGTGAGCACCCGCTCGGCGCCGAGGACAGTCACTGCACCGTCCTCGGCATCCTCGGCGGGCACGTACATGGCCACCATGGTGCGGAACGAGGCGATCAGCGAGTCGTCGAGATACTCCAGGAGGCCGTCCTCGGAGTCGAGCGCTTCGATGTGCGGAGAAGGCACGGTGATCTCCGAACCGGAGATCGTCTTGGTGAACTTCTGCCGGGTCCGCATCTCCCCCACCACGATGTAGCCGCCGTCCTCCGTGGCCATCGTGAGCACGGGAGCATCGGTGGCGTGGGTGCGTTGGGAGAACGTCCCGGCTTCGTCGACCACGTCCAGGTTCTCCGCCTCGTCCTGGACCAGACCGTAGAACTCGTCGTCCTCGAGGGCGAAGGAGCCGGCGAAGTCGCTGCCGTCTCCTTCGGTCAGGACGTCCGCGTACTGCGCGATCGCGTCGGTCGGGCTGACCAGGTAACCGGACGCGTCGTCGGCGACCTGTGCGCTGCCGGTTGCCGGTACTGCGGTCGGCGGCATCTCCGAGCCCGGCAGCAGCCGCACCCAGTGGTGAAGCTGGTAGGGCGAGCGCGGGTCCTCCTGCTGCAGGGTGAGCAGCAGGGGCACGTTCGCGCCCTCGGCGATCTCGGTGACCACCATGATCGTGCGCGGCCAGTCCTCTGCAGCGGAGACGATCTCCACCTGCGGGGAGGTGATGAGCGTGCGCGGGGAGTAGGTGCCGTCCCCGTCCGCTGTCGCCTGGGCGAGCGCGTACTCGGCTTCGCGAATCCGCAGCGCCGGATTGGCCATCCGGTCCGACGCCAGCTCGGCGTCGCCCTCCTCGTCCGCAGCGCTGATCGCCTCGCCGAGCTCCTCGAGGACCCGGTCGATCCGCGGCTCGTCCAGAGCGGGCATCGACTCCGGTGCTTCCGGTTGTGGATCCGGTGACGGCACGGGCATGGCGCAACCGGCCAGCAGGCTCAGTGCGGCCAGAGCGGTCAGACCGGCACTCGCGCGGCGAGAGATGCGGCTCATCGGTCCACCTCCTCGTCGTTGCCTCGGTCGTCGGCATCGGGCGCAGACTCGGCGGCCTGGGCACTGTCGCGCTGATCGGCGTCCGGGGTCAGTCCCCAGGTCTGCCGCCAGGAGGCACCGGAGGCCTGCGAGTTCTCCTCGCTCGCGTCGTCGGTGCCCGCGTCGCCAGGTGCGGCCGATTCCGCCGGATCCGTGCTGCTCGCTTCCGCTGCCGCCGGCTGGTCACCTCTGGTCTGAGACTTGCCGCGCCGCTGCCACCAGCGCCGTGGGCGATCCTCATCCTCGGGTGCGGCCTCGGGCGTCGGCTCGCCGGCAGCCTCATCGGGGGCGTCCGCACCCCGCCAGGTCACGCCGGCCGCGCTGGCGGGCTCTGCGCCCAGCCCTCGGCCGGGAGCCGGGGACTCATAGGTGCTGACCGGTCCCGCCTCGCCGCCGGTGCGGCCGCTGCGGACCCAGTCGTCCAGGTCCGTGGCACCGCCGGCCTGCGAGGCCGCGGAGTCTGGCTTCTGCTCGGTCGCTGCCGCAGTGCCGTTCGCGTCGCCGGGTGCGCCGCTGATGATGGCCGTCCAGTCGCCGGGCGCTCCGGTGTCCGTGGCCTCTGCTGGCGTGGCCGCGCTGGTGGTCTCCGGGCCGGAGCCGGCCATCGTTCCGGCGCCGGCTGCGGCAGCTGTGCTGCGCTCGCCCTTTCCGGACCGGGCGGCTTCGCGGAGCTGGCGCCTGGTCAGCGGGGTGCCGTCCTCGTCCGTCGTGGCGGCGGCCGGGGCTGCGACCTCCTCGTCGGCGGAGCGCCGGCGAGCACGCCGTTCCTCACGGCGGACCAGCAGCTCGATGATCAGCCAGACCAGGCCGATCAGGAAGATCACCCCACCGACGATCATCCCGGGCACCATCAGCGGGGTGGTCACCTCGCGCGTCCAGGTCATCGAGACGGTCGGGGCGGGCTCGGTGCCGTCCGTGGCCACCAGCATCATCCAGCGGCCGTCCACCTGGGACCAGTCGTAGGTCAGCTCGCCGGTGTCGGTGACCTCTTCGATCCACAGGTCCGAGCCCGCCGGGTTCGGCACCGTGGCGTCGGCCGGTGCATCCTCGCCGCTGTCGTCGGTGGCGTCGTCAGTGGGTTCGGCACTCGCACTCTCGCTCGGGTCTTCACTGGCGCTCGGGTCTTCGCTCGCGTCTTCGCTGGCGCTCGGGTCTTCACTCGCGCTCGGGTCTTCGCTCGCGCCGTCATCGGAGCCGGTCGAGTCCTCGACGGCGAGGGTCTCCCAGTCGGTCAGTCCGGTGACCTCCTCGTACGGCGACTCACCCAGCCAGGCCCGAACATCGGCCTCCCGGCCCATCGCCAGCACCAGCGGCGTGTCCGCGTCCGGCGCGGTCACCGTCACCGTCACATTCGGGTTCACCGTGGCGAGCACGTTGCCACCGGCCACCACCACCGGGACCTCTGGGTCTTGTGGCAGAGTGGCAGTGACCACCTCATCTGCTCGCCAGATCGTGCCGGACGCGACGCCGGCACCAGCGATGGCAAGTCCGAGCACGATGAGCACGGTCGCGAAGATCCGTCGTAGCACCAGCTCTTCAGCCCTTCTCGTCGATGTCGACCGATCGCCGACGACCCCCCAGAGTACGTGACCCTTCCGTGACATTTCACATCGTGGTGATCCAGAACACGCGCGAGGCAGTGCTGGATCTACGGTTAGGGTGAGTGATAGGGGTGCGTTGCCTTGTGCCGGTGACCGCCCTCCGGCCGCTGGTCCAGCCCGGACTCGGCCCCAACTCCACCCCCGAAATCACGCCAAGGAGCACCTGTGGCTGACGACTCATCGACCTTCCCCGTAGTGATGCGTGGGTACGACCGTGCGCAGGTCGATCAGCGGATTCACGCACTGCAGCGCCAGCTCGCCGAGGCCCGCACCCAAGTGGAGTCCCTGGACGCCTCGAGCATGCAGATCTCCGGTGAGCTGGCTGATGCCCAGGCACAGCTGAAGGAGGCGGAGAAGCCCAGCTATGCCGGCCTGGGTGCCCGGATCGAGCAGCTGCTGCGCTCGGCCGAGGAGCAGTCGGCCGGTGTGCTCACTCAGGCGAACCAGCAGGCCAAGGACATCACCGCCCGGTCCCGAGCCGCGGCAGAGGAACTGACCTCGCAGGCGGAGAACGAAGCCGGCGAGCTGCTCGCGAACGCCCGCCGGGACTCCGAGAGCAGCACTCAGCGCGCGGCCAGCCAGGCCGAAGGCACTCTGCTCGCCGCGCAGCGCAAGGCCGAGGAGCTGGTGGCTTCCTCCGAACGGGAGGCCGCACGGATCTCCAGCGTCGCCCGCACGGAGCAGAGCGAGAAGCACGCCAGCCTCGAGCGCGAGCTGGGTACCGCCCGCGCGGAGGCGGAGAAGGAGATCGCCGAACGCAAGGTGGAGTCGGAACGGACCGCACGCGAGCTGAAGTCCACGAGCGAGACCGAGGCCGAAGAGGTGCGCAGCCGCGCCAAGGCCGAGGCGCAGGCCGCTCGGGAGGAAGCCCAGCGGGAGGCCTCCTCGACGATCGCCCAGGCTGAGGACGAAGCCGCGGAGATCCTCCGCCAGGCGAATGCGGACGCGGAGGAGATCCGGCGGTCGGTCGCGCAGATGCGTGAGGACGCGGAGCTGGAGATCGCTGAACGTCGGGCGGCCTCGGAGGAGTCGGACGCCGCACTGCACGCGCAGGCCAAGGCGGACACCGACGAGATGATCGCCAGCGCTCAGGCGCACGCCCAGGAGGCGGAGGCTCGGGTGGCCGAAGCACTGGCCAAAGCCGAAGAGCTCCGGTCCTCTGCGGAGACCCAGGCCGAGCAGATCCTCGCCGACGCCCGTAGCAGCGCCGACCGGGTGACCCGGGAGACCCGCGAGGCGGCAGACCGGTACCGTGCCGACACCGCAGCCGAGACCGACCAGGAGCGCCGCACCGCTCAGCGACAGGTGGACGAGCTGGACCGGCAGCGGGAGTCGATCACCGGGTACCTGGACGAGCTGCGGGCGCTGCTCGGGGCCGGACAGGTGGCCGAAGCGGCCGACCTGGCGGTGCCGGAGGCCGACCCTGAAGCTGCCAACGGTGCCGAGGCCGCAACCGAGGACGCCGAGGCCGACTCGGCCAGTGCCGCCGAGGATGCCGAGGTACTCGCGGAGGAGCCCGCCGCCGAGAACGCGAGCGCAGACCTGACCGAGGATGCCGTCGTCGCGGACGAGCCGAGCGGTGTCGACCAGACCGCAGACGCACACGCAGTCGAACCGGACGCCGCGACTGCAGACGCAGCGGATCTAGACACCGCTGCGGCGGAAACCCCGGAGGAGCCGGCCCAGGCCTCGAGCACCGCCGATGGTGACACCGAGGTGATGGACGCCGTCGTCGACGGTGAGCAGGAGTCCTCGAAGCAGAGCTGAGCGGTCCGCTCAGCGCACCATCCGTACAGTCCGCAGGTCGCCCCAGCGCTGGACCTGCTGCTCGGTGCCGTCCAGGTCGAACCCGTGCTTGCGGTAGAACGCGACCGCTCGCGGGTTGCCCGCCGCCACCCACAGGTAGCAGGGGGCGTCGCCCACGGCGAGCTGCAGCAGGTTCGCCGCCGTTCCCAGGCCGTACTCAGTGGCGCGCACGTACAGCCCCCACAGGCGGAGCGCTCGGACCTCCTGGGTGCCGGTGGCGGTCGCACTCGCGAAGCCGACCGCCGCGCCGTCCCGGTGGGCCAGCCAGACGGCGTCCCCGGTCGGGTCGCTGAGCCGGGCCTGCCACTCGCTCAGCCCGTGCTCGCGCTGGTGGGAGAACACCTCGTCGGGCACCAGCTCGGCATAAGCCTCCCGCCAGGTGTCGCAGTGCAGCTCGTGCAATGCGTCAGCGTCGCCGGCATGTGCCGGTCGGATCCGTGCGGCGGGTGGTGCGGCAGTCATAGTCGCCCAGCATAAGAGGCCCGCCCTACCGCTGCGCCACCGCTTACCCTGGGAAGGTGAGCACCGACTGGGCCCAGCAGCGCACCGAGGCCGCCCGCGAGCATGAGCGGCGCCTGGAGCAGCGCCGTCGCGCGCAGAGCGAGCGGGCCCGCGCTCTGCTGCACACGTTCGTGGCAGCCGCCCGCGCCGCAGACCTGCCCACGGAGCCCCTGGTGGTCAAGGGGTACGGGAACCGCGGCAGCGCCCGCACGCCGCTACGCGGCTGGTACCTGCGCGTGGACCGGACCAGCGCCGTCACCCCCACCGGCGACTTCTACGTGCTCACCGCACCGCTGACTGCGTGGGAGCGGCTGCGAGGCACCAGCCCCGAACCCAGCGACCCGCCGCTGGTGCTCGGTGCCGGCGGCAAGGATGGCGACTCGATCGACCTTGCCGACGCCCTCACCCGACTCCTACCCGGCTGGGACGCTGCTACACCCTGATGCCGTAGGTGAAGCCTGGGAGGACCGCCCGGGAGTGGGCCACCGAGCCGTTCAGGTGCTGCGGCACGGCTCGGGCCGCGCCATCGGCGAGCTGGACGAAGCCGGCCCGGTGGGCGGCGGCAGCGATCTGGGCGGTCACCTGCTCCGGCGGGGTCCTGCCGGTGCCGGCGAACCAGATCCAGGCCCGCCCGTTGGTGGTGATGCGCAAGATCTTGCCCCGGCTGAACTGTGGCTGGAGCGGCGGCGGGCCGATGAGGTAGATGCCCTGATGGATCCACGCCCCGCTGCGGATGGTGTGAAAGATGCCCTTCGGCGGGATGCCCAGGCTGAGACCGATGCGCCGGGTGCCGGTGACCGGCGTGATGCTGCCGGGCATGATCTCCTCGTAGCGCAGCACGTACGGCCGCAGGAACAGCGCCGTGGACCCGATCAGCAGACCGCGCTCACACACGGCGAGCGTCTCCCCGCGGATCAGGGCGTAGAAGCCCAGCACCAGCACTGCCATGACGGCCGGGAAGAGCAGGTTCAGCATCGGGTCCGGATCGGGGTTGACCGCCGCGGAGGACAGGGTCAGCAGCCAGAACGCGAGGCAGATCAGCTTCGTCCACACCCCGGGGCGGCTGTAGTGGACGGCGATCGGTGCGCCCAGCTCATCGGCGTGCCGGCGCAGCGCACGGCGGGCCCTCACGCCGTGGCGCGGGCGTACAGGTCGGACAGGGCGGCCGCCACCTCGTGAGGTGACTCGAGCGCGCTGAGGTGACCTGCGCCGTCGACCTCGATCACCTGCGTACCCAACGCGGTAGCCATCTCCTCGTGCTCGGCCAGGCTCGCCGTCGCATCCTGCGCGCCGCGCAGCACCAGGGCGGGCACGTCCAGCCTGGTCAGCGTCGCCAGTCGGTCTGCTCGGGCGGCCATCGCGCGTTGCGCCCACGCGATTCCCGACGGCGAAGCATGCCTCAGCCAGCCCGCCACCTCAGTCCGGACTGCTTCGGGCGCGCCCGGGGCGAGCAGGGAGTCCAGCATCGGCGCCACCGCCCGGGCACCGGCCTCGCCGAGGGCGTCCTCGGCCATCTGCAGCCGGTCGACCCGCTTGTCCTGAGGGTCTGCGCCGGCCTTGGTGTCCAGCAAGCCAATACCGGCGAGCAGGTGCGGGTGGCGCTGCGCCAGCTCCAGAGCGGCATAGCCGCCCATCGAGAGTCCAGCCACCACAGCGCGGGCCATCCCCGCATGCTCGAGCGTTGCGGCGACAGCGTCGGCGTAGGCGTCGAGACCGCCGTCGACCGGGGGTGAGGCGCCGAAGCCGGGGGCGTCGATAGTGATCACCGGCAGCTGCGGCGCGGCCGAGATCGTGTAGGCCCACATCCGCGAGTCCAGCGGGAAGCCGTGCAGCAGCACCAGGGGCGGTGCGCCGTCGCTCGGCTCGGGCCCGTACCTGTGCCAGGCGAGCTCATTCACCACGGACCTCCTCCACTCGCCGATCAGGCTACCTGCCGAACCTGTGGCGCACCGGCCGGAACGGTGGTGGGATGGCCTCTGTGGGCGACGAGATCAGCACCCAGACCTTCAGCCGGGAACAGCGACTGCGCTACCGGGAGAAGGTACGTCGGTGCCTCGATGTTTTCGGCGAGATGCTCGCCCACCACCATTTCGACTCCCATCCCGCGCTGACCGGCCTGGAGGTCGAGCTGAACCTCGTGGATGCTGGCGCGCAGCCGTCGATGAAGAACGCTCAGGTGCTCGCCGCGATCGCCGACCCGGCCTTCCAGACCGAGTTGGCCCGGTACAACATCGAGTTGAACGTACCGCCCCAGCCGCTGCCGGGGGACGCCGTGCTCGATCTCGAGAAGGACATCCGGGCGGCGCTGAACCACGCCGACGATCGGGCCCAGCAACACGGCGCGCAGATCGCGATGATCGGGATCCTGCCCACGCTCCGGCCCGAGCACCTCACCGGGGACTGGATGAGCCCGAACCCGCGCTACCAGGCGCTGGAGGATGCGGTGTTCGCCGCTCGGCGCGAGGACATCGAGCTGGACATCTCCGGGCCGGAGCCGCTGCGGATGCTCACCGCCACGCTCGCCCCGGAGTCGGCCTGCACCTCGGTACAGCTGCACCTGCAGGTCTCCCCCACCGAGTTCGCCCCACACTGGAACGCCGCCCAGATTCTCGCCGGGCCGCAGCTGGCCCTGGGCGCGAACTCGCCGTTCCTGTTCGGTAAGCGGCTCTGGGCGGAGACCCGTACCGAGCTGTTCCTGCAGGCCACCGACACCCGCTCCCCGGAGCTGCGCAACCAGGGGGTCCGGCCGCCGGTGTACTTCGGCGAGTCCTGGATCACCTCGATCTTCGACCTGTTCGAGGAGAACGTGCGCTACTTCCCGGCGCTATTGCCGGAGACCACCGATGAGGACCCGGAGGCGGAGCTGGCCGCCGGGCGCACCCCGCGGCTACAGGAGCTGCGGCTGCACAACGGCACGGTGTACCGGTGGAACCGCCCGGTGTATGACGTGGTGGACGGTAAACCGCACCTGCGGGTGGAGAACCGGGTGCTGCCGGCCGGCCCGACTGTGAGCGACATCCTCGCCAACGCCGCGTTCTACTACGGCGCGATGGAGATGCTCGCCCACGAGGACCGGCCGATGTGGTCGCGGATGTCCTTCTCCGCCGCCGAGGCGAACTTCACCGCCGGCGCGCGGGACGGGGTGGAGGCGATGATGTACTGGCCCGGCTACGGCGAGGTGGGCTGGGACGAGCTGGTGCTGCGCCTGCTGCTACCGCTGGCTGCCGAGGGACTGAGCCGGCGCCGGGTAGCGAGCACAGTGATCGACCGGTTCCTCGGCATCATCGAAGCCCGCTGCAAGCTGCGCCGCAACGGCGCCTGGTGGCAGACCGCGACCGTTGCCGCGCTGGAGGACAAGGGCATGGACCGGGAGCAGGCGCTGACCGAGATGCTGCTGCGGTACATGGACGGGATGCACTCGAACGAGCCGGTGCACACCTGGGAGGTGCCGGCCTGAGCGCGACGGGCGCTCAGCGGGTGCTCGGTGGTCGCTCAGCGGAGGGGGCCGCGGCGGTCCCGGGCGCGCCAGCAGCCGTTGTGCCAGTGCCGCCGGTCCGCGAGCGCAGCGTCGGCACCGAACAGGTGATCCTCGCCCCAGGCGACCACGTGCGCCACCCCGGGCGGGATCTGCTGCTGGCAGCCCGGGCAGAGGTAGCTCTTCGCCGACCCGGTGACGCTGCGCACGTTCCAGCGCTGCCCGTTGCCCCCGGACTCCACCCGGGCACCGCCGCGGAGCAGGGCGTCAGCGTCGAGCTCCGGGTGGGGCTCGCCGTAGGGACGCTTACGGGATCGACGGGCCATCAGTCCATTATGGCCGCCGGCTCTAGGCTCGGAACGTCAGGGGCGGCAACTAGCGACGGGAGACCCGTGCGCCGAGCGCGCCTGGCTTCAGTCACCGGGCCATTCACCGGTCCATCTCTCGAACGCCCGCGCCCCGCCTCGGCTGACTGCAGCTTTGACCACGGCGAAGATCGCACCCTGGATCAACGCGCCGAGGACGACTTCCTTGAACGTGTACTCGGATTCGAGCGCGTTCGGTGGATCGTCATGCTCACCCGGCACCGCGCGTTTCCAGATCTGTTTGAAGACCTGGCTCGCGACGAGGCCGGCAAGCATGCTGGTCACCAGCCCGAACGGCTGGTACAGGATCTTCGCCGACTTGTTCGGATTCTTGTTCTTCTCTGCTGACATCATCAAGCCCTTCGGTTCGGAACTGCGTGGTGGGCGTTGCCGATGCAGCTCACCGGCGCGAATACCGGTAGCGCGTGCTCGCCGGCGGAGGTCATTGTGCGAACCTACGCCCGGGGGTAGGGGGCCGCATCTGCGCGCGGGATGCCCCGCCAGCCGGGAGCACCGTTGAGCTCCGGCCCAGAATACGACCGCGAGCGCAGGCGCGTTCCGGGGCCGCTAGCGTGTCCTTATGCGTGAGCTCCAGAAGGTCATCGTCGCCGAGATGGGCGTTCAGCCCGACATCGATCCTGCTGCCGAGGCGGAACGCCGGGTCGCCTTCCTGAGCGAGTACCTCGCTGCGACCGGGGCGCGGGGCTATGTGCTCGGCATTTCCGGCGGGCTGGACTCCACCCTTGCTGGTCGCCTCGCCCAGCGTGCTGTTCAGCAGCGCCGCGCGGAGGGCGGGGAGGCCGTCTTCGTGGCTGTGCGCCTGCCGTATCGGGTGCAGTTTGACGAGGAGGACGCCCAGGCGGCGCTCGAGTTCGTGGCTGCCGACGAGATGATCACCTACAACGTGGCGCCCGCTGTGGACGCGTTCGAGTCTGAGTACCTGACGGCGACCGGCCACCCGATCTCGGACTTCACCAAGGGCAATACGAAGGCACGGCTGCGCATGGTCGCTCAGTACGCCGCCGCCGGCGACCGCGGCCTGCTCGTGATCGGCACCGACCACGGATCAGAGTCGGTGACCGGATTCTTCACGAAGTTTGGTGACGGTGCTGCCGACGTGCTGCCCCTCTTTGGGCTGAACAAGGGACAGAATCGGCGGGTGCTGCGGGCGATCGGTGGCCCGGAGCGGCTCTGGTCGAAGGAACCGACCGCCGACCTGCTCGACGGCCTACCCGGCCGGCCCGACGAGGTGGAGCTCGGCGTCACGTACGAGTACATCGACGCCTACCTTGAGGGCCGAGAGGTGCCCGATGAAGTGGCCGAGACCATCGAGGCAGCCTGGCGGCGCACGCGGCACAAGCGGACCGTGCCTGTCACCCCGCAGCACACGTGGTGGAAGGGGTGATCCTGGCCTCGCTCCTGTCCTGGCAGCCGATGCTCCCCACGCCCGAAACGACCGCCAGCTGCAGAGGTTGAGAAGATCAGCGGGTCGGGGCCAGCTCGTCCGTGGAGGTCCGCTCGGACTCCGGTCCCGGATCATCTGCCTCGGCGGGATCGCTGGGCACCGTCGTCCGGCTCGGCTGCTCGGAGGCGACCGAGAGGCTGCCCGTGGTCGGTTCGGCCTCCGATGAGCGCTCGATCCGGGTGGCCAGCGGCTTCTCGTGGACGAACATCAGCAGCACAGCGGCGATCAGGCCCAGCGGGGCGATCCACAGGAAGATCGGGGTCAGCGCGTCCGAGTAGGCGGTGATCACCAGGTCATGCACCGGCTCAGGCAGCCCGGACACAACGGCTGGGGTCAGGGAATCTGCGCTGCCCATCTGGCCGGCACTCGCTGCGGGCAGGCGCTCGGCCATCAGGCTGACCAGCCGTGAGGCGAACAGACTGCCGACCAGGGAGGAGCCGAGGGTGGCCCCAATCTGGCGGAAGTAGTTGTTCGAGGCGGTGGCGGTGCCAACCATCGTGATCGGGAAAGTGTTCTGCACGATCAGCACGAGGTTCTGCATCGCCAGGCCCAGGCCGACACCCAGCAGCCCCAGGTAGGCGCAGGCCAGCCACAGCGGCTCGTGGGGATCCATCTGGGAGAGCAGGACCATGGCAGCAGCGATGGAGAGCGCGCCGGCCACCGGGTACCACTTGTACCGGCCAAACCTGGAGACCAGGGCACCGGAAGTCGTGGAGGTGATAAGCATCGCGGCCATCATGGGGATCATGGCCAGCCCGGCCACGGTGGCGTCCAGGCCGAAGGACATCTGCAGGTAGGTGGGCATGTAGCCCAGGGCACCGAACATGGCCACGCCGATGAGGAGCCCGGCGATCGTGGTGAGCACAAAGTTGCGCTCCTTGAACAGCGTCATCGGGATCAGCGGCTCGGCGGTTCGCCGCTCCACCAGCACGAAGGCGACGGCGGTCACCACGAACAGGGCGATCAACCCCAGGACGACCGGGTCCGTCCAGGCGTAGGTTCCACCACCCCAGGTGGTCACGAGCACCATGGAGGTCGTGGCCGTGGCAATCAGGGCCATGCCGCCCCAGTCCAGGGTCGGCCGCCCGTGCTGGCGAGGTAGCTTGAGGAAGAAGGTGGCCGCCAGCAGGGCCAGCACGCCGATGGGCAGATTGATCCAGAAGGCCCAGCGCCAGCCAGGACCGTCGGTGAACCAGCCGCCGAGCAGCGGGCCGATCACGGAGGACAGGGCGAAGACGCCGCCCATGACGCCCATGTACTTGCCGCGTTCACGCGCCGGTACCACGTCCGCGATCGCTGCCTGGGACAGGATCATCAGGCCGCCGCCGCCGAGGCCCTGGATGACGCGGGCCACGATCAGTGTGCCCATGTCCGCGGAGAGCCCGCCGACCACGGATCCGATCATGAACACGGAGATGGCGAAGATCAGCAGCGGCTTACGGCCGATCTGGTCGCCGAGCTTGCCGTAGATCGGCATGGCGATGGTGGTGGCAAGGATGAAGGCGGTGATGACCCAGACCATGCTGCTGACGCCGTTGAGCTCACCGACAATCGTGGGCAGAGCCGTGGCGAAGACCGTCTGGTTCAGTGAGGCCAGCAGCATGGCCAGCATCAGGCCGATGAACAGGGGGACGAGCGTTCCCTTCGGGACCGCGGAGACGGGGGCAGACGCGGACCCCTGGCGTGCGTCCCGGGACGTGGTGGTCATGAAAGCTTCCTGTAGAGGTCCTGATAGAGGTCAAGTGCGCCGGCCACGGAGTCCGGCTGGAGCCGCCTGCCCGTGGTGCCCTGCGTGACGATGAGATAGCGCAGGGGGACTCCGGCGGCTGTGGTGAGCATGCGGGCCACGCTTTCGACGCTGTGCCCGGTGAGCCCGTCGGACCAGTCCGGATGCGCAGCCATGGCGTCGGCGAGCACCGAAGAGACGAGGTCCTCGCCCTCGAGCATCATTTCCCGACGCTGCCATAGCAGGTGCGGGAACTTGTCGAGAAGCCGAGACCGGCGGTCCTCGTCCCCCTCGGAGTACGTGCTCCGGGTCACCGTCAGCAGGAGCTCGGTGGTTCGATGGATCAGGCCGTCGCCGTCCAGGAAGTCCTCCGGCAGCTCTGGGACCGTGGGGGCCCGCACGCCGAGGATGGCGTCCTCCTTGGTGGGGAAGTAGTTGAAGAACGTCCGCTGGGAGATCCCGGCCTCACTGGCAATCGCCTCCACGGTGACCTGGGTGGTGTCGTCGTCAAGGGCAAGCTCGGCCGCGGCATCGTGGATCGCATGCCAGGTCTCGACCTTTCTGCGCTCGCGAAGTGAAGTGGTCATCGTGGGGGACATAGATACATTGTTGCGCGACTGCACTTATTGCGCTACTGCATCATGGCGTGTTGTGCGTCACTCACTGCGGGAACCGGCGTACCCGGTGGTTCCCACGCGCCAACAGTGTTCCAACGAGGCAGCGGCGGTCGGCGGCCGAGGGAAACCACCAGAACCCGCTAGTCGCCACAACTCAGGATGACTGGCCCGCCACCGGCGCGCCGCCGCGCCACACCTCGAGCACCTGCAGGTCGCCATCGGTAACGAGCACATCCGCGCGGTAGCCGGCCCGCAGCGCCCCGAACGGCTCCCCGCCGACGGCCGGGCCGATCATCTCGGCCGGAGTGAGCGAAGCCGCCCGCACCGCCGGCACCAGCGGCACGCCGCCGGTCACGGTGGTGCGCAGCACATCCACCAGATGTGCGGTGCCGCCGGCGATCGAGCCGCCCTCGGCGAGCCGGGCCACGCCGCCGGCCACCTCCACGTCCAGACTGCCCAGCCGGTAGCGCCCGTCGCTCATCCCGGCGGCGGCCATCGCATCGGTCACCAGCGCGATGTTCTCCGCTCCCACCAGCGTGAACACGTCCCGGACCAGCTCCGGGTGCAGGTGCACCCCGTCGGCCACCAGCTCCACCACCAGGTCGCCGGCGGCCGCAGCGGCCAACGCCACCGGTACCGGCCCGGGCGTGCGGTGGTGCATCGGCGCCATCCCGTTGCACAGGTGCGTCACCGTGGCCCGCCGGCCGGAGCCGGCCAGCAGGGCGTTCCCGCGTTCGACGGCGGAGCGCATCTGGGCTGCATCGGCGTCGGTGTGTCCGTAGGAGGGCAGGCTTCCGGCGGCCACCAGCGCCTGGATCACCTCGGCGGCCCCGGGCACGTCCGGCGCCACGGTCATCGTCACCAGCCGGCCGTCGAGCGCCTCGGCGAGAGCCGAGACCAGGGAGGGATCGCCGTCGCGCAGGAACTCCGGGTTCTGTGCCCCACACCGGGCCGCGGCCAGGAACGGCCCCTCCGCGTGCACTCCCTCGATCTCACCGGCCGCCACCAGATCGGCGAGCAGTTCGGCGCGGGCCAGCAGCACCTCGTCGGGCGCGGTGACCAGGGAGGCGAGCATCCGGGTGGTGCCGTGCCGGCGGTGCTCGGCGACCGCCTGCTCGGCCTCGGCGCGCCCGCCGGCGTCGGGGAAGCTGGCACCGCCGCCACCGTGGTTGTGCACGTCCACCAGACCGGGCAGCACCAGGCGGTCCGGAGCAGCCACCGGAAGCTGGTCAGCCCAGCGAGCGGGCAGTTCCGCCGCTGGCCCGACCCAGCGGATCAAGCCCTCGGCGCCGGCCAGCACACCGTCGGCGATCTCGGCCTCCGGGGTGATCACGCGACCGCGGATCAGCTGCTCCATGCGAGGGTCCTCTCAGTGGTCCGGCGGGTCAGGCGGTCGAGACAGTCAGAACAGCCGGGACTCCACGTCGTCCAGCCCGCGCATCGCGTCGTAGTCCAGCACCACGCAGCGAATACCGCGGTCGGTGGCGAGCACCCGCGCCTGCGGTTTGATCTCCTGCGCGGCGAACACTCCCGCCACCGGGGTGAGCAGCGGGTCCCGGTTCAGCAGGTCCAGGTACCGGGTGAGCTGTTCCACGCCGTCGATATCCCCGCGGCGCTTGATCTCCACGGCGACCGTCCCGCCCTCAGCGGACCGGGCAAGGAGATCCACCGGCCCGATCGCGGTCGGGTACTCCCGCCGCACCAGGGAGTGCCCGTCGCCGAGCAGCCCGATCTGCTCGGCCAGCAGCTTCTGCAGGTGCGCCTCCACGCCGTCCTTGACCAGGCCCGGATCCACGCCCAGGTCATAGCTGTGGTCGTCGATCAGCTCATGGATCGAGACCACCAGCTGATCGTCGGTCTTGGTGCTGGCCACGGTCCACACCGCCTGCACACCGGCCTCGCGCTGGTCCTCGGTCGGTTCGCTCTCCTTCAGCGCACACGGCGGACTCATCCAGTTCAGCGGCTTGTACGAGCCGCCGTCGGAGTGCACCAGCATCGACCCGTCGGACTTGATCATCAGCACCCGCCGAGCCAGCGGCAGGTGGGCCGTCAGCCGGCCGGTGTAGTCCACCGCGCACTCGGCGATCACGAGCCTCACGACTGGTCCTTCCTGCTCACACGATCCTCGAGGTGCTCGGGTCCGGCGGCGCCGCCTCCAGCCAGGACCGCAACCCGTCCAGTGCACCGTCCTCGGCGGCCAGCCGGAACTCCGCGCCGGAGTAGATGCAACGCGCCTCACTCAGCGCACCTGGGCCGTCGTCTGCGGGCCGCTCCCGGCCGAGGATGTCCATCTCCCGGCGGGCCCACCGGCGCGAGGGCCCGGGCGACAACGAGACCACCTCGTAGAAGTCGAGGTGGTCTCGGGTGTAGGTGGCGATACCGGAGGCCCAGCGCTTGCCCTCATAGACGGCACACTCGAACGAGCCGACCCGGTGGTTGAGCGTGCGCAGTCGCCAGAAGAAACCCACGGCGAGCACGACGACGACGAGCGCCGCCACGATGATCACCGTCCAGGCTGCTGGCACCGGCTCGCTCAGCTCTCCTGGGTGTCGGCCGCGGCCTCCGTGGTTGTCGGGTCGACCACGATCGTGATGTCGTCGTGGTCCACCGAGAGGAAGCCACCGCTGACCTCGAGCTCGACCGTGTCACCGCCCTCGGCGGCGCGCACCCGGACTACTCCGGGGCGCAGCACGGCGAGCACCGGCTGGTGACCGGGCAGTACCCCGAGATCACCGTCGGCCGCGGGCGCGGCGACGCTCAGGGCTTCCCCCGACCAGACCGTGTGGTCGGCGGAGACCATCTCCACGTTCAGCGGCACGCCGCCTCCTTCGTCATTGCTCCTGCGCCTGCACCGACAGGCTACGCCGAATCAGTTCGGCGTAGCCGGGTCGGCTCAGTCCAGCTCGGACTGCAGACGCTGCCAGTTCTTCTCCAGATCCTCAAGTCCACCGATGTTGAAGAACGCCTGCTCGGCGACGTGGTCGTAGTCGCCGTCCGCGATCTTGCTGAACGCCTCGATGGTTTCGCTCAGCGGCACCGTGGAACCGGCCACGCTGGTGAACTTCTCCGCCATGTAGGTGTTCTGGGAGAGGAACTGCTCGATCCGGCGGGCCCGGTTCACCGTGACCTTGTCCTCTTCGGACAGCTCGTCCACACCGAGGATCGCGATGATGTCCTGCAGTTCCTTGTTCTTCTGCAGGATCGCCTTGACCTGGTTCGCCACCCGGTAGTGCTCCTCACCCACGTACTGCGGGTCCAGGATCCGGGAGGTGGAGGCCAGCGGGTCGATCGCCGGGTACAGACCGCGCGAGGCGATGTCCCGGGAAAGTTCGGTGGTGGCGTCCAGGTGGGCGAACGTGGTGGCCGGGGCCGGGTCGGTGTAGTCGTCAGCAGGGACGTAGATCGCCTGCAGCGAGGTGATCGAGTGACCCCGGGTGGAGGTGATCCGCTCCTGGAGCAGACCCATCTCATCGGCCAGCGTGGGCTGGTAGCCCACTGCCGAGGGCATCCGGCCGAGCAGCGTGGACACTTCCTGACCCGCCTGGGTGAACCGGAAGATGTTGTCGATGAACAGCAGCACATCCTGCTGCTGCACGTCGCGGAAGTACTCCGCCATCGTCAGCGCGGACAGCGCCACCCGCAGCCGGGTGCCCGGCGGCTCGTCCATCTGGCCGAAGACCAGTGCGGTCTTGTCGAAGACGCCGGCCTCTTCCATCTCCTCGATCAGGTCGCCACCCTCACGGGTGCGCTCCCCCACGCCGGCGAACACCGACACACCACCGTGGTTGGCGGCGACGCGGTAGATCATCTCCTGGATGAGCACGGTCTTACCCACACCGGCACCGCCGAACAGGCCGATCTTCCCGCCCTGGACGTACGGGGTGAGCAGGTCGATCGACTTGATGCCGGTCTCGAACATCTGGGTCTTGGACTCGAGCTGGTCGAACGCCGGCGGCTCGCGGTGGATCGGCCAGCGCTCGGTGACCTCGAGCTTCTCGCCCTCGGGGAGGTTCAGCGCCTCACCGATCACGTTGAAGACCTTGCCCTTGGTGATGTCGCCGACGGGCACGCTGATCGCAGCACCGGTGTCGTAGACCTTGCCGCCACGGACCAGGCCGTCGGTCGGCTTCAGGGCGATCGCGCGGATCAGGTTGTCACCGAGGTGCTGCGCCACCTCGAGCGTCATCTCGGACGAGTCCTCGCCGATCTCCACCGTGGTGGTGAGCGCGTTGTACATCTCCGGGATGGCGTCCGGTGGGAACTCGATGTCGATGACGGGGCCGATCACACGGGCGATCCGGCCCACGCCGGGCTCACCGGCGGCGGCAGCCGGAGTCTCGGATGCGGTAGCAGTCATGGGTGGGGTTCCTTCGGTGTGGTTGGTGCTCAGCTGGCGGCCATGGAGTCGGCACCCGAGACGATCTCGCTGATCTCCTGGGTGATCTCGGCCTGCCGGGCCTGGTTGGCGAGCCGGGTGTAGTTACGGATGATGTCCTCGGAGTTCTCCACTGCAGTGTGCATGGCGCGCTGCCGGGCAGCGAGCTCGGAGGCGGAGGCCTGCAGTAGTGCGTTGTACATCCGGCTGCGGATGTACCGCGGCAGCAGCGTGTCCAGCACGCCCTCGGGGGACGGCTCGAACTCGTACAACGGCAACGGGTCCTCGCCCACCGGAGCAACGCCGTCGACCACTTCCAACGGAAGCATGCGCACGACCTGCGGCTCCTGCGAGACCATCGTCTTGAACCGGGTGTAGACGATGTGCAGCTCGCTCACGCCACCGGACTCAGCGGGGGCGCGGAACGCGTCCAGCAGCGCGGAGCCGATCTCCTCGGCGGTCTCCACTGCCGGGTTGTCCGAGTTACCGGTCCAGCTCCGGACGATCTCCTGACGCCGGAACTGGTAGTAGCTCACACCCCGGCGGCCGGTGACGTAGAGGGCGATCTCCTTGCCCTCCTCGTGCAGCTGGCCGCGCAGCCGCTCCGCCTCGCGCAGCACCGACGCGGAGTAGGCACCGGCCTGCCCGCGGTCGGCGGTCACCACGAGGACGGCCACCCGGTTGGTGTCGGTGCGCTCCGTGGTCAGCGGGTGCTCCACGTCGGCATGGGTGGCCACGGCGGAGACGGCGCGGGTGATGGCCCGTGCGTACGGGCTCGCCGCGACCGCGCGGTCGCGTGCCTTCCCGATCCGTGAGGCAGCGATCAGCTCCATGGCGCGGAACATCTTCTTCATGGTCTGGGTAGACCTGATCTTCTGCTTGTAGATCCGCTGTTGGGCGCCCATGCTCAGCCCCGCTTCTGCCGGACGATCTGCTCCTGATCGATGTCCACGTCGCCGTCCTCGACCGGTTCGGCCGGCGCGGAGCCCTCGGAGCCGAGGAAGGTGTCGCGGAACTTCTCCACGGCCGCCTTCAGCTCCTCCTCGGTGGAGTCCTCGAACTTGCCGGTCTCGGCGATCTGGTCGATCACCCCGGTGTTCCGGCGCACGTACTCGAGCAGCTCGCGCTCGAACCGGCGGACGTCGGTCAGCTCGACCTCGTCGAAGTAGCCCTTCGTACCGGCCCAGATGGAGACCACCTGGTCCTCGGCGTCGTACGGGCTGTACTGCGGCTGCTTGAGCAGCTCCATCAGCCGCGCACCCCGGGTGAGCTGGCGGCGCGAGGCCGGGTCCAGGTCCGAGGCGAACATCGCGAACGCCTCCAGAGCCCGGTACTGCGCCAGGTCGATCTTCAGCGTGCCGGAGACCTTCTTCATCGCCTTGATCTGCGCGTCACCACCCACGCGGGAGACCGAGATACCCACGTCGACGGCGGGGCGCTGGTTGGCGTTGAACAGGTCCGACTGGAGGAAGATCTGCCCATCGGTGATGGAGATGACGTTGGTCGGGATGTACGCCGAGACGTCGTTCGCCTTGGTCTCGATGATCGGCAGACCGGTCATCGAACCGGCACCCAGCTCGTCGGAGAGCTTGGCGCAACGCTCCAGCAGCCGGGAGTGCAGGTAGAACACGTCACCGGGGTAGGCCTCACGGCCCGGCGGGCGGCGCAGCAGCAGGGAGACCGCACGGTAGGCCTCGGCCTGCTTGGACAGGTCGTCGAAGACGATCAGGACGTGCTTGCCCTGGTACATCCAGTGCTGGCCGATGGCCGAACCGGTGTAGGGAGCGATGTACTTGAAGCCCGCAGCGTCCGAGGCGGGGGCCGCCACGATCGTGGTGTACTCCAACGCGCCGGCGTCCTCCAGGGCGCCGCGCACCGAGGCGATGGTCGTCCCCTTCTGACCGATCGCCACGTAGATGCAGCGCACCTGCTTTTCCGGGTCGCCGGACTCCCAGTTCGCCTTCTGGTTGATGATCGTGTCCAGCGCGATCGCGGTCTTCCCGGTCTGCCGGTCACCGATGATCAGCTGACGCTGACCGCGACCGATCGGGATCATCGCGTCGATGGCCTTCTGACCGGACTGCAGCGGCTCGTGCACGCTCTTGCGCTCCATCACGCCAGCAGCCTGCAGCTCCAGCGCCCGCCGTGCGTCGGTCTCGACCTCGCCGAGGCCGTCGATCGGCTGACCCAGCGGGTCCACGACGCGGCCCAGGTAACCCTCACCGACCGGGACGGAGAGCACCTCACCAGTGCGGCGCACGCTCTGTCCCTGCTCGATGCCGTCGAACTCCCCCAGCACCACCACACCGATCGTGCGCGTGTCCAGGTTCAGGGCCAGACCGAGGGTGCCGTCCTCGAAGGTGAGCAGCTCGTTGGCCATCACCCCGGGCAGACCCTCAACTTCGGCGATGCCGTCGGCAGCCAGGGTGACGGTACCGACCTCCTCGGCCGCGCTGGTCGCCGGCTCGTAGGAGTTCACGAAGCTGTCCAGCGCCGCCCGGATCTCCTCGGGCTTGATCGTCAGTTCAGCCATCTGTTCGTCCTTCTCCTTAGACCGCCTGGTGGCGATCGGTTCACATCTGAGTGGGGCTTGTCAGCCGGCCAGCCGCCGGCGAGCTTCTTCGAGGCGGGAGAGCATGGTCGCATCGACCACCTCGTCGCCGATCTGGATGCGCACACCGCCGATGACGGAATCGTCCACCGCCACGTTGATGTGGGCGCTACGACCGTAGGCACCTTCCAGGATGCCGCGCAGCCGATCCTGCTGGGCCGTGCTCAACGGCCTGGCCGCCGTCACCGTGACCACGAGCTGCTGGCGGCGGTGCGCCGCTGCCTCGATCAGGCGCACCAGGGCGGCGGCCAGCGAGGTCTCGTGGGAGGCAGTCAGTGCACGTTCGAGCAGCACCTGCGTCTGTGCTGCCACCTTGCCCTGCACCAGCGAGGACAACAGTTCGGCGCGGGCGCCGACGCTGCGGTCCTTGTCCGCCAGCGCGAGCCGCAGCTCGCGGTTGTCGGCGAGGATGCGCTGCACGGTGAACAGCTGGGACTCCACGTCCAGCAGTGCATCGTCGGCCTCCGCGCTGGCGAGCACCGCATCGGTGCCGATCAGCTCCACGGCGGCCCGCAGATCGTCGTCTGCCGACCAGCGCCGCCGGGCCATACCGTCCAGAAGGTCCAGCACCTCGCCGCGCACCTTGCCGCCGAAGACGGCATTGACCACGGCAGCCTTGTCCTCGCCCTCGCGGGAGGGGTCGGTCAGCGCCCGGCGCAGGCCGCCGCTGCCGTCGAGCACATCGGCCACGGCGAACAGGTCAGTTCCCAGCGCCTGCGCATCGGCACCCGCCTGGCGCAGGACGGCGGCGAACGAGCTGCGCGCGTCGTCGGTGGAGGTCTGGCTGCTGGCCCGCATCACGCCTCCGAGTCAGCCGCGGCGGGAGTGGATTCGGACATCGTGGTCTCGATCTCGTCGAGGAACCGGTCCACCACACGGGACTGGCGTGCGTCGTCGGCGAGAGACTCCCCCACGATCCGCGAGGCCAGCTCCGTGGCCAACGTGCCCACATCTGCCCGCAGCGAGACGACCGCGGACTGCCGGGCAGCCTCGATCTGCCGCTGTGCGTTCTCGGCGATCCGGGCGGCCTCGGTCTGCGCCTTGGTGCGTGCCTCGGCGACGATCTGGGCGCCGTCGCTGTTGGCCTCCTCGCGGATGCCAGCGGCCTCCTTGCGGGCAGCAGCGAGCTCGCGCTCGGTCTCTACCTTGGCCTCAGCGGCTTCAGCCTGCGCCTTCTCGGCGAGCTGCAGCCCACCTTCGATCTTGGCGGCACGCTCATCCAGGATCGCGTTCAGCTTCGGCAGCAGATACTTGAAGAAGAAGAACCCGATGATGACGGTCACGACCAGTGACCAGATGATGTCGTACGCCGCCGGGATGAGCGGGTTCGGTGTCCCGTCTGCTGTGATCATGTCGGCTCCCAACGCCTACTGGTGAGGGATGGATCAGAACATGAGGCCGGCGACGAGGCCGAGCAGACCGAGCACCTCGATGAGGGCGGCGCCGATCATCATGTTGGTGAACAGCCGGCCGGCCACCTCCGGCTGACGAGCCGTGGCGATCTGGGTCTGGCCGAAGACGATACCGAGGCCGATGCCCGGGCCGATCGTGGCGAGACCGTAACCGATGGTTGCGAGGTTACCTTCCACTGCATTTCCTTCCTGTGGCGCTCACGGTGAGCGTCTGGGTGTGTCGTGCGAACTGCTGACCCACCGGAGCGGGCCGAAGCCTCTCGGTGAGGTCAGTGCTCCTCTTCGAGGGCCATGTTGAGGTAGATGGCGGACAGAAGCGTGAAGATGTAGGCCTGCAGGAGAGCGATGAAGATCTCGAACAGGGTGATGAAGATCCCGCCGGCAAAGGCGAGGGCGCCGGTGGCCTTGATCAGGCCGCCGCCCTCGAGGATGAGGAAGTGGGTGGCGGCGAAGCACAGCACCAGCATCAGGTGCCCGGCCATCATGTTGGCCACCAGCCGGATGGTCAGCGTGGCCGGGCGCAGGATGAACACCTGCAGCGCCTCGATCGGCGTGATCAGCACGTAAGCCGGCCACGGGATCCCGGGCGGGAAGAGCTGCGCCTTGAGGTACTTGCCCAGGCCGTGCTTGCGGATACCGGCGGACAGGTAGACCACCAGCACCCAGAGCGCGAGCAACAGCGGAAGGCCGACTCGGGAGGTACCGGCGATATTCAGGAACGGGACCACTCCGGCGAGGTTCATCGCCAGGATGAGGAAGAAGATCGTGGTCAGCATCGCCACGTACGGTCGGGCGCGCTCCTTGCCCATGATCTGCTCGGCGACCTGCTCGCGCACGAACGTCACGCCGAACTCGATGATGCTCTGCCCGCGGGTCGGGATCAGCGACGCCTTGCGGGTGCCCAACCAGAAGAGCAGCAGCATCAGTGCCACCACGATGAGCCGCACCATCATGATCCGGTCGAAGCCCCACACGGAGGTCAGCTCGGTACTCCCGAACAGCGCGTCCGGGAAGAACTCGTCAAGTCCTGGGGCGTGGAAGCCGCCGCTGTCCTCACCCTCGGCGAGGACAGGCGCGGCAGGGGCTGCGGTGGACAGAGTGAACTCCCCAGGTACATCGAGCTCGACCATCACTGCACTATGGGCAGCGTCGCAGGAGACAAGCTCAGGTGGGCTGGAAGTGAATATGTGTAGCGTACCGGATCACTCCGGACGATCGTGACCGTCCGGGTGGCGCTGAACCTTGGAAGGATCGGCTGAATCCGTAGCTTCCCGGACATCCTCACCGGCCGTAGGTGGACTCGTCAACTCCGACTCAGCGCCCGATGAGGCGGTGGGGGTACCTTCACCCTCCCCCGGACCGGGATCGGCCACTGTGGAGGCGCCGTCGTCGTCCTGTGACGGTTCTGTGCTGCTGGGGGCAACGTAGGGGATACGGGCGGTGACCAAGGTGCCGATCTCGACGATGAGTCCGACGATCACCACCACGAACAGTGTGGCCAGGAACACACCGCGGTGATAGAAGTTCTCGTTCCGCAACCAGAGCAGGAGGACCGCGAGCAGACCCATCTTCAGGATCCACCCGCCGAGCAGGACGATCTGCAACAGCTCCGGCCCGCGGCCGACGATCGCGTACAGGCTGGCCATCGTGGTGCCGGTGAAGAGCACGCTGATCGCCGTGGCCAGCAGCGCGCTCCACAGGCCGGGTAGGCCGCCGACGAGCAGGCCGACGCCCACGCTGACCACACCGATCACCGCCGAGGCGAGCAACAGCCGGCGCAGCACCGTGCGGATCATGGTCAGGACCGCCTCGGTGCGGAGGTAGCGGTCGTTCAGGAAGGCGGGCTCGGGCACGGCGGTGGTGTCCTTCAGCTGGGGTGGTGAGCGGTCCGGCGCTTGCCGAACGAGGGGGTGGGGATCGGTACCACGGTAATGATCACGGCGATCACGACGCCAATCGCGGCGCCGATCAGCACCTGGTACACCGGGAACAGCACCAGGGCGGCGGCGCTGCACGAGGCCACGAAGGTCCACACGTACAGGATGGCTACCGCGCGGCGGTGCGAGTGGCCGCGATCGAGCAGCTTGTGGTGCAGGTGGGTGCGGTCGGCGTGGAACGGGGACTTGCCGGCGAGCAGCCGCCGCAGGATGGTGATCGTGACATCCATCAGCGGCAGGATCAGCACGGCGACCGGCAGCAGGATCGGCACGAAGGCCGGCAGGGCGGCTGTGGTGGAGACCAGGCCGGGGTTGATCTGGCCGGTGACCACGATCGAGGCGGCGGCCAGGGTCAGCCCGAGCAGCATCGCCCCGGAATCGCCCATGAACACCCGTGCCGGATGGAAGTTGTGCGGTAGGAAGCCTACGCACACCCCGACCAGCGCGGCCACCACCATCGTGGCGAGGTCAGAGTAGTCGGCCGGGCTGCTGGTCCGGGTGAGCACGTAGGTGTAGACGAAGAATGCGGTGCCGCCGATCGCGATCATCCCGGCGGCCAGCCCGTCCAGCCCGTCCACCCAGTTCACTGCATTGATGGCCACCACCACAGCGATCACGGTGACCACCAGGGAAAGCCGCGAGGAGCCGATGGTCAGCCCGAAGATCGGGAAGCTGATCAGCTGCACGCCCTGCCAGGCCATCGCCCCGGCCACGATCACCTGGCCGACCAGCTTGGTGAACCAGTCCAGGTCCCAGATGTCATCGGCAACGCCGAGCAGGCAGATGGCGGCGGCGCAGCCGAGGATCGCCCAGGGCAGGTTGTCGTCGAAGACCGGCTGCAGGAACTCGATCTGGGATGCGACCAACAGGGCGCCAGCCAGTCCGGCCAGCATGGCCACCCCACCCAGGCGCGGGGTGGGCACGGAGTGCACGTCCCGGACCCGGACCGGGGTGACGGCACCGATGCGCTGCGCCAGCAACCGCGCCACCGGGGTCACCAAGTAGGTGACCGCTGCCGCGATCGCCAGCACCAGCAGATAGATCCTCACGGCACGCGGCCGTCCGGAGTCTCGTCACTCTCCTGCTCGTCAGTCCCTTCGGCGACGGCGTCACTCACCGGGGCATCGCCGTCCTCGCCGACGGCGTCACTCACCGGGGCATCGCTCTCCTCGCCCGGCTCCTCGCTCTCCTCGCCGACGGCGTCACTCACCGGGGCTTCGCTCTCCTCGCCGACGGCGTCACTCACCGGGGCATCGCTCTCCTCGCCCGGCTCCTCGCCCAGGTCACCGTTCTCCTGCGCGTCGTCCGCACCATCCTCGCCGGCCGCATCCTCGATCACCTCGGGTACGTGCATCGGCAACAGGTCCGGCACCACGGACCCGAGCTCCTCGGCGGTGAGCGCTCCCTCGCGGACTACCCGCAGCTGCTCCCCGGTGGCGTCCACGATGGTGGACGCGACCCCGCCAGGGGCAGTTCCGCCGTCGAGATAGACCCGCACCGCCCGGCCCAGCTGCTCAGCGGCCTCGGCGCAGGTGAGTGCGGCCGGCTCGCCGCTGCGGTTGGCGCTGGAGACGGCGAGCGGCCCGGTGCGCCGGAGCAGCTCGAGGGTGATCTCGTGGTCGGGCATGCGCAGCGCCACAGTGCCGTGGGTCTCCCCCAGGTCCCAGCGCAGGCTGCCGTGCGCGCGCAGGATGATGGTCAGTGGACCGGGCCAGAACTCCTCCACCAGATCCCGCACGGCGGCGGGGATCTCGGTGGCCAGGCCGTCCAGCGTGCGCAGGTCCCCGATCAGCACCGGCGGCGGCATCTGCCGGTCGCGGCCTTTCGCGGTGAGCAGCGCGGTCACCGCACGGGGGGTGAACGCGTCCGCAGCGATGCCGTACACGGTATCCGTGGGCAGCACAGCCAGCCGTCCCTCGGCGAGCTGATGCACCGCCTCGGTGAGGTGACCGGCGCGCACTGCAGCATCGGTACAGTCGAGGAGTTCTAGATCTGGCACGTGGCTAAGCCTCTCACGCCCGCCGGGCCGCTCCGGCGTGGGATCGTACCCGGGTGACCACTCCTGCCGGCAGCTCCGCTCTGCTCCGCGCGATCTTCGTGGCGACGATCGCGGTCCAGCTCATCGTGCTGTATCTCCCCCAGCCGCCGAGCACCGCGGAGGTCGGCGTGCCCGGGGCGGACAAGGCGATCCACGTGCTGGTCTTCGCCCTGGTGATGCTTACCGGCGTCCTCGCCTCCGTGCCCGCGCGCTGGCTGGCCCTCGTCCTGGCGGCGCACGCGGTCCTCAGCGAGGTGGTCCAGCACCTGCTGCTGCCCAGCCGGAGCGGGGACCCGCTGGACGCAGTGGCCGATCTCGCCGGCATCGCCCTCGGCTGGTACGTGGCGTCGATGATCACCCGGCACCGGCTGTCCGGCGCACCGCGTCGCTAGCCGATGGCCTCACCACAACCGCCCTCGGCGCTCCTCCGGACCCTTCCGGTAGCCGGCCTCCTCGCGCTGATCGCCGGCATCAGCTGGCCGCTCCGCGCCACGGTGTACCGCTCGGTCGCACCGTCAGTGGCAGCTTCGCCGGTGGGCTCAGCGCTGGCCGGTGCCTTCGCCCAGTACGGACCGCTGCTGCTGGGGGTCCTGGCCGGTGTCCTCGCGGTGAGCTCCTTCTGGCGTGAGCGGGCCGTGTTCTGGCGCCTGGTCAGCGGGGGCGTCGGCGTGATCGGCGCCTCGGTGCTCAGCACGCTGCTCAAGCTGCTCGTCACCGAGGAACGGCCCTGCCGGGTCTGGGACGTCGAGACGGTGCTGGCCTGCCCGAGCGTCGGAGACTGGTCCTGGCCATCCGGCCACTCGACGGTCGCCGCGGCGTTGGCCACCGCCTGCATCATCGCGGCACCCCGCACCGCCTGGTTCGCCGTCCCGGCTGCCGTTCTGGCGGGTGCAGCGCGGCTGGCCGCCGGCGTGCACTACCTGCACGACGTGGCCTCCGGGCTGGCTCTGGGCGCGGTGGTGGTCGCCCTGGTGGTCGTGCTCCTCCGCCCGTTGGCGGCTCGCCTACCGGTAGCCCGCGGGCGGTAGCGGAGGCTACCGGAGCACCCCGGTGCGGGTGGCGACGACCATCCGGTCCCGGCCGGTCAGGTCCACCTCGGTGCGCACCTCGGTGAACGCGCCGGTTGCGGCGACGATCTCCCGCAGCGCTGCGGCCTGCACCTCGGCGTGCTCCATCACCAGCACTCCCCCGGTGCGCAGCAACCGGGCGGCAGAGGCCACCACCCCGCGCGGCACCTCCAGCCCGTCGGTCCCACCCCCGTAGAGGGCCAGGTCCGGATCGTGATCACGCACCTCCGGGTCCTGAGGGACCGCATCCGGGGGGATGTAGGGCGGGTTCGCCACCAGGACGTCCACCCGGGCATCCAGCTCGCTCAGCGTGGAATCCGCCGTGGCATCAGCCTGGACCACCCGTACCGGCAGGCTGAGCCGGTCAGCATTCGCACCGATCGCGCGGACCGGTTCGCCGCCCAGCTCCACGGCCACCACCGCTGCGGCCGGCACCTCCTGGGCGAGTGCGAGCGCGATCGCACCGGACCCGCTGCACAGATCCACCACCACCGGGTGGGGGCCGGCGGCGCGGGCGGCCTCGATCGCGGCCTCGGCCACCAGCTCGGTCTCCGGTCGGGGCACGAACACCCCCGGCCAGATCGCCAGTTCCAGGTAGCGGAACGGCGCCCACCCGGTGATCTGCTGCAGCGGCTCCCGCAGCCGACGGCGCTCCACCAGCTCGGCGTATCGGCCCGCGAAGTCGTCCGTGAGCTCCGGCGGCCGGACCAGGTCGAGCCGGTCGACGCCGAGCACGTGCGCGGCCAGCGCCCGAGCATCAACGTCCGGTGAGCCGACGCCCGCCTCGGTGAGTATCGCCGTCGCGGCCTGGATCAGCTCGCGCAGCCCGGCCGGGCGCGCGGCAGGTACCTGCTCAGTCACCGGCCCCGGCCAGCCGTTCGGCCTCGTCCATCTCGATCGCCGAGGTGATCACCGGGCCGAGGTCGCCATCGAGCACATGGTCGAGGTTGTACGCCTTGTACCCGGTGCGGTGGTCGGCGATCCGGTTCTCCGGGAAGTTGTAGGTGCGGATCCGTTCGCTGCGGTCCACCGTACGAACCTGGGAGCGGCGCAGTTCGGCGGCCTCGGCGGCAGCCTCTTCCTGCTGAGCGGCGAGCAGCCGGGCGCGCAGCACCCGCAGCGCCTGCTCCCGGTTCTGCAGTTGGGACTTCTCGTTCTGCATCGAGACCACGATCCCGGTCGGCTCGTGGGTGATCCGCACGGCGGAGTCGGTGGTGTTCACGCTCTGCCCGCCGGGCCCGGAGGACCGGTAGACGTCAATCCGCAGGTCGTTCGGGTCGATCTCCACCTCGCCGGGTTCGTCCACCTCGGGGAAGACCAGCACACCGGCGGCGGAGGTGTGGATCCGGCCCTGGGACTCGGTGACGGGGACCCGCTGGACCCGGTGCACCCCACCTTCGTACTTCAGGTGCGCCCACACTCCTTCGGCCGGGTCGGTCGCGCGGGACTTCACCGCGATCGAGATGTCCTTGTACCCGCCCAGGTCGGAGCCGGTCTCATCGAGCAGCTGCACCGACCAGCCCTGCCGTTCGGCGAACCGCTGGTACATCCGCACCAGGTCGGCGGCGAACAGGGCGGACTCCTCGCCGCCCTCACCGGCCTTGACCTGCAGGATCACGTCCCGGCCGTCGTCCGGATCGCGAGGCACGAGCACACCGCGCAGGTGGTCGGCAGCAGCATCGGCGGCCTGCTGCAGCGGCTCCACCTCGGCCGCGAACGCGGGGTCGTCGGCGGCGAGCTCCACCGCCGTCTCCGCATCCTCGGCAGCCGAGCGCCAGGTGCGATAGGCGGTGACGATCCGGCCGAGCTCGGCGTACCGGCGGCCGAGCGTGCGGGCCTTCGCCTGGTCAGCATGCACACCGGGGTCGGCCAGGGCCTCTTCCACCTGCGCGTACTCCGCCAGCAGCGGCTGCACCGCCGCGAACTCCTCTGTCATGCCTGCTCCGTCCGCCTCCCGTGCTGGTCCTCGATGCCTCGCGGGTGGCCGGATCGGCGCGCCCGCCTCTCGCGAGTGGCCACTCCTGCGCAGTTGCTGGTGATCAGAGACTGCCGGAGTGGCCGCTCGCGATGGAGAGCGGCGCTAGTCGCGGTCTCCCGCGGACGGGCGGCTCGGCGTGGTCTTCTGCACGGTGAGCAGGAACTCGGCGTTCGAGGAGGTGGCGCGGAGCTTGGACTGCAGCAGCTCGATCGCCTGCTGCTGGTCCAACGAGCTCAGCAGCCGGCGCAGCTTCCAGACAATCTTCAGCTCGTCGGCCTCCACCAGGATCTCCTCCCGGCGGGTGCCGGAGGCGTTCACGTCCACGGCGGGGAAGATCCGCTTGTCCGCGAGCTGGCGGGACAGGCGCAGCTCCATGTTCCCGGTGCCCTTGAACTCCTCGAAGATCACCTCGTCCATCTTCGAGCCGGTCTCCACCAGCGCCGAGGCGAGGATGGTCAGCGACCCGCCGTGCTCGATGTTGCGGGCGGCACCGAAGAACTTCTTCGGCGGGTAGAGCGCGGAGGCGTCCACGCCACCGGAGAGGATCCGGCCCGAGGCTGGTGCCGCGAGGTTGTAGGCGCGGGAGAGCCGGGTCAGCGAGTCCAGCAGCACCACGACGTCCTGGCCCAGCTCGACCAGGCGCTTCGCCCGTTCGATCGCCAGCTCGGCGATCAGGGTGTGGTCGGTGGCCGGCCGGTCGAACGTGGAGGCGATCACCTCGCCCTTGACCGTGCGCTCCATATCGGTGACTTCCTCGGGACGCTCGTCCACGAGCACCACCATCAGGTGCACATCGGGGTTGTTCGTGGTGATCGCATTCGCCACCTGCTGCATGACGATGGTCTTACCGGCCTTCGGCGGGGCCACGATCAGGCCACGCTGGCCCTTACCGATCGGTGCGACGAGGTCCACGATCCGCGCGGTGACCTGCCCGGGGGTGGTCTCCAGCCGGAGCCGCTCCTGCGGGTACAGCGGGGTGAGCTTGGTGAACTCGGGACGGCCGGTGGCCTCGGCCAGCGGGACCCCGTTGATCGAGTCGAGTCGCACCAGAGCGTTGAACTTCTGCCGCTGGTTACCCTCACCGTCACGAGGCTGGCGGACCGCACCGGTGACGGCGTCGCCGCGGCGCAGGCCGTACTTCTTCACCTGGCCGAGGGAGACGTAGACGTCGTTCGCACCGGGCAGGTAGCCGCTGGTGCGCACGAACGCGTAGTTGTCCAGGATGTCCAGGATGCCGGCCACCGGGAGGAGGACATCGTCCTCGGTGATCTCGATCTCTTCCTCGACGTCGCGCCCGCGGCGCTTGCGGTCCCGGTCGCGGTACCGGTCGCGGCCGCGCCGGCGCCGACCGCCGGAACGGTCGTCGTCGTTATCCCGGCTGGTGCGGGGTGAGTCCTCCGGCTGGTCACCGTCGATCCGGCGGCCCTCCGGTAGCTGGATGTCGTCCAGCGAGGGACGGCGGTCGCCGCCCTGCTTCCGGTCGTTGCCACCCTGGTGAGGGTCGCCGCCGTTCTGACGCTGGTTACCGCCGCCCTGACGCTGGCCGGCGCCGTTCTGACGCTGGTCCTCACCGGTCTGACGCTGGTTACCGCCGCCTTGGCGCTGGCCTCCGCCACCTTGGCGCTGGTTGGCACCACGTGGGCGCTGGTCGTTGGCCTTGCCGTCACCACCGCGCGTGCTCTGGCGGCCGTCGTCGTTGCGGTCACCCGTGCGGTCACCGCCAGTGCGGTCACCACCGGTCGTTTCGGCAGGTGCCGTCTTCTCGTCCCGACCCGCGGTCAGCGCGGAGAGGTCGAGCTGGGGCTGACCGCCAGCGGAAGCGGCCCGGCGGTTACGCCGAGCCGGCGGCTGGCTGTTGGCAGCGTCGGCCGTGCTAGCCGCCGCACCGTCCTGGGCGGGTGACGCACCAGTCGCCGGTGCACCGGAGGCGGCGCCCTTCGCCGATGCCTCGGAGGCGGCGCCCTTTGCCGGTGCCTCGGAGGCGGCGCCCTTCGCCGGTGCGTTGTCGGTCTTCTGCTGCCGTCCGGCGGGACGCTGCCCGCCGTCGGTCGCGCCGTCTCGGGCGGCGCGGATGGCAGTCACCAGATCGCTCTTGCGCATCTTGGCGGTGCCCTTGATCCCGAGCTCACCGGCGAGTGCCTGCAGCTCGGCCAGGCGCAAGGCGGACAACGCCTTGCTACGGCCCGGAGTGGTCGTGCTTTCGGTCACGAGGTTCCTTCCCTCGACACAGCCCGACTCAGATTTGTCAGGCTGGAGATGTCCGGATCGAATGTCCGGGTGGAATAGATCACGCGCAAACATCAGCAAGGATGCCAGCGTGGGAGGCACCGCCGCGGTGAGCGAGTCACCTGCGAACTATGGCGCACCTGCGAGCCTACCATCGACACCCGCGCCGTCGAGGGCGACCCGCGACCGAATGCGCGCTCGCCTGCTGGTGCGGCTATCCGCGGGACGGCTCGGGGACGGTGACCTGTCCGCCGTCGAAATCGATCGACGGCGAGAGCACCTGCCATGCCTGCCCCACCACGGCCTGCTGCGCCGCGGTGAGCGGCGCGAGAACGAGCACGGTGGGACCGGCTCCGGAGATCACCGCGGGCGCACCCGCCTGACGCAGCCGGTCCACGAGTGCCGAGGTCGCCATCATCGCGTCCGCACGCTGTGCCTGGTGCAGCCGGTCCTCGGTGGCCGGCAACAGCAGGTCCGGCCGGGTGCTGAGCGCCAGCACCAGCAGCCCCGCCCGGCCGGCGTTGAATGCAGCATCGGCATGCGCCACCGTGGCCGGCAGCACCGCACGGGCACGGCTGGTGGGCAGGCGGTCCGTGGGGATCAGCACGGTCGGCTGCACGTCCGGGTGCAGCGGAATCTGCGCCGCCCGCGCCTGCGGGCCCTCCATCCACGCCACGGTGACTCCACCGAACAGCGCCGGAGCGGCATTGTCCGGATGTCCCTCGAACTCGGTGGCCAGGTTGAGCAGACTGTCGTTGTCCAGCGCCTCCGGCTCGTTGATCAGCCCTCGCGCGACCAGCAGCCCGGCCACCACCGCCGACGCGCTCGAACCCAGCCCGCGACCATGCGGAATCGCGTTGTGACAGTGCAGGCTGAACCCGGCCTGCGGGGCCCCGGCGTAGTCCAGCCCGGCGCGCAGCGCGCGTACCACCAGGTGGTCCTCGCCGGTGGGTACCTCGCCGACCCCTTCACCGGTGACCTGCACGTCCGTCGCACCGGCGGTGGCACGCACGGTGACCACGTCATGGATGGCGTGCGCCAGACCGAACGCGTCAAAGCCAGGGCCTAGGTTCGCACTGGTGGCCGGAACCCGCACGGTCACCTCGTCCCGCATGAGTCGCATGCTCAGGCCAGGCCGAGCGCGCGGGCCGCGTCCGCCGTGTCTCGCCCGATCACTTCGGGCTGCACGGGGCTATCGCCGAGCGCGGTGGCGGTGTCCTTGAGACCGTTGCCGGTTACCGTGCACACCACTGTGGCCCCGGCGGGCACGTCCCCGGCGTCGGCGCGGGCCAGCAGTCCGGCCACGCTTGCCGCCGAGGCAGGTTCGACGAACACTCCCACGCTGCGGGCGATCAGGGCCTGGGCATCGAGGATCTCGGCATCGCTGACCGCGTCGATCCGCCCCCCGGAGTCATCCCGCGCCGCGACGGCCAGCGACCACGAGGCCGGGTTGCCGATCCGGATCGCCGTGGCGACGGTCTCCGGGTGCTCGATCGGCTCGCCCTTGACGAACGGCGCGGCCCCGTCGGCCTGCACCCCCCACATCTGCGGTGTGCGGCTGGACTTCCCGTCCGCGGCGTACTCGGCGTAGCCCATCCAGTAGGCGGAGATGTTCCCGGCGTTGCCGACCGGCAGCACGTGCAGGTCGGGCGCGTCACCGAGGGCGTCCACCACCTCGAAGGCGGCGGTCTTCTGCCCCTGCAACCGGAACGGGTTCACCGAGTTCACCAGGGCGACCGGGTAGGCGTCGGCCAGCTCGCGCACGATCCGCAGGCAGTCGTCGAAGTTGCCGTCCACGGCGAGCAGCTGGGCGCCGTGCACGATCGCCTGGGCGAGCTTCCCGGCGGCGATCTTCCCGTGCGGCAGAACCACGGCGCAGGTCAGGCCGGCGTGCGCGGCGTAGGCGGCCGCGGAGGCGGAGGTGTTCCCGGTGGAGGCGCAGACCACTGCCTCGGTGCCCTCGGCCACCACCTTGCTGATCGCCATCGTCATCCCCCGGTCCTTGAAAGAACCGGTCGGGTTGGCACCCTCGACCTTGAGGTAGACCTGCGCACCGGTGGCCTCGGAGAGTGCGGGCGCGGCCACCAGCGGGGTGCCCCCCTCACCGAGGGTCACCACCGGATCCCCCTCGGTGATCGGCAGACGGTCGACGTACTCGGCGATCACACCGCGCCACGGCTGAGCCATCAGTTTCCTTCCACACGCAGGATCGAGGTGATCCGCTTGATCACGTCGAGGGTATCGAGGTCGACGACGGTCGCGGCAAGCGCGGACTCGCTCCCCTCGTGGGTGACGATCACCAGTTCGGCGACGTCGTCCACGTCGAACGCACCCTGACGCACGGTCTCGATGGAGATGCCACGCCCAGCCACCAGGGCGGCGACCTCGGCGAGCACACCGGGCCGGTCGACGACCTCGATACGAATCTGGTACCGGGTGCGCACCGCCTCCGGCGGCATCGAGGTGAGCGCCGCATGCGCGGACTCCGAGGGCGCCTTGCCGCCGTTCACCACGTTCCGTGCAGCGGCAACCACGTCCCCCAGCACGGCACTCGAGGTAGCCACTCCCCCGGCACCGGCGCCGTAGAACATCAGCGTGCCCGCGGCCTCGGCCTCCACGAACACGGCGTTGTACGGTCCGCGCACACTGGCCAGCGGGTGATCGGTGGGCACCAGGGCCGGGTGCACCCGGACGGCGATGCCCGGGGTGCCGTCGTACCGGCCCACCTCGGCGATCGCGAGCAGCTTGATCACGTGCCCGGTCTGGGCGGCAGAGTCGATATCGGCCGGGGTGATGTCCCTGATGCCCTGCGCCGGCACGTCGGCCAGGGAGGTGCGGGAGTGGAAGGCCAGGGAAGCGAGGATGGCGGCCTTGGCGGCAGCGTCGAGTCCCTCGACGTCGGAGGTCGGGTCGGCCTCGGCGTAGCCGAGCTGCTGGGCCTGGGCCAGCGCCGTCTCGAAGTCCAGGCCGGAGGCGGTCATCTCGTCCAGGATGTAGTTGGTGGTGCCGTTCATGATGCCGAGGATCCGGGTGATGCGGTCACCGGCGAGCGATTCGCGCAGGCCGCGCACCACTGGCACCGCTCCGGCCACCGCCGCCTCGAAGAACAGGTCCACCCGGGCGTCGTCCGCGGCTGCGTAGAGCTGGGGGCCGTGCTGGGCCAGCAGCGCCTTGTTCGCCGTCACCACGCTGGCGCCGGAACCGATAGCCTCCAGGATCAGCGCCCGGGCCGGCTCGATACCGCCGAGCAGCTCGATCACCAGGTCGGCACGGCGGACCAGGCCGGTCAGGTCCTCGGTGAGCAGATCGGTCGGTACCACGCTGTCCCGCGGGGTGGCCACCGAACGTACGCCGATGCCCACCAGGTCCAGGCGCGTCCCCGTGCGGGCGTGCAGCTCATCGGCGTGCTCCACCAACGTGCGGACCACCTCCGTGCCGACCACCCCGCAGCCGAGCACGGCCACGCGAACCTTCTGGGCACCTTCGTTCATGCTGTCCTTCCCTGGTTGCGGCGGGTGCGGCTCTCCCGCCCACGCCCGCACCACAATAGACGCAGCAGGGCCGGGCGTTCCGGGCCGTGCCGCAGAGTGGACGGTCCGGTCCACCTGGCTGCTCGGCCACCCACCAGCGGGCCACTCGGCCACCCACCAGCGGGCCGTTCGTTACCTGGCCCGTCCAGTCGTGCTCCGCGAGCACTACTCACCGCGCCAGGTAACGAGTGCATCGATTCACGGGGGTGGGCGGGGTGTGGGTGTGGGTGTGGGGCGGGCGGGGATGCGTGGGTGGGTCAGCCGAGGTCGAGGGCGAGGATGTCCTCGATCGTCTCCCGGCGCACGATCTCCCGCGGCTCCCCGTCCCCGACGGCTACCACGCCGGGCCGGGGCAGCAGGTTGTACTGGCTCGCCATCGACCGGCCGTAGGCGCCGGTGGCCGGAACCGCGAGCAGGTCCCCGGCCTGCACGTCCGCGGGAAGCTGGACCTGGTGCACCACGATGTCCCCGCTCTCGCAGTGCTTGCCGACCACGCGGGCGAGCACCGGGGCGGCCGTCGAGTCGCGCACCAGGGCGGCGTGGTAGTCGGCGCCGTAGAGCGCGGGCCGGATGTTGTCGCTCATCCCGCCGTCCACCGAGACGTACCACCGCGCGCCGCCCTCGTCGAGCGGCACGGGCTTGACCGTGCCCACCCGGTACAGGGTGAGCATGCTCGGGCCGACGATCGCCCGGCCCGGCTCGAAGGAGAACTCCGGCATCGGGGTGCCCAACCGCTCGCACTCCTGCGCGCAGGTGCGGGCCAGCGAGCCGGCGAGGGTGGCGATGTCTGCTTCGGCCTCATCGGGCAGGTACGCGATCCCGTACCCGCCGCCCAGATCCAGCTCACCGAGCAGCACGCCGGTGCGCTCGGCGTGCTCCGCGCGCAGCTGCAACAGGGCGCGGGCCGCTGCGGCGAACCCGTCCGGGTCGAGGATCTGGGAGCCGATGTGGGAGTGCAGACCGAGCAGCTCCAGATGCGCACGGCCGGCGATCCGGCTCAATGCCTCGGCGGCGGTCCCCCCGGCGAGGGAGAGGCCGAACTTCTGGTCCTCGTGGGCGGTGGCGATGAACTCGTGACCACCGGCGTGCACCCCGGTGGTCACCCGCACCATCACCGGTGCCCGCACCCCGCGGCGGGCCGCGAGTGCCTCGACCCGGTCGATCTCGTCCAGCGAGTCGATCACGATCCGGCCGACACCGGATTCCAGGGCGCGGTCGATCTCCTCATCGGACTTGTTGTTGCCGTGCAGGCCGATGTCCGCACCAGGGACTCCGGCGGCCAACGCCGTGGCCAGCTCCCCGCCGGACGCGGTGTCGATGCGCAAGCCCTCCGCGTGCATCCACCGGGCGACGGCGATGGACAGGAACGCCTTGCCCGCGTAGTAGACCTGCACCGGCGCCGGCGCGAAGGCCTCGGCAAAGGCGCGGCGGTAGCGCGCGGCGCGCGCCCGGAGCCCGGGCACATCGAGCAGATAGGCAGGCGTGCCGAACTGCTCCGCGAGCTCGGTGAGCGGCTGCTCGCCCAGGTGCCAGACGCCGTCGACGATGGTCAGGTTCTCCGGCCACAGGCCGGGCTGTTCGGGATGGGTCACAGGTGCTCCGGAGCGTGCAGGCCGAGCGAGGCCAGTCCAGTGGCGAGCGCCACAGCAGTCGCCTCGGTCAGGGCCAGATGGGTGCGGTGCTTCGAGGTTACCGGTCCCGCCCCGCGCGGTGCGGTGCGGGTGCCGGCGTAGAAGTCCTGGTAGGTGGTAGCGAGGTCACGCAGCGCCACGGCCGCACCGCGCCCGCCCGGGTGGTCGGCGGTCAGGCGGACCAGCAGCGCTCGAGTCAGGTCCCGGTCGACGACGGCGCTCCCGGTGGTGGTCAGCTCCGCACCCAGGGTGGGGCGTACGCCGTGCGCGCGGGCTGCGCGGGCAACGTTGCGGCACCGGGCGTGGGCGAGGGCGACCGGGAGCAGACCAGCCGGCCATCCGCCGTCGAGGGCCCGGGTGGGTGTGGCGCCAGCTCCGGGCCGGAGCAGCCGACGCACGCTGTCCAGGAGGACGTCGGTGGTCAGCGTCAGGGTCAGGTAGCCGGCCTCGGTGCGCACCTCGGCGAAGCCGGGTGCACCGCGCAGCCGGTCGGCGAGCTCACCGGCGAGGCGCTCCGCGGCCGGGCCGGAGCCGGCCGCGGCGTAGGCGACCGCGGTGCCGAGATCACCCGGCTGCCCCCGGCGGACCGGGCGCAGCCGGATCGGTTCCGGCGTCCTGCAGCCGAGCTCGCTCAGGTGGGTGCTGAGCAGTTCGGCCAGCTGGCTGGGCACCCGATCAGAACGGCAGGGAGCCGTAGAAGGACTGAGCCGTGTCCGCGTCCGGGGCGTCGATCTGGTACACCACCGCCGAGTCGTCGTACCAGTAGACGCTGTACACATCGCCGTCGTAGTCGATCCGGGTACCGAGCCCGTTGCCGTTGTCCGACTGCCAGACATCACCGGAGTAGTCCGGATCGCCACGCTCGTCCTGCACACCGGCCACATAGGTGTCGGCCGCCCCGGAGTCCGGGAAGGAGATCGCGGTCATCGTGATCTCCCCGGCGTCGGAGCTGTAGGTCGCCGTGTAGGCCTCCATCGCGTCCGCGCTCAGGTCGCTGGCGTCCGCCCAGTCACCCTGGATGGTCCAGGTGTTACCCGAGTCGCCCGCCACCTCGGCGGCCTCGGTGCTGAGCAGGTCGTAGAGCTCGCCGCCACCAGCGTCGGTGCCACTGGAATCGTCGGTGGACTCGTCGGTCGCGTCATCGGTGGGCTCGCTGTCGGCGTCGGCGCTGCCGTCGGTGCTCGGGTCCGTGGCCGTGGGGGTCGGTGTGGGGATGGTGTCGTCCCGGCCGTCGATCAAGGTGATTGCGCCCCAGATCAGCAGGGCGAGGACGAGCAAGCCACCGATCACGATCCCGGCGATCACCCCGGCGTTGCTCCGCCGACCACCTGGGGGTGGGCCTGCCGGACCGCCGGGCTGGTTCGGACCGGTCCCGTCGGGCCCGCCGGGTCCGTCCGGCCCGCCGGACCCGGACTGAGCCGGAGCGGGCGGGCCATAGGGCTGCTGCGCAGCACTGGCGCCGTCAGGCTGCCCCGCCGGAGCAGCGCCGTAGGACTGCTGCTGGCCGGCGCCGTAGGGATACTCCCCGCCTTGCTGCGGCTGCTGTCCCGGTGCACCGTAGGGCTGGGAGTCGCCGGCTCCGAACTGCTCGGGCGACCCGTACGGCCCGGGCTGACCACCTGGCTGGTCGGGTGGGTTCTGCGTCACCGTGCTCTCCTCCGGTCTACCTCGCACGCTTGCTCTCCGATGAGCAATGCTACGGGGACCGGCCGCGGGTGGCTCGGCCGGAGCCGATTTCAATCAGCGGCCCCTCCCCTGATAGGCTCACGCCGCGGCGAAAGCCCCTGTAGCTCAGTGGATAGAGCGTCTGCCTCCGGAGCAGAAGGTCGTGGGTTCGAATCCCGCCGGGGGCACCGATTTAGACCGGGTCCGGGCGCGTCCGCTCGGCGATCACCGGATGCGGCACCACGGTGTACAGATGCGCCGACGCGAGCGCGAGCCACGCCCATCCGGCCAGTACCGCGAGCCAGAGCAGCGCCACACCCGCCGGAGACTGGGCGAGCGCCGCTCCACCGACGAAGCCGGCGACGATCACCACAGCGCTGACCACGCCGAGCCGGGACTGGCCCGACGCACCCCGCTGCGCCGCCCAGCGCGAATAGGTGAACGCCGCGACCGCCAGCGCCACAAAACCGAGCGCACCGGCCATCAGATGCCCGATACCGCCGGCCGAGGCGACCCCGCCCTCAGCCCCCGGCGGGAATCCCGCGACCGGATCGGGGATGACGATGCCACTGAGCACCAGGCAGAGCCCGTACACACCGGTGAGAATCCCGATCGCGAGTCCCCGACCGTCCCGGATCGCTCGAAGCACCCCATAGGCCGCGGCGAGCACCATCAACCCTGCGACGATGATCGTGGTGCGCTGCATCCAGCCATGCTCGCCCAGCATCAGCAGGCTCAGCGCATGACGGCTCAGGTCGAAGCCGGACCGGGTCAGCGCCAGCACCAGGCCGACGACCAGATAGAAGGGACCGGCCACGACACCCCAGCCGAGCAGACTGCGGGTCACCGCCGCGGCGCGGTCAAAAGTCGAAGCGTCATCGCTCATGGCCCGATGCTAGCCGGTCGAGAACTAGACTGTCCAGTACTATTCCGTAGGATGAGCGCATGACTGAAGGCACAGCGGAACCGGTGATCGGACGCTCGGCGCGAAAGCGGCAGGCGATCACCGCCGAGGCCACCACCCTGTTCCTCCGCCAGGGGTTCCGCGGCACGAGCATGGACGAGGTCGCGGCAGCGGCAGCTGTCTCGAAGCAGACCGTGTACAAGCAGTTCTCCGACAAGGAGGGGCTGTTCCGGGAGATCGTGGCGGGCATCACCCGGAACGCGGACGCGATCATCGCCAGCATCACTGCGGCCTTCGGTGCCACCCCGGCCGGCAACCGGGAGGAGCTGGAGACACGGCTCACGGGAGTGGCTCGCACCTATCTGGACGGCGTGCTCCAGACCCGCGTGTTCTCGCTGCGGCGGCTGATCATCGCCGAGGCGGAACAGTTCCCCGACCTTGCTGCCGACTACTACCGCCAGGCACCGGCGGCCGGGATCGAGACCGTCGCCGCGCAGCTGGAGCCCTACCGCGCCTCAGGGCTGATCATCGCCGACGACGTCCGAGTCGCTGCTGCGCACTTCGCCTACCTGACCCTCTCCCCCGCCCAGGACCGGGCCATGTTCATCCCCTCGGACCTGCCCAGTGCAGCGGACCGGCAGCGTTTCGCCGCGACGGCTGCCAGCGCTTTCGTTGCCGCCTATGGCGCGAGCGCGCGCTGAGGTCAGCCCGGTCCGGCCGCCCGGGCGCGGAGCAGAGCGGGGTCAGCTCCGCTGCAGCCGGTACCACCGCGGCCGAGTCCGGTTCATCGGCCAGCCGAGCCCGGCGGTCTCCGCCGGCTCCGAGCTGGTCAGCCGCCAGCCGGGGAACGCTTCGCTCACCTGTTCCTCGGATACGCCGCCGATCATCGAGCGCAGCCGGGTGCGCCCGAAGGCGAGCATCAGCACCCGAGCGCGCGGCGCCGCGCGCTCGGTCACACTCCGGCCCACCGCGGCGCGCTCGGGAGCCTCGAACCCCTGGAAGCACCCGATGTCCAGGAACAGGTCGAACTGGCCCAGGTGCGGATCGAGATCGGTGACGTCCGCTACCTCGTACCGACCGCCGTCGGGGTCCTTGCGCCGTGCCCCCTCGATCGCTGCTGGAACGATATCCACGCCCACCGCGCTCCACCCGCGGCGCACCAGCTCCGGGGTGAACTGCGCGCGGCCGCAGCCGAGATCGAGCGCCCGCCCGGGCGGGTCGTCCGCCTCCGCCCGTTCCCGGTCCAGCACTGCGGCGATGCTTGCGCTCGCTGCCTGCCCGTACCGCTCCCACGGGGTCATCCCCAGGCGGTACATCAGTGGATAGCTCGGCATCAACACGCTCCTACTCGTCAGTGCTGGCGAGCACCGCTGCCAGCGGGGTGGGTACCCGGTCCTCGGCCATCGCAGCGCACATCGCGGCGGCATAGCGCTCCTTGCGCCCGCTGAGCGTGCCCATGAAGCGCCGCAGCTGGGCCGTCAGGCCTCGCTCGCGCTGGGCCGGCTGACGCTGGAAGAGCCGCCAGGCACTGAGGTCGCCCTCCGCGGCGATCACCTCGATCGTGCCGCTGCCGCCGAGAGCGCGGATGAGCTCCTCCTCCAGGTCGGCCCGGCAGACCAGGACGTCCTCGGCCGGTAGCACCGAGCGGAAGAACCGCTCCTCGCCGGCATCGCACAGCCCGGTCAGTGACAGGCCGAGCCCACTCGGGCCGAGCAGCTCGGCGTAGCGGCGCACGTTCGTCGCCCCGCCCATCGGAATCAGGGCAACACCGCGGCCCTGAAGCGGCGGGCCGGTCCGAGCGGCGAGCGTCTCCAGCGCTGCGACGTCACTGATGCCCTCCACCAGGACTGCTCGATGCAGGCCGCCGATCTCCGCCCGATCCAGCGCCCGCCCGCCCGCAGCCCAGCCACGCACCGCTGCGCGCACGTCTGCCGGTTCTCGCACCCGACCATTCTGTGCCACCCGCGCGAGCAGGACCAGGACTTATCCTCCGCACCGTGCGGGGGCGTTGCCTGGTCGTCATTCGGCACGACGTTGCCCGGTCGTCAGGCGATGCCGCCGGCAGCTATCGTGCACACTGCCACGCCGGTCACCGCGGACCCTGGGGAGCCGGCGTGAGCTGAGCACCCTGCCACCACCATGACGAGCGGAGGACCGACGCGTGACCCAGGACTTCTCCTCCGACGAGGCGGGCGCCGCGGAGCAGGCAGCCGTGCCGGAGGAGGCCGAAGCCCTCCCCGCGAACAGCGCCGACGGCGCCGGGCAGGACACGGCCAGCCACGCGCGGCCGAGCCCGGCGGGCCTGTTCAAGTCGATGCGCCTGCGCGCCGGTGCGATCATGCGCGCTGTCCGCGAGCCTACCCAGCAGATCGTGGTCACCGACCGGGAGGAAGAGATCTCCCAGCGCCATGCGCGGGCAGTGATCGATCTGTGCCTGCGCGCCGGTGAGGCGATGCTCGCCGCCGGTGCCTCCGCTGCTGACGTCGTCGCCACCACGTTACGGATCAGCGAGTGCTACGGCGTTACCGGAACACAGGTGGACATCACGTTCACCTCGATCACGATCTCGGTCCGCCGCGGCCTCGATGAGGATCCGATCTCGGTGCTGCGGGTGATCAAGAACCGCACCACCGACTACTCCCGGCTGCAAGGTGTGTATCTGCTGATGGCAGAGATCACCGATGCGGACGAGCCGATGGACGTCACCGAAGCGCTGCGCCGGCTGCGGGAGATCGTCACCCAGCGTCACCCCTACCGCCGCTGGGTGGTCACCCTCGGGAAGGCGGTGCTGGCCGGTGGCGTCGTGGTGATGTATGACGCCAGCCCCGTTCTCATCCTGGTGGCCGCTGCCGCCGCAGTGGCGGTCGACCTGATCACCCGGCTGATGGAGCGGTGGGGCATTGCAGCGTTCTTCACCCAGATCGGCGCCGCCGCCATCACCACCTCGATCGCGGCGTTCATGTATTGGCTGCAGTCGCTGGGAATCGAGCTTCCCGGCGCGAACCGGCCCACAGTGATCGTGATCTCCGGCATCATCATGCTGCTCTCCGGGATCGGCCTCACCTCGGCCGCACGCGATGCCATCGACGGCTACTACGTGACCGCCTCGGCGCGTGCGATGGAGGTGGTGATGCTCACGCTCGGCCTCGCCGTGGGTATCTCCACCACGCTCGGGATCGCGCTCCGCCTCGGCGTCCCGATGTACGTGGGCACCTCTCTCGGGCCCGACGGCGGTCTGCTCGCCGGCACTGCCGGGTCCGCCCTGATCGGTCTCGGCTTCGCGCTCACCTCCTATATCCGCCTCCGCGTGGTCCCGTTGCTGCCGCTGGTGGCCGGGATCGTCTTCGCGGTCTACTACCTGCTGCTGCCGTTGACCAATCAGCCAGGCTTGGTACCCGGCCTCGCGGGAGTGGTGGCCGGCGTGCTCGGACACCTCACCTACCGCTGGTTCAAAGTGCCGGAGGCCGCGATGACGATGGCCGGTGTGATCGGACTGATCCCCGGACTGGCGGTCTACCGAGCGCTGTACTCCCTGATGGGCACCGAACACGCGGTGAGCCAGGCACTGCCGGCGCTCGTGCTGGCGTTCGCGACCGGTTTCGGTCTGGCTGCCGGGTCCACGATCGGCGGCTACCTCGCCCGGCGCCTGTTCGGCGAGGACGCGGCCTCGGAGAAGGCCTCCCGGCGCACCCAGGAGGCAGACTAGGTGCGGGGCGTTCGTACCCGCACCAGATGGACGGTGCAGCCGGGCCCACCCGGATCGCCGATAGGGTCAGTGGCTGTGAATGCACTCACCGGTCAGCAGTTCGAGATCCGCCACGGCGGCGCCTACGCCGTGATCACCGAGGTGGGCGCGCACCTGCGCCTGTTCCAGACCGACGGACGAGACGTCGTCGTGCCGTTCGGTGCTGACGAGCTACCCCCGGCATGCAACGGCGCTGTGCTGGCACCGTGGCCGAACCGGCTCCGGGACGGGCAGTACAGCTTCGACGGCGCGGACTACCAGGTACCGCTGACCGAACCCGCACGGCAGACCGCGCTGCACGGGCTGGTCAGCTGGCTCCGCTGGGAGGTGCGCTCGCACACCGCCTCCGCCGTCGAGCTGGCCGTGGACCTGCCCCCCACTCCCGGCTATCCCTTCCCGCTGACCGTGGCCACCCGCTACGAGCTGAGCCAAGCCGGGCTGGAGGTGACCACCACCGGCACGAACACCGGGGAGAGCAACGCTCCCTACGGCGTCGGCTTCCACCCGTGGCTCTCCCCGGGCCCGGGCACACTCGACGACGCGGTCCTGGAGGTGGACGTGGCGCAGTGGGTACCGACGGATGACCGGTTGCTGCCGACCGGGGTGGCCGAGGTTCCGGCCGAGTTCGATTTCCGGTCCCCGCGGCCGCTGCGCGGGGTCGACCTCGACGACGCCTTCCTGTCCCCCCGGTTCAACGCCGACGGCCGGGCGTGGCTACGCCTGCGCGGTAGCGACGGGCGCACTGTGCAGGTCTGGATGGACTCTTCGCTGACCTGCTGGCAGCTGTGCACCGGTGACCACGTGCGCGCGGCTGCGGCGCGCCGCACCGGGTTGGCGGCGGAGCCGATGACCTGCGTGGCGGACGCCTTCCGGACCGGGGAGAACCTGATCCGGCTCGCTCCCGGGGACCGGCACACCGTGCACTGGGGACTGCAACTGGTCTGAGCAGCTGCTCGCCCGGCTCCCGGCTCAGCCTCGCAGCGGGTGCTCAGCCTCTCCGTGGGAGGCTCAGCCCTCGGCGCACTGCAGCGTCTCGCTGTTCAGCGGTGCTGCGGTGCTGGCCAGCCAGCTCTCCGGGTCTATCGTGGTCTGGGCTTCGTCCAGGTGCACCTCGAAGTGCAGGTGCGGACCGGTGGAGTTGCCGTAGGAACCGACGGCGCCGATCACCTCGCCGGCGCTGACCTGCTGTCCCTCGGAGACGTAGACGCCGTTCGGGTACATGTGCACGTACCAGGTCCAGATCGGCTGGCCGTCCACCTCGTGCTCGATGATCACCAGCATGCTGCTGCGGCCGTCCATACCGTTGCCGGCGTGCACCACCGTTCCGTCGGCGACCGCGTGGATCGGTGTCCCGGCGGCAGCCGCCATGTCCAGTCCGGTGTGCTCGCCGTAGCTGCCGAAGATGGGGTGGGCGCGCACACCGTACCGGGAGGTGTAGTGGTAGCTGCCCTCGGAGAGCGGCATCATCACCTCGGGCGTGATGACGACCTCCACCTCGCTGGCGAGTACGCCGTTGGCCTCCATCGCACCGGCCGCGCAGGTGCTGCTGCGCTCATCACTACGGCTGGTGGCCACCATCGAGCGCACCGAGGCCAGCGGATCAGCCGCCAGGGCGGCCGAGGCGTCGGTGGAGATCTGGGTGCCGCCGCTGGAGAACACGTCCAGGGCGCTGGCCTCGGCGAGTGGGGTTCCGGTGCTCGGATCGGACGAGGTGGTCGGTAGCGCGGCGCCGGTCAGCGGCACCACGGTGGTCAGCGCCGCGAGCGCACCGAGCACAGCCAGTCGAGGCAGCCACCGGCGCGCCGGTGACTTCTGCGCAGCCTTGCTCGCGCGGGACCCGGGCACGATCTCGGCCCACGAGGTTCGCGCTGGCGGGGTGACCGGTCGCTCGTCGGCGGCGACGTTCGCGGCGACCGCAGACGGCCGCTCGTCGCTGGCGAACGGCTCGTCCGCGCTGGCTACGAGCACGTCGTCGTCGGCCGGCGCCGGGGCGCTCGATGCCGTCGGCTCGCCCGATACCGATCCTTGCGCTGCGGCCTGTCCCGCCTGCTCGGCGCGCGCTCGTTCACGCAGCTGGCGCCGGGTCAGCGTTGCGGGCGCCGATGTCGGGGCCGGCTCCGCGACGGCGGCCGGTGTGGCTGCACTGGTGCTCGACGCAGCTGCAGGAGCTGGATCGGTGGGCTGGGCAGCACGGGCCGCTTCGCGGAGCTGTCGACGGGTCGGGTAGGCGTCAGCGGTCCAATCACGCTGCGAGCTCACACGACCTCCGGGCACAACAATTCATACGGGCACGTTTCTGGGGTACTGCTGGGGAAGGATCCGCAGCTGGCGTCTTCGTCGAGACAACCGCGCAGATTACGGAATCATAACGGACCTGCCATGCTCGGTCCACCACCCCTGGCTGCACAGCCGCGATCGTGCGGCGGATCACTGGGATCGTGCACACAATCTCCACGACTGCACGGTCTGGGGCTGTCGCGTCCACGACATTTTCACACTCCGGCCGGCGTCAGCGCGTTCGCTGCATCGAGTCCCGCACCTCCCCGACCAGCTCTTCGAGGATGTCCTCGAGGAAGACGACACCGACCGACTCTCCGGCCGGGCCCTTCACCCCGGCCACATGGGCACCGGTGCGCTGCATCGCCCCCAGCACGGTCTCGATCTCGTCGTCGGTGTGCGCCACCGCCAGGGGCCGCACCCGCCACGGGGGCACCGGAGCCGTCCGTTGCACCGGTGTCTCGGCGTAGAGCACGTCCTTCACGTGCAGGTAGCCCACGATCGTGACGTCCTCCACGATCGGGAACCGGGAGAAGCCGGTCCGTGCCACCGCACGCTCGACCTCTGCAGGAGTGCACCCGATCGGCAGCGTGGTCAGTCCGGTTCCGGAGACCATCACCGATCCGGCGTCGGCCTCGGAGAACTCGATCGCCCCGGTGAGCAGGCCCAGCTCGTCCTGGAGCAGCCCCTCGGCGCGGGAGCGCTCGACGATCGCTGCCACCTCCTCCGCGGTGAAGGTGGAGGTGACCTCGTCCTTCGGCTCGATGCCGACCAGCCGCAGCACCCCGTTGGCAAGCCAGTTCAGGAACCGGATCAGCGGGGAGAGCACACGGGAGATCCACACCAGCGGCGGGCCGAACCACAACGCAGCCCGGCCAGGTGCCGCCACGGCCAGGTTCTTCGGAACCATCTCTCCGATCACCACGTGCAGGTACACCACGATCGCCAGGGCGATCACCAGGGCGACGGCGTGACTCGCCCCGGCGGGAAGGCCCACCGCGGTCAGTGGTCCCTCGAGCAGGTGGGCGATCGCCGGCTCGGCTACCGCGCCCAGACCCACGGAGCAGACCGTCACGCCGAGCTGGGCGCAGGCCAGCATCAGCGAGACGTGCTCCAGCGCCCAGAGCACCGTCCGTGCCGAGCGGGACCCGGCGTCGGCCAGCGGCTCCACCTGAGAACGCCGCACAGACATGATCGCGAACTCGGCACCGACGAAGAACGCGTTGCCGAGCAGCAACACCACGGTGACCAGCAGCGCCGTCGGTGAGCTCACTCGTCCCCCTCCGGCTCGGCTGCAGCCACGGCCCGCACCCGCAACGTCTCCACCCGGCGCACGTCCATCGTCTCCACCCGTAGCCACACCCCGGGTACCTCGACCTCGTCGCCCACCTGGGGCATCCGGCCGAGCACGGTCATCACCAACCCGCCGAGCGTCTCGTACGGCGCTTCATCGGGCACCCGCAGACCGGTGCGCAGCGCCAGCTCGTCCGGGCGGACCGTCCCGGGTACCAGCCAGGACTCCTCCGGCCCGGCCCGCACGTCCCGGCGGCGGCGATCGTGCTCATCGGCCACCTCGCCGACCAGCTCCTCGATCACGTCCTCCAGGGTGACCACTCCGGAGGTACCACCGAACTCGTCCACCACCACCGCCATCTGTAGCCCGTTGCGCAGGCTCACCAGCAACGGTGCCAGTCGTGCCGTCTCCGGTACCTGCGGGGCCTCGTCCATCAGCGCCGCGACCGGTACCTCGCCACGCCGGTCGTGCGGCACCCCGATCGCCCGGCGCAGCTGCACGATCCCGACCACGTCGTCCGGTGAGGTCTCGATCACCGGGAACCGGGAGTGCCCGGTGCTGCGTGCCAACGCCACCAGCTCCTCGGCGGTGGCGTCCCGGCGCAGCGTCTGCATCCGCATCCGGTCGGTCATCACATCTTGGGCGGTCAGCTCTCCGAAACCGATCGACCGCGTCAGCAGCAGCGCCGTGGACCGCTCCAACGTGCCGGCCTTGGCCGAGTGCCGCACCAGGGCGGCGAGCTCGGTAGCGGACCGGCCGCCGCCGAGCTCCTCCCGTGGCTCGACACCGGCCAGGCGCAGGATCTTGTTCGCCGACCCATTCAGCACGGTGATCACCGGGCGCAGCGCCGTGGTGAAACCGTGCTGCGGGCGCACCACCAGGCGGGCCACCCGCATCGGGTCCGCGATCGCCCAGTTCTTCGGGACCAGCTCACCGAAGAGCATCGAGAAGGTGTTCACGATCAGCAGGCTCAGGACTACCGCGATCGCCGCTGCCCCGACCTCGGCCAGCGCGGTCACGGCCAGTGCCTCGGTGAGCAGGTTCGCCAGTGCCGCCTGCATCGTGTAGCCGAGCAGCACCGTGGTCAGCGTGATCCCCACCTGTGCACCGGAGAGCTCGGTGGCCAGCTGGCGGAGCGCCCGCTGCACCAGCCGGGCGGTGCGGTCGGTGCCGCGGGCCCGCTTGTCCACGGCCGCAGGGTCGAGCGCCACCATGGAGAACTCGGCCGCCACGAACAGAGCGGTGCCGGCAGTGAGTACCACGCCGAGTGCGACCAGGAGCCAGTCGGTGATCATGACGCCGGGTTGCACCTCGAGGCGCCGGTATGGCCAGACATGATGGAGGTCAGAATAGCGGCCCGCGTACCTCCCGACAACGAATCGCAGGTGCGCCCTGCAGCCGCCACCGGGCCGAGGTGTGTCAGGCTTTGCCGCATGAGCCCCTCGCATACAGTCGTCCTGGTGGTCGAGGACGAACCGGAGATCGCCACCCAGATCGCTCGCCGTCTGGAGGCGGAAGGCTGGCAGGCGCACACGGTCGGTGAAGGCACCACCGCGGTGAGTTCCGCCGCCACGCTGGCGCCGGACCTGATCGTGCTGGATGTGATGTTGCCCGGTATCGACGGTCTCGAGGTGTGCCGGCGGATCCAGGCGGACGCCACCAGCGCCGGACGGCAGGTGCCGCCGATCATGATGCTCACCGCCCGCGATGACGAGACGGACATGCTGGTCGGCCTCGGCGTCGGCGCCGACGACTACATGACCAAACCGTTCTCGATGCGAGAGCTGCTCGCCCGCCTGAAGGTGCTGCTGCGCCGCGTGGAGCGCTCCCAGGCGCCGCCACCGGCCACCGGCGAGGCGGCGATGCAGCTCGGTGACCTGACCATCGACAAAGCCGCCCGCCGGGTCACCCGCTCGGGCAGCGAAGCGCATCTGACCCCCACGGAGTTCGACCTGCTGGTCTGCCTGGCGGCAAGCCCCCGCACCGTGCTCTCCCGCGAGCGCCTGCTCGCGGAGGTGTGGGACTGGGCTGACGCCTCCGGCACCCGCACCGTGGACTCGCATATCAAGGCACTGCGGCGCAAGCTCGGCTCGGACCTGATCCGCACCGTGCACGGGGTCGGCTACGCCCTGGAGCCGACCGAGTAGATGTGCTCCCACCGCTGCGTGCCCGCCCGGCAGAGCACCCGATGACCAGGCATCAGCGGCTGTTCCGGCACGCTCGCAGCAAGACCGGGTGGCAGGAGGCGCAGCACGCGCTGTACCGGGACCTGCGCCCGCTGGACCCGTTGCGCTCGATCAAGATGAAACTGATCGTGATCATCGGCGCCATGGTCGCGCTCTTCACCCTGGTCACCTGGGCCGGCGACCAGTTCGGTTTCGGTGTGCTGCGCACGTTCCCGGTGGCGCTGGTCTGCTCCCTGGTGCTCACCCAGATCCTCGCCCGGGGGATGACCCGTCCACTGCGCGAGATGACCACGGCGGCGCAGGCGATGGCCCGGGGGGACTACAGCCAGCAGGTGCACACCAACAGCCAGGATGAGGTCGGCGAGCTGGCCGCGGCGTTCAACTCGATGGCCCAGGACCTGGACACGCTGGACACCCGGCGCCGCGAGATGGTCGCGAACGTCTCGCACGAGCTCCGTACGCCGGTCGCCGCACTCCGGGCGCAGCTGGAGAACCTCGCCGACGGCGTGGTGTCGCCATCGCCAGAAACGCTGGAGTCGGCGCTCGATCAGGTGGAGCGACTCTCCCGGCTGATCGCCTACCTGCTCGATCTGTCCCGGCTCGAGGCCGGTGCGGCCGACCTGGACCTCACCGAGATCGAGATCGGCCCCTTTTTGCAGGAAGCGGCCACCCAGTCCCGGCACGCCGCCAGCGAGACCGGCCACGATCTGGAGTGGGAGGTGACCAGCACGCCGTCGGACCTGCGGGTGGTCGGCGACCCGGAGCGGTTGCACCAGGTGGTGGCGAACCTGCTCGCCAACGCTGCCCGGCACTCCCCCGCCGGAGGAAAGATCTACCTGGCCGGTCGCTACGAGTCGCTACCGGACGCCGTCGTGATCGAGGTGCAGGACGAGGGGCCCGGCATCCCGGTCCAGGACCGGCAGAAAGTGTTCGAACGGTTCGAGCGCGGCAACACCCCCGCCCAGCGCGGTGGGCAGTCCACCGGGGGTACCGGTCTGGGGCTGGCGATCGCCCGGTGGGCGGTGAGCCTGCACGGCGGAACGATCGAGGTAGTCGATCCGACCCGCGGCAGCGGTGCCATGATCCGGGTGACCCTGCCGGCCACCGGCCCGGTCGAGCACAGCTGAGCGGCTCCAGGACAAGAACACTTCCCCCTCATCGGCCGCAGCGTCGCACCTGACCGATTATTTGCCCCGGCTTGAACCGATGTCCCGCAGAGTGCCTGGTTGACCACACAGATGGGTCGAAACACCCGGATCTGCGGTTGTCCTCGTGCGGCGTCACCTAGGCTGGTAGTACGCATCCACCACGCACAGCATCGGAAGAGGGCGATCCCCGAGTGTCCCAGCAGGCACCCCACGACTCGACATCCGCAGCCGAGGCCTTCGGCGGGAACGAGTGGCTCATCGAAGAGCTGTACTCGCAGTACAAGCAGGACAAGAACCTCGTTGATCCGTCCTGGTGGGCGTTCTTCGAGACGTACTCCCCCGCCGACCTCTCCAGTTCCGAGAACGGCAGTGCCGCTGCCTCGGCCGCCAGCCCGACCCCGGTGGCTCCCACCCCGGTCGGGCAGTCGGCATCCTCGGCGAGCGCACCGGCGCAGCAGCCGCCGGCGAGTGCCGCCAAGGACACCGAAGCGGCGCCGACCACCGCACCACAGGCTGAGCCGGCCGACCCCAAACCGCAGACCTCCTCGGCCACCTCCGCCCAGCAGAGCGACACCACGCCGCCGCCGGCGGAGGTGCAGGGCGACGTTCCCCCCGAGGCACCGGTGGCCACTGCAGTCGCCCCCACGGCCGCCTACACCCAGGCAGTCAGCGGCGGCGGGCCGCGGGAGGCCGGTGGTGAAGGTGAAGCGACCCGGCTGCGCGGCGCCGCCGCCCGGGTGGTCACGAACATGGAGACCTCTCTGGAGGTCCCGACCGCCACCAGTGTGCGCACCATCCCGGCCAAGCTGATGGTGGACAACCGGATCGTGCTGAACAACCATCTGGCCCGCAGCCGTGGGGGGAAGGTCTCCTTCACCCACCTGATCGGCTTCGCCGTGGTCGAGGCTCTCAGCGACATGCCGGAGATGAACGCCGGGTACCGCGAGGTGGACGGTAAGCCTGGTGTGGTGCGCCCGGCGCACGTGAACTTCGGGCTCGCGATCGACCTGGCGAAGCCGGACGGGACCCGTCAGCTCCTCGTCCCCTCGATCAAGGGTGCCGAGGAGATGGACTTCGCCGAGTTCTGGCACGCCTACGAAGAGCTCATCCGCAAGGCCCGCTCCGGCGGGCTCGAGGTGGGCGACTTTGCCGGTACCACGATCAGCCTGACCAATCCCGGCACCATCGGTACGGTGCACTCGGTGCCGCGGCTGATGTCCGGGCAGGGCACGATCATCGGTGTCGGCGCGATGAACTACCCCGCCGAGTACCAGGGCGCCTCCCTGGAGACCGTGTCCCGGCTCGGCATCTCCAAGGTGATGACCCTCACGTCCACCTATGACCACCGGATCATCCAGGGCGCCCAGTCGGGTGACTTCCTGCGCATCGTGCACGCCAAGCTGCTCGGTGAGGACGGGTTCTACGACCGGGTGTTCGCCTCCCTGCGGGTGCCGTACGAACCGGTGCGCTGGACCGTCGACGTCACACCGAGCAATGAGGAGGACTTCGGCAAGCCGGCCCGGGTGGCCGAGCTGATCCACTCCTACCGCTCCCGCGGTCACCTGATCGCCGACACCGACCCGCTCGCCTACCGTCAGCGCAAGCACCCCGACCTGGATGTGCAGACCCACAGGCTCACGCTCTGGGACCTGGACCGGCTCTTCCCCACCGGCGGCTTCGGTGGCAAACCGAAGATGCTGCTCCGGGACATCCTCGGACTGCTGCGCAACTCCTACTGCCGCACCATCGGCGTGGAGTACATGCATCTGCACGACACCACCCAGCGCAAGTGGCTGCAGGAGCGGCTGGAGTCCGGCTGGTCCAAGCCTGACGGGGACGAGCAGAAGCGCATCCTGCGCACGCTGAACGCCGCTGAGGCGTTCGAGACGTTCCTGCAGACCAAGTACGTCGGACAGAAGCGGTTCAGCCTGGAGGGTGGCGAGTCCCTCATCCCGCTGCTGGACCGCGTGCTGGACCGTGCCGCCCAGGAAGGGCTGGACGAGGTCGGTATCGGGATGCCGCACCGGGGCCGGCTGAACGTGCTGGCGAACCTGGCCGGTAAGTCCTACGGGCAGATCTTCGCCGAGTTCGAGGGCAACCAGGACCCGCGCACCGTGCAGGGCTCCGGAGATGTGAAGTACCACCTCGGCACCGAGGGCACGTTCACCGCGCTGAACGGAGCGACGACCAAGGTCTACCTGGCTGCTAACCCCTCCCACCTGGAGGCCGTGAACGGGGTGCTCGAGGGGGTGGTCCGGGCCAAGCAGGACCGCCTCAACCTGGGCGGCGACGGGTACTCGGTGCTTCCGGTGCTGATCCACGGTGACGCTGCCTTCGCCGGCCAAGGTGTGGTGACCGAGACGCTGCAGCTGTCCCAGCTGCGCGGCTACCGCACCGGCGGCACCGTGCACATCCTGATCAACAACCAGGTCGGGTTCACCACCGGTGCCTCCTCCTCCCGGTCCACGATGTACGCCACGGACGTGGCCAAGGGGCTGCAGGTCCCGGTGTTCCACGTCAACGGCGACGACCCGGAGGCGGTCGCACACGTGGCCGAGCTGGCCTTCGACTACCGGCAGGAGTTCAACCGGGACGTCATCATCGATATGGTCTGCTACCGCCGTCGCGGTCACAACGAGGGCGACGACCCGTCGATGACCCAGCCGGTGATGACCTCGCTGATCGAGAAGAAGCGCAGCGTCCGCAAGCTGTTCACCGAGGCACTGGTGGGTCGCGGCGACCTCACCGAGGACGAGGCTGAAGAGGCGCTGCAGCACTACAAGAGCCAGCTGGAGCGGGTGTTCACCGAGACTCGCGAAGGCAACGCCCGCACCGATCACCAGGTGCAGGGCTTGGAGCTGCCGGAGTCCCAGCAGGAGGACGCCGGGGTGATGGTCGGTTGGCAGACCGCTGTACCGGCCAAGGTGATCTCGCACATCGGCGCGGCGCACACTCGCCCGCCGGAGGGCTTCACCGTGCACCCGAAGCTCACCCAGCTGCTGGAGAAGCGGCAGCAGATGTCCACCGAGGGCGCTATCGACTGGGCCTTCGGTGAGCTGCTCGCCTTCGGGTCGCTGCTGATGGAGAACATGCCCGTGCGGCTGGCCGGGCAGGACTCCCGGCGCGGTACGTTCGTGCAGCGGCATGCCGTGCTGCACGACCGGCGCAACGGAGCCGAGTGGACCCCGCTGTCCTACCTCTCCCCGGACCAGTCCAAGTTCTGGGTGTACGACTCCTCGCTGAGCGAGTATGCGGCCCTGGGCTTCGAGTACGGCTACTCCGTGGAGCGCCCGGACGCACTGGTGGCCTGGGAGGCGCAGTTCGGCGACTTCGTCAACGGCGCCCAGACGGTGATCGACGAGTTCATCTCCTCCGCCCAGCAGAAGTGGGCGCAGACCTCCTCGGTGGTGCTGCTCCTGCCACACGGCTACGAGGGTCAGGGACCGGACCACTCCTCGGCGCGCAAGGAACGTTTCCTGCAGCTGGCCGCCGAGGACAACATGATCGTGGCCGAGCCATCTACCCCGGCGAACTACTTCCATCTCCTGCGGCGCCAGGCGTACCAGCGCCCGCGCCGCCCGTTGGTGGTGTTCACCCCGAAGCAGCTGCTCCGGCTGCGGGCCGCGACGTCGTCGGTGGAGGACTTCACCTCCGGCACGTTCCAATCGGTGATCGGGGACTCCACCGTGGACCCGGGTAACGTCGACCGTGTGCTCCTGTGCAGCGGGCGGGTCTACTACGACCTCGTCGCCGAGCGCACCAAGCGCGAGGACGACCGCACGGCGATCGTCCGCCTGGAGCAGCTCTACCCGCTCGACCACGAGGCCGTCCGCGCTGAGCTCAGCCGGTACTCGAACCCGGAGTTCGTGTGGGTGCAGGACGAGCCGAAGAACCAGGGGGCGTGGAGTTACCTCGTGCTGAACATGGTCGCCGCCCTGCCGAACCTGCCCGAGCGTGAGCAGCTGACCGGCAAGTCCCTGCGCGTGGTCTCCCGCCCGAACATGGCGGCACCGTCGGCCGGGACCGCCAAGAAGCACCAGGCGGAGCAGTCCGTGCTGATCAGCGAGGCCTTCGCCCGGTGAGCGCGCCGGACCGGCAGCAGGAATTGGTGCGCCAGCGGATCTGCGTCGTCGGTGATGAGCTGGTGGCCGGTGTCGGCGATGCCCGCGGGCTCGGCTGGACCGGCCGGGTGGCCGCCCGCTCCGCCGGGGAGGAGCCGGCCCAGTGGTACCCGCTGGCCGTTCCCGGGGAGTCCAGCACGGCGCTGTCCGGGCGCTGGGAGTCGGAGTGCAACCGGCGCTTCGGTCCCGGGGACAACCGGCTGGTGGTGGCCCCGGGGGCCGCTGACCTGCTCGACGGGGTGTCCCTGGCCCGGAGCCGGCTGAACCTGGCGAATGTCCTCGATGACGCCACCAACCGGCGGATCCCGTGCTTCGTGCTCGGCCCACCGCCGCGAGCCGATGTGGACGCCGAGGCACTCGCCGAGCTGTCGAACGCGTTCGCGGACGTGTGCGGCCGGCGCCGGATCCCGTACGTCGAGACTCATCAGCCGCTCCGAGATCATGAGCAGTGGGTCGCCGATCTGGCGTCCACCGACGGTACCCACCCGCAGCAGGCCGGTTACGGACTGCTCGCCTGGTTGGTGCTGCACAACGGCTGGCACGACTGGATCGGCCTCCCGCAGGACGCCTGAGCCGCGCGCAACACCACCGACCGCCACAACCACGGTGCGCCCACCGGCGGTGGGTGACATGAGCGTCGCTTCCAAGCGATCTAGCGACGCTCATGTCACCCGCCGGTAGCCGGCGGCGCCCATGGCTGCCGGCGGTCGGGCTTAACCGGCCGGCGGGCTGGCGTCGCTGACCGGTTCCGCCTCGTCCGCTTCTTCCGGGTGCCGGCGCAGGTGGATGATGGCGACCACCAGCCCACCCCAGACCAGCAGCAGCGCGATGATCATCATGATGAGGGCTGGTGTCGTCATCGGAGCGCTCCCTTCTTCTCCGTGCGCGGACTCTGACTCTCCTCCAGCTCCAGAGCCTCAACCACTCCGGGCTTCCACTTCATGTTCGAGAGCACCACGGCGATCACGAAGATCGCCACGCTCATCCCCCAGCCGAACATCTCCACGTACCAGCGGGGCATCTCGCCGTAGCCCTCCTGGACTGTTTCGATCAGCTTGCTGATGAACATGAAGCCGAGGACGACGGGGGTCACGACGGTGAGGAGGATCGTCCAGGTCCAGCCCACTTTGAACGAGGAGACCGAGTTCAGGTGCCCCCGCATCACCCGCAGGTGGCGCAGACCCCAGCCGAGGGTGATCGTGATGGTCAGGCCCGCACCAACGATCCCGAACTGGTTGGCGAAGTTGTCGACGACGTCGAGCAGGTTCAGCCCGGTGGTGGTGGGGAACAGCACCAGCGAGACCACCGCCATCAGCCCGCCGACCAGCAGCACCGAGGCGGTCCGGCTCAGGCCGAACTTGTCCTCGAAAGCGTCCAGCACCACCTCCACGATGCTGACCATCGAGGTGATCCCCGCCAGCACGATCGAGGTGAAGAACAACACGCCGATGATCACGCCACCAGGCATGGTGGAGATGATCGCCGGGAAGGCGATGAACGCGAGTCCGACGCCTTCTGCCACGACGTCCGCGATCTGTACCCCGGACGCCTGAGCCATGAAGCCGAGCGTGGCGAACACACCGATTCCGGCGAGCATCTCGAACCCGGAGTTCGCGAACGCCACCACCAGCCCAGGGCCGGTGAGGTTGGTCTTGCGCTTCAGGTGCGCCGCATAGGTGATCATGATGCCGAAGGCGATCGAGAGGGAGAAGAAGATCTGCCCGTACGCCAGCACCCAGACCTGCGGATCCTTCAGGGCCTCCCAGTTCGGGGTGAACAGTGCGTTCAGTCCCTCGACCGCCCCTGGCTGGCGCAGTGCCTGGATCACCAGGATCACGAAGAGCACCACCAGCACGGGGATGAACACCTGGGACAGGCGCGCGATCCCCTTCTGCATACCGGCCCGCAGCACCACCAGAGTGAAGATCCACACGATCAGCAGCGGGACGAACACCGCCGGCACCAGCGACACACCGATGGTGAACTCCCCGCTCTGTTGCAGGAACTCTCCACCGAAGAAGCCCTCGGGATCATCGCCCCAGGTCTGGTTCACCGAGAAGCCGACGTACCGGACCGCCCAGGCGATCACCACGGCGTAGTAGACGGCGATCACGAAGCAGATACCGACCTGCCACCAGCCGATCACTTCCGTGCCCGGATGCAGGCGGCGGAAGCTCAACGGCGCGGAGCCACGATACTTGTGACCGATCGCGTAGAGCAGGAACAGCAGCGGGATGCCGGCGGTCAGCAGCGCGGTCAGATAGGGAATGATGAAGGCGCCGCCGCCGCCCTCATAAGCCACGTACGGGAAGCGCCAGATGTTGCCCAACCCGACGGCAGAGCCCATAGCCGCGAAGATGAACGCGCTTCGCCCCTTGAACTGCTGTCGTTCACTCATCTGCGAGCCTCCACATCGACGTCCGCCGGCGAACGTCCTCGTCCACTGTCACTTCAACCGGTCGGTGTCCCACACCGTAGCCACATCCGCACCGTTCGTCACGGATCAACGCGGTGGGTCCACCGATCGGGCCCGGCCCCCGGCTCATGCCTCGCGGGTGAGCACCACCTTCCCGAACGCCTCACCCGAGGCGAGACGGGAGAATGCGGACCGGACGCCGTCGTCCTCGGCGAGGTCAAAGCGAGAGTCGATCACTGGCCGCACCCCGGTGGCCAGCAGCATCGCGGTTACCTCGTGCAGCTGGGCCAGTGTGCCCATCGTGGTGCCGACCACCCGCAGGCTACGGAAGAACACCCGGTTCAGGTCAGCCGATGGCGCCGGCCCGCTGGTGGCCCCGGCGACCGCGACCACCCCGCCCGGCCGCAGCGAACGCAGCGAGTGCTTCCAGGTGGCCTCACCCACAGTCTCCAGCACGGCGTCCACCGGCTCCACGCGGGTGCCGGTGGGCACGGCTTCGTGGGCACCGAGCAGCTCGACGGCGCGGTGCTGCTTGGCCTCACTACGCGAGGTGGCGATCACGTAGCAGCCAGCGGCGCGGGCAAGCTGGATCGCAGCGGCGGCCACTCCCCCACCGGCGCCCTGCACCAGCACCCGCTGGCCGGGCCGGACCGCCGCGGCGTCGAACAGCATCCGGTAGGCGGTCAGGTACGCCGTGGGTACGCAGGCAGCCTCGGCAAAGGTCAGCTCGGCAGGTTTGGGCACCAGGTTGCGCGCCGGCACCCACACCGTGTCGGCGAAGGTGCCCGGGTGCAGCTCGGACAGCAGCGTGCGCTTCGGGTCCAGCGTCTCCTCCCCGACCCAGTCGGGTGAGGCGATCACCGCGTGCACCAGCACGTCGTTGCCGTCGGGGTCGGTGCCGGCGGCGTCCGTGCCGAGCACCATCGGCAGCCGCTCGGCCGGCAGGCCCACACCGCGCAGGCTCCACAGGTCGTGGTGGTTCAGGGCCGCGGCGCGCACTCGGACCGGCACCCAGTCCGCCGGCGGATCCGGGTCGGGGAGGTCGGCGATCTCCAGACCGTGGAGCGGGTTGTCGGTGTCCTGGCTGGCAGCGTAGACGGCGCGCATCCCTCCACCGTAGGGGCGGCTCCGCGGCGGGGCCAGGCGGGCGGTGCGTTCAGCCGAGGAGCCGGGGTTCGGCCCGCCCCTGCGGATGTGGGATCATAGGCGGCGGCCCGAATTTCCGCCACCAAAGGAGACACCGATGAGCAAGCGTGGTCGTAAGCGCAAGGACCGCAAGCGCCGCAATGCCAACCACGGCAAGCGCCCCAACTCCTGAACCAGTGGCGCCCACACCGGCGCTCTGATCCACCGACGCCGAGCCCGTCATTGGGCTCGGCGTCGTCGTGTCGAGGCCCTCGCCCCGTACTCTGGGACCGCACCATGGCAGCAGGTCGGGGAGGACTGGGCGGGATGCGGGATGTCGAGTTCGAGATCGGTGCCGGCACAGACAATCGCGGCGACCCGGTCAGCCGGATCGAGCGCGCGCGGCCGCTGCTGCCCTGGTTCCTGCTGCTCGCGGCCGGCCTGATCGGCGCCGGGTCTGGTCTGGCGCAGCAGACCGAGCTGCCCCTCTTCGCCGAAGAAGACAGCGAGACGCACTACCTCAGCCAGAACGCGGACGGCGGCGTGACCGCCTGGTCCTGGCGCGGCGACCAGTTCCTCGACCACGGCACTATCACCCGGGTCGGTGCTGCCCTAGCCCCGTCCACGGACGTGCCCGAGTGGTCCTGCCTCGATGCCGACGAGCCGGACGCTCCCGCTGCGCCCTACCCGGAGGTGGCGGGCGGGATCCTGTGCACGGGCTCGGGCTGTCATGTCGATGGCGCAGCAGAGAACAGGTCGCCGTGCACCGTCACCCAGTGGATCCCACCCGAAGGTTGGGAATGGCCCACCGACGGTGCTACCAGCGTGAACTGACCCGCACGGCGGCCAGCGGGCCCGAACCGCCGCACGGCCGGACCTGCTACCTCAGACCGACCGGCTCTGCCGCAGGATCGTCAGCTGGGTGCGCACCCGCATCCGCAGCGCATCCGGGGCCACCTCCGCGCAGGAGCGCTTCAGCACGATGCGCAGCTCACGCTCGCGGCTGACCTCGTCCAGGCACGTGTTGCACTCATCGATGTGGGCGCGAAGCCGGCCCAACTCTATTTCGGACATCTCCGCGTCCAGGTACTCATACAGATGCTCCAGCGCCTCTTCGCACCGGCATCCCTCTAGGCCGTTCTCCGCGGTCATACCTTCTCCACCTTCATCCCCAACGACCGAGCGTGATCGGCCAACAGCTGCCGCAACTGCCCCCGGCCACGGTGCAACCGCGACATCACGGTGCCGATCGGGGTGTCCATGATCTCGGCGATCTCCTTGTAGGCGAAGCCCTCGACATCGGCCAGGTAGACCGCCAGCCGGAAGTCCTCCGGGAGCTGGGCGAGCGCATCCTTCACCTCGGTGTCGCCGAGCGCATCCATCGCCTCGGCCTCCGCCGAACGCAGCCCGGTGGAGGTGTGCGAGGCGGCACGATGGATCTGCCAGTCCTCGATCGAGTCGGAGTCCGACTCCAGCGGGGCGCGCTGCTTCTTCCGATAGGTGTTGATGAACGTGTTCGTCAGGATCCGGTACAGCCAGGCCTTGAGGTTGGTGCCAGGCTTGTACTGGTGGAAGGCGGCGTACGCCTTCGCGAACGTCTCCTGCACCAGGTCCTCGGCATCGGCCGGATTACGGGTCATCCGTAGGGCTGCACCGTAGAGTTGGTCGATATACGGCATAGCGTCGGTCTCGAACCGCCGCTCCCGCTCTAGGGCGCTCTCATCCTGGGGCGCGCGCTCAGTCTGCTCGGTCATCACCGACGAGCCTAGCCTGGCCTCGTCGTGACGCATCACGGTATCGCCAGCAGCGGACACGTGCGGGGTGAGCATGGTGATCGCCGCCGGCGCGCTCTGCCCGGGGCCGCCCAACGGCGGCGTCGCCGAGGCGGACAGCGGCACCAGCGTCGGATCCACGGTGCAGGAGTCGGGGCCGCACACCATGCCGAAGGCCGCAGTGGTGGCGGTGCTGACGGGGCTCTGGGTACTCATCACCGGTATCAACCACGGTGATGGCCGTTCCATTCCGACGCCCGGAGCGCGCCGTGCTCGCCGCCGTGGCCGGTGCGCCGCCGGGGCCTGGCCACATTTTCGTTCACCGTTCGGGTTCGCACCGCGGCCCGATCTGCGGTAGCAATGGAACATGGATCCTGTGCGCGCATTCGCCCGCCCCCTGCTCGCTTCCGTCTTCGTGGTCGATGGGCTGGACGCCCTCCGCCACCCGGAGAAGCATGCCGCCCTGCTCGAGCCGTATGACGCTGCTCTGGACAAGGCCGCCGAGACCGTCCCCGGCCTGCCCGCGAAACGCATCGTCCTAGTGCGAGTCAGCGGCGGTGCGTCGATCGCCGCCGGGGTGCTGCTCGCCATCGGCAAGGCACCGCGACTGGCCGCGGCGACCCTCGCCGTCATCGGCCTGGGCAGCACGGTGGTGCGGCACCCGTTCTGGTCGAAGAAGGGCGAGGAGCGGCGCGAGGAGCTGAGTGCCTTCCTCACCCGTGGTGCGGTCACCGCCGGGGCGGTCTTCGCGGCCACCGACCGCCGGGGCAAGCCCTCGATGGCCTGGCAGTACCAGAACTGGCGGGAGCACCGCGAGGAGCTGGCGATCGCGAACGAGGAGTTCGAGGCCCAGCTCGAGGAGGTCAAGGCCAAGGCGAAGGAGAAGGTCGCCAAGGCCAAGTCCTGACCTGGCCGAACACCGGGTCGTCATGTGGCGAGTGCGCTGGGGCGCACTCCTGACATGACGACCGAGGAGAGGGGCACGGCTAGGCTGGGGTGGTGTCTAATCTTCCCCCCGCCTGGCCCGCGCCCACCGCGACCGGTCCGCTGGACGCCACAGTCACCATTCCTGGGTCCAAGTCGCTGACCAACCGGGCCCTACCGCTGGCCGCGCTGGCCAGCGAGCCGACCACGATCCGGGGTGCGCTCAGCTCCCGGGACGCCGACCTGATGATCGCGGCGCTGCGCGCCCTCGGCACGCAGGTGGAGTCCGCCGATCGCGGCACCACCCTACGGATCACCCCGGCACCGATCACCGGTGGACGGCGGGTGGACGCCGGCCTGGCCGGTACGGTGATGCGGTTCGTGCCGCCGATCGCAGCGCTGGCAGACGGCCCGGTCACTCTGGATGGCGACCCGGCCGCCCGTAAGCGCCCGATGGGCCCGGTGCTGCGCGCGCTGGCCGCCCTCGGTGTGCAGATCACCGCCGCCGGCGACCAGCCCAGCACCTCCGCCCCGGCATCGAGCGACGGCGCAGCGCCGGAGTACCTGCCGGTCGTGGTGCACGGCACCGGTCAGGTCCGCGGCGGCGAGATCGAGGTGGATGCCTCCGCCTCGTCGCAGTTCGTCTCCGCGCTGCTGTTGGCCGCTCCGCGGTTCACCGAGGGACTCACCCTGGCGCACATCGGCGAGGTGCTGCCGAGCAAGCCGCATATCGACATGACGGTCGCTTGTCTGCGTGAGCGGGGCGTTGCGGTCACCGAGTCGGCCGACGGCGTCTGGCGGGTGGCTCCCGGACCGATCAGCGGCGGTGAGGTCACGATCGAGCCGGACCTGTCCAACGCGGCCCCGTTTCTCGCCGCCGCACTGGCCGCTGGCGGCACGGTCCGGATCCCGGGCTGGCCGACCGCGAGCACCCAACCGGGCATGCTGCTGCCCGAGATCCTCACCCGCATGGGTGCGCAGACCGACGTCGTTGACGGCCTGCTCACGGTGACCGGTACCGGGACGATCACCCCGGTGGATCTGGACCTGTCCGCGGCCGGGGAGCTCAGCCCCACGATCGCGGCCCTGGCCGCTCTGGCCGACGGCGTGACGCACCTGCGCGGGATCGCTCACCTGCGCGGACACGAGACCAACCGGCTGGCCGCCCTGGTCACCGAGATCACCCGCCTCGGTGGGCATGCCGATGAGCTCCCCGACGGGTTGGTGATCCATGGTGGCGGCCTGCGCGGCGCCCGGGTCGAGACCTATGCCGATCATCGGATGGCCACATTCGCGGCAGTGGTCGGTATGGCGGTACCGGAGGTCGGCGTGGTGGACGTGGCGACCACCGCCAAAACCATCCCCGACTTTCCTGGCCTGTGGCACGAGCTACTCGGCGGCAGCGGGAACTGATGCCCCGGCGGCGGGACTACTCCGAGGCGGACGTCCGGGTCCGCCCCAGCGGGCGCGGCACGCGCCCTCGCTCCAAGCAGCGCCCCGGCCACGCCGACGCCGTCCCGGGACTGGTCACCGCCGTCGACCGTGGCCGCTACCAGGTGCTCACCGACGCCGGTGGACCGGTGGTGGCGATCAAGGCCCGCGAGCTGGGCCGAGGGGCGATGGTGGTCGGAGACCGGGTGGACCTCGTCGGTGACGTCTCCGGCACGGAAGGGACCCTGGCCCGGGTGGTGCGGGTGCACGATCGACAAACGGTGCTGCGCCGCAGCGCCGAGGACAACGACTCCCATCAACGCGTGATCGTGGCCAATGCCGACCAGCTGGTGATCGTCACCGCGCTGGCCGACCCGGAGCCCCGCCCCCGGATGGTGGACCGCTGCCTGGTGGCTGCGTTCGACGCCGGGATGGACGCCCTGCTCTGCCTGACCAAGGCCGACCTCGCCCCGCCGGAGCCGTTCCTGGAGCGTTACACCGGGCTGGACGTGCCGGCCGTGTCCACCCAGCGGGTCGAGGAGCAGATCCACGGCCTGGACCGGGTCACGGAGCAGCTCAGCGGGCGGGTGTCGGTGCTGGTGGGCCATTCCGGGGTGGGCAAGTCGACGCTGGTGAACGCGCTGGTGCCCGATGCCGATCGGGCCACCGGAGGGGTGAATGCGGTCACCGGGCGCGGTCGGCACACCTCCTCCTCCGCTGTGGCGCTGCCACTGCCCGGCGGCGGGTGGATCATCGACACCCCGGGGGTGCGCTCGTTCGGGCTGGCGCATGTGGATACCGACCGGTTCCTGGCGGCGTTCACCGACCTGGCGGAAGTGGCGCAGGAGTGTCCGCGCGGGTGCACACATGCCGCCGACGCCCCGGACTGCGCACTGGACGAGTGGGTGACCGGCGCCGGGCCGGTGGCCCATGCCCGTCTGGACTCGTTCCGGCGGTTACTGGCCAGCCGCACCGGTAGCGACGACTGACCGCAGCCCGCGAACCCGGCGCGGAGGTTCTTCTGGAGCTGGGAGGTCTGATAATTGCACCTCCGTGCACCGGGAGCACCTCCGCGGCCATCGCGACGCGGACGGGGCGCCGTCCGGAGTGGATCAGCGGCGGTGCGCCAGCGCGGAGAGCACGTCCCGGTCCATCCGGGAGATCAGGTCGATCTGGATACCCTTCGGGCAGGCGGCCGTGCACTCACCGATCTGCGTGCAGCCACCGAAGCCCTCAGCGTCGTGCTGGGCGACCATGTCCAAAGCCCGGGAGTGCCGCTCCGGCTGACCCTGCGGCAGCATTCCGAGGTGGGCGATCTTGGCGGCCATAAAGAGCGACGCGGACCCGTTCGGGCAGGCGGCCACGCAGGCCCCGCAGCCGATGCAGGTGGCGGCGTCGAACGCGGCGTCGGCGTCGGCCTTGGGCACCGGGGCGGCGTGCGCGTCCGGTGCAGTGCCAGTCGGTGCGGTGATGTAGCCACCGGCCTGGATGATGCGGTCGAACGAGGACCGGTCCACCACAAGGTCCTTGATCACCGTGAACGGCTCCGCGCGCCAGGGCTCCACGTCGATCACGTCACCGTCGGAGAAGCTGCGCATGTGCAGCTGGCAGGTGGTGACGTTCTGGCCCGGGCCGTGCGCCAGCCCGTTGATCACCAGGCCGCACATCCCGCAGATGCCTTCCCGGCAGTCCGAGTCGAAGGCGATCGGGTCCTCACCGGAGATGGTGAGCTCCTCGTTCAGCACATCGAGCATCTCCAGGAAGGACATGTCCTCGGAGACGTCGGCCACCTGGTAGGTGTGCATCTTGCCGCGGACGTCACTGTTGGGCTGACGCCACACCCGCACGGTGATGTTCACTTATAGCTCCGCTGCTTCATCTGGATGTTCTGGTACACCAGGTCTTCCTTGTGCAGGATCGGTTTGTCCTCGCCGCCGAACTGCCACGCGGCCACGTAGGCGAAGTTCTCGTCGTCGCGCAACGCTTCACCCTCCTCGCTCTGGTGCTCGGCGCGGAAGTGCGCACCACAGGACTCGTCCCGGTGCAGCGCGTCGATGCACATCAGCTCGGCGAGCTCGAAGAAGTCCGCCACCCGGCCGGCCTTCTCCAGCGTCTGGTTCAGCTCCTCGTTCACGCCGGTGACCTTGACGTCCCGCCAGAACTCCTCACGTAGCTCACGGATCAGGTCGATCGCCTTGACCAGACCCTCCTCGGTGCGTTCCATCCCGCAGTACTCCCAGACGATGTGGCCCAGGTCGCGGTGGAACGAGTCCACGGTGCGGCTGCCGTTCACGGCGAGCAGCCGCGCGATCCGGTCCTTGACGTCGGTCGCGGCCGCGACTGCCTCCGGGTGCTCGGCGGAGACCTCCTCGAATGGGGCGTCAGCGAGGTAGTTGCCGATCGTCGGCGGGAGGACGAAGTACCCGTCGGAGAGGCCTTGCATCAGCGCGCTGGCACCGAGCCGGTTCGCCCCGTGGTCGGAGAAGTTCGCCTCACCGATCACGAACAGGCCGGGAATGGTGCTCTGCAGGTCGTAGTCCACCCACAGCCCGCCCATCGTGTAGTGCACGGCCGGGTAGATGCGCATCGGCACCTCGTAGGGGTTCTCGCCGGTGATCTGCTCGTACATCTCGAACAGGTTGCCGTACTTGGCCTCCACGGCCGGGCGCCCCATCCGCTCGATCGCCTCGGCGAAGTCCAGGTAGACCCCTCGCCCGCCCGGGCCCACGCCACGACCCTCGTCGCAGACCTGCTTCGCCGCACGGGAGGCGACGTCCCGAGGCACCAGGTTGCCGAAGGCCGGATAGCGCCGTTCCAGGTAGTAGTCCCGCTCCGCGTCCGGGATGTCCCGCGGGTGGCGGCTGTCGCCGCCCTGCTTCGGCACCCAGATGCGGCCGTCGTTGCGCAGCGACTCGCTCATCAGGGTGAGCTTGGACTGGTGGTCCCCGGAGACCGGGATACAGGTCGGGTGGATCTGGGTGAAGCACGGATTGGCGAAGTAGGCGCCCTTGCGGTGTGCCCGCCAGGTGGCGGTGACGTTGCAGCCCATCGCGTTGGTGGACAGGAAGAACACGTTCCCGTAGCCACCGGAGCCGAGCACGACGGCGTCAGCCATATGGGTCTCGACCTCACCGGTGACCATGTCCCGCACGATCACGCCGCGGGCACGCCCCTCCACCAGCCCCAGCTCGAGCATCTCGTGCCGGGTGTGCATCTCCACGTTCCCGAGCCCGATCTGCCGCTCCAGCGCCTGATAGGCGCCGAGGAGCAGCTGCTGCCCGGTCTGACCACGGGCATAGAAGGTACGGGAGACCTGCACACCACCGAACGACCGGTTGTCCAGCAGCCCGCCGTACTCCCGGGCGAACGGCACACCCTGGGCCACGCACTGGTCGATGATCTCCACACTCACCTGAGCCAGCCGCCAGGAGTTGGACTCCCGGGAGCGGTAGTCCCCGCCCTTCACGGTGTCGTAGAAGAGGCGCTGGATGCTGTCGCCGTCGTTGCGGTAGTTCTTCGCCGCGTTGATCCCACCCTGAGCGGCGATCGAGTGCGCCCGGCGCGGCGAGTCCTGATAACAGAAGTTCTTCACGTGGTAGCCGGCCTCACCGAGGGTGGCTGCGGCAGCGCCGCCGGCCAGACCGGAGCCGATGATGATCACCGAGCGCTTGCGCCGGTTGGTGGGGTTCACCAGCTTGGCGTCGAACCTGCGCTGGTCCCAGGACCTGCTCAACGGGACGTCCGGTGCAGCGGAGTCGGCGACCGGTTCGCCATCGACGTAGTAGTTGCTGAGGTTGACGCTCACTTAGCCGACCAATCCAAACAAAATCGCGAAGGGTGGGAGGAGGAAGCCCAGCGTGACCACGACGGCCACGAGGGTTGCCAGCATGTTCAGTTGGCGGCGGCGCCGCTGGCTGGTGTTCGCACCGAGGGATGCCAGTGCTGCCCAGACGCCGTGCCGCAGGTGGAACCCGACGGCGAGCAAGGCGATGGTGTAGGAGAGCACCACCCACCAGATCTCGAAACCGTTCACCACCCGCTCGTACGGGCTGTCGGTGGCGCCACCCGGGGCGATCGTGTTCCAGGTCAGGTGCAGCAGGTGATACACCACGAAGAGCACGATGATGATCCCACCCCCAGCGCATCGTGAATGAGGCGTAGGAACGCTGGCTACCGCGGGGGGCCTTCTTGGACTCGTAGCGGCCGCCGCCGCCCCCGGCGGTGGCTACCCGAGCGCGGCGCCATAGGGTGACCGCGGAGAAAATGTGTATCCCGATCGCCACCAACAGCACCACGCGGATAATCCACAGCACTCCGGCGTAGGGCAGCATCGGCTCGCCCATCTCGCGCAGGTGGTGGGAGTACTCGTCAAAGGCCGCCTGACCGGAGAAAACCTTCAGGTTCCCGTACATGTGCGCCAGCAGGAAGAGCACGACTATCAGTCCGCTGATCGCCATCGCGACCTTGAGGACGACGGTCGATCGCCATACCGATCTGGCCGTAGTTGTCACCGTTCGCGTTGCCACCCTTCTAACTTAGCCCCTTCCGGCGACGCCGAGGTGCAGGACCAGCCGGGAGGTGACGAACTGTCCGCATCGCACGGCGGGCGGCAGCCGGGTAGAGACGGGCGGCAGCCGGGCAGCGACGCGCGGCCGGCCAGCGGCCGCCCGCCGTGCGAGTCAGGTCACCGGGACATGGTCAGGCTGCTGGCGAAGAACCGCTGGGCACTGAGGAAGAGCACCAACGTCGGGATGGACACCACGAGGGCGGTCGCCAGCGCCACCGGCGGCCCGACGCTGTAGATGCCACCGGTCAGCTGCGCCAGTGCCGCCTGCACCGGCCGGATCTCCGGACTGGTGGAGAGCGTGATCCCGAACAGCAGGTCGTTCCAGATCCAGGTGAACTGGAACACGAACGCCGCCATCAGGCTGGCCTTGATCAGCGGCAGGTGGATCTGGAAGAACAGCCTGCCCCAACCGGCACCGTCCAGCTGCGCAGCCTCGGCGATCTCCTCCGGAACGGTCATCAGATAGTTCCGGATGAGGAAGTGCGCGAACGGGATGCAGATCGCCACGTAGATGATCATCAGACCGAACTGGGTGTCATAGATGGCGGTCTGGTTGTAGGCCTTGAACAGCGGCGGCAGGAAGATCTGCAACGGCAGCAGAGTGCCGGTGTAGATGAGCCAGAACCACAGCGCCGGTCGCTTCACCGGCATCACGACCACTGCGAACGAGGCCAGCGCCGCGAACACCACGGCGCCCAGTCCGCCGGTGACCGCATACAGCAGCGAGTTCAGCAGTCCGCTACCGATGTCGGCCTGTTCGGCCGCCACGTTCAGGTTCTCCAGCAGCCCGAAGCTCCCGGGCCACCAGCTCGCCTCGCCGGCGTAGTCGCTCATCGGAGTGATCGCGTTCACCACCAGCAGGTAGAGCGGTACCAGCCACGCTGCGGACACCAGGGTGAGCAGCAGATAACGAATCGTCAGTCGTGCCATCGGTTATCGACTCCTCCGGGGCATCTGGGCGCGAAGGTAGATCCAGGACGTGACCACCACGATGATCGTGAGCACCACGGCCACCGCGGACCCGACCCCGTACTGCCCGAGCACGAAGGTCCGGCGGTACATGGTCACCGCGAGCGCCTCGCTCACCTGGCCGGGCCCGCCACCGGTGAGCACCCAGATCAGGTCGAAGACGCGCAGCCCGTTCGTCAGCGAGATGCCGATCACCACCACGGTGATGGCGCGCAGCTGCGGAAAGATGATCTGCCAGAACAGTGCCGGGCCCTTGGCCCCGTCCAGCTGCCCCGCCTCGATGGTCTCCTTCGGCACGGCATTCAGGCCGACCAGGAAGAGGATCACCGCGACCCCGGACACCTGCCAGACGTAGACCCCGATCATCACCAGGGTGTTCACCGGCCAGGTCAGCAGCCAGCCCTGGGCGAGGGATCCCAGCCCGACGCCGGCGAGCACGGTGTTGATCGGCCCTTCGGTGCTAAGCAGGAAGGACCAGATAGTTCCCGTCGCTACACCGGAGAGGGCGTAGGGAACGATGAAGACCAGCTGGAAGATCTTCCCGAACCGCAGGTGTTGGGTGAACGTAGCGATCGCCAGTCCCACCCCTGCCGGGAGCAGGATCGCACCCACGGTCCACAGCACGGTGTTCAGCAGCGAGTGCAGGAAACCGGCATCGCGCATCAACGCGATGTAGTTGTCCAGACCGATGAAGGTCGGCGGCTCGAGGCCGTTGTCCTGGGTGAAGCTCTGATAGGTGGTCAGAGCGAACGGAACGAGGAGGAGGACTCCCACGACAAGGACAGAGGGTGCCAGAAATGCGCCGTTCTGCACTGTGGTCGCGAAGGTCGACCGCGTTCGCGCGGCTGGGCGCGGGCGGCCGGTTCGGCCGGGCCGCCTTCGACCGTTCTTTGAAGGCGGCCCGTCTGCCTGAAGGTTTGCCGTGGCCATCGAGGTGCCTATTCGCCGTCGTTCCAGTTGGCCCACTCGGTCTCCGACCGGTCGGCCATCGCGGACAGGGTGCTATCGATCGCACCCTCGGACGGGTCGGCCATGAACGCGGCGAGATCCTGCACGTTGCCCTCGACCAAGGCCGGCGGACTGGCTTCCCAGTAGCGGGTGAGCACCTGGTACTCGTTCTCGGCCACGTCAGCCGAGACGGTATCCAGCACCGGGTTCGGCGGCGTGACCTCCACGGTGGGGCTCATCCCCTGCGACTCCTCGAGCGCAGCGGACTGTGCGTCCGGGCTGACCAGGTTCAACAGCCAGTCGGCCGCATCCTCGGTCTGGTCACCACCGGAGGCAGCAGCGATGATCCCGCTCTCGGAGATCACCGACGGCGGCGTCCCGTCCTCGATCACCGGCATCACGAAGGCTCCGTAGTCGTCCTCGGTCAGGCCAGCCTCGACGAACGAGCCGTTCCGCCACGCGCCCGCCACGGTCATCGCGACGTTCCCGGAGGCCAGCATCGAGGGTTCGTCCGCCCACGGGGTGTCCGCGGGGGTGAAGTAGTCGCTCTCGTACATCTCGAGCCACAGCTCCATCACCTCCCGGACCTCGGGGTCGGTGTACTCGGCGTCCCCGCTGGTCAGGTCGATGTACAGCTGCGGGTCGGTCTTGCTGAGCAGTTCCTCGAACCAGATGAACGAGGTCCATCCGCCGTCGATCGTGGCGAAGAACGGGGTGATGTCCTCTTCGGCGATCGCGTCGGCATTCGCGGTGAACTGTTCCCAGGTGGTCGGCACCTCGAGGCCGAGGTCGGCGTAGATCTGCTTGTTGTAGTAGACCACCCAGTAGTTCGCGTCGAACGGCATCGCATACACGCTGCCGTCGTAGGAGAAGGCGTCCCGAGTGGAGTCGTCCAGCCACCCGTTCGCGACGGCTTCGTCCCACTGTGCGGTGATGTCCAGGAGTCCGTCGCTGCGGGCGAGCTCCTGGAGGCGGTACCCGTTCCACCACTTCAGCAGGTCGGGCGTGCTCGCCGAGGTGAGCGAGGACCGGATCACCTGCTGGTAGTTCTCGGTGGACTGGACCGTGCGGGGCGCGAACTGGAGGCCGGTCGCTTCTTCGGTGACCGCGGCCGCTGCCTCGAGCTGAGGCAGCACTGCCGCTTCGTCACCGATGTAGTCGAGAGTGCTCTCGTCCGAGCTTGCTGTCTGTGAACCTTGGCTGCAGGCGGCGAGCATCATGGCAGCAGCTGCCATGGCTCCCACCATCACGGGGGTACGTCTCACGATCACTCCTTTGGATTCGTCTTGCGTGGGGGTACGTCCTCTACTGCGCGGCCTGTCGTGGCGGCCGCGTTGCCCTGGAGCGTCACTGCCGGGTCGCTGCCTCCGCATCTACGTCGTAGCTGACCCCGGCTACCCGGAGTCCGCGGAGCACGGCATCGGCGTCCACCTCGGCCAGCTTCGGACTGGCGGTCACGGTGCCGGAGGGGTCCACCTGCACGCCGAAGATGCCGGAGATGATCAGCTCCACCCAGGAACCCGCCGACGAGCAGGACCAGTCGATCAGGTACGGGAACTGCGGCGGGGTCTTGCGCGCTCCCCCATTCAGCGGCTCGGCCGCCTCCTCCACGAAGTGCGCCTGCCCGGGAGGCCCCTGGTTGGTGCTCCGCGCCAGACCGGGCAGCCACTGGGCCACCACGTCCGGGCGGCCCAGGTCGATCACGGCCCGGGCCGCGTCCGGCGGCCATGCCGGGTAGGCGCCGTTCCACTGGTGGTCGGCGCGCAGCGAGTAGCCGGCGTCGGGGTCGTGGGGGGACAGGGCCCGCATCCAGGACGGGCTCTGCAGCTCGCGGGTGAAGAAGTCCACCATCTCCGCACGCACCTGCTCGTCCAGGTCGTCGGCGATCGTGGTGCCGACGGTGGCGAAGTCGTAGCAGTGCCGGGTGGGCACCAGGGTCCCGTCGGGCTGGCGGGCGTGGAAGAACCCGGCGCCGGGGATGTACAGCTCCTTCACCAGCTCGACGAGCTCGTCGGCCTCCGTGCGCAGCTGCGTGGCTTCCTCGGCGTCCCCGTCCAGCTCGGCCAGCCGGGCGGCGGTGCGCAGGCACCAGACGTTCGCCGCGTTCAGGCTGGCCACCTCGTGCACGTAGGAGGAGACGCACTCGAGCAGGTTGTCGATCTCGCCGTAGTCGGCCAGCCCGCTGGCGGAGCGGATCCGGTGCCAGGCGCGCGCCCAGGAACGGACGTGGTCGCGCATCGGCCGAGCGACGCCGCCGGGGGTGGTGTGCTCCTCACCGAGGAACGCCTGGTCCCCGGTGTAGGCCACGTAGTCGCGAACCAGACGGGTCATCGCGTAGTGGTTCACCGAGTACCAGTAGCCGACCGGTCCGCCGGTGAGCCACTCGGTGCCGAAGTGGGAGTCGATGTCCAGGCCCACCCAGTGCCCGAGCTGACGGCGCATCACGGCCGGGTCGAGCAGCGCGTGTACCTGGGAGGAGAGCGAGTAGTCCCAGATGAACGTGGTGGTCTGCCAGTACCGCGGCATCAGGGTGTCGTAGGTGCGCCCAAGCACGGAGGCCGGGTTGTCCCGGCGGAACCAGAGCACGCCGACGGCGCCCCACCAGTAGAGCTTTCGCAGCGCCTCGTTGCTGGTGTCCAGCACGGGCAGGCTGCCGGAGAACTCGTCGTTGCCGGCGTCGAACATGGCCGCGAGCTTGGCGTTCCAGGTGCTCTCGCTCACCGCCGCGGCCTGATCCAGCCCAGCCACCAGGGCGTCCGCGGCACCGGCCGCCGCTGCCTCGGTGGCAGCGATGGCGTGCACATACCCCCCGGTCACACTGCCCCCGGCGGGCACCTCGACCTCGGCCTCCACTACGCGGTCCCCGCCGTCGATGAGGACGGCACCCTCGGGCAGCACGAGCTCCTGGGCGGACCAGGCGCTCTGGTCGGTGCCGAGCACTCGGGCCCCAGCCCGGGTGGTGGTGTTGGCGGCTTGCGGGGGCTCGGCGGACAGCCAGGCCTCGCTGGCGCGGGTCACTGTGGAGGTGAGCCAGACCCCGAGGCGCAGGGTGCGCGCCGGGCCGGTGTTGCGCACCTGCAGCTGGACCGCCACCCCGGGCTGGCCCGGCGGGCACACGGTGACGGTCTCGATCTCCCAGCCGTCGATCGTGGTACGGCGCTCCACCCGGTCCGGGCGCCACCGCACGCGCACCGGCTGACCGTAGGAACGGGCCAGCCGGCCGCCCAGGTAGAGCTGGCCGGAGATGGAGTCTCCCTGAGAGATCGGGGGCACGTTCAGGCTGCGGACGGCGAGGACATCGTGGTCCACCTGGGCGGTGGCCCAGTGGTTGGTCAGCCCGGGCGGGTTGACCATGTCGTCGAAACGGTCCAGGTCCTCGTCACCGGCCAGGTCGGCGCAGGTCGGGATGAGCGGGTTCGGCACGTGGGTCTCTCCTGTTGCTCAGGTCGCGTGGGTCGGTGTCGTCATCGGGTCAGTTCCCTCAGCCGGGGAGCTGCTGGTGCAGCCAGCCGGCCAGGTGGGCTTCGTCGTGCGGGCCGCCGGCCTCGTGGCCGTTGTAAGGCCACGTCCGTACCTCGGGCCGCACCTGGCCAAGAGCGTTGATCGCGCCGAAGATGCCCGACGGTGGGCAGATCAGGTCGGTCAGACCGACCGAGATCCAGGTCGGGCAGGCGATCTGCGGGGTGAGGAAGGTGAGGTCCACATGGTCAAGCACGTCGAGGACCTGCTCGGCGCGGTCACGGTACAGCGCAAGGTAGGCGGACAGCTCGCCGTACGGGACGGCGTCGGTCAGCTGCAGGTTGCGGGCGATCCCGCAGAGGAACGGCGCACGGGCTCCGGTGGCGGCCACCCTCGGGTTCAGCGCTGCGGCGGCCAGCGCCATCGCCCCGCCCTGGCTGTGCCCGATGGTGGCGATCCGATCGGGGTCGGTACCGGGAAGCTCAGCCGCGGCGTCCACGGCCAGTGCCGCATCGGTGAGCAGACGGCGGTAGTACAGCTGGTACGGGTGCTCCACCCCGCGGGTGAGCAGCCCGGGGGTTGCCGGGCCGCTGCCGTGCGGGTCCGGGGTGTCACCGGTGTTCCAGATACCGCCCTGGCCGCGGGAGTCCACCACCAGCTGGGCGAAGCCGTGCGCGGCCCAGGTGAGGCGTTCGTGCACCAGTCCGCGCCCGCCGCCGTAGCCGAGGAACTCCACCACCACCGGGAGCCGGTCGCCGAGCCCACGCGGTACCAGGTGCCAGGCGTGCACGTCGTGGCCGCCGAATCCGGAGAAGGTCACGTCATAGGCGTCCAGCACCGCCAGGCCGGCGTCGACCGCCTGATAGCGCACCGATCCGCCAGCGGCGCGACTCTGCGCCAGCGTGCGCTGCCAGTACTCGGTGTGCCCGGGCGGCGCCGCCCGGGCGGTGCGGTAGCTGCGCAGCTGCTCCAGCGGCAGGTCGAACTGCGGCATCAGGGCCACCTGGCGTACTCGGCGGCCAGAGCCGGAGGCAGCCGGTCGTCGGTGTGATCGGCGAAATCGCTGTTCGGCAGCAGCGGATACCAGTCCGGCCGGCCGGGGTCGCGGTCGTAGGGGTAGGGGCCGAGCTCGCGGTAGAGCTCGGCATACTCGGCCACCTTGTCCCGGTCCAGGGTGACCCCCAGTCCCGGTTCGGTGGGCACAGCCATCTTCCCGTCGGTGTACGGCCGCAGTCCCCCGGTCACCACATCGTCGAGCAGGTGGTGGTAGTGCGCGTCCGCAGCGAAACTCAGGTTCGGTAGCGCCGCGCCCAGGTGCAGCATGGTGGCGAGCTGGATGCCCAGCTCGCCGGAGGAGTGCACGGCGATCCCGAGCCCGAAGGTCTCACAGATGTTGCCGGCGCGGATGCACGCCCGGATCCCGCCCCAGAAGGTGGTGTCCAGCAGGATCACGTCCACCGCCGGGTGGAGCACGTTCGCGGCCAGCTGCTCGAAGTTGACCACCACGGTGTTCGTGGCCAGCGGCACCCGGGTGTTCTCCCGCACCCGGCGCATCCCGGTCAGCCCGTAGACCGGGTCCTCCAGGTAGTCGTTCGGCAGGTCCTCGATCGCGTGGGCGAACCGGATCGACTCCTCCACACTGAGCGCACCGTTCGGGTCGTACCGGAACCGGTCCTGCGGAAAAGCCTCCGCCAGGGCGCGGTAGCCGGCCAGCTCGACGTCGGTCTCGAACACTCCGGACTTGAGCTTGTGCACCCGGAAGCCGTGCTTCTCCTTCAGCCGGCCGGCCTCGGCGACCAGCTGGTCGATGGTGCGCACCTCGCCGGTACCGTCCCGGCCCGGGTAGCGGTAGAACAGGTAGGAGGCGAACTCCACCTCGTCACGCACCTTGCCGCCGAGCAGATCGTGCACCGGCAGCCCGGCGTGCTGGCCCACCAGGTCCAGGCAGGCGAACTCGATCGCCGCCAGCAGCTGGGTCCGGTTGTTGTACAGGCTCGCCGTCGGGTTGGCGATCATGAACCGCAGCGCCTCGAGGTTCGCCGGATCATGGCCTTCCAGGTACGGCTGCAGGGCGAGGATCGCTGCTTCGGCGCTCTGCCCGCCGCCACCCATCTCCCCCAGGCCGATCAGCCCGTTCGTGGTCTCGACCTCCACGATCGTGCGCACGAACCGGCCCCAGTGTGCTCCGTTGGAGTGCCGCAGCGGCGCCTCCAGCGGCACAGCCACAGTGGTCGCCCGAACCTGGGCGATACGAAGCGAACTCATCTCAGCGGTTCTCCTTGGTGTCGTCTTCGGGCAGGACGACGGCGTTGCCCGCGGTGAGTCCGCCGTCGACCTTGATATCGGCTCCGGTCACGAACGAGGCGTGCGGGCCGAGCAGGTAGGCGACCACATCGGCCACCTCCCGGGGCTGGGCGACCCGGCCGATCGGGTGTGATCGGCCCCAGTCGGCCACGATGGCCTCCACCTCGGCCTCGTTCTCGGCATGCAGCCCGGCGGCCCAGCGCAGCATCGGGGTGTCCACCGAGCCGGGGCAGACCGCGTTCACCCGGATCCCCTCTCCGGCGTGGTCCACCGCCATCGCGCGGTTCAGGGAGAGCAGCGCACCCTTGGTCGTGGCGTAGGCGGCCACACCCTGCTGAGCCACGTAGGCCTGAACGGAGGAGACCAGCACGACGGCGCCGCCGCCGTGGCTGCGGATCTGCGGGATGGCCAGGTGGGCGGCCAGGAAGGCCCCGCGCACGTTCACGTCCATCGTGCGGTCGTAGGTGGTCATCTCGGTGGCATCGACAGTGCCGTAGGTCTGGATGCCGGCGGCGCAGACCAGGGAGTCGATCCCGCCGTCGGTGGCGATCTGATCGAACGCTGCGGTCATCGCCGCCTCGTCGGTCACATCGGCCGGGACGGCAACGATCCGCCCGGCGCCGACCGGCCGTGCGGCGAGCGCCTCGAGGGCGCGTACGTTCACGTCGATGGCATACACCACCGCGCCCTGCTCGGCGAGCAGCAGTGCGGCCGCCTCACCGATCCCGGCGGCGGCCCCGGTGACGGCCGCTCGCCGTGGCGGATGGCCGCCCGGCTGCGCCGGGTGAGTGGACAGATCTCGGTGAGCTCCGCCGTCGGGCTGGGATACGGACATGGCGACCTCCGGACAGATAGGGCAACGACTAGAACTGGCCCAGGGACAGGCCCCGGGTGAAGATGCGCTGGGTGGCCAGGAACAGCACCACGGTGGGCAGCGAGACCAGCAGGCCACCGGCGAGCACTGTGGACATCGTCGAACCGCCGTAGGTGCTCTGCAGTGCCGAGAGCGCGGTGACGATGGGGCGCACCTCCGCCGACTGGGTCAGGGTGAGCCCGAGGAGCAGGTCGTTCCAGACGAACGTCGCCTGCAGGATGAACACCGCCACCAGCGCCGGCACGGCCATCGGCAGGTAGATCCGCCAGAAGATCCGCCAGGTGCTGGCGCCGTCCACTACTGCGGCCTCGAACACGTGGTGCGCCACCCCGGTGAAGAAGTTGCGCATCACGAACGCCGAGAACGGCACCGCGATCACGGTGTAGACCAGGATCATCCCGAGCCGGGTGTTGAACAGTCCCGTCTGGGCATATCCGACGAACAGGGGCATCAGGATCATCTGGAGCGGGAAGATGGATGCGGCGAAGATCACCACGAGCCAGAAGAACCCGTTCCGCAGCCGGAGCGCCACGATGGCGAACCCGGCGGCAGCACCGACCACCACGGCGATCGCCGGGGCGACGATCGCGTAGATCGCCGTGGAGAGCACACCACTGTTCAGCTTTCCCCGGCTCCAGGCATCGAGCATGTTCTGCCAGAGTCCGCCCAGGGTCCCTGGCTCCCACAGGCCGTAGCTGCCGAACTCCGCAGGAAGCTTCGAGGCGTTCGCCAGCAGCAGGTACACCGGTACCAGCCAGATCAGGCCGAGGACACCGAGCACGATCTTGCGCGCGAGCATAGTGGGCTCCTTCCTCACATCGACCGGCTGTCGGCCAGCTGACGGCGTAGGTACAGGATCGAGGCGAGCACCGTGATCACGGTGAGGAACAGCGCGACCGCTGCGCCGAGGCCGTAGTCGTTGTTCACGAACGTTTCCTTGTACATGGTCAGCGCGAGCGTCTCGGAGACTCGGCCCGGGCCACCCTGGGTCATCGCCCAGACCACGTCGAAGGTCTTCAGGCTGCCCACGATCGCCAGACCGACCACCACAGTGGTCAGCGGTGCGAGCATCGGCCACGTCATCGTCCGGAACAGCGTGAACCCGCTGGCACCGTCGACCCGCGCAGCCTCGATCGGCTCCTTCGGGATGGACTGCAGCCCGATACCGAACAGCAGCGCGTTCACCCCGGCGCCCTGCCAGCTGGCGGCCAGGATCATCATCACCGTGTTCAGCGGTCCGTCCAGCAACCAGCGCAGATCCGCACCGGGGAGGTGGAGAAAGGCCATCGCCTGGCTGAGCGCGCCGTTGGTCTGCAGCACGAAGGACCAGATCACGCCCACGGCCACGCCGGAGATCGCGTACGGGACGAGGAACGGCAGCCGGAACCAGGTGGCACCGCGCATCCCGTGGCTGAGCACCGCGATCAGCAGGCCAAGCCCCACCGGAAGCAGGATGGTCCCGATCACCCAGAACAACGTGTTCCGCAGCGAGACCAGGAACCCCGGGTCGGCGAACATCGCCGTGAAGTTCTCGATGCCGACGAACTCGGGATCGCCGAGCCCGCTGTACTCGTTCAGGCTGATCCAGCTGGTCCAGATGAACGGGAGATAGAGGACGACGGCAACCAGCAGCACCCCGGGTGCGACGAATCCGATACTGGAGACCCAGTACGGATTCTTCGGTTTCTTCCCCCTCGGGAGCAGCTCGGCCCGCCGGGCGGTCGGAGCAGACACACGGTCTCCTTACTCTCAGCGTGGGCAGGGGTGGGGCGGACCGTGGTCCGCCCCACCGAGCAGGTCAGGAGTTCTCGGCCCAGTAGGCGTCCGCAGCATCCTGGATCGCCTGCAGGTGGCCCATCGGGTCGTCGTTGTTGGTCACGAACGCACCGAACTCCTCCGAGGCGACCGTGTAGATGTCGTTCGGGGTGGCCTCGAGGTAACGGCGCATCTGCAACGAGTCCTCACTGGTGGCCTGCGTGGTGATCTCCTGCAGCCCCTCGTCGGTCACCGTGGCCTCCGGGTTGAAGGAGACGTCGCCGCGGGACTCACTCCATGCCGTCTGGGCATCGGTGGTCATCCACCACTCGGAGTAGGCCAGTGCGGCCTCCTCGTTGGCGCTGTCCGCACCCACGCAGAGCGGCCCGGTCTCGACGACCACCGGAGTCTGCGGCTGGTCACCGTTGACAGCAGGCAGGAGGAACGAGCCGTAGTCCTCGCCGGAGACCATGTCCAGATCGTTCAGCTGGCCGGTGAAGAACGTACCGAAGTAGGCCATCGCGACGTCCCCGCTCTGCAGCAGGACCTGGGGGTCGGTCTCCACACCGGGGTCGATGAAGTAGCCGTCAGACTGCATCTGGTGCCAGGTCTCCATCGCCTCCACGACTACCGGGTCGGTGTAGCTGACACTGCCGTCGGACAGACCGTCGTAGGCCTCGGGGTCGAGTCCGGCCAGGATCGCCTGGAACCAGACGAACTCGAAGATGATGTTCATCTGGTGCAGCGGAGTCACGTCGTTGGCGACCAGCGTGTCGGCGACGTCGATGAACTCCTCCCAGGTGGTCGGCACCTCGACGCCGTTGTCCTCGAAGACCTGGGTGTTGTAGTACATCACCCAATAGACGACGTTCAGCGGCACGCAGTACTGCGCACCCTCGTAGGTGTAGTTCTCGGCGAGCTCCTCGGTCACATACCCGTTGGCGATCGCCTCGTCCCAGATGTCGGTGGTCTCGGCCACCAGTCCCTGGTCCACCAGCTGGGCCAGCTGATCGCCCGTGTGCCAGGTGAACAGATCGGGGCGCTCGTTGGTGCGGAACGACTGCTTGATGAACGCGTCATAGGCGGTGGGGTCGGAATAGCCGGTGAAGTCCAGCTCCGGCGCCACCCCCTCGGACGCACCGTTCATGTCCTCGAAGGACGACTCCCAGGCCGCTTTGTCGGTGAAGAAGCTCAACGTCGTCTCGGCCGGGTCGCCACCACCACCGCCGCCGTCATCGCCGGAACATGCGGTCAGCGCGAGGGCAGCCGAGGCAAGCATCGCCGTGGCCATCGCCATCTTGGTTCTCATCGAGACACCCCTTCGTGGTCGGGTGATAGGTGATGTGGATCCGCCGCCGCCCGGTCCGGCGGCGGAGGTGGAGGGACTCCGCTAGACGCGGGCCCGGACTATCGCGGATACCTCTTCGAGGTGCTGGCGGGCTGAGGACCTGGCGTCCTCCGGCCGGCCCTCACGCACTGCTGCGGCGATGCGCGCATGTTCGTCGTAGTCCTCGACGGCGTCCCCGTGCAGGCGCAGGATCTCCCGTTGCGAATCGGCGTGGATCAGCACGATGGAGTCGAGCACCTCGGCGAGCACACTGTTGCCACTGGTCGCGGCCACGGCCCGGTGGAAGTCCAGGTTCGTCAGCCAGAGGGCGTCGTCCCGTTCGGCCACCTGCTGGCGCGCACGCCCGAGGGTCTCCTCCATCCAGACGAGCCCGGCGCCATCCTGCACCTGCGCGGCCAGTCCGGCGATCTGTGGCTCGATCTGCAGCCGGGCCTCGAGCAGCTCGAGGAGCTGGCCCTGGTCCGGTTTCGGGCTGAGCGGGTTGGCCAGCACCCGCCGGCCGGCGTTCGCACCGACATAGATTCCGGACCCGTGCCGGAACTCCAGCACGCCGAGGCCTTCCAGCCGGCGCAGTGCTTCCCGCATCGTCGGCACGGCGACATCGAAACGGGCCGCGAGCACCTTGACCGAGTCCAGCGCATCACCGGGACCGAGACCGTTGTCGTTGACCATCCGCACCACAGCCCGCGCCAGGTCACTGGAGAGGGTGTGCCGGAGCGTGGGGGCCGAAGACATAGAGTGATCTAATCAGTTGATCACCCTGATGGCAAACCACCAGCCGCTTTCGAGATCATCTTGTGACGTGCGCTATCAGCGACCGGCCCGCACTCGGCGAATGGTCAGCAGAGCCGTTCCGGCGGCGAGGGTGAGCGCAGCGGCCAGCACAGCGCCGGTCCCGGTCCCGGTGTTCGCCAGCGACCCACCAGCCGGCCGGTCACCTGCCGGGGCGGCCGCGAGTGTCGCGTCCTCGCTGGGCTCGGCGTCCGGGGCGTCGGGTGCCGTGGCGGTTGGCTCCTCGGCCGGAGCCGTCGTGCCGGCCGGCGTGGGGTCGCCGGCGGGGTCCGGCTCGCTCGTCGGCGCCTCGGTGGGCACCTCTGTCGGCTGCTCCGTGGGCTCGTCCGTGGGCGCCTCGGTGGGGTCCTCCTCGGGGGCCGGTGTCACGGTGAAGTCCACCTGCACGAACCGCGGCCGGTAGATGCTCACGTCCTGATACAGATCAGCCGACTCGAAGCTGTTCACGTTGTAGGACAGCAGTGCACTGTCGCCGGTCCGGAACTGCGGGTGCTCGTGGGCGTTGTAGGCGTAGATATTGGGGTTGCCGTAACTGCCGGCGGCGCCGACCTCGGGCATCTGGTGAATCGTGCCCACCTCCTCGAACGGGCCGTTCGGGAAGCAGGAGGTGTAAGCCTTGATCTCGGCGCTGAACGTCTCGTGGGTGTCCTGGGTGATCAGCAGGTACCCGTCGTGGAAGGCGGTCACGCTGTACTCGTTGGCGACGCCGTCCATCACCCGGGCGCTGTGTGTCTCGTCGCTGTCCCAGCCGTGCCCGGTCCAGTACTCCCACTCACCCCGCAGGTCCGGACCGCTCACCCGGGCCACGTGCATGTACTTGCTTTCCCCGGCGTCCTCGATGCCGTAGACGTAGGTCACCTCCCCCGCCGGCTCGATCCAGCTGGACCACTGCACCCCCGACTCGGACGGCAGGTCGCTCACGTCGAGCAGCTCGAAGGTGTCGGCGTCGAAGGTGGCGAGATGGTTGCTGTCCCACCAGAAGTCCCACATCCCGCCGCCGCCGGAGGAGAACTGCGCAGCGGTCACCTGGAGGTTGCCGTCGGCGTCAACGATGCTGTCACCGACCCAGTACCAGCTGTTCTCCGCAGGCGGCGGCAGCAGGCTGTCCGGCTCGGCATCGGTGCCTCCGCGCACGGTGCTCAGGTCGAGACCGTCCTGGACCACGAAGCTGTTGTTCAGGAACGGCGTGCTTTCCGGTCGGCTCAGGTCGTCGTTGACCGGCCCGAGAAAGGTATCCGAGAAGACCCAGACCTGACGGCCATCGTCCAACTCCACCGAGTACGTGGAGTCCCCGCCGGTCCACCCCACGCCGCTGTCGGAGTAGGTGTCGAACAGCGTGGTGAAGTCCTCCCGGACCGCCGAGGTACTGGTGATCTCGGCCTGCCCGAGAGAACAGCCGTCGTTGGCATCTGCCCGAGCGGGCTGTGCGGTCGCCGTCAACAGCAGACCGCTGCCCACGAGGGCAGTCGCAGCCGCGACGGCGCACCCTCGCCTGGACATCGGGACTCGACCTGGTGAAGAGATGGGCATAGGGCTCCCTCGCCTGGAGTAGTTGGCGGCCGAGGATCGTCGGGGCCGCCCCGGAGTAATAGATCGAGCGTTCCGTGGTAGCGAACGCTTATTCCGACGATGGTACCGAACCGGGCTCGCCGGTCAGAGGGCGCGGGGCAGAGTGAGTGGTTCGGGCAGGCCCGTGTCCATCAGTTCCCGGAGCCGCAGCCCGAGCCGTGGCAGGCGAGGGGCCAACCGCTCGGCCGGCATGGTCACGCTGACCGCGGCGATCGGCCGGCGGGTCCGGAGCACCGCCACGGCGACGCACCCGATGCCAGGTTCGGAGTCGCCGTCCTCGCAGGCATACCCCTCCAGCCGGGCGGAGACGATCGCCTGCCAGGACCGCAGCACCTCCTCCTCGGTGAACTGCGCCGGTGGCGCGAACCGAGTCAGAGTGCGCTGGTCCACCTCCTGGGCAGCAAGGATCGCTCGGCCGAGGGCCGTGGTGATCGCCGGCAGACGCCGGCCCACCTCGCTCCACACCCGGATCGCCCGCGGCGGCTCAGCCTTGTCGACGTAGACGATGTCGGTGCCATCGAGCACGCCGAGCTGGCAGAGCTCGCCGAACTCGTCCCGGACCGCCGCCAACAACGGGTGCAACAGTGCGGGCAGATGCTCGTGATCGAAGAAGTTCGCGCTGAGCGCGAGCGCTGCGTGCCCCAACCGGTAGTCGCCGGTGCCGGCGTCCTGGCTGACGAAGTGCCGGTGCCGCAAGGCAGCAAGCGTGCGGTGCAGGGTCGACTTGGAGACCCCGAGCCCCCGGGCGAGCTCTGCCAGGCTCCGGCCCCGCGGCCCGGCGGCGGACAGTTCGGTGAGCACGAGCAACGCCTTGTCGACGCTGGCCATCGGCGAGGTACTCGTCATCGCGCCCGGTTCCGGCGCTCCGTGCTGAGTGGCCACGGAACCTGAGAGTACGCGAGCACGGAGCGCTCGGAGGGCGCTTCGTCCCGCGCGCCCCGACCGGCCCTGCCTGCCCGGACGGTACGTTGCCGCTATGACCAACCCCGCCGACCCTGCCCAGCCGGCCCGCCGACGCTACGACGACGACCTGCGTCTGGCACATGTGGTCGCCGACCAGGTGGACGCCCAGACTATGGCGCGGTTCAAAGCCATCGACCTGCACGTGGAGACCAAGCCGGACACCACCCCGGTCACCGACGCCGACCGCACCGCCGAGGAGATCGTCCGCTCTCAGCTCGCCCGCACCCGCCCGCGGGACTCGGTGCTCGGCGAAGAGTTCGGAACCACCGGGCACGGGCCGCGGCAGTGGGTGATCGATCCGATCGACGGGACAAAGAACTTCGTCCGCGGGGTGCCGGTGTGGGCCACCCTGATCGCGCTGATCGACGACGGCGTCCCGGTGCTCGGTGTAGTTAGCGCACCGGCGCTGAACCGGCGCTGGTGGGCAGCCACCGGCTCCGGTGCCTGGACCGGCCGCTCGCTGTCCTCCGCCACCCGGATGCAGGTCTCCGGGGTGACCGAGCTCGAGGACGCCTCGCTGTCCTACTCCAGCCTGGCCGGCTGGGAGGAGGCGGACCTGCTGGATGAGTTCCTCGGCCTCGAGGCCTCGGTATGGCGCTCGCGCGCCTACGGCGACTTCTGGTCCTACATGCTGGTGGCGGAGGGCGCCGTGGACCTCGCCTGCGAGCCGGAGCTGGAGCTGTACGACATGGCCGCACTGGTTCCCGTGGTCACGGAGGCCGGTGGACGCTTCACCTCTCTGAACGGTGAGGACGGACCGTTCGGAGGCAACGCCGTCGCCAGCAACTCCCACCTGCACCAGTACGCCCTCGCTGCCCTGCATCGGGCCTGAGCGGCTCGCTCAGTCTGTACCTGCGTCACGCTGGCCGAACGGCACCCCGATGACGTCATCGCTGCGGGGCGTCAGCCCGAGCACACTGAAGGCGTGACCGGCGACGTCGGCCAGCTCCAGCTCAGCAGGCGGGCTGTCCGGCACACCTGCACCCTGGGCCGCGATCCAGGCGGTACGTTCCTCCGGAGAGTCGCCGCCGTGCCCGCCTTCCGGGCGGTGCCCGTGGTCGGTGGCGGCGATGATCACCCAGTCCTCCTCGGCCCGCGACACCCGCGCATCCACGGCGCGCACCAGCTGCCCCACCCGCTCATCGGAGGCCCGGACCAGCTCGCGATAACGCTCGCTCACACCCGTCTGGTGACCGGCCGTGTCGCAGCCGTGCAGGTACACGAAGGACGCTGATCCGCGCCGGCCGTCCAGCCCGGCAAGGAAGGTGGCCGCCGCATCGGTCACCAGCTGGTCGGCGCGGTGCCAGTCGGCCGGCTCGGCCTCCTCACCACGCCGGCAGTCCGGCAGATAGCCCCCGTCGGCGAACAGCGGTCCGCCGCTGTGCGCGGTGACCAGTGGCTGCCAGTCGGCACCGATGAACGCCTGCAGGTCCGGCTGCGCGCGGCGGGCCAGGTGGACGAAGTCCGGATTCGCCGCCAGGGCGTGGCCGGACAGGTCATTGTCGTAGATGCGGTGGGTGCCCGGCAGCACTCCGGTGACCATCGTCGCCCAGCTGGGTCCAGAGATCGTCGGGACCTGCGGGTGCACCTGGACGGGGCGCCGGAAGCCCGCGGCCGCTATCGCATCCAGGTGCGGGGTGTCGACCTCGACGAGGGTGTCGTAGCGCACCCCGTCGACGCCGACCACCAGCACGTGGGCAGCTGGAACACTCATCGATCGAACCCCCTCGACGTCATACCGTCGATGCTAACGGTGGGCTCAACCCGGACACGCCCTCGACCGTCTGTGCACAACCCTCCCCCGCGATGTCAGCGACGCGAGTTAGCCTCGGACCATGCGCTTCCTGCACACCGCCGATTGGCAGCTGGGGATGACCCGGCACTTTCTCGATGCCGATGCGCAGGCGCGGTTCACGGCGGCGCGCACCGATGCGATCGCGCGGATCGGTGAGGTGGCCGAGGCCGAGAACTGCGAGTTCGTGCTGGTCTGCGGGGACGTGTTCGAGTCGAATGCACTCCCCCGTCGGGTGGTGGCCCGCGCGTGTGAGGCGATGCGCGCGATCAACGTGCCGATCTATCTGCTCCCCGGCAACCACGACCCGCTGGATGCGGCCAGCATCTACGACTCGGCGGCTTTCACCGAGGCGGCCCCGGAGCACGTGCACGTGCTCCGGGGCACCGCACCGATCGCCGTCGGCACGGGGGTGCAGATCCTGCCCGCCCCGTGGACCTCTAAGCGCCCCACCTCCGATGCCGTTGTCCCCGCCGTGGCACACCTGCTCCAGGACCAGGCCGACGACGGCGCTCCCCCGGCAGAGCTCGACGTCACCCCTTCCGGGGCTCACCCGGGCACTCCCGGCATAGTGCGGATCGTGGCCGGCCACGGCGCCGTGGATACGCTCAGCCCGGACGCACACGATCCCGCGCAGATCCGCACGGCGCCGCTGCTGCAGCTGCTCGCCGAGGGCCAGATCTCCTATGTGGCCCTGGGCGACCGGCATTCCACCACGGAGGTGGCCCCGGGGATCGCCTACTCCGGAGCGCCCGAGGTCACCGACTTCATCGAGACCGACCCGGGCAACGTGCTCGTCGTCGAGGTGACCGACGCGCGCGCGAGGACCACCCGTCACCCGCTGGGCACGTGGTCCTTCCAAGACCTGCAGTTCGATCTAGACAGCGCCGAAGAGGTCGCGGCGATGGACCGGGTGCTGGCCGAGCTGCCGGCCAAATCCCGCACCGTGCTGCGCCTGGCGCTGCGCGGCACGCTCACCCTGACCGAGCATGCGGAGATGGAAGCGGTCCTGGAGCGGCACCGGGAGACGTTTGCCTCGGTGCGGGTGTGGCAACGGCACACCGACGTCGCGGTGCACGTCTCGGACGAGGACCTGGTGCAGCTCGGCGTGGGCGGTTTCGTCGAGGAAGCAGTAGCCGAGCTGGCCGGCACCGCCACCGGTGAGGGACCCGACCGGGAGGTCGCGCGGGACTCCCTCGCGCTGCTCTATCGGCTGTCAGGCGGAGGAAAGCGATGAGGATCCACCGCCTCCGGCTCGTCGACTTCCGGGGTGTCGCCGACCGGGAGGTCGAGCTGCCGACCTCGGGCGTCGTGGTGCTGCAGGGCGAGAACGAAGTGGGCAAGACCTCGATGATCGAGGCGATCGACCTGCTGCTGGACAAACCCGACTCCTCCAAGGCACGCGAGGTGCGGGAGGCCAAACCGGTCAACCGGGACGTCGGCCCGCTGGTGGAGGCTGACCTGAGCTGCGGCCCCTACCGATTCACCTACACCAAGCGCTGGCTGCGCGAGACTCGCACCGAGCTGCAGGTGCACTCGCCGCGGGCGGCCAGCTTCACCGGTGCCGAGGCGCATGCCGAGGTGCGCCGGATCTTGGACGAGACGCTGGACACCTCGCTCTACCAGGCCCTGCGAGTCCTGCAGGCCAGCGAGCTCACCTCCGCCGCTCTCGCTGAGAGCTCGGCCCTGGCGGCGGCGCTGGATCAGGCGGCCGGCACCACCGGATACGACGACGACGGCGACGCCCTGCTGGAGGCCGTGAACGCCGAGTACGCCACCTACTTCACCCCGACCGGTCGGGAGACCGGTGAATACGCAAGCGCCCGCAAGGATCTCGCCGGTGCCGAGGATGCGTACGGGGAGGCCGAACACCGGCTGCTGCAGCTCGCCCGCGATGTCGACGCCAGCGCCCGGCTGAGCGCTGAGCGAGACGCGCTGAGCGAACGGCTCGATCTGGCTCGCCGGGACCTCACCGCACATGAGCAGTCCTGGCAACGCCTGACCGGTCTGCGCGAACGCGTCGCCGAGGCCCAGGCGAACATGCGCACCCGCAGCCGGGAGCACGGCTGGCTCACCGAGGCCGCCGAACGCCGTGCCAGCCAGGACCGTGCCCTGGCCGGAAAGGTAGCAGCCTGGGAGGAGCTCACCCGGCGCCTGGACGAAGCGCGCGAACAGCTGCACGAGGCTCGCACCGAGCAGCGCACCGCCACCGCGGCCGTGGAGACTGCTCAGGCCGAGGAACTCCGACAGCGCGACCTGGTGGACGCTGCGAACCGTGCCGCCGAACGGCTCCAGGATCTCGCCGAGCTCGACCGGGTCCGCACCAGGCTGGCCACGATCGAGCACGCTCAAGCCACGATCGAGGAGTGCGAGGCGATCCTGGCCGACTCCCGCATCGATGCCGAACTGCTGGCGGCGATCGACGAGGCGGACACCGAGCTGGCGGTCAGCCGGGCACAGCACGAAGCAGCGGCAGCGCGGGTCCAGGTGACCGCGCTGACCGAGGTGGACGTCACCGTCGACGGCACCAACCATCCGCTCAGGCCCGAGGAGGAGCTCGACGCCGCCGTGACCGAACCGGTGCAGGTGGAGCTCCCCGGCACCTTACGGGTCTCGATCGCTCCGGCACGGTCCAGCGCGGACACCGAGGCGGCGCTCACCGCTGCCCGGCAGCGGTTCGAGGAGGTGGTGCATCGGGCCGGGGTCACCGACCGCCGCGCGGCGCACCGCACGTTCGAGTCCGAACAACGCACCCGCACCGAAGCCGCTCGAGCTCGGGAACGGCTCGACGAAGAGTTGGACGGCCAGTCGGTGAGCCGGCTCCAGGCCGAGCAGGCGCGGTTGTCTGCCCGGCTGACCCCCGGCGCCGAGCGCGCCGGCGGTGGGCCGGACGGCGCCCGCGGTGAGCCCGACGCGGTGGTCGACGGTGAACCGGGCGCGCCGCCGTCGGTCACGGCGCAGGTGGACACACCTGCGGATGCAGCCTCCGCGCAAGCCGCCAAGGAGTCAGCGGTCCAGGCGCACGCCGCCGCTCGGGACCGCAGCGCAGAGGCCGCAGCAGCACGGGAGTCGTTCACCCAGAGGGCAGCGCGGCTCGAGTTGGACTGCACGCTGATCGAGGGCAAGGCCACTATGGCTGAGACCGATATCAACGACCAGCGCACCGCACTCGCCGCCGAGCGGGAGAAGACCCCAGACGTCGAGCTGGAGGAGGCTGCCGATCACGCCGCCCGCCAGCTCACCGAGGCCAGGGAGGCAGCCGCTGCCGCCGAAGCCGAGCTCGCCGACGCCCCGGTGGAGCAGATCGAGGCGGCCCGCACCAATGCCCTCGCGCTCACCGAGCGCCTGGCCAGCGAGAGCAACGACGTCGAGGAGCAGCTGCGCCGGCTGAGCGTCTCCCTGGAGATGCGCGGCCAAGAGGGTCTGCAGGAGGACTACGACACAGCGCGTACGGTCCGCGAGGCCACCCGAGCCCGGTTGCACCAGCTGGACCGCCGGGCCCAGGCCTGCCGGCTCCTGCACGAGACGCTGCACCGGGCCCGGGATGCGGCCCGGTCCCGGTACGTCCGCCCGTTCCGGGAACAGGTGGTGGCCCTCGGCCGGATCATCTACGGCACGAGCTTCGACGTGGATGTGGACGAGGACCTGACAATCCGGTCCCGCACCCTGGATACGGTCACCGTGCCCTTCGACCAGCTCTCCGCCGGAGCACGCGAGCAGCTCGCGATCATCACCCGGCTCGCCTGCGCAGCCGTGGTCGAACCCGAGCAAGGCGTCCCGGTGATCATCGACGACGCGCTCGGCTACTCCGACCCGGACCGGCTGGAGCGGATGAACGCCATGATCGGGTCGCTCGCCGCCGACGCACAAGTCATCCTGCTCACCTGCACCCCGGACCGCTACCGCGGCATCGGCAATGCCTCGGTGATCCGCCTGGAGCGCTCCCTGCCTGCTACCGGCTGACTCGGAGAGCCTCAGGCGCTACCCGCCTGGTGAGGATGATGCTCAGGATCGCTCACCGATGCGGGACCTGCGGGCGGCAACGAGGAGCTGCAGGCGTTCGCGTCGACTCAGCGTTCCCTCCTGCACCAGCCGGGTGCTGACGTCCTCGACGTGCCAGAGGAAGGCATCCCGGGAGTCCCAGTCCAGATCGTCCTCGATCGCGTCGTTCACCGAGCTTCGTCCCCAGGCGATGCGGTTGGTCACTCCCGAGTCCTGCGCACCGATGATCACAGTCTCCCGCTCATCGGGCTGCCGGGACTGCCGCCGCGGACTGGTGACCTCCTCGCCCATCCTCGTGGGCAGCGCCCAGTACCGGCCACCGGAATCACCGAAGTAGATCCGGGATTCGGTGAACTCGGATGGGTCACCATCGGCCCAGAGCGCGAAGAACGGGTCAGCCTGCTCGAGCGGGCGGCGTGCATAGCTGTGGTTGTACTCGCTGTCGAGCGTGACCTGCACGGTCTGCGTCCAGGACTGTCCCAGACCTGTGCTGCGCCAGAGGGCCATCTCACCGCCGGTCTGATAGGGCTGCGGTCCGGTCCCGGTCGGCGCGTAGACCAGCCACTCCTCGCCGTCGAAGTACAAGCTCCCGGAGTCGTAGTTGTGATCAGAGGTGGTGATCTCGGAGGTCTCCCACGCCGTGCCGGTCCACCGCGTCAGCTCCCAGGTGCGTGGATCACCATCGGGGCCGGGCTGGTGATGGCCGCTGGTGACGTACAGCACGGCGGGGTGACCGTCGCCGTCGAAACCCAGGTCCTTGACGTACACCAGCCGGTCGGACGCCTCGTAGTCGACGACCAGCGCGGGATTGTCCCGCCCGGTCAGCGGAAGGTCGAGCAGCTGGCCGTCCATCGTCGTCCAGGTCTGCCCGAAGTCATCACTGGTCACGACGTACAGGTTGGTACGGATGTCGACATTGCCGCCTCGGTGGTAGTCGAAGGCGGTGACGATCCTGTCGCCGTGGTGTTCACTGACCTGGTAGTGACCGCCGAATCCGGCCAGCTGGCGGTCCTCGCTCCAGGTGAGGCCGTCCGTGCTGGTCTCCCAGTACAGCTCTCGACCGTTGCTGTACTTGGTGAACAGGTTGACGAATCCCCGACCGTCGATCCACCGCGGTTGCGGATAGGTCATCTCCTCGACGGTGACCTGTTCGAACTCTGCGACGCTGTACGGTTCGGTGCTGCGGTACTTGTATCCCGGGCGGGCGGTGGCTCGACCACTGATGAACACCCACACGTAGCCCTCGCCGTCCAGAGCGATACTGGCGTTGTCATGCGGATCGTTGACGCCGATCTTGTTGTGCACGACGGTCGGCTGCGGCACCTGATGGTGGTGATGGTCATAGGCCGAGGCCATGATCAGCAGGTGCCGCTCATCTGCCGCTGTGGTGCCCCCGTAGACGAAGAAGGTCTTGCCGACCTCCGCGGCGTGCACGGCGATCGGCGAGTGCTTCATCGTGTAGGTGCCCAGGCCGCCGGAGTACTTGTCGCCCCACTCGGAGACCTGGTCGAGGGCGAACCAGATGCCGAGGTAACCCGGGATCTTGGTGTTCGGTTCACCGGCCGGCGGGGGCTGCTGGCGAAGCTCTTCGCGAGGACGTTCGCCGGGAAAGGCCTCGGCGGAGGCTGCGACGGTGTAGTCGGAGACCACCACGACGCCGGCCTGGTCGGCGATCTGCACGCTCACCGTGTGCTCCCCGGCCGGGACGGCAAGCCAGTAGACCGTCTGCGGCCGGTGCGTCTGGTTCGCGGACGGCCAGGTCAGACGATGGAAGAACGCGCCGTCGAGATGAATGTCCAGCACGGCCCCATCGCGAGAGACGGCGTCGATGAAGATGCCGAGCACCGCGTCCTCGTCGTAGTGCGCGGTCAGCGTGAGCGGGTGGAACAGCTCCGCCCCACCGCGATGGCTGCCGTACACCCTGCTGCTCAAGCCTTCGGCCGCGGCGCGTGCTTGCTCCGGGGTGAGATCGCGAAGGTCGAGCGTCCACGTGTCTGGAACCGTGTTGACCTCGGTCACCCCGGGCACGAGAACCAGTGGCTCAGCCGGTAGTGGTTCCGCCCGTGCCGCCGGAACGGCCTGCGGTAGGCCCCCCAGTCCCGCTACTCCAGCTGTCGCCCCGAAGATCGTCAGGGCACGCCGCCGACTGATGCTCCCCGCCATCTGGCCCTCCTTTGTGACCGACGCGCTATGGTGATAGCGCTTTCCGGAGCGTATGGGCAGCCACGCGGTACGTCAACCCCAGCTCCGATCTGCGGTGCGAGCAGCAGGTGAACCTCACCAGACTCGCCTGCGCCGCCGTGGCGGATCCGAGCAGGGCTTTCCGATGATCATCGACGACGCTCGGGGCCGTCCGTCTCGTGCTGCAGTTGGTCTCGTGCTCCAGTTGGTGCCGTGCTGCAGTTGGTGCCGTGCTGCAGTTGGTGCCGTGCTGCCCTCAGGTCGCGTCCGGGCGGTAGCGCAGACCATCGAAGAAGAGCCGCACCATCGCTTCGGCACTCTCCCGCGAGTCCTCGTTGCCTGGCGCGGGGGCGGACACGTTCGCGATCACGTGCAGCAGTTCACCAGCGACAACGTCCTTGTGGATGTCGCCGGCCTCCCGTGCTGCCGAGAGGAGACCGTCCAGCGCCGGGCCGAGGTGCTCGGTGAAGTAGGCCGGGAGCGCCTGGAAGGCCGCGTCGCCAGAATGTAGCGCCGCAGCCAGTCCACGCTTGGTGGCCACGAACTCGGTGTAGCGCAGCAGCCATCGCAGCAGCGCCTCCCCCGGCGGGAAGGCCGCGGCGAGCACCGGAGCCTGCGCAGCGCAGGCATCCACCTCCCGGCGGAAGACTGCGGCCACCAGATCCGAGCGTTGCGGGAAGTGCCGGTAGACCGTACCCACCCCGACGCCAGCCTCCGCGGCGATCCTGCGCACCGGAGCATCCACACCGTCGGTGGCGAAGATCGCCTTGGCCGCCCCCAGCAGCGCATCCAGGTTGCGCTGGGCATCGGCCCGGCGACGCGGAGCCGATGCGGCCGCCGGCTGCGTTTCCACCGACCCGGCCGATGCGCCCTTGCGCGCTGCCATAACCACCCCTTGCATAACCGGAACACTGTTCCGTATAGTTTCGACATAAGCGGACGAGCGTTCCGCTTCTCCAGGATAGTTCACTGGAGCAGCACCCGCACGCACGGCGAGAAAGGCTTCCTCATGCACTACCGCACCCTCGGGCGGACCGGGATCAAGGTCAGCCCCTACGCACTGGGCGCCATGATGTTCGGCGCCGCCGGTAATCCCGACCACGAGGACTCGGTGAAGATCATCCACCGCGCCTTCGACGCCGGAATCAACTTCGTCGACACCGCCGATGTGTATTCAGCCGGTGAGTCCGAACGCATCGTCGGCAAGGCGCTGCGCGGCCGTCGCGACTCGGTCGTGCTCGCCACCAAGGTCCGGTTCGGGCAGGGTGAGCGCCTCGGCTCGGTCGATCCGCACGACCCGAATCAGCTCGGCGCGTCCCGGCGATGGCTGATCCGCGCAGTGGAGGACTCCCTGCATCGGCTGCAGACCGACTACATCGACCTGCTCCAGATCCACCAGCCCGATCCGGACACCGACCTGGAGGAGACCCTCGCGGCACTGACCGACCTGATCCGCTCGGGCAAGGTCCGCACGATCGGCACCTCCTCGCTGCCGGCCTCGGAGATGGTCGAGGCGCAGTGGGTCTCGCAGCGGCGCGGCCTTGCCCGGTTCCGCACCGAGCAGCCCGCCTACTCGATCCTCAGCCGCGGTATCGAACGTGAGGTGCTGCCGGTGGCACAGCAGTACGGGCTCGGCACCCTGGTGTGGAGCCCGCTGGCCGGCGGACTGCTCACCGGGCGCTACCGCAAGGGTGAGCAGGCACAGACCCACCGCTCCCGGTTCGGCTTCAGCCATCTGACCGACGAACGCCGTCTCGACGCTGTCGAAGCGCTGCTGCCGCTCGCTCAGAGCTCCGGGGTGTCCCTGACCCATCTGGCGCTCGCCTTCGCGATCAGCCATCCGGGGGTGACGTCAGCGATCATCGGTCCGCGCACGATGGACCAGCTCGAGGACATCCTCGCCGGCGCTGACACCGCGCTCGACGAGCAGACCCTGGACGCCATCGACGAGATCGTCCCCCCGGGCACCGACGTCGGGCGTCTGGACATGGCCTACGACCCGCCGGCGATCAGGCAGCAGCACCTACGCCGGCGGCGGCCGGTGGAGCGGGCGGCAGCCTGAGGCGCCGCGGAGGGAATCGCTGAGGCACTGCACCGACTGAACCTGCGGCGCTGGTCAGCCTTCGGCGGCCAGCGCCGCACGTTCGGTGACGTCGTACCAAAGCAGATCCAGCTCGGCGACCTGTGCCTGAGCGTCCGGCTCGCCCCGGCGAGCGGCCGTGACCAGGGCGCGGACGCCGTCGTCGTTCTCGTCCGCATGAAAGCTGACCACCTGCGACCAGACCACGGCCGGAACGCTGACCCGGGCGACCTCATCGCCAGCCTGCACCTGCGCCTCCGGGACGTCCGCCGCCGCCACCACCCGGCGAGCCGGGTCCGCCTCGGTCAGCAGCGCCAGCGAGTCCTCGGCCGCGAGCACCAGAGCAGCGAACTCCGCGGTCTCCTCGTCCGCGCCCCCGCCGAGCGCCGTGTGCAGCGCTGGGGTCACCGCACGGGCCTGGCGACCGCTCGGTCCGGCAGGGTCGGCGAGCTCGGTCAGCGTGATCGGAAGGAAGACGCGCATGGGCCCTAGTCTGCCGTAGCCCGGGGCAAAGTCGGCGGCAGCACGCGACGCAGCCCCCGTTCGCGGGCCGGCGCCGGTCGCCCGGCAGCAGTGCGCAGCGTGCTGGCCAGGTCGGTGAGCACCGTCCGAGCCGGCGAGCGCCCGCCCGCCTCACGCCAGGTGGTGCCGGCCAGCAGAGCCCGGTCGCACAACGCACGGTCGTCCGGAACGAGGATCGGATCGAGCACATCGGCGAACCGGGCGAGCGCCTCGGCGACTGAGTCGGCCGCTCGCGGACCGGCCGCACTGCCACGCAGCCGGTTCACCACTACGCGGCGGGTGCCGGTGGTGGTCAGGTCGTCCAGGTCCAGCAGGGTCTGCACCAGCCGCTCGATACCGATCGGCTCGCCGGCCCCCACCACGATGATCTCGTCCGCCGCGCCGAGCAGGCTGCGGGCAACGTCGTTGCGCCCGGGGCCGAGCAGATAACCACCGTCATCATCCGGGACGAGCACCGGGGCCTCCACCACCACCCAGGTCCCGGCACGCTGGGCCGTGTCCAGCAGCGCCTCCATGCTGACCGCACTGACCTCCCGCCACCGCGTGGCGCGCGCCAGGCCAGGCAACACACGCAGCCCGTCGGCAGCTCGAGGGGCGAGCCGGGCGAACGTACCCGCATCGAGCGTGCCATGGTCGGCGGCTCGCACTGCAGCGGAGAGCCCGGCTGTCTCGGCGAGCAGGCCCAAGGTCTGCGCGATCGCCCCACCCCACAGATCGGCGTCGATCAGCACGGTCTCTTCTCCGTGCCGGGCCAGTTCCTGGGCAAGGTTGATCGCGATCGTGCTCCGCCCCGGAGCCCCGATGGCTCCGGTGACCACCACCAGGCGCGGCGTTGCGCGCCGTGGTGGCACCTCGGGCTCGCCGGCGCGCAGCCGTCGCCGCCGCGCGCTGCGGGTGGCGGGCAGTTCGGGCGCAGCCGGGCTCGGCGCCGAACCGCCGCCACCGGCCTCAGACCCACCCGTGCCAGGCACTGCCATCCCGGCCGCCGCTGCACCATGCTCGGCCGCCGAAGCCTCGGCGCCCGGCACCTCCGTGCCGGCAGGCTCCGTGCCCGGAGGCTCCCCCGGCTGGAGCGCGCCGGCTCGCTCCGGATCTAGCACGGCGCTGACCCGTTCGACGTCGTCGCGCTCCTCGGCCAGAGAGCGGATCGCCGGGACCGGATCCACCTCTCGCGCCAGCGCCAGCGTTCCCAGTGCGTCATAACGGGGAACGTCGGCGGCGTCACAGCACACGATCGTGCGGGCTCCGTGCCCGCGCAGCCGGTCGACGAGGGTGCGGTCCACCCCGAGCTCGGCGTCCAGCACAGCCACCCGGGCGAGTCCGGCGATCACAGCAGCAGTCACCTCGGCCAGATCGGCACACCGGCGCACCACGGTCAGGCCCGGCTCGGTGGCGAGCCGGCGGACCAGGTCCTCCTCCGCGCTCCCTTCCAGCGCGAGCAGCACGCCCACCGGAGTTCGTGCTGACATCAGCCGGGCACCGGAACGATGGTGATCTGCCCGCCGCCGGTCTGTGCGGCCAACACTGCGGCCAGGTCGTCAGTGGGTACGAGCACCTGGGCGATCATCTGGTCCGCCCCGGCGAAGATCGAGGTGTCTTCGTGGACCTGCGCCACCTCCACGCCCTGCACGAGCGGCTCCGGGGGCAGCAAGGACTGGGTGCCGGCCCCTTCCGCGGGCTCGGCCACCCAGAGGTCCACCCGCGAACCCGGGCCGATCGTGTCGGCGAGCGCGGCATCCAGGGCCACGGTCACCGTGCGCACCTGCACGGCATCGGCCGAGCCGAGCGCGGTCAGCGGCACCATCTCCCCCTCCCCCACAGTGCGCAGCACCACGAAGTCCTGGTCCAGCCCGACCTCCGGGGTCAGGTACATGTCCGCCACCTCCGGCACGCTGACCTGGGTGGCGATCACATCCTCCTCGGTGAGCTCCTCACCCGGCGCGAGCACGCTCGCCGCGGTGAGCACGGTGACCGTGTGGTCCGCTCGGGCGATCGTCCACGACCCCAGTGCCACGGAACCGGCCACCAGCAGCACCCCTACGCCAAGCCGCGGGTCCCGCCAGCTCGGACGACGTATCCGTGACATCACCGGCTCAGTCATGCGCCCCTCCACCCTCGGCTCGCTGCGCGTGGGTTCATGCTGCCAAACCCTGGGCCGTCATGTGCCGGATTGGGGGGTTTTCCACAGGCGCTGAGTCGCTACCCATTCGGCCAGGAGTGGTGGGACACTAGAGCCATGGAGCAACGCTTCCTGTCTCTCGCCGATGTGACCGAGATCCTCTCGATCAGTATGTCGCAGGCTCGCGCACTGGTGCGCAGCGGCGAGCTTCGTGCGATCCAGGTGGGGGGCAAGGGCACCTGGAGGGTGGAGAACAGCGAGCTGGAGGACTACATCCAGCGCCAGTACGCCAAGTCCGCTGCACGGTTGCAGGTCGACGGCAGCTCTCTCGACTCGATGGACTGATCGGGGACCGGTCAGAACGAGTCGACGCTCAGCAGCGCTCGCCATGGGACGGTGAGCACCCCGGCATCGCCGGCGAGGTCGAGGTGATCGGCCCCCACCCGCAGGATCTGGCCACGGTGGTCACCGGTAGCGGTGCAGACCAGCGCCGGAAGCCGCTGTTCGGCCAGTGCGCGCAGCGCATGTCCCAGTCCGATGCGGGCCTCGACCGGCCCCGGTTCGGGTGCGCTGCCGTGCAGCGGCCACGCGAGCACGACGGCGGTCAGTGGCACGAGGGAGCGTCGGTCACCTTCCGCGAGCAGTACCCAGGCGCGAGTGGCATCGCGCACTGAGCCGGATCGAGTGCTGCCGTCCTGCAACCGGACGGTCAGCGGCTGCCCACGTCGGGCGCGGCAGCGGTCGGCGAACGTGGTCCCGGCGACCTCGGCCGCCACCAGGGCACTGAGCTGCGCCTGGCTCTCTTCCCGCTCGGCGGCGACGAACTCGGCCGCCAGCTCGGCGAAGACGTCATCCCAGCGCATGACTTCACCCTAGGGCGCTCGCCCGGCCTGACGAGGCGGTCCGTCCACAACCGTCACCGAAACGGTAGACAGCAGCACCAGCGAAGAGTACACATAGTGCTACTCAATATGATGAACCGACACGAACTGAAATGAAGATGATCACAGTGGCACACGGTAGGACTCGGTGGGTTGCGGTGCGCGGGGCAGGTCTCGGGCTGCTGACCACCGCCGGGACTGCGATCCTGGCCGCGCTTCTCGGCGGCTTCACCATCGAGGCTGTGCACACCCTGAGTGGTCCAGCCACCGGCCTGGGCTCGGCTACCACCCTCGAGGCGTTCCTCGCCGCGGTAGTCACCGGCACGGGAGCGCTCATCGCCGGCTGGTACGCACTCAGCGGGTCGGTCGCTACCTGCTGCACCATGGCGCGGGCCGTCGGCGGAGTCTGGCGGGCCGGTGAGCTGCTGCTGCGGCGGCGCGGCGCGCCCGGAGTGGCACGCCTGGTCGGGGCCGGAACGGGGGCCGTGCTCACCGCGAGCCTGGTCCTGGCGCCCGCCCAGGCCGAGCCACCGGAACCGGCGCCGGAACCCGCCGTCGCCGAAGACCTCACCTGGGCCGCGGCGGCGGACGGGCCGAACCAGAGTGAGTCTGATGCCGCCAGGGAACCCACCTCCACCGCTTCCGCTGAAGCGCCCAACTCCTCCACCGCTTCCGCTGAAGCGCCACCCGCCGAGGACTCGCCCGCATCGTCCTCCCGGAACGCCGGTGCCCGGCCCTCGGAAGCCACCGGTGACGACTACGTGGTCCAGGACGGCGACAGCCTCTGGGCGATCGCCGCGGCCCACCTGGACCCCGACGCCTCCGCCGACCGGATCGCCGCAGCATGGCCCAGCTGGTACGAGACCAACCGCGCGGCGATCGGCGCCGACCCCGACCTCATCCTGCCCGGCACCGTCCTGCACGCACCTGACTGACCCGGTCTGCACCGTCCGGTGCACACACCGTCCCGCACCAACCCCGCAGCAAAGGAGCTCCGATGTCCGTTCTGACCGCCCCCGCCGTACCCGTACCGCTGGCCCCCGCTCCGCCCGACCTCGGGCCGGACTGGGATCCGGTCGCATTCTCCGTCACCGCCGGTTCCTGCCACCGAGACGACCAGGACCTGACGTCGCGACCCCAGCTGGTGTGGTCGAACGGGCGCCGACGAGAGCTACCCGACCCGCAGACCTGGGCCGGCACCGTGGCCCGGGCTTGCGTCGAAGCGCTCCGCGGCATTCGCCCGGCCGCTCAGCTACACCGCTGGCTGGACCCGGAGGTGTTCACCGCGCTGCACCGGCGCGCTGCCCTGGCCGCGCGGGTCCGCCGCCATCCACTGCGCCGGCGCGTCGTCCGGATCCGGCGAGTGCGGCCGTGCCGGGTGGCGCCGGGGGTGTGGGAAGCCGCTGTGGTCCTGGTCGACGGAAGCAGGGTGCGCGCGGCCGCGGTGCGGATCGAGGAGCACCGCGGGCACTGGCGCGCCACCGCCATGCAGATCGCCTGACCGCAAGGGTGGGGTGCTCGGGCACTCCGTTGCCCATCAGCGGTCGGCCTGCGCGTCTGCGGTGAGGAGAGCAGCGTGGCCTGACCAGCTGCCTGGGCCGTGGGCCGTCAGCGCCGCTTCTGGGCCGTCAGCGCTGCTTCTTGGCCGCCTTCGCCGCGCGGCGGCGGGCCTCCCGGTTCGCGCCGCCGCCCGCAGGCGCCGCGGTATCGGTCGCCTGCTGGCTCGAGCCACCCGCCGGCGCGCTGCTGCGCACCGTGTTGCCGGAATCGCCGTCCACGCTCGGCGCGGAGTAGCGCAGGGTGGTGGCCCGGTCCGGCTCACCTAGGCCGAGCGGATCCTCCGCCTTCTGGGCCGGCTGCGGGATCGACTTCTTCCCGGCGCGACGGCCACCGTCACGGGCAGCGGAGTCCTTGTTGCCGCCTTGCGGGGCACCCTCCTTCTCGGCGCCCTGCCCGCCACCGGCGGTCCGGGTGCCCGAGACAGCCGCCTTGGCCGCGGTACTCGCCGCTGAGGCCGCGGTCAGCGCCCCGTCGGCGCCTTGCCCGGCCTCGATCGTCGCCCCGGACTCCTCGTCCTGCTCGCCCGGCTTCTTCACCTCGAGGTTGAACAGGTAGCCGACCACCTCGTCCTTGATCGACTCGTTCATTGCCTGGAAGAGGTGGTAGCCCTCGCGCTGGTACTCCACCAGCGGATCGCGCTGGGCCATCGCCCGCAGGCCGATGCCCTCCTTGAGGTAGTCCATCTCGTAGAGGTGCTCCCGCCACTTGCGGTCCAGCACGGAGAGCACCACCCGGCGCTCGAGCTGACGCATCGTGTCCGAACCGAGCTCGTCCTCGCGCTTCTCGTAGGCCACCTTCGCATCGGCCACGAGCTCATCGTTGAGCTGCTCAGCGGTGAGGCGGGTGCGGTGCCCCACCTCCTCGAGCACGTCCTCCTCGCTGATCGAAACCGGGAAGACGGTCCGCAGATCGGTCCAGAGCTGCTCCAGGTCCCACTCCTCTGGATGCGGGTCAGTCGTGGCCTCCTCGACCATGCCGTTCACCACATCGACGATGAAGGTGGACACCTGGTCCTGCAGGTCTTCACCCTCGAGCAGCTCGTGCCGGGTCTCATAGACCACCTCACGCTGGCGGGAGAGCACATCGTCGTACTTGAGCACGTTCTTACGAATCTCCAGGTTCCGCCGCTCGACCTGGCCCTGGGCGCTCTCGATCCCGCGGGAGATCATCTTGAACTCCAGCGGCTGGTCGTCCGGGAAGGAACCGCTCATGAACCGCTCGGCAAGCCCGGTGTTGAACAGACGCATCAGGTCGTCCTCGAGGGACAGGTAGAACCGCGACTCCCCCGGGTCGCCCTGACGGCCGGACCGCCCGCGGAGCTGGTTGTCGATCCGGCGGGACTCGTGCCGCTCCGTGCCCAGCACGTACAGTCCACCGAGCTCGGTGACCTCGTCGTGTTCGGCTGACACCGACTCCTGGGCCTCGGCCAGTGCCTCCGGCCAGGCCTCCTCGTACTCCTCCGGCGATTCGTTCGGGTCCAAGCCCTTCTTCTCCAGGGCGGCGATCGCCAGGTGCTCGGCGTTACCACCGAGCATGATGTCGGTACCACGGCCGGCCATGTTGGTGGCCACGGTGACTGCGCCCTTGCGGCCGGCCATCGCCACGATCGAGGCTTCCCGGTCGTGCTGCTTGGCGTTCAGCACCTCGTGCGGCACCCGCTTCTTCTTCAGCATCTTGGAGAGCTTCTCGGACTTCTCCACGCTGGTGGTGCCCACCAGGACCGGCTGACCCTTGGCGTGCCGCTCGACGATGTCCTCGACCACGGACTCGAACTTGCCGTCCTCGTTCTTGTAGACGATGTCGATCTGGTCCTTGCGCGCCAGCGGCCGGTTCGGCGGAATCGGCACCACACCCACCTCGTAGGTGCTCTGGAACTCCGCCGCCTCGGTCATCGCGGTACCGGTCATCCCGGACAACTTGTCGTAGCGGCGGAAGTAGTTCTGCAGCGTGATCGTGGCCAGAGTCTGGTTCTCGGCCTTGATCCGCACCCCCTCCTTGGCCTCCAGCGCCTGGTGCATCCCCTCGTTGTAACGCCGGCCCGGCAGGATCCGGCCGGTGTGCTGGTCCACGATCAGCAGCTCGCCCTCGAGCACCACGTAGTCCTTGTCCCGGGCGAACAGTTCCTTGGCCTTGACCGCGTTGTTCAGGAAGCCGATCAGCGGCGTGTTCAGCGACTCGTACAGGTTCTCGATACCGAGGTAGTCCTCGACCTTCTCGATCCCGGGCTCGAGGATCCCGACGGTCTTCTTCTTCTCGTCGAACTCGTAGTCGGTCTCGTTGTGCAGCCGCCGGACCAACCGGGCGAACTCCACGTACCACTTGTTCACATCGCCGGAGGCCGGTCCCGAGATGATCAGCGGGGTACGGGCCTCGTCGATGAGGATCGAGTCCACCTCGTCCACGATGGCCATGTTGTGCCCGCGCTGGACCAGCTCGCTGGTGGCCCAGGCCATGTTGTCGCGCAGGAAGTCGAAGCCGAACTCGTTGTTGGTGCCGTAGGTGATGTCCGCGGCGTACATCTCCCGCCGCTGGTCCGGCTTCTGCCCGGAGAGGATGACGCCCGTGGTCATGCCGAGGAAGCGGAACACTCGCCCCATCAGTTCGCTCTGGTACTGGGCGAGGTAGTCGTTCACCGTGACCACGTGCACGCCCTTGCCGGAGAGGGCGTTCAGGTAGGCCGGCAGGGTGGCGACCAGTGTCTTGCCCTCACCGGTCTTCATCTCGGCGATGTTGCCCAGATGCAGCGCGGCTCCGCCCTGGATCTGCACGTCGAAGTGCCGCTGGCCGAGGGTGCGCTGTGCGGCCTCGCGCACGACTGCGAACGCCTCAGGCATCAGGGCGTCCAACGACTCACCGTCAGCGACGCGTTCTCTAAACCGGTCGGTCTCCTCGCGCAGCTCGTCGTCGGTGAGGTCCGAGACGGAATCCTCCAGGGCGTTCACCTGCTCCGCGATGCCCTGGAGCCGTTTGAGGATCTTCCCCTCGCCCAAGCGCAGGATCTTGTCGAGGATCGAAGGCACACGGACTCCCAGATGGTTGGATCACTTCAGGCGCCGTGACCGGCGCCCCAAGAGTCCATGGTATGCGAGTGCTCGCCCTGACTGCACAACCGGGTCCGGAGAGACCCTGGGCGCCACGACCGCATCAGAATCCACTGTCCCCGATGGCAGCCACCGACAGCCGGATTCGCAGCCGGCTCGTGGATTCCGATGCGGTGCGGGCAGCGCGGTTCGCTCAGGCGCTGGCCGCGGTCATGCGCCCGCCGCGGTCATGCGCTGGCTGCGCTCAGGCGCTGGCCGAGTGAATCGTCTCCTCGGCGGCCTCGCTCCCGTTGCTGGTCGCGGTGTAATTCAGCCGGATCACCCCGTAGGTCCAACCACGCCGGTTGTAGACCACACACGGGTGCTGTGTCTCGGCGTCGATGAACAGGTAGAACGGGTGCCCTACCAACTCCATCTCCGCGAGCGCCTGGTCCACGGTCATCGGTTCGGTCTCGTGGACCTTCTGCCGAATCACCACGGGGGAATCGCCGAGCTGCGCCTCCACGGCAACTCCTGGTTCGGTGGGTGGCTGCGGCGTCTCGGGCACCTCCTCCTCAGCAGCGGGCTGCTCGCCGACGATGCCGAGTTCCTCCGGCGTCGGTGGCTGGACGGACCGACGGCGGTGGTGCGTCTTGCGGCGGTCCCGGGCCCTGCGCAACCGTTCGAGCAACTTGGCGGTCGCCAGGTCCAGCGCGGCATATCGATCCGACGCACTAGCTTCGGCACGCACCACCGGGCCCTTGGCCCGAACCGTGAGCTCGACCCGCTCAGAGCGGTCTGCGAGCCTCGGGTTGTTCTCGTGTGTCACCTCGACGTCGACGCGCTGCGCGTACGGAGACAACTGTGGCACCTTCGCCAGCTTCTCCTCGACATGCCGCCGGAAGCGCTCCGGCGACTCGGTGTGACGGCTGACCAGGACAATCTCCATGACGAACCTCCACGGATCTTCACAAGGGGTCCGGGTTCAGCCCGGACCGTTGAGACGACGCGGCCGTCGGTCCCCCGAACAGCCGCGGAACGCTAGTCGGCATCACCTCCCCTGCGCACCACGTGAGTGTTCATCTCAGCTGAGGTAGCACTCACTGGTGGCTCCATGACACGACGCTAGTCCACGTTCGCGGGTAGCGACACCCCAACGCGCGCACCGGTCCCGCGGACCGGCTTGGATTCGAAGAAGGTGGCCTGACCATCTCCGCCGTTGCACGACGTGGCCGGGCCTCCGGGCACCACCGGCACTAGGTCGCCGGGCCTCCTGGCACCACCACGGGGCGTCCGGGTCGAGGCGTGGCAGCGAGCGCAAATGCCCCGATCACCTCCGCGCCCGCTCCGGCCAGCGCCGTACGGGAGGCGTGGATGGTGGACCCGGTGGTGACGACGTCGTCGACAATCAACACGGGCACGCCCGTGGGCACAGCGGTGACCACCCGCGCCGAGCCACGGCCCCGGCGGGTCCGGGCAGCGGCACCGAGCCGGTGGCCGCTGCCGCCGCGCCGGCGCAGCACGTCGACAGCCCAGACCCGTGCCCCGGTCCCGGCGGCAAGGCCACCGGCCAGCGCTGCGGCCAGGTCGGCAGCGACCAGCAGACGAGCCGTCCGGCGGCGCCACCCCGACGGCGCCGGGACCACCAGCAGGTCCGCCCCCTTGGCGCCGGAGGCCGTGCCGGAGCCTGCGAAGGTAGCGGAGCCAGCGGGCAGCACCAGCTCCGAGGCGAGCCGGCGCCCGGCCCGCTCGCCGACCTCGGCAAGGACCCGGGAGAGGTCGGGGCGGGCACCGGACTTCCAGGCCAGCACCACATGGCGCGCCGGTCCGGCGTATGCAGCGGTGGTCCAGGTGGGCAACCCCAGCGCGGGCGCATAGTCCTGCGCACCGAGCACCACCGTGTCCTCTTCGCAGCGGTACGGCGCCCCGAACAGTGCAGCGCACGCAGCGCACAGCGAACGTTCCCCGCGGCCGCAACCCGCGCAGGCCACCGGCAGCATCAGGCCCACCACGTCTTCGGAGAGCGCGACGGCGGAGCGCACCACGGTCTGCAATCTCACCTGGCGCTCCTCTCCCCTGCGCCCAGACTCTCCCCTGTGCGCGGAGGCACTCTCTGCAGATCGAGGTGTGAAAGGAGCACCTCGGTGCCACATGAGTGTCTCCACCGGATCGGCCAGCCGTGCGCTGCGACGCTCACGGCACGAAGAGACGTCGGCGCGGACGGGTGCGGGGCACTCCGGCGCGCTCGAGCTTCCGCTCCAGCGGATGCACCCGCCACGCGTCGTCCCAATCCCAGCGTCCGAACTTCTCCACCTGAGCACGGATCTCATCCTCCCGACGCTTCTCTCGGACCACCCGCTGTGCTGCGCGCGTACCGGAGCCTGCGTCCAGGTACTTGCCGTGCCCATCGGCTTCCATCGCGATGCCGAGCTCCGGCCAGCAGAAGTCCACCCAGGCGTACTCGCCGAGGTCGGGCAGCCAGAAGCGGTGCTGCAGCTCCGGAGCGGCGAATCCGAGCTCCTCGATCACCAGTCGGCTGATCGACTCCAGCGCACCGTCGGCGAACGGCGTGGCGCGGCACAGCACAGCCGCCGCGCGAGCGTGCCCACGGTACGGGCGTAGCCGCTCGTGCTCGCCGGACAAGACCTCCGGAGTGAGCAGCGGCGCTCTTTCGGCATAGGGCGGGTGGCGCAGAGCAGCGTCGGCGGCGACCAAGCCCGCAGCCAGGGTGGCATTGCGGGCTACCTGAATCACCGTGTATGCGGGCGCGGTCAGCCGGATCCCGTCGACGCGGACCTCCGGGGCATCCAGGCGGTGACCGATGTAGCGCACGTCGCCGCGTCGAGAACCGTTCGGACCGCCAGCGAGCACGTAGACCGCGCGCGGCCACCGGCCCACGATCGGCAGTCCGAGCAGGGCCGCCGCGGAGTAGGAGGTGAAGACCCGGCCAGGCATCTGGTGCGCGGCCGCCCGGACGCGTCGCAGGTATCGCGCAGCATCCGCCCGGGGACCGCGTTGTTCCTCCGTCTCGGTCACCGCGTAGACACCGGGCCAGACGCGCGTGAGCGTGCCCGCCTGGTGCAGCCGGTGCACGCGGTACCTGCTGCCCACCGCCGAGGCATCTGCGACCAAGATCAGTCCGTCCGGCCGCACGGGAAGATCGTCAAGAAGTGAGTGCATAGGTGACAGACCACCAGCTTCACCGGGCGGCCCGAGAGCGGAGGCGGGGGTGTTGTGGATAACGCAGCAACGTCAGCACCCACACCCAGACCCACACCCACTGCGGAAGTACCCGGCACCCACACCCACTGCGGAGGTACATCTGTGGCAGGGAGGTGCAATTCTTCGCCCTCAGTGCACCGGAACGACCTCCGCGCCAGGCAGCACTACCCCGGGAACGTCGGAAACCGCACTCCGCTGATCACCGGCGCCCAGCCGTTCCCTGAGCGCCCATAGAGCCCGCCGTCCTCGGTGGCCAGATACAGGTCCCGCACGCCCCGGCCGGAGGCGATGCGCACCGTGTCGGCCACGCTGGGCAACGGGGTCGTGCGCCCACCGACCTCCACCACGTGCACCGTCTGGGTCGCCTGGCTCACGCCGAGCACGCCTAGCTGGGTCTCGTCCACCCAGACCACGTCGCTGGCGTCGCTGAGCTCGCGGCCCACCCCGCACGCCGGGTCCGATCCCGGTGGGAGTTCCGTCGGCGTCGATGGTGATCGCGTGCACCATCACCTGCACCGACCCGTCCGAGTCGACGATCATCGCCAGCCGTGCGCCGTCCCTGCTCACCCGGAGGGCGCGGATGTTCATCCCGGCGAGCGTCGGCGTCTCGATCGCCTCCAGGTTCCCTTCGGCGCGGGCGATGAGGAGCTCGCCAGAGTTCTGCTGCTCCCCGGTCCAGATCCACCCGTCCGGAGCGTACGAGGGCGGCAGCAGGTTCTGTCCCTCCAACAGCACCGTGGCCTCGGCCTCGGCACTGGCCGCGGTGAGCAGCTGCGAGCCGCCCCGCGAGCAACACCGTCTGCTGGTCGGAGCTGTACCCCACCGCCGGGTCGGCCGGATCCAGCGAGCCCAGATCCACCGCATCCGGCACCGGAGTGAGCTCGGCACCGTTGTAGGTAGCGAGCTGGTTCTCGTCGTTCAGCACGGTCAGGGTGCGGCCGACACCAGGGTCCACCGCGAGGTCCGGGGTCGCGGCACTGACCTCCAGCGGCACATCGCCCACGGTGACCTCCACGCCCTGGACCTGCGGCAGCGCCGTCAGCGTCTGCTCGAGCTGCGCCACCAGGAGGGCGCGGTCGTCAGCGCTAGCGGTCTGCACGGCCGAGGTGAGGGGAACGTTGGCGGTCCCGCCGCTGACGGTGACCGAGTCGATGGACAGCTCGGTGCCGTCCGGGATCGCCGAGATCACCGCCGGTGAGAGCCACTCGGCGGCTCCGGCCAACAGCCCTCGGACCGCGTAGGTCGCTCTGTTCCGCAGCGGGTACCAGCGCAGATCGGGCACCAGGGTGCTGCCGTCCGCACTGAGGAAGTACACCGCAGTCTTGCGGTACAAGGTGCCGAAGTTCACCTCGGACATCAGCACACCGTCCGGCAGGCCGCTGATCCGCCACTCCCCGGACGCATCCTGGACCACCGTGTAGGTCATCGTGGAAGAGGTACCCGGTGCAGCCTGGGTGTAGATCCCGTCGCTGTCCACTGTCGCCACGACGGTGACCTCGACCTCCACGGTGCCCTCGACCGAGTCGTCGTAGGACAGTGGCACTGACCCGTCGTAGATCACCACCTGTGCAGCGGGGTCCCAGTCCGAGCGGGTGGAGTCGGTGAGGAACTTGCGCGCCGTGGTGAACTCGTCGCCATTCCCGGCCACCGCAGCGGACTGAAATCCGCGCACGATCTCATCCGGCCCGGCCCCGCGCTGGGGGTCAGCTGCCACCACGTAGCCGACCCCTTCCTCCTGGCCGGCCTCCACCCCCGGCTGCACCGCGCCGTCGGTCGGCAGCGAGGCACAGCCGGCCATCAGGGCGAGCGCGGTCAGCGCGGCGAGCAGGCGGGGCGATCGGTTCACGACTCTTCCTCCTGCTCCCATTGTGGGACGGCGGCCGGGCCTGCCGGGTCGTTGGCGCGGGCCAAGGTGGCCTCGGCGCGCTCCGGTCGCAGCCGCAGCGGGGACTCGCCGATCTCCAACCCCGCCCGGCGCGGAAGCGTCAGCCGGAACGTGGCCCCCTCCCCGGGGGTCCCCCAGGCATCCAGGGTGCCGCCGTGTAACCGCGCGTCCTCGAGCGCGATTGCCAGACCGAGCCCGGTGCCGCCGAGGGTCCGGGCGCGGGCCGGGTCGGCACGCCAGAACCGGTCGAACACGTGCTCGGCCTGCACCGGAGTCATGCCTATCCCGTGGTCCCGCACGGCGACCGCCACGGCGGTCTCGTGCTCGCCGACGAGAACCTCGATATCTTTGCCCTCGCCGTGCTCGACGGCGTTCACCAACAGGTTGCGCAGCACGCGTTCGACCCGTCGGGCATCGGCGTCGGCCACCACAGGCGCCTCCGGCGTTTGCATCCGGATCGTGGATCCGCGTTCGGCGGCGAGCGGTTCGGTCAGGGCGGCCACCCGGTCCAGCACCACGCGCAGATCGAGGGCTTCGACGTCCAGCACTGCGGCACCGGCATCGAACCGGGAGATCTCCAACAGGTCGACCAACAGGTTCTCGAACCGGTCGAGCTGATTCTGCAACAGCTCGGCCGAGCGCGCCTGCGACGGCCCGAAGCTCTTCCTGGCCTCGTAGAGCACCTCGGCCGCCATCCGCACGGTGGTCAACGGGGTGCGCAGCTCGTGGGAGACATCGGAGACGAAGCGCTGCTGCATCCGGGAGAGCTCGGCGAGCTTCTCGATCTGGTCCTGCAGGCTGGTGGCCATCTCGTTGAAGGACTTGCTCAGCGTGGCCAGCTCGTCGCGCCCCCGCACCTCCATCCGCTCGGTCAAGTGACCATCGGCCAGGCGCTCGGCCGTGCGGGCCGCCTGCTGGACCGGATCGAGCACCTGCCGGGTCAGGTACCAGGCCATCACCAGAAGCAGCACCACCAGGCTCGCTGCACCGACCGCCAGCACCCGCTGCAGCAGGCTCAGCTGCGCCTGCTCCGAGGCCAGCGAGTAGACGATGTACAGCTCGTTCTCCCCGGCCACGGGCATCGTCACCGGCGAACCGACCGCGATCCCCGGAACTGTCCCGGAACCGTCCGGCACGGCCACGGACTGCCACTGCTGGAACTGTTCGTCGCGGACCTGCGCACGCAGTTCGTCGCTGATCACCGGGCGCAACGCGTTGTTGGTGGCGGGAGCTTGGATCAGCCCCGAGCCGGACTGGTCCGGCGAGGGCAACAACAGCACCCCGGCGGCGTCCAGGGAGGACTGCTGCAGGGCGCGCACCATGTCGTCCCCGAGCTGCTGCACATCCTGCACGCTGGAGACCGTGGTGGAGTCGAACTGCTGCTGCGCCTGCTCAGCGCCGTTCGCGGCATCGGCGAGCACCTGCTCACGTCGCTGGTCGAACAAGCCGTCCCGCACCTGGTCGGCCAGCACTACGGCGAGCAGCACCAGCGCGAGGGTGCCCACGGCCACCGTGGTGGCCGAGACCCGCAGCCGCAACGAGTGCCGCCACGCCCGGAGCGCTACCCGGGCGCGCCGTCGCAGCCACCGGCTCGCCTGGATCGAGGTACGTACGGCCCGTTGCCACCAGGACCGTTCCCGTCCGGCGGGAGCGTTCACGAGACGGGCGTGCCTGCCCGGTATCCGACGCCGCGGACGGTCACGACTACCTCAGGGTTCTCCGGATCCTTCTCCACCTTCGCGCGCAGTCGCTGCACATGCACGTTCACCAGCCGGGTGTCCGCCTGGTGCCGGTATCCCCACACCTGCTCGAGCAGCACCTCCCGAGTGAACACCTGCCAGGGTTTGCGGGCGAGTGCGACGATCAGGTCGAACTCCAGCGGGGTGAGGTTGATGGCCTCCTCGCCGCGGACCACCCGGTGCCCGGGGACATCGATCACCAGGTCCCCGATCGGCAGCCGTTCGGTGCCCTGGGTGGTCCGGTTCCGCAGCCGCGCCTTGACCCGGGCTACCAGCTCGGTGGGTTTGGCCGGTTTGGCCATGTAGTCGTCGGCGCCGGCTTCCAAGCCCAGGACCACATCGGCGGTGTCGCCCTTGGCGGTGAGCATCACGATCGGCACACCGGACTCGGCCCGGATCCGCCGGCAGATCTCGATCCCGTCCATCCCCGGCAGCATCAGGTCGAGCAGGATCAGGTCCGGCTGCTCGGTGCGGTAGGCCTCGACCGCTTTGGCACCGTCGGAGCAAAACGCCGTCTCGTACCCCTCGGACTGCAGCACGATGCCGATCATCTCCGACAGCGCGGCGTCGTCGTCCACCACCAGCACGCGTCCATTCATGGTCCTATCGTGTCACCTTCGCCGCACAATCGGGGTGAGGTCGGGCACAGAGCAGGCGGCGCACGCCGGATCCGGGGGCCTGCCCGGCGGTATACGAGTGTCTGAGGTCGTCAAGGCGGTCTGAGGCTGTCGGCGCTTACCTCCGACGGCGGAACCTCCCTCCGTTGGCAAGTCACCGGGGGTGGGTGGTGCGGCGGGTGGAGGCGGGCCGGGCGCGGATGAGTCCAGCGCGGCGTCCGTGCGAAGATGAGGCGACCACCACGACCAAGGGGACGCAGACCACGATGAGCCACCCGGATCCACCAGGGCAGAACGGAGCCGAGCCGCCCAGCTGGGGCGGTCCGCCCTCGCCGCCGCCAGGCCCGCAGCCACCTGGTGCGCCCACCGGTGGACAGCCCCCTGGTAGCCAGCCCCCTGGATCCGGCCAGCCGTCGGGATGGGGCGAGGCCCCCGCACCTGGCGGCTACGGACAACCGACTGGCTACGGGCAACCGAGTGGTTACGGACAACCCGGTAGCCCTGCCGCCGCCGGGCAACCCGGCTACGGCCAACAAAGTGGCTACACGCAGCACGGCGGCTACGGCCAACAGCCAGGCCAGCAGCCCGGAAGCGGCTACGGCCAACAGCCGGGCCAGCAACCACCGGGCCAGCAGCCCGGAGGCGACTACGGCCAGTACGGCGCGCAGGCCGGTGGGATGCCGCCAGCGTGGGGACCGGCACCGCAGCCCGGCATCATCCCGCTGCGTCCGCTCACTCTCGGCGAGATGTATGACGGCGCCATTCGATCCATCCGGACCAACCCGGCCGTGATGTTCGTCCTCTCCGCCGTGCTGGTCTCCCTGGCGATGCTGGTGCAGGGCATCGCCACCTGGGGCGTCTTCGAGGATCTGAACGCCCTGGTCGGGATGGACCCGGAGACGATGGCCACGCTGGACACCAGCTCGCTGCTGGCCACGCTGCAGTCCGCCGCGCTCGGCTACGCGATCTCCGGGCTGGTCTCGTTCCTGATCACCACGATCCTCAACGGTCTACTCATCCACGCGGTGAGCCAGGCGGTGATCGGTCGGAAGATGAACCTGGAGGAGGTCTGGCACGCCACCAAGCGGCAGATCCCCCGGCTTCTGCTGCTCAGCCTCGTGGTCACCGTACTCATGCTCGCCGTGGTTGCCGTGCTCGTCGGCATCATCGCGCTCCTGGCGCTCACCGGGAGCACCGCCGCGATCGCCCTCGGCGTCCTGGTCGTTTCGCTGCTGATGCTGGTCGGGATCCTCGCAGTGGCCACCCTTACCGTGCTGGCTACACCGGCCCTGGTGCTTGAGCGTGCCGGAGTGTTCACGGCGCTGCGGCGTTCGTTCACGCTGGTCAAGCAGTCGTTCTGGCGGGTGCTGGGCATCTACCTGCTGACCGCGATCCTGGTCGGCATCCTGAGCTCGATCATCGCCTACCCGGTCGCGATCTTCGGTCAGTTCATCGGCTCCGACGGGATGTACGTCCTGAACCTGGTGGCCAACGTGATCGCGCTGTCCATCACCACCCCGTTCATGGCCGCGGTGACCGCACTGCTCTACATCGACGTTCGGATGCGCCTGGAAGCGCTCGACGTCGAACTCGCCCGAGCCGCCCAGGAGTCGTGAGCGTGCTTGGCCCCTGGTCGCGGGACGTTCCTCTGACGCCGTCGGCGGACGATGCCCGCGAGTGGGCCCAGGCCGAGCTCGCCAAGGCCATCTACAACGACGAGCCCACGCTGCTGGAACGGCTGCTGTTCTGGCTGTCCGAGCTGTGGCGCAAGCTGATGTCCTGGAACGAGGACGTCGGCCCGGTGGTGGTCCCGCTGGTGGTGCTGGCCGTGGTAGCGCTGATCGTGGCTGCGGCGCTGCTGATCGGTGGACCGATCCGGCGCCGTCGTGCACGGCAGCAGGGTGCGAGCGCCGTCGTGCTCGACGGTGACGAGCGCACCTCGGGTGAGCTGAGGTCGGCGGCCGAGGCCGCGGCCGCCGCCGGGGACTTCTCCCGGGCCGTGCTGGAGCGATTCCGCGCGATCGTGCGGTCTTTGGACGAACGGGTGGTGCTGGAGGACCGGGCCGGGCGCACCGCCTACGAGGCCGCTACCGAGGCCGGGCGTGGGCTGCCGGACTGCGCCGCAGACCTGCTGGTGGTCTCCCACCTGTTCGACGCGGTCTGCTACGGCGACCGGCAGGCCGAACGCGATGACTATGACCGAGTGGTGGCCGTGGACGACGCGGTCGCCGCCGCCCGACCGGTGCAGCTCGCCGGGATGGAGCACGACGAACCGGCGGTGACCGGATGAGGGCCGCCCCGGCCACGTTCGACGCGCTCGGGCGGCGCGCCAGTGCCCCCGAGGACGAGAGCACGAAGCAACGCTCCGGCCGGCGCAGCCTGATGTTCGTCGCGATCGCGCTGGTGGCGCTGATCCTCGCGGCAGTGCTGCTCAGCCGGCTGTCCCCGGACACCAGCCAGGCTCCCCTCTCGTCGACCAACCCGGATGAGGTCGGCGCCCGGGCGGCGGCCCAGATCCTCGGCGAGCAGGGTGTGCAGGTCACCGAGGTCAGCAGCACCGATGCCGCCCTGGCCGATGCCCGCCCGGACGCCACCTTGTTGATCACCGGCGCCGACGAGCTGCGTCCCGAGCAGCAGCAGGCACTCGCAGACGTGCCGGCCGATGTGGTGCTGATCGGTCTGGGCTACGGCGATCTCGCCGAGCTCACCGACCGGGTCCAGGTGGAGGGCGGCGGCGGGCAGAGCACCTACCCGGCCGAATGTGCCAACGAGCACGCCCAGGCCGCCGAGGGCCTGTCCACCTCCGGGCCGAGCCTGACCACGCAAGCGGATATCGAGGGCTGCTTCCCGCTGGATGACACCGGCGCCGCCGTGGCGTTCGGGACCTGGACCGAGGAGGACGGCCAGACCTGGTCGGTGCTGCCGAACCCGCACCCGCTCACCAATGCCGGGCTGGACGAGGCCGGGAACGCGGCGCTGGTGCTGCGCATCCTCGGCCAGCACGAGCACCTCACCTGGTACGTGCCCGACCCCAACGACGACTTCGGGATGACCGAGGAGGGCACGCCGTCACTCGTCCCGGGCGTGGTCGCCGTGCAGGTGCTGATCGCCCTGGTGGCGTTCGCCTACTGGCGCGGCCGACGGCTCGGCCGGGTGGTGGTGGAGCCGCTGCCGGTGATCGTGCGTGCCACGGAGACCACCCGCGGACGAGGCCGGCTGTACCGCAGAGGTCGGGCGCACGAGCATGCAGCTGCGGCCCTGCGCGCCGGGACCATCTCCCGGATCGCTGCTCGGCTCGGCCTGCCCCGCACCGCCACCGGTCCGGACGTGGTCGAGGCGTTCGCGCGCGCCACCGGTCGACCGGCGGACGCGATCGACTCCCTGTTGTACGGCCCACCACCCACCGACGACGCATCGCTCGTCACCCTGACCCAGGCCCTGGACACACTGGAAAGCGAGGTTCATCGCTGATGACCACCCCCTCAGGACCCGCCGCCTCCCACCCCGAGCAGGGTGAGCAGCCGAGCTCGCCGTACGCTCCCCCCGCACCGCAACCACCTCCGGAGTCCGGCGGTGCGCACGCGGCGCCCCAGGGCGGCACCCCCGCCCCCGCTGGGGGGCCTCCGCAAGGCGGCGCCCCCAGTCCAGTTGGCCAGCCCCCGCAAGGCGGCTCCCCCAGTCCAGCCGGCCAGCCTCCGCAAGGGGGCTCCCCCGGCCTGTCTCCCCAGGGCGACGGCGCCCCCTCCGCGGGACCTCCGCCGTCGCCCGGCTTGTTCGGTCAGGCCAGCGGACAGGCCGCCGGTCAAGACGGACCTCCGCCGTCGCCCGGCTCATTCGGTCAGGCCAGCGGACAGGCCGCCGGCCAAGGCCAGCCCTACCCGCAGTACTCCTACGGCAGCACGGGCGCGCCGCTCTATCCCGGTCAGGGCCAGCCGGCACCGCAGGGCGGGCAGACCTACGGGCAGGGCTACTCCTACGGACAGGACTACCCGGCTCAGCCCGGCGGCGCACCAGCACCGGATGCGCACCCGGCCCAGCCCGGTGTGCCCGCCGAAGCCCCCGCCAGCGACTCTCCGGTGCGCGCCACCCTGGCGGCAGTGCGCGGTGAGGTGGCCAAGGCGGTGGTCGGCCAGGACGCTGCGGTGACCGGTCTGGTGATCGCCCTGCTCTGCCGTGGCCACGTCCTGCTCGAAGGGGTGCCCGGGGTGGCCAAGACGTTGCTCACCCGCACCCTGGGGGCCGCGCTGGAGCTGGAGATGAAGCGGGTCCAGTTCACCCCGGACCTGATGCCTGGTGATGTCACCGGCTCGCTGATCTACGACGCACGCACCGCCGAGTTCTCCTTCCGCGAAGGTCCGGTGTTCACCAACCTGATGCTCGCCGACGAGATCAACCGCACCCCGCCGAAGACCCAGGCCTCGCTGCTGGAAGCGATGGAGGAGCGGCAGGTCAGCGTGGACGGCGAGCCGCGCCCGCTGCCGGACCCGTTCATGGTGATCGCCACCCAGAACCCGGTCGAGTACGAAGGCACCTACCCGCTTCCGGAAGCCCAGCTGGACCGGTTCCTGCTGAAGCTGATCCTGCCGCTGCCGCAGCGGGGCGAGGAGATCGAGGTGCTGCACCGGCACGCCCACGACTTCAACCCCCGGGACCTGGCCGCGGCCGGTGTGCGGGCCGTGGCCGACGCCGAACAGCTCGCCGCTGCGCGCGCCGAAGTGGCCGAGGTGGAGATCGGACCCGAGGTGCTCGGCTACATCGTGGACATCTGCCGGGCCACCCGCACCTCCCCGTCGCTGCAGCTGGGGGTCTCCCCCCGCGGTGCGACGGCGTTGCTCGGCACCTCCCGTGCGTGGGCGTGGCTGTCCGGTCGCCGGTTCGTCACCCCGGACGACGTCAAGGCGCTGGCGCACCCCACGCTCCGGCACCGGGTACAGCTGCGCGCCGAGGCCGAGCTGGAAGGCGTGACCGCCGAGACCGTGCTCGACGGGATCCTGGGGTCCGTCCCGGTTCCGCGCTGATGGTCATCACTGGTCCGGCTGTCGCGCTGGTCGCGCTCGGCATCCTTCCGGTGGCGCTGGTTCCTCAGGCCGCCACCGTGTGGGTATGGGCGCTGATCGTGGTGCTCGCCGTGGCGGCGGACCTGCTGCTGGCCGGCTCGCCTGCGGCAGTGCAGGTGCGGCGTGGCTCGCTCGGGTCGGTGCGCCGGGAGCAGCCGGTCACCTCGGTGCTCACCCTGACCAACACCAGCAACCGGACGCTGCGGGTCCTGGTGCGCGACGCCTGGCAGCCGACCGCCGGCGCCGGGACGAACCGGTTCCGGCTCACCGTGCCGCCCGGCGAGTCGCGCCGGGTGCGCACCCCGCTGCGGCCGCACCGGCGCGGGGATCTGCAGGCGGACCTGGTGACGGTGCGCTGCTACGGCCCGCTGCGGCTGGCCGCCCGGCAGGCGTCCCGGAACGTGCCCGGCAGCCTGCGAGTGCTCTCCGAGTTCAAGTCTCGCCGGCATCTACCGTCCCGACTGGCCCGGTTGCGGGAGATGGACGGGCGCACGGCAGTGAACGTGCGCGGGCAGGGCACCGAGTTCGACTCATTGCGCGAGTACGTGATCGGCGACGATGTCCGCGCGATCGACTGGCGCGCCACCGCCCGGCGCTCCGAAGTGGTGGTGCGCACCTGGCGCCCGGAGCGAGACCGGCGGGTGATGATCGTGCTGGACTCCTCCCGGCTCTCCGCCGCCCGGCTCGGGGACGAGCCCCGGATCGAGGCACAGATCGAGGCCGCGCTGCTGCTCACCGCGCTAGCCTCCAAGGCCGGGGACCGGGTGGACCTGCTCGCCCTGGACCACACGGTGCGCGCCCGGGTGCGCGGCAACCACGGACCTACCGTGATGGCCAAGCTCGCCGATGCCCTCTCAGTGGTGCATCCTACTCTGGTGGAACCTGACTGGACCCGGACCACCCAACAAGTTCGGGACACGCTCTCCCAGCGGGCGCTGGTGGTGCTGCTCACGGCGGTGGAAGCGGGAGTGGCCGAGACCGGGCTGCTGCCGGCTGTGGCCACCCTCGCCCGGGACCACCAGCTGATCGTCGCCTCGGCCACCGACCCGGGCACCGACCAGCTGCGCCGCTCCCGGGAGACCTCCGCAGAGGTGTTCGACGCTGCCGCCGCCGAGCGCAGCGACCTGGAGCGTGCGGCGTTGGCCGCGCGGCTGCGGCGCACCGGCGCCGAGGTGGTGGAGCGGCTGCCCGACCACCTCCCACCCGCGCTGGCGGACACCTATCTGGCGCTGAAGGCCGCCGGCCGGCTCTAGTCCGCTGCCAGGGCGCCGCTACCGGCCGTGTGCCCGGCTGAGCTCGATCCTGGCCGTGCGCCCGGCTGAGTTCGATCCTGGCCGTGCGCCCTCCTGGTCGAGCGCACCCCCGGCTGAGGACCGATTGGCAGGCTGAGCACCCGATTTCCGGTACTCAGCCTGCCGAACGGTGTTCAGGCGCCCGTCGATCAGCGCCGCCGCCCACTCACGGTGCCCTCGTACTCCTCAGCGAACGCCTCGGCCGCACGGTTCATCACCAGGGTCACGGCCTCCCCACCGGCCGTGACCATCAGGTCGATCTGCGCGAGGTAGCGCCCGAGCACGTGCGAGTGGACGTGCAGGGTGTTCTCGTCCAGCCAAGCACCTGAGCTGTGCGTCTCATAGCCGTAGCCGGGCAGGCCGTGCCGCACCAGCGATCCCAGTCCGAACCGGAACTCCCGTTGCTGGCCATCAGCGGTGTGCAGCCGAAGCACCCCGAAGTCCGGTGAGACGTCCAGTTCCAAGCCGACGAACGCCGTCGGACCGGGATCGAGCTCGTACTCGGCACGGAACCTGCCTCCCGCCCGGCTGCCGGTGACCGGCACCGGGGCTAACGCCAGTGAGCGCGCGTAGCGAGCCAGCTCCGCCGCGGAGTCCGGGTCTACGGCGCGCGGTGCCCCGAGCGCCGGCACCAGTTCCTCCGCCACTGCGTCGAAGAACGCCTGATCGGCTCCACCGACGCCCTGGTTGTCGCCGGTGGTGACGATGACGACGTCCTCCTCCGGCAGGCACAGGGCGATCTGACCGCCCATGCCACGCATGCTGTACCCGCCGCCCCGGTTCCGCCAGAACTGGTAGCCGTAACCGCACCTGCCGTCCGGGAACGCTGGGGACGTGAGCGCCGTCGATACCTGGTAGTCGGTAGCGGCGCGCAGGAACTCCGCTGAGATCACCTGGTCGCTCCCCCACCTGCCCTGGGCCAGGCAGAGCTGCGCGACGCGGAGCAGGTCCCGGGGTGTGCAGAACACTCCGGACCCACCGTGGGAGGTGCCCTCGGGGTTTGACTCCACCTCCCGCCAGGTTGGCTGCCCACCCCGCTCGGCGAGATCCATACCCGTCGGACTGACGAGCGAGAACCATGGGTCCTGCACACCGATCCGCGTCAGCACCCGGTCCGTCAGATACTCGGTCAAGGGCTTCCCGGAGAGGCGTTCGACCAGGGCAGTCAGCACCACCGATCCCGAGGTGTCATAGGAGAACACCATGCCTGGCTGCCGGTTCGGCGGCACGGTGAAGAAGGTGCGCACCCAGTCGGTATCGGCCACCTGCTTGAAGGTGGTCGAGCCGTGCGCGGTGCGCATCGTCAGCAGGTCGACCACCCGCATGGCCGTCAGGTACGGGTCGAGGTCCCCGGACGGTAGCTTGTCCGGAAAATGGTCGATGATCCGGTCCTCGAGGCTGAGCCGGCCGTCGTCAACCAGAGTGCCGATCGCCAGCGACACCAGCGACTTGCTCGCCGAGTACAACCGGTGTGGCGTCTCGGGCGAGTACGGGTGCCAGTAGGCCTCGAACGCGATCGCGCCATGACGGGCGATCAGCAGCGAGTGAGCGTTCAGACCGCGCCGTTCCATGCGGCGCAAGAGTGCGAGGATAGCGGAGCTCGGAATGCCGACGGTCTCCGCGCTGTCGGAGCTGCGCAGGACGGCACTCACGTCGGTCTGAGACATGGTCTCGGCTCAGGCCGCCATCGCCACAGTGTCCTCGGCGTGCTCGGCGCGCACGTCGCCGGTCTCGCCGTCGCGCACCGCCCGCCGGCCGAGCACGATCGTGTAGACCCCAGTAGGCCGCGAGGACGAGCGCGCCGATGGTGATCTTCACCCCGGTGGGCAGGTTCGACGGCGTGACAAAGCCTTCCACGAGGCCGCTGACCCCGAGCACGATCGCCAGTCCGATCGCTACCGTCACAATGGCTCGGCCCTCTTCTGCGAGGGCCCGTGCGCGGGTACGCGGGCCCGGGGACACCCAGGCCCAGCAGAGCTTGACCCCGGCACCAACGGCGATGAAGATCGCGGACAGCTCCATCAGCCCGTGCGGCAGGATCAGTGCGAAGAACACGTCCAGGTAGTCGTGCTCGGCCATCACGGCCGCGGACATCCCGATGCCCTGAGCGTTCTGCAGCAGGATGTAGATCGGGAAGACCCCGGTGATGCCGCCGCCGATGGCCCGAGCGGTGATCCCACGCATTGTTCGTCCATACCTGGGCCGCGAAGTCCGGGGCCGGGTAGTTGGAGTAGTACGCCTCGAACGCCTCATTCGCGTACTGCTCGCGCATCGCCGGGGTACCCATCTGTGCCAGCACCGCCGGGTCGTTATAGGCCCAGAACCCGGCCGCCACCCCGTAGACACAGAACAGCAGCATCGCGGCGATCGTCCACCAGCGCACCCGGTAGAACGCCGCCGGCAGCGAGATCACCGCGAACCGGGCGACGTCGTTCCAGGCCGGCTCGTGCGCCCCCGCGATCAGGCCACGAGCGCGGGCGAGCAGGATGGACAGCCGGGTGACGATGCTCGGGTCCGGGGCGCTGGTGCGCACCCGGGACAGGTCGGTGGCGGTGAGCTGGTAGTTACGGATCAGTTCATCTGCCTCGGCACCGTCCAGCCGGCGCTGGCGCAGCAGTGCAGCGAGCCGCTCCCACCGCCCGGAATTCACCGCCACGAATGCATCGATGTCCACAGCGACTAATGTGCCATAGGTGAGCACCTCGAACCCATTCGCCGCCCCCGCCGCAGCGGCTGGCTCCCGATCCGCGGCCGCGGCGGGCCCGAGCGGGCGACCGGCACCGGCCGGTCCGCAGGGGCAGCCGCCCGGCCCGGGGCAGCCCGGCCCGGGGCAGAGCCAGGGTGGCCCACGCCCCTCGGCGCAGCCGCCGGCCACCAGCTCTGGCCCCAGCGACCCGACGAACCCGCTCGGCCTGCCGGATGATCTGATCATCACCGGTGAGGCGGTCGCGCTGGATGTGCGCCCGGCGATGCTGCTCAGCCGCGTGGGTTCCGGGATCATCGACCTTGCCACCTACGGTCTGGCCGGGCTGATCCTGGTGCTGCTCGGCCTACGACTGGTCTCCAACGACGCGCAGATGAGCGTGCTGATGGTGGTCGCGATGGCCTCGGCGATGCTGATCCTGCCCACCACGGTGGAGACCCTCACCCGCGGGGTGTCCGCGGGCAAGTTCATCACCGGGATCCGGATGGTCCGGGACGACGGCGGACCGGTCCGGTTTCGGCAGGCGTTCGTGCGTGCCCTGGTGGGTACCGTGGAGATCTGGGCGACCTTCGGTGCGGCGGCGGTGATCACCTCCTTGGTCAACGCTCGCGGCAAACGCCTCGGCGACCTGCTCGCCGGTACCTACGCCGCCCGTATCCGTGGCTCGGAGATGCCGTTGCAGCCGCTGCTGATGCCGCCGGACCTGGGCAGCTGGGCCGAATCCGCCGATATCCGGCGACTGCCCGACGCGCTCGCCGTGCAGGCCCGGGTGTTCCTCTCCCGCACCGGCACGCTGCAGCCCCAGTCGCGGGTGCGTGCGGCCTACACACTGGCCGCCGCCGTGGAGCCCTACGTGGCTCCACCGCCGCCGTGGGGTGCGAACCCGGAGCGGTTCCTGGCCGCAGTGCTGGTGGCCCGCCGGGACCGCGAGTACGGGAGCAGCCTGCGCCGGCAGGAGCAGGAGGCGCATCAGGCCGAGCGGATGCGCGAGCTCCCGTTCGGGGTCACCGACTACTCCTGAGGCTCCACCCGGGCATCCGGTGCCAACGGCCAAGCGGGCGTGCGGCGGGCACCCCGTTCGTCACCGCGCTCGGGGAGTAGATACCCGGGAGCACGACCCAGCGTTCCCGGTGACGAATGAATCGATTCACGCGGATTCTGAGGTGGCTATTCGGAGGCGGTGACGGTGCCGCGGGCGCGGTGCACCCGGCCGCGCCACCAGAGCAGCGCACTGCCCACCAGCGCGGCGAACACCGAGGCGGACAGTACCGCGATCTTCGCGTGCTCGTCCCGCGGGTGCCCCACCCCGAACGCCAGCTCGGCCACCAGCAACGAGACGGTGAATCCGATCCCGGCGAGCACGCCCATCGCGCCGATGTCCAGCCAGCCGAGCCCGCGGGCCAGCGTGGCGTGCCGGGTCCGGGTGATCAGCCAGGTGGCGGCCAGGATGCCGAGAGGTTTGCCGACCACCAGCCCGAGCGCCACCCCGATCGCGACCGGATCGCGCAGTGTCGCCCCGATCACGCTCGGGTCCACCATCACCCCGGCGGTGAACAACGCGAACACCGGCACCACGAACCCGGCCGATGCCGGCCGCCAGACGTGCTCGAAGTACGCGGCCGGGGACTGCTCCGCCGCCCGCGCAGGGGCCCTCGAGGCAGCCTTACCCTTCAGCGGCAGCGCGGGCGTAGCCATCCCCAGCGCCACCCCGGCGATGGTGGCGTGTACCCCGGAGGCGTGCATGAAGTACCAGGTGAGGATGCCCAGCGGGAGCAGAACGTACCAGGCAGTGATGCCCTTGCGGACCAGCATGGAGAACACCGCCACACAGGCGACCACGGCCAGCAACCACAAAAGCGCCAGCGAGTCGCTGTAGACCACGGCGATGATGATGATCGCCAGCAGATCGTCCACCACGGCGAGAGTGAGGAGGAAGGCGCGCAACGCCGTCGGCAGCCATTTGCCGACCAGTGCGAGCACGGTGACCGCGAAGGCGATATCGGTGGCGGTGGGGATCGCCCAGCCGTCCGGGGCGCCGTCGGCCATGGTGAGGTTGAACGCCAGGTAGATCAGCGCCGGTGCGGCCATCCCACCCGCTGCCGCGGCCACCGGCACGATCGCCGTGGACATCCGGCGCAGCTCCCCGGTGACGACCTCCCGCTTCAGCTCCACGCCGACCACGAAGAAGAACACCGCGAGCAGCCCGTCGGCAGCCCACTCGCCGATGCTCAGGTCCAGGCCTAACGCGTCGATCCCCAGCCGGGTGTCCCGCACAGCGGCGTAGGAGTCCTGCCAGGGCGAGTTCGCCCAGATCAGCGCGACCACCGCACCGACGATCAGCAGCACCCCGCCGATCGTCTCCCCGCGCAGGGTGTCCAGGAAGTTGCGCTCACCGCCCGGGGTCAGCCTGGAGAACAGTGGCTCCCGCCCGCCGGATCCACCGGCATCTGCGTTCGGCGCCGCATCCTTCTTCTCGCTCACGCCCGCCTTCTCAGTACCGGTAGTGCTCGGACTTGTACGGTCCGGCGACGTCCACGTCGATGTACTCGGCCTGCTCCTTGGTCAGCTCGGTCAGCTCCACCCCGAGCGCCTCCAGGTGCAGCCGGGCGACCTTCTCGTCCAGCACCTTGGGCAGACGGTGCACGTCGAGGTCGTAGGTCTCCTCGGCATCGGGTGCGTACAGCTCCATCTGCGCGATCACCTGGTTGGCGAAGGAGTTGCTCATCACGAACGACGGGTGCCCGGTGGCATTGCCCAGGTTCAGCAGCCGGCCCTCGGAGAGCACGATGATCGAGTGCTCGTCGCGCTCAGCGGTGGCCGGGAAGGTCCACTCGTGCACCTGCGGCTTGATCTCGGTGCGCTGCACCCCGGACCGGGCCAAGCCGGCCACGTCGATCTCGTTGTCGAAGTGGCCCACGTTGCCCACCACGGCCTTGTCCTTCATCCCGGCCAGGTGCTCCGTGGTGATCACATTCACGTTGCCGGTGGTGGTGATGAAGAAGTCACCCTCAGCCAGTACCGACTCCAGCTGGGCGACCTGGTAGCCGTCCATCGCGGCCTGCAGCGCGCAGATCGGGTCGATCTCGGTGACCACCACCCGGGCGCCCTGACCGCGCAGCGACTCCGCGGCGCCCTTGCCCACATCGCCGTAGCCGCACACCACGGCCACCTTGCCGCCGATCAGGATGTCGGTGGCGCGGTTGATCCCGTCGGGCAGGGAGTGGCGGATGCCGTACCGGTTGTCAAACTTGGACTTGGTGACCGAGTCGTTCACGTTGATCGCCGGGAACAACAGCTCCCCGGCGGCCGCGAGCTGGTAGAGCCGGTGCACACCGGTGGTGGTCTCCTCGCTCACCCCGCGGATCCCGGCGGCAACCGTGTGCCAGCGCTGCGGGTCGCTGGCCAGAGAGCGGCGGATCACGTCCAGGAAGACCACTTTCTCCTCGGAGTAGTCGGCGTCCCCGGGCTGCGGGGCGGGCCCGACTGCTCCGGCCGCCTCGAGCCGTCGACCCTCGTGCACCAGCATGGTGGCGTCTCCGCCGTCGTCCAGGATCAGATTGGGGCCGCCGTCCGGCCAGAGCAGGATCTGCTCCGTGCAGTCCCAGTACTCCGCCAGGCTCTCCCCCTTCCAGGCGAACACCGGCACCCCGCGCGGGTCCTCCGGCGTCCCGTGCGGGCCGACCGCCACGGCAGCGGCCGCCTCGTCCTGGGTGGAGAAGATGTTGCAAGAGGCCCAGCGCACCTGCGCGCCAAGTGCCGTGAGGGTCTCGATCAGCACTGCGGTCTGCACGGTCATGTGCAGCGATCCGGCGATCCGCGCACCGCGCAGCGGCTGAGCGTCGCCGTACTCGGCGCGCAGCGCCATCAGGCCGGGCATCTCGTGCTCGGCCAGCCGAATCTGGTGCCGGCCGGCCTCGGCCAGGGACAGGTCACGCACCTTGTAGCGCCCGCTTGCTTCGGAAAAGGTCATAGGGGTGAGCGTACGGCACCAGCAGGCGAGAAACGGCAGGTATGAGCCGGCGACGGCGGAACTCGCCTGGTGCGGCACAGTCCGCTGTCGTAGGGCTCGCGTGTGGGTCTGTTGGTGCCAGCGCCCCAGCAGACCCACACGCGAAGTAGCACTGCATAACGGCGAGGGCCGGCCACCCCTCGGGTGACCGGCCCTCGCCGTTATGCAGTGCTACTGCTCATGCAGTGCTGCTCGTCATGCAGTGCTGCTGCGGCTCACTCAGCGGCCGGCAGCTCCGGAATGGCGTCCGGGTACTCCTCGAGGAACTGCTCGATGCCGGCAGCCGGGTCGTCCGGGTTGTCGTTCACCACGGCCGACTCCATCCCCGCGTACTGCTCGTCGTCGAGCGCGATCTGGCCGATCCACTCGGCAACTTCCGGGAACTCCCCGCTGAAGTCGATGTTCGCCAGGAAGTGCAGGCCCTCGGACTCCCCGAGTGCACCCTCCGGGTCTTCCAGGTCACGCACCGGGTAGGCGTCGTTCGCCCAGAACGGCCGCCACAGGGTCACCACGATGGGCTCCTCGGCGTCGATGGCGCTCTCCAGCTCGGTGATCATCGTGGCGGTCGAGGAGGTCTCCAGGGTGAAGCCGGCATCGCCCAGCCCGTAGGTGGGGAACACATCGTCCTCGGTGACCCCGGTCAGACCGGCGCTGGGCTCGATGCCCACGACCCGGCCACCCAGCTCGTCCACGTGGTCCGGCAGCTGATCGATCGAGGTGATGTCGCTGTACTCCGGCACCGCGAAGGTCAGAACGGCACCCTCGTAGTAGGTGGCCAGGTCCTCGATATCGTCGCCGTACTCCTCCATGTAGGAGGCGTGGGTCACCTCGGGCCAGGCGGACGGGTAGAGGTCCACGTCGTTCTGGGCCAGCGCGGTGTAGAGGATTCCCGCCTCGCTCAGCTCCTCGTGCTCGACGGTGTAGCCCGCCTCGGTGAGGAAGTGGTCCAGCAGGTAGGCGGTGCTCAGACCGTCCGTCCAGGACGGGAGGTAGCCGAGGGTGATCGTGTTGTCACCGCCGCCTTCTCCGCCGTCGCCACTGTCGCTGCCACCGTCGTCACTGCCGCAGGCGGCCAGGGACAGGCCGATGGCACCGGAGGCGAACAGAGCGGTCACCTGACGGCGACGCAGCGTCTTTTGGGGGGTCTTCATAGAAACTCCAACTCTCTTTCCTAGCGTGGAATAGGTGTCAGTGAGCGCCTTGCAGCGCCTTCTCGGTCTCCTCCGAGTCGGTCTCCGGCGCAGTGGCCTGCGCCTTGGCCTTCTTGGCAGCAGCCTTGCGGCGACCGCGGAGCATCGTGGCCAGCGAGCCCTTGTTCTCCTGGCCCACCGCACCGGTGGTCCGGTCCAGGAAGATCGCCAGGATCACGATGCCCAGACCGGCTTCGAAACCCTTGGCGACATCGACGGTCCCCAGGGCGGCGACCACCTCTTTACCCAGGCCGGGAGCACCGACGAACCCGGCCATCACGGCCATCGACAGACCAAGCATGATCACCTGGTTGACGCCGGCCATGATGGTCGGCAGGCCGAGTGGGAGCTGGATACCGCGCAGGATCTGCCCGCCGGTACCGCCGAAGGCCTGACCGGCCTCCACGGTCTCGGAGTCAACCTGGCGGATGCCCAGCTCGGTCAGCCGGATACCCGGAGCCATCGCGAAGATGATCGTCGCCACCACACCGGGTGCGTAGCCGATGCTGAAGAAGATCACCACGGGCACCAGGTAGACCAGCGCAGGCATGGTCTGCAAGAAGTCGCAGATCGGGCGGACGATCGCACTGACCGTGCGACTCTTCGCCGCGAGGATTCCGACCGGGATGGCGATGATCACTGCGACCAACGTGGCCACCAGCACCATGGCCAGAGTCTGCATGGCCAGCAGCCACAGCTCCATGCTGATGATCAGCCCCATGCCGATCACCACAAAGATCGCGAACTTCCAGGACCGGACCACGAACGCCAGCAGCGCGAAGACCACCGCCATGACCAGTGCAGGCAGGAACATCAGCACATCGGTGAGGGTCTCCGAGGCCGTGTTGAACGTGTCCTGGATGCCCTGGAGCAGCTCGGGCATCGTCTGCTTGATCCAGTCGACGGCTTTGTCGGCGAACTCGCCGAGCGGCGGGTGGGGCAGCGGGGACTCACTCATCGCGCACCTCCTTCGCTCAGCGCTGGCACTTTGTCGTCAGGGTCGGAGTGGCCGTTGCTGGACGGGAGGCCGACCGGCTCCAGCTCCACCTCGTCGTCACCGAGGGTGAGCGCGCTGAGCAGAGTGACGCGGGGGATCAGCCCCACCAGCACATCCTTGTCGTTGACCACAGCGAGCGGGGCATGGGTGGCCGCCGCGTACGGGAACAGGTCTGCCAAGGGAGTGTCCTCGGCAACTTGAGCAACGCCGTCGTGCTTGATCGGCAGGGTGTCCTTACCGCTGCGCACGGCCTCGGCGATGTCCTCCTCCCAGACGATCCCGCGCACGTGCCGGTCATTGCTGACCACCAGCAGGGACCGGGTCTGGTGCTCGCCCATCAGCCGGTGGGCGGCGCGCGGACCGTTACCCGGGCCGACCACAGCCACCGGACGCTCCATCACGGCGCTGGCGGTGAGCACCCGGGTGCGGTCCACATCGGCGACGAACTGGGAGACATACTCGGTGGCCGGTTCGTTCAGGATCTCCTCGGCGGTGCCGATCTGCACGATCCGCCCGTCCCGCATCATCGCGATCCGGTTGCCGAGGCGCATCGCCTCGTTCAGGTCGTGGGTGATGAACAGGATCGTCTTGTCCAGCTTGCCCTGCAGGTCCAGGAGCTGGTCCTGCATCTCCTTACGGATCAGCGGGTCGAGGGCGCTGAACGCCTCGTCCATCAGCATGATGTCGGTACCGGCGGCCAGCGCCCGAGCCAGTCCGACGCGCTGACGCATCCCGCCGGAGAGCTCCGAGGGCAGATAGCCACCCCAGCCACCTAGGCCGACCATCCCCAGCGCCTCATCGCCCGCCTTCTCCCGCTCGGCGCGATTGACGCCTCGAAGCTCGAGAGCATAGGCCGCGTTCTCCCCCACGGTGCGGTGCGGGAGCAGGGCGAAGTGCTGGAACACCATGCTCACCTTGTTCCGGCGCAGCGCCCGCAGGCCCTTGGTGGAGAGCGTGGTGATCTCCTCGCCGGCTACCTGCAACGTCCCGGCGGTGGGCTCCAACAACCCGTTCACCGTGCGGATGAGGGTGGACTTACCGGATCCGGAGAGACCCATCACCACGAAGATCTCGCCGGGCTCCACATCGAACGAGGCATCGATCACCGCCGCGGTGAGGCCTTCCTTCCGCAGCTGGGCGCGGTCGACGCCTTCGCGCAGCATCTTCACTCCACGCTGCGGTCGTCGTCCGAAGATCTTGGTTAAGCCTGTTGCCTCGATGGCCGGCACGATGCTCCCGGGGTTCGGGGATACTGACAGATCACCGGGTTCGCCGAGACGCTTCCGGTGGGGAGAGCAGGCGCGCCGAACCGAGGTCCGCACCCTGCCACGACGTTCCACTTTGCCTGATCTTGGTCACAGATGCACACTCAGGCGGTTACGAGGCTATAACGATCAAGGACTGGTGAACGGCCCACCAGGCTCAGGATCTGGCGGCGGAAGCGACACCGGTGAGATCCTCCGGCAGCGTACGGTGTCCTCACCTGTTCTGACCGATTCTGGGAGCCGTTACCGTGAAGATTGCCGTTGCCGGGTGTGGGTACGTCGGCCTGTCCATCGCCACACTGTTGGCCCAGCACCACGAGGTGGTGGCCCTGGACGTGGACCAGGACAAGGTCGATGCGGTCAATGCCGGCCACTCCCCCATCGTGGACCCGGAACTCTCCGAGTACCTCGCCTCCGGGCGACTGAACCTGCGCGCGACCGTCGACGGTGCCGACGCCTACCAGGGCGCGGCCTACGTGGTGGTCGCGACCCCCACGGACTACGACCCGAAGAACAACTACTTCAACACCTCCACCGTGGAGACAGTGGTGGCCGAGGTGGAGCGGACCAACCCCAGCGCCGTGCTGGTGATCAAGTCCACGATCCCGGTCGGTTTCACCGAACAGATGCGCACGGAGCACCCCGGGCTGCAGGTGCTGTTCTCCCCGGAGTTCCTCCGCGAGGGTAAAGCCCTCTGGGACAACCTGCATCCCTCCCGGATCGTGGTGGGCGACCGGAGCAGTGCCGGCCAGGAGTTCGCCGACCTGCTGATGCAGGGCTCGCTGGAGTCGGAGGTACCGGTGCTGCTCACCGATGCCACCGAGGCGGAGGCGATCAAGCTGTTCGCCAACACCTACCTGGCGCTGCGGGTGGCCTACTTCAACGAGCTGGACACGTTCGCGGTCACCCGGGGCCTGGACTCGGCGCAGATCATCCAAGGAGTGGGTCTGGATCCCCGGATCGGCTCGCACTACAACAACCCGTCCTTCGGCTACGGCGGATACTGCCTGCCCAAGGACACCAAGCAGCTGCTCGCGAACTACCAGCAGGTGCCGCAGAACCTGGTTCGGGCGGTCGTGGACTCGAACACGACTCGGAAGGACTTCATCGCCGCTGATGTGCTCGCCCGTCAGCCGCAGGTGGTGGGAGTGTTCGGGCTGGCGATGAAATCCGGGTCGGACAACTTCCGGGCCTCCTCGATCCAGGGCATCATGAAGCGGATCAAGGCCAAGGGTGTCGAGGTGATCGTCTACGAGCCTGCGCTGGACGCCGAGGACTTCTTCCGCTCCGAAGTGGTCCGGGACCTGGCGGAGTTCAAGCGCCGCGCGGACGTGATCATCACCAACCGCCGTGACGACGCTCTTGCCGATGTGGCCCAGAAGGTCTACACCCGGGACGTCTACGGGCGGGACTGAGCCGGCGGCCGGTCAGGTCAGCCGCCTTCGGGTCCGCCCTGGGCGGTGCTCTCCGCCACGATCGGCACCAGCTGACGGCCGAGCGGGCGGGTGAGGGTGCGCACGTAGCTGTCGGTCAGGTGCGAGCCCTGCCGGTAGACGAGCACATTGCCGATCACCGGCACGCACTGCTCCTCCGGGCAGATCGAGTCGGTCAGGTCCACTGTGCGCACCCCGGGCACCTCGTCGGCAGCGGCGAGCTGGGCGGGCTGCCCGGAGCGGGCGATGCCATCGGCCCGGTCGAACGCGCACGGGCGCAGATCGTTCAGGTGCGCGGCCACGCACTCGTACACCGTCTGCTCACCCGGGCTCGGGTTGTCCAGGATCACCACGACGGCGCTGCCCGCCTCCTCGAGTTGCCGCCAGCTGGTAGCCAGCGCGCTGACCATCGCCGCCTGGGTCTCGGCCAGCTCCTCGGAGATGTCCAGGGCCGTATTCACGTAGTTGGACACGAGCACCACATCGGGTGGGTCGGCGAGCAGATCAGTCAGTACGTCCTCGTTCCACGCCCGGCAGTTCAGGTAGGGCTCACCGTGATTGGTCTGCAGGCCGGCGTGCAGACCGCAGTTGGACTTGGTGTAGGAACGCACCCGCCAGGAATTCTCGCGGGCGAGCGTGGCCACCGCCGACTGCCACTGCAGGATCTTCGAGTCCCCCACCATCGCCACCGTGATCTCGCCGTCCGGGTCGCCGAAGTCGCATCGGAGGGCCTCCGCGTCCTCCTGGTTCTGCTCACAGCCGTACTCGTAGCCGCGCGGCATGTCGTAGCGGGCATCGTCGGTGTCCGGGATGAACCAGGCCACGTCGCGCAGCGCCTCGAGAGAGCCCGGTGGGTCCTCGTCGACCGCTTCTCCGTCCCGGTCCAACGCCTCGGCACCGGGTGCGTTCGCCGTCTCGGCGGGAGCCTGCGTGGGCGGGCCGGTGAGCACCAGCGCGAGCAGGAAGGCGGTAGCGAGCACCAGGGCCACGTTGCCGGTCAGCGACCAGCGCAGCGCAGGCGAGGCGAACCGCGTCGCCGTCGCCGCGCGCGAGCCAGGGGTCCGTCGATCCGTCATTGCTGCGTGCGCTCTCCCGCGGCTACCCCACCGCCTCGTTGACGGCGGGGACGAGTCGGTCGGCGAGCTCGGGCGCGAGGGTGCGCGCGTAGGTGCTGGTGATGTGCGAGGTCTGGCGGTAGACGAGCACGTTGCCGATCACCGGCACGCAGGTCTCCTCGGGGCAGATGAACTCGGTCATATCGATGGTCCGGACCCCATCGACCCGGTCTGCTGCCGCCTGCTGCACTGGTGCGGCCGAGCGCTCGATGCCTTCTTCGCGGTCGAAGGTGCAGGCCTCGAGGTTGTCGAGGTTGTCCGCCACGCACTCATAGACCGAGATGTCACCCGGGCTGATCGTGTCCAGCATCACCACGACGGGGATACCCGCCTCGGCGAGCTGGGTCCACCGTTCGGCGAGGGCGTCCTGCATCACCTGCTCCGATCGGGAGTCGACGTCGGTGGGATCGGCCAGAGCATTGTCGATCCGATTCGAGACGATGACGACGTCCGGATCCGCTTCGAGGATGAGGGGCAACATCCGCTCGTTCCACTGCGCACAACTGGTGTAGGGCTCGCCCTTCGCTGCCTGCATACCGGTGCTGAAGGCGCAGGCCGACTTGATGTAGGAGGAGACGTGCCAGCCTTCGTCGGTGGCGATCTGCTCGATCGCGGACTGCCACTGGATCACCTTGGAGTCACCGATCACTGCGACGTCCAGGTCGCCGTCCGGATCGCCCCACTCACAGACGATCGGTTCGGGATCGGTCTGGTTCTGCGAACATCCCGCCTCGGACGACTCCGGATTGTCGCTAGTCGCGACGGTGGCTTGGGGGGTGAACCAGTCGATGCTGGCCAGGCTCTGCACCGATCCCGGGGGTTCCTCCTGGTTGGCGGACCCACCCTGACGCAACGCCGCAGCCCCAGCAGCCTGCCCCTCCTGAGGATTGGTCCCCACCTGCGGAACCACGAGCATTAGCACGAGTCCGGCGGCGACTCCGGCGAGGGAGAAGTTGGCTCCCATCGACAACGCCAACCGGTTCGACTTCGCGATCGGCTTGGCGAACCGGAACGGGTTCTCCACAAACCTGTAGGACAAGTACGCCGGGATGAAACTCGCCCCAGCGACCAGCAGCCCCCGCTTGCCACCGAGCTCACCCCAGAAACCAGCAGCAGCAACCAACAACGGCCAGTGCCACAAATACAACGAATACGACAGGCCCCCCACCCACACCGCCGGCTTCCACGACAACAACCCCGCCGCACCCGCCCGACCCGAGGTATACCCCGCCACAATCACCGCAGCAGTACCCAGTACCGGCCACACCGCCGCATACCCCGGCCACGCCACCGCACTACTCAGGAACACCCCACTCGCGATCACCGCGACCAAACCAGCCCAACCCAACACCACCGCAACCAACCGCGGCACCCGCAACCACCACGTGGCCCCGATCGCGACCAACGCCCCCACACCCAACTCCCACAACCGCGTCGGAGTCACAAAGAACGCCGCCTCCGGATTCGAAGCCGTCATCACCACCGACCAGATCAACGAAGGCACGATCACCAACCCGATCGCCACCCCCATCACCGGCCGCAACCGCGCACCACTGCGCCGACGCACCCACCAGGCGACCAACACCAACAACAACGGCCACACGATGTAGAACTGCTCCTCCACCGCCAACGACCAAAAATGCTGAACCGGCGAAACCCCCACACCCTCAGCCAGATAATCCACCGACCGCCCAGCAAGAACCCAATTCACCACATACAACGCCGCACCCACGATGTCCCCACCAAAAGTGCGCCACTGCACCACCGACACCGACGCCCACGTCAAGGCCGCCGTGACCACCAACACCAACCCAGCAGCCGGCAACAACCGCTTCGCCCGACGCGCATAAAACCGGCCCAACGACACCCGACCATCACGCTCGAGCTCCCGAATCAACAACCCCGTGATCAAAAACCCCGAAATCACAAAAAAGACATCAACCCCCACAAACCCCCCAGGCACCAACTCCACCACCCCAGCGTGATAGACCAGCACCAAACCAATCGCCACAGCCCGAAGCCCCTCAATATCAGGCCGAAAACCCCCACCCCCACGCACCCTGCCGCCAGCCTCTCGCCCAGCACCGGTTGCCCCAGCCCCAGCCGCCGCCTCGACACGCGAACCCATCAACACCCACCTTCCACAAAACCGACCCCGCGTACTGTAACCGCTCCACCCACACAGACCCGCCCCAGAACGCTACCCACACACCGACCCCTCAGCCCCCACCCCCCACCTCACCCACCACCGGAACAAGACGGTCGGTAAGGTCGGGGATGAGGGTGCGCACATAGGCATCGGTGACGTGTGAACTCTGGCGGTAGACGAGGACGTTGCCGATCACCGGCACGCACGTTTGCTCGGGGCAGACCAGGTCGGATAAGTCGATGGTCTGGACCCCGTCGACCCGGTCGGCCGCCTCTTGCTGAAGCGGTGCCTGGGAGCGGTCGATGCCTTCTTCGCGGTCGAAGGTGCAGGCCTCGAGGTTGTCGAGATTCTCGGCGACGCACTCATACACCGAGAGGTCTCCGGGGCTCGGGTTGTCCAGGATCGGCACGACCGGGATCCCCTCATCGGACAGGTGAGCCCACTGTTCGGCGAGAGCATCGGTCATCGCCTCCGTTGAGCCGCTGTCCGGGTCCTCCCAGTCCTCCAGCGCCTCGGCGTTCCGGCCGGAGGTGAGGACGACGTCCGGGTCGAGCTCGACCAGGTCCGCGAGCACATTCTCGTTCCACTGCGCACAACTGGTGTAGGGCTCGCCCTTCGCTGCCTGCATACCGGCACTGAACGCGCAGGAGGACTTGGTGTAGGACTGTACGTGCCAGCCTTCGTCGGTGGCGATCTGCTCGATCGCGGACTGCCATTGCAGGATCTTGGAGTCGCCGACGACGGCCACCACCATGTCGCTGTCGAGGTCGCCGTACTCGCACATCACCACGTCTGCCGATTCCTGGTCCTGCTGGCACTCGTCGGCGTAGGCGGAGGGCACCGATGCCGTGGCTTCGGTGGCTTGGGGGGTGAACCAGTCGATGCTGGCCAGGCTCTGCACCGATCCCGGGGGTTCCTCCTGGTTGGCGGACCCACCCTGACGCAACGCCGCAGCCCCAGCAGCCTGCCCCTCCTGGGGGTTGGTGCCGACTTGGGGGACGATGAGCATTAGCACGAGTCCGGCGGCGACTCCGGCGAGGGAGAAGTTGGCTCCCATCGACAACGCCAACCGGTTCGACTTCGCGATCGGCTTGGCGAACCGGAACGGGTTCTCCACAAACCTGTAGGACAAGTACGCCGGGATGAAACTCGCCCCAGCGACCAGCAGCCCCCGCTTGCCACCGAGCTCACCCCAGAAACCAGCAGCAGCAACCAACAACGGCCAGTGCCACAAATACAACGAATACGACAGGCCCCCCACCCACACCGCCGGCTTCCACGACAACAACCCCGCCGCACCCGCCCGACCCGAGGTATACCCCGCCACAATCACCGCAGCAGTACCCAGTACCGGCCACACCGCCGCATACCCCGGCCACGCCACCGCACTACTCAGGAACACCCCACTCGCGATCACCGCGACCAAACCAGCCCAACCCAACACCACCGCAACCAACCGCGGCACCCGCAACCACCACGTGGCCCCGATCGCGACCAACGCCCCCACACCCAACTCCCACAACCGCGTCGGAGTCACAAAGAACGCCGCCTCCGGATTCGAAGCCGTCATCACCACCGACCAGATCAACGAAGGCACGATCACCAACCCGATCGCCACCCCCATCACCGGCCGCAACCGCGCACCACTGCGCCGACGCACCCACCAGCCCACCAACACCAACAACAACGGCCACACGATGTAGAACTGCTCCTCCACCGCCAACGACCAAAAATGCTGAACCGGCGAAACCCCCACACCCTCAGCCAGATAATCCACCGACCGCCCAGCAAGAACCCAATTCACCACATACAACGCCGCACCCACGATGTCCCCACCAAAAGTGCGCCACTGCACCACCGACACCGACGCCCACGTCAAGGCCGCCGTGACCACCAACACCAACCCAGCAGCCGGCAACAACCGCTTCGCCCGACGCGCATAAAACCGGCCCAACGACACCCGACCATCACGCTCGAGCTCCCGAATCAACAACCCCGTGATCAAAAACCCCGAAATCACAAAAAAGACATCAACCCCCACAAACCCCCCAGGCACCAACTCCACCACCCCAGCGTGATAGACCAGCACCAAACCAATCGCCACAGCCCGAAGCCCCTCAATATCAGGCCGAAAACCCCCACCCCCACGCACCCCAGACACCCCGCCACCAGGTTCGCTCTTCTGCCGTGCCTCGCTCACGCTCTGTCCTCCAGGGTCCGCCGGTCTGGTTGCGCCAGTTCGTGCAGCGATGTGCACGCGTGGCAGGTACGGAGTGTAACGACTTCCGCTGAAGTAACCGGCCCGGCTTCCGGGCGTGGTGGATTCGCGTGCCTGCCCTCGTGACGGACCTAGCCCATCGAGTCGATAGCAGCAGTAATGCGCGCGCAGTTGCGGTGGTCGCTGTGGCTGAACACGCGGCTGACCCTGTCGGTGTACGTTCCCTCGCGGGTGAATCCCTGCCCGGCGTACGCGGCGACTGCCTCGGCTGCATCGTGGACGGTGGTGACCACTGGTCCGAACCCGTCCCGGTCCGGATCGAACCAGGACGTCCCGCCATGTCCCGCCGCGTACTCGTCCCGGTCAAACTGGGTGTAGATGACCGGTGCTCCGACGTAGGCAACATCGAACTGCACCGAGGAGTAGTCGGTGACCAGGAGCGCGCAACTGCGCAGGAGGCACGGGATATCCGCCGTCATGCCGTCGAGGATGCTGATGCGCTCACTGCCGAGGTGTTCCGGTCGCAACAGCCCGGCCAGGTTGTAGTGCGGGACCACGAGCATGGTCAGATCATGCTCCTCGAGTGCTTCGGCCAGATCGGGACTCGCGAGGAGACCATGAACGAACTGCTGGTAGGTCGATCCTTCATAGCCAATGAGCGCATTGTCGCCGGCTCCGAAGAGTTTGGGTACCAAATATCGGCGCCAGGTAGGCATGAACAGCACCTTCCGGCTCGGTCGCTCCGGCACGAGATTGTCGTAGCGAGCCAGGCCGGTCTGACGCAGCTGCGTCGACGTGTAGCCGGAGGTTCGAGCTAGGGCCTGCGTCTCCTGCGGTCCGACGGTGAGGACGAGGTCATACCCGCCGTTGGACCGTTTGACGGCGTCCGGACTCAGATGCACTCCGTGCTTCAGGTAGACCCGCCGGGCGCCTACCCGCCAAGCACACTGGTTCATGTATGCCCCTGGCCGCCACCTGCTCGGCAGCATGTGCTTGATCGAGTAGGCGTTGGCGATCACTGCCGCATGCAGCATGAGGATCCGGTGTTGTAGTGATGAGTGCCAGACCACATGTCCGAGTTCGGCGACCGCTGCCGCGCTTGGACTGTCCCGCGCGATCACATAGAAGACCGGATCCTCTGGCCGCTGCTGCCGCAGGTGAGCGAAGAATGCGAACCCGTTGTCGCGGGCTGTCTCCCGTCGCTCCCCGATCAGCCAGATCGCTCCTCGGGGAACGAAGATCCAGGTCAATACACGCACCAGGCGCACCCACGTGAACCGGCGCGCATGGATGGCAAAGGCGAATTCGCGACCAACGTTCCGCAGGGCCCAGCCGACCTGAGCAGGCTTGGACCAGGAGGACAGCCTCAACCACGTGGCGGGCTGGCCCGCGGCAGGAAATACCTGCAGCCGCCGCGCACCCACCGGCTCCGGGCGTGAATTCGCGAGGATCCCCGGGGTCGTACCGACCGGCGTCCACACCCCGGAGCCGACCCGGCTGATCTCTAGACGCAGAGCCCCGTTCGGGAGTCGGTCCACAGGAAGGGCGAACCGTAACGCGGCCCGGGTTCGGTGGCCCACCGTGTTGACGCGATCGACGACCGGCGCCTCTACCGTGAGTAGCGCTGCTCCCCATCTGGTCCGCAGCCGGAGCCGGAATCGGGCATCTGCATCCTCGTCGCCACCGCGCAGATGGACACCAATAGTGAGCCGACCGGGGTTGCGGTCGACGAACTCACACACCGGTCGAAAGCTCATAGCCCACTCACTTTACGAGAAGGAAGTCCGAACACCGGCGCATCGGCACTAGTGTCGGTCAGACCAGTCCGAGGTTCACGACCCAGGGAGGCCCACCGGATGACCGATCGCCCGGTCGTGATCCTCATGACGAGCAACGGCGTAGGCATGGGCCACCTGTCCCGGCAACTCACCACTGCTCTCAGCGGAGCGCATCGCTTCGATCCGGTGATCTTCTCGCTCTCGCGGGCGCTACCCCGGATCATCACAGCGGTCGAGAGCAACGAACTGACCGAGGCCCACGGACGTCATCTTCGGTTCGAATATGCACCCAGCTGGGAGTCCGGTTGGTTTCCGACTGGCTGGCGCGCACCGGTCCGGCGCCGTTACCGCTCCTACCGGTGGGCTCCGTATCTACGTGACCGCATTCACGCTCTCGCCGTCGAGACCGGCGCGCGTGCGCTGATCTTCGACGGCGTGGCTCCCTACCCGGGTCTCGTCGCCGCCCGAGAGGCACTTCCAGAACTCCAGTTCGCCTGGGTGCGCCGCGGCCTGTGGCAGTCCCAGGCTCCATCGGAACGCCTGAACTTGTCCCGATACTTCGACCTGACGATCGAGCCCGGTGACGTCGCCGGTGCGTGGGACCGTGGCCCGACGAGAGATCGTACCGACGCGATCCGGCTGGACGGACCGGTGAGCCTCACCGACGTGCTCGAGCCGTTGGCGCCAACTGCCGCACGTCTCGCGCTCGGGCTACCCACCGAACGGCCAATCCTGCTACTGGCGCCAGGTTCGGGGGCGCTCGGCTCAGTGGATGCGACCGCCGCCGAGGTCCTGACGGCGGTGCGGCGCACTCATCCCGACTGGCTGGTCGCAGTCACTCGCCAATCGATCGCGCGGCACTCCGTGCAGGGCAACAGTGACCAGGTGGTCATGCTCGACGACGTCTACCCCCTCGCTCGTTTCTTGGGTGCGTTCGATGCTGCCGTCGGCGCGGCGGGCTACAACGCGGTGCACGAGCAACTTGCTGTCGGCCTTCCTACTCTGCTGATCCCGAGCACCAGCCACGTCACCGACGATCAGCCGACCCGGGCGCGTGGCGCGGCCGAGCGCGGCGCAGCGCTCGTCGTGGAGGACACGATCGCAGCGGCCGTGACCCGCCTGCTGGACGCCGCAGAGCAAGAGCGTCTGCGGGACGGAATGGCTCAGCTGGAGGCGGCGGATGGTGGGCGCGACATTGCCGAGAGGGTGGCTGACCTGGCTGCCGCTGGTCAGACGGCACCGCCGTGGACAGCGGTGCCCCCGTCCCGCCCGTTGCCGGACCTCCGTACTCGCGCTACCGAGGGATCCGAGGGTGAGCTGGCCTGGACCAACCAGCTGGATCGGGAGCTTCTCGCTGGCGTTCGTCCGGTGGAGCACCTGCTCCCCGGGAGTTCACCGGCGTATGTCCAGGCTCGGCGCACGACGGCGAACTGGCTCTATCGGACCTGACGGTGCGCTTGTTCACCCTGACGGCGCCGTTGCCTGGACAGGGTGCGCCCCCGCCGGACCCTCCCCAGGAGCGACCGCGCTGCGACCAACGACCGGCGGACCTGCAGCCGCACACCCTCCGTGCGTGCCCAGCGTCGAACGTCGGTCCCGGCGCCGTTGAAGGTGGCCACGCCGACCTCGTCGGCGCGTACCCAGGCACGCGCCTGAGGGTCGACGTGCGACAGGTGAGCCCGGTCGAACGCGAGGCCGTAGGCCGGGAGGTTCTCCAGATCGATGCCCTGACGGCGAAGCCACGCCCCCGACCACAGCGCGACTCCTCCCGGGTCCTGATCAGGCAGGAGCACGCGGGTCACGATCCGGTTCGGATGCGCGGCAAGATGCTGGATGCGCTTGACCGCCCCGTGGGCGAAGACGACGGGCGAGGACACCACCAGCACCGCATCCGTCTGAAGGTGACGGAGGAGGTCGGCGGAGCCGATCTGCGCGACCTGGTCCTGCAGGCTCATCGCCACCGCGTGCTGCGACGCGTCAGACCACTCCTGCGTGCACAGGAGAGCGTGTACCGACGTGGTTGGGTTCAGCCGCATATCTGGAATCGTATGTCACTGACGAGGACCGAGCGCTGGCCCCGATGCTTGGCTCAGATCCCTATACTCGCCGGGTGGACATTCGCAGGGACAACCCCGTGGGGCGCGTGCCCGACACGCGGTCCACACGGCGGCAGACCCTTCAGCTGAGCAGCGCAGGATGGTCCCTGGGGCGTCACAGTGGGCCGTGGACCCTGGCCGGCATCGACGACGTCGTCAGACGGCTCGACACTGCGCATGCACTGCACTGGACCGGCGCACTCCTCCCACTGCATGCACCGCTATTCGCTGAGCTGGCACACCGGGCCGTCGCACGTGGGACGTTCGTCAGTGGAGCACTGGACGAGGCGGTGACGGCGCACCTGCCCGAGTCCCTGGCTAGGTCGATTGCGCCCGCACCGCACCCCGGAGAGGTGGGGGACCTGGCGTGGGACGTGGCGGCCGTCAATCAACGCCGCGCCGCCCTGCAGCCGCTGATCGGGCCAACACCGTCGATGTCCGCAGTGCTGGTCAGCCAGCGTCCCGAGTTGATCATCCCGATGGTGCGCCAACTCGCTGCCCTGCACTACGACAAGCTCGAAATCGTGGTGGCATCCCACGGCGCCCCATTGCCAGACGGTCTGCAGACTGCGGCAGGCGAACGCCCCGTAGTCGCCCGGGAACTCGATAGCGCACTGGTATTCGGAGACGCACTGAACCAAGCGTTCGCTATGGCCTCCGGCGATCTCGTCAGCAAGGTCGACGACGACGACTACTACGGCTACCACCATCTCTGGGATCTTGCCGCGACCCACACATACTCCGGCGCGACGCTGGTTGGGAAGACGACGACGGTGGTCTACCTTGAAGCGCTCGACACGACCGTGCGACGTGTGTTCGGTGCCCGAGAGACCTTCACCCACCGGATTGCCGGCGGCACCATGACCCTGTCCGCACAGGACCTGAGGGCAGTGGGCGGTTGGCCCGCGGTGCCGCGTGGGGTGGACACAGCGCTGCTCCGCTCGGTGCGCGAAGCCAGCGGCACGGTGTACCAGCCTCACGACATCGGCTATCTCTACGTGCGCGGGCATGATCATCAGGCCCATACCTGGACCGCTGACGTTGGACACTTCCTGCGGAACGTCCGGGAGCAATGGATCGGCCTGCTGCAGCACGCTGCCTTCGGCACCGACGTCAACTCAGATGGAGCACCCTCTCGATGACACCTTTTGGTGATCTGACCCTCATCCTGACGGTGAGGGGACCGAGTCCCTCGAGCCTGCACTGGCTGAAGGAACTCAGCAAGAACGACCTATTGCGCAATGTCCGCCTGGTGATCGCCCACCACCCGGATGCGGACCCGATCGTCAGCCAGCTCCGTGTGCAAGTGCCGGCGGCAACCTTCGCTGAGCTACCGAGCGATGAGGGCCCCGACGACTCACCGACAGCGGACGCGTACGCACAGGTCTTTGCCGATATCACCACCCGCTACGCCGCCCTCACCGAGCCAGGCAAGAACGAGAACGATCCGATCGGGGATCTCCACCGCGAACTGGTGGGGAGCCGTGCCCGGGTCGAGTCCACCGGTCTGAAGATGGAGGAGACCTGCCTCCTCTACACCAAGCACGACCGGTCTACCCCCACTCGCGCCTACATCCGTTATGTGCAGGCACAGGGCGAGACCGTCGCACCATTGACCGACTACCTCGGATACCTCGCGCTGATGGCCGGGTCCCACAGTCTCGAAGGTGTCGATGCTGTCTACACGGCATCAGCTATAGACCTGCAAGCCCGAGTGTCGATCGGCAAGTTCAACTCGTCCTCACCCCCGCCCTGGAGCTATCGCTTGGCCATCGGCGACCGTCGCGGACCCACCCATGCCGAGGCGCGCGCCACGATGACGGAGAGGATCAGCAACCAAGGCGTTCGACGCTGGGAGAACGTCAACGCTCGCGTGCCACTGGTAGACATTCCCGACGGCAACCACGTGATCACGGTCAGTCTTGACACCACATATCCCGAACTACAGGTCTCCCGGCCCCTGCGTCCGCGGCCGGGAGCCCTAGCGTGTGCCCGTACCTTCGTGGTCGGTGGCGAGGAGTCACCGCAGCAGACCCGCTACCTGATACACGCCATCAGACGGGCACCACAGACATGGATCACCATCCAACACGGCGTCGGGAAGAAGGCGCGCCAACGGTGGTACCGGGCGTTGCTCCGCAAGGATCTCCGCACGATCCTCCGCGATCGTGCCGCGGGGATACGGATGCGCTCCGCCCGCCTGACCAGACTGGTGACCGCACCGTTCATGCGACGCCAACAGATCTGGCTCATCGGTGAGCGGGCAGACACAGCGCAGGACAACGGCTACCACCTGTTCCGTCACCTGCGGACGGAACATCCCCGCCGTCAGGTCTACTACGTGATGGACAAGACCAGCCCACATCACAGCCGGATCCGCGACCTCGGGAACGTCGTGCAGCACTCGTCGCTGCGACATCAGTTCCTCATGCTGCACGCGAACGTGCTGGCCAACGCCTACTCCGTCAAACATATGATCCCGCGGCAGTGGAGCCCCACCGCCTACACCCGCCACCTGGCCTGGCGGGTGGGCGCGGCACGGGTCTACCTCAAACACGGCGTCAACGTGTCCGCGAACTCGGTGAAGCGCGGCACCGGCGGCTATGACCTGTACCTCAGCGTGAACCCGATGGAGAGCGCGGCCCTGCGAGAAAGCTCGGGATACGACCGCCAGATCGCCGAGACAGGCATGCCGCGCTACGACGCCCTAGAGCCTGGCCCGCAGACCCGCACCGTGCTCTTCATGCCCACCTGGCGACGCTACCTGGTACCCAAGTTGTTCAGCGGTATGGACGAGGCACAGGTGCCGTTCGAGGGGTCCACCTATGAGACGTTCCTGCGTTCCTTCCTCGGCAGTCCACGGTTGCACGAGATCCTGGAGCGGTACGATTACCGGCTGCAGTTCCTCCCGCACTACAACCTGCGGGACATCCTCTCGTCCTTCCCCCTGACCAGCGCGCGGACGCTACTTGCCGACACCGACCAGACGTCGTTCCAGGAACTGATCCGCGGCTGCGACGCCTTCGTCACCGACCACTCGTCGGTGCATTTCGACGTCGCCTATCTCGGTACGCCGATCATCTATACGCATTTCGACGCCAAGGAGTATGCCGAGGGGCACGCCTCGGTCTCGTGGTTCGAGCATGTCCGGGATGGCTTCGGGCCGGTGGTCTACACCCTGGACGAAACCCTGGACGCACTCGAGGAACTCCTCGCCCGAGACTGCGCTCCGGACCCGTTCTACACGGCACGGGTGGATGCGGCGTTCACCTACCGCGACCACAGCAACTGCCAGCGCGTGGTCAGGGTGGTGGAGGACCTGCTCCGCCGCTCGGCAGTCAACCCGTAGCGCCTAGGTCCTGCCACCGATCACGCTGGCTTCTGGTCGCCGTATTCCACTCCCAACGCGCCCTCGTCAGCCAGATCCGCCAGTAGGCGAGCGTAGGCGTTCTCGTAGATCGCGCCCAGCTTCTCGTCCCATTCGGGCACGAGCGACGGCGGACGGCCAGGGTTCTGGGTGATCTCGCCGAAGACGATGCCCCGATCGGTCTCGTAGAAGTCGATCCGCTGAATGGGTCGCCGAATAGCCTGAGACAAGATCCGGCTCGCCTGCGCCACTCCTTCGAAGTCTTCGGGTGCTTTCACGTCGGTACCTGCGGAGATCAGCGCCCGCACGTTGGTCAATTCCGTGCCGTCCGGGAGGAAGGTACGCAGCCGCTGCTCGGTCTCCCGCGCCCGGGACCAGTCTCCGGTCCGAACCTCGATGAAGGCCGGCTCGCCATAGAAGCAGAACACTTTGATGTCGTGGGGCATCTGGCCCGGCTCCCCCGACTTCGCCTGGAGGAACTCCTCGGCGATGTACACCGACTCGTCTTTGTGCTTCTTCCACAGTTTGGCCGTGACCTCCTCGGGCGTCACCGGCTGTTCGAGCATCCGGTCGATGAAGCCATCGCCGGTACGTTCCAGCGGGAACACACTGATCCCGCCACCTCCCCGGCTGGACTTGAGCACGAACCGCTCCGGCAAGGAGTCCCAGTCCACCGCATCCGGGTCGGCCCAGCGGCCCAACTCGGCAGGAATCTGTATCCCATGTGCTGCCGCGAACGCTCGTCCGGCCGTTTTGGTGTAGAGGTCGAGGATCGGCTCGCGCAGGCCCTCGCGGGTGTTCACACCCGTGGTGTTCGCGCGACGGTGGAAACGGGCCGAGAGTGCGTAGGAGGGCTTACCCGGATCATGCTCCGGGTCGGTTGTCCCGGTCGCCTGGCGCTCGGCCGGAGTCTTGACCTCCGCGGAAAGCACATCGATCTGTGCCTGCAGCACCTCGTTGCCGACCAATCTCTTCTTGAGACGCCCCCGCAGGGTGGTCAGTCGCTCTTCCGCGCGCGCAGAAGTCTCGCTGCGGGTCCGCCCTGGTTCAGTCGTCACACTGTCTCCTCGTACCGGAAAGTACCCCCGGGTGTCCGGTTATCCAAGGCTCCGGCACGGTAGGGCTGCATCAGCATGCGAGCGTGTCCGCGGTCGAAGGCCCTCCCCAGACGCTCATCCCACTCAGCGGTCATGCTCGGAATGCGGGCGAGGGTCACGTCGATCCCGCTGAGGATCATCGCGCCGTTTTTCTCGTGCCAGCCGATCTGGACGTAGGGCCTCGAGATGTGTTCGGACAAGACTCGGGAACTCCGCACAATCTCGCCGAGCCATTCCGGCACTGCGATGTCCGGGGCGTAAGTGTCCCCGGGGCGGATGTCCCCCAGGTCCTTCCCGCCTGAGCTGACATGCTTGACGCGTCCGTCCTGCCGCAGTTCGATCAGCGGAGTTCGGCCTCTGAAAGCGTGTACGACGGCGGTCGGTTCGCTGTCCAGATCGACGCCGAACTGCATGCCGTGCGAGCGGACATAGGCTTCTGTCTGCGCAGGGTCAGTGAAGATGGCACCAGCACCGTCGAGACCAGCGTGAGGATCGCTGGCCTTGGCGTGGATCCGCTGCATCATCCGCGCACCGGCCACCAGGCTCGGGACGCCATTGGTCTTCTCGACCTTCAACCGAGGCAAGACGCGCTTGCCGTGCTGCGCACCGAGCACCTCTTGTAAGCGAAGCCGTTCGGCCTTGAGCGCTTCCCGCTGCCGGCCTGCCGCTTCGATCTCACCTCGCACGGTGGCGATCTCTGTCTTCAAGGTCCGCAGATCTCCATCGGTCGCCCCTGCCGATGGCTGTCCCTGAGTTCCAGAAGACGCTCCCGTCGCAGGCGAATCCGGTTCGTCCGAAGATCCCTGCGCTGCGTCCTTCGAGCGCCGCATCTTCCGCACGATGCGCGTCACCGTTCCAGTCGAACCCTTATCTTGCCGCATTCTTCGAATCATCGCACAGCGGTCTGTGATCCTCGCGACTACTCGCCGCACCCCGAGGGAACTGTTCGCCTTGGCGGGACCCGGGACCGTATGCTGTCTCACGGCCCGAGTTCACGCAGCGGCCGTTGACGAAACGCACCTGGCCCTAGGGAGTACGGCAGTGACAGTAGACGTAGTGATCCTCGGTTTGGGGTACGTCGGATTACCACTCGCGCAAGAGGCGGCACGCAGCGGTCTGTCGGTCCTCGGCTTCGACATCAGTTCGCACGTGGTCGAGGGGTTGAACGCCGGACGCTCGCACGTGGACGACCTCTCCGCGGCGGACATCCAGGAGATGCTCGACGCGGGCTTTCGCGCCACGAGCGACGAAGCCGAGCTGGGCAGCGCCAGCACCATCGTGGTGTGCGTGCCCACGCCTCTCGCGGAGGACGGCTCCCCTGATCTCGGCGCCGTCACCGGCGCCACCCAGACGGTCGCTCGCCAGCTTCAGCCGGGGCAAGTGGTGATCCTGGAGTCCACCACCTGGCCGGGCACAACCGAAGAGATCGTCCAGCCGCTGCTGGAAGAGGGTGGGCTCCAGGCCGGCACTGACTTCCATCTCGCGTTCTCGCCAGAGCGGATCGACCCGGGCAATCCCACCTACGGCATCAAGAACACGCCGAAAGTCGTCGGCGGCGTCACCCCAGCGTGCACGGAGCGTGCCGCGGACTTCTACCGGAAGTTCATCGATACCGTAGTGCCAGCCAAAGGTAGCCGTGAGGCCGAGACCGCGAAGCTGCTGGAGAACACCTACCGGCACATCAACATCGCCTTGGTCAACGAGATGGCGCGATTCTGCCACGAGCTCGGCATCGACCTCTGGAACGTCATCAGCCTCGCTGCGACGAAGCCGTTCGGCTTCCAGGCCTTCTACCCGGGCCCCGGCGTCGGTGGGCACTGCATCCCGATCGACCCGAACTACCTCAGCTACACGGTGCGGACCCGACTTGGTTACCCGTTCCGCTTCGTGGAGCTGGCCCAAGAGGTCAACTCGGGTATGCCGGGGTACGTCACGCGCCGCGCCCAGGACATCCTGAACGAGGACGGCAAGGCGTTGCGCGGTGCGAAGGTGCTACTGCTCGGAGTCACCTACAAGAAGAACATTGCCGATCAGCGTGAATCGCCCGCTGTTCCCCTTGCTGAGCACCTCCGCTCCGGCGGTGCGGAGGTGACGTACCACGATCCGGCCGTGCCCGCCTGGAACCTGCCGGACGGGACCCTCGAGCGGGTGCCGGACCTCGAGCAGGCGGTGGGCGCAGCGGACCTGGTGATCTTGGTGCAGAGCCACTCTGCCTACGACGTGGAAAGCCTTGCCTCGCAGGCCCAGCAGTTCTTCGACACCCGGGGTGTCACCTCCTCGCCAGGGGTGCACCGGTTGTGACACGTCGCGGGCGGGCCGAACAGAAACCGCCCTCCGCACTGGCCAGACTGGCCGCCGACCACGGTCTGACGGCGATCGGAGGCCGTCCCTCACTGGGCGGCTATATCCGCTCGTTGTGGCAACGGCGGGCGTTCCTGTGGGCGATGGCGTCGTCCCGCTCTTACGGCAAGAATCAGAACAACTATCTGGGTCAGTTGTGGTCGGTGCTGAGCCCACTCAGTCTCGCTGCCGTCTATTACCTGGTCTTTGGGCTGCTGCTGGCGCGCGTCAGTGACGGTGTCGACAACTACGTCGGATTCCTGACGGTCGGCGTGTTCATCTTCTCCGCAATGGCCAGCACGATCACTTCGGGCTCCACGGCAATCACGAACAACCTCAACCTGGTGCGTGCTCTGCACTTCCCGCGCGCAATCCTGCCCATCTCCGTGGCGCTGGCAGAAGCGATTTCTCTTGTGCCGGCGATCGCAGTGATGCTGGTCATCGTCGCCGTCACCGAGCAGGCGGTGAGCTGGTCCTGGTTGTTGCTGCCGGTGGTAGTGGTGCTCTTCTTCCTGTTCAGCGCGGGCGTGGCGATGATCGCCGCACGCTTGGTGGTCGGTGCCCGCGACCTTCGCAACCTCATCCCGATGGCGATCCGCCTCTTGCGTTACGTCTCCGGGGTATTCTTCCTGATCAGTTCACTCGATGCGCCACGAGTCCTGACCGCGGTCATGGAGTACCAGCCGGTCGCCCTCTACCTCACCCTGGTGCGCTCGTGCGTGCTTGGCGAGTTCAGCCCGCAGCTGGACCAGTGGCTGATGGGAGCCGGGTGGGCGATCGTGACCGCAATCATCGGATTCATTGTGTTCTGGCAAGCTGAGGATCGCTATGGCAGAGACTGACGACCGCGATTTCGACGAGATCGATCACGAGGCCGACGACCTGGAGGACGCTCCGGCGGAGCCGGCCCATCCCCGATCGCTGGCAGGTGCGCCGGTGGTGGTGGCCGACGATATCCACGTGCGCTACCGGGTCTTCGGAGGTCGGAAGAGCACTGCTCGTGACATGGGGCGGATCCGTCGCCTGCTGAACCGCTCACGCGCCCATGTCGGTGCCGTCACCGAGGTCCATGCCGTGCGTGGTGTCTCGTTCGTGGCTCGGCACGGTGAGTCGGTCGGACTGATCGGCACCAACGGAGCTGGAAAGTCCACACTGCTGCGGGCGATCGCCGGACTGATGCCGACCAGTTCCGGGACGGTCTACGTGGGCGGCAGCACTGCGCTCCTCGGCGTCAACGCGGCCCTCGTGCCCGCATTGACAGGGGCGAAGAACGTGATGATCGGTGGACTTGCGCTGGGCCTCACCCCCGATGAGGTGCGTGAGCGGTTCGACGACATCGTCGAGTTCGCCGGTATCGGTGATTTCATCAACCTTCCGATGAAGGCCTACAGCTCCGGTATGGCGGCTCGGCTCCGATTCGCCATCTCCACTGCGGCGGTCCCGGACATCCTGATGATCGACGAAGCCCTCGCCACCGGTGACGCCGCGTTCCGCACCCGCAGCCGGCAGAAGATCGAGGAGATCCGCGCGCACGCAGGCACCGTGTTCCTGGTGAGCCACTCGACCCAGACCATCGAACGCCTCTGCGACCGAGCGATCTGGATCGACCAGGGCGAGATGGTCATGGACGGCCCCTCCGCCGAGGTGGTCGAGCAGTACCGGCAGGCGCTGAAGAAGAAGCTGTGACCACTACGGCCCTGCGCATTCTGGTCGTCACGGTCGTGCACGACCCGGAGGATGCGCGGATCCGCTACCGGCAGATCCCTGCTCTGCGCGAGGCGGGCCATGCGATCACCTACGCCGCCCCGTTCCACGCCTTCGGACGCACCGTGCCGACCGGAGTGCACGGTATCGATCTGCCACGGGCGACCGGCCGCCGCCGCCTGGTCGCCGTCCGTGCCGCGCGGCGGCTGATTCTCAAGGTCGGCCCCAGTGCCGACGTGATCCTGCTGCATGACCCCGACCTGCTGCTCGCGGCGGCCGGTCTGGCCAAGCGGGTCGCGCCGATCGTCTGGGACGTGCACGAGGACACCGCCGCAGCTCTGTCCATGCGCAGCTGGGTGCCGAACCTGCTACGCCGACCGCTCGCCTGGGCCGTGCGGCTGGCAGAACGGCTCGCGGAGCGCCGGTTCCACCTGCTGCTCGCCGAGCACAGCTATCGGCAGCGGTTCCGGAAAGCGCACCCGGTCGTCCCGAACTCGGTGCGGGTGCCCGCGGACCGGCCCGAGCCGCCAGGCCCCGACCGGGTGGTGTACCTCGGCAAAATCTCCCGGGCGCGCGGCGGCGAAGAGATGCTCGCGCTCGCTCGAGCGGTTCCGGAGCTGACCTTCCAGCTCATCGGCCCCGCGGAAGCAGCGCTGCGTCCGCAGCTGGCTGCAGCGCACCGGGCGGGCGAGCTGGAGTGGTTCGACTTCCTTCCCAATGAGCAGGCACTGGCGAAGTTGCCCGGTGCTCTGGCCGGGCTGGCGTTGCTCCATGACGAGCCGAACTACGCCCGATCCCTGCCGACCAAGCTGGTGGAGTACCTGGCCCATGGGGTGCCGGTGGTGAGCACTCCGAACCAGACCGCCGTCGACCTGGTAGAACGCTCCGGCGGGGGTGCCGTCGTGCCGTTCGGGGACGTCTCCGCGGCAGCAGCAGCGCTACGGCGCCTAGCAGCAGACGAGACACGCCGCCGGTCGCGGGCCACCAGCGGGTATGACTACGTGGCCGCTCACGTGAACTGGAACCGCGACGGAGCAGAGTTCGTCCGAGTGATCGAGGGCTTCAGCAGGAGCTAGCCGCCGGCACCCTCGGATCCTGGCGACGTGCGCTCCACTCCGTGCGCGCGGGCAAGATCAGGTTCGAGGTAGATCACCAGCTCCAGCGGCGTACTTTCCCGGATGCGAACTTCTGCCGCGTCGATCGCCCACGCCACCGCAGCGGCGCTAGCCCCCGTCTCCACGGCCACCTTGGCAGCGACGAGCACTCGGTCCGGACCCAGGTGGAGAGTACGCATGTGGATCACCGAGGTGATCCCCTCGCCCACCACGGCAGTCTCGATCGCGTCCTGGTGCTCCGGCAACGCGGACTCGCCCACCAGCATCGACTTCATCTCCACCGCGAGGAACGAGGCGATCACCACGAGCAGCACACCGATGGAGCCCGAGCCGATCGCGTCCCAACGGCCGTCGCCGGTGATCAGGGTCATCGAGACGCCGAACAGCCCGAGCACCAGGCCGACCAGGGCACCGATGTCCTCGAGCAGGATCACCGGCAGCTCCGGCGAGCGGGACCGGCGCACGAACCGCAGGAGGGACGTCTTGCCGCGCACGTGGTTGGCTTCCAGCACGGCGGTGCGCAGGGAGAAGGACTCCATCACGATTCCCGCTACGAGGACCGCCACCGGCACCCAGTGCCAGGCGGTGATCGGGTGCGGTTCGGAGAACTTGTGCCACGCCTCGTACAGGGCGAAGCAGCCACCCAGGGTGAACAAGATGATGGACACGATGAACGCGTACACGTACCGCACCCGGCCGTAGCCGAACTGGTGCGTCTCGGACGCCTCCTGCTTGGCTCGCTTACCGCCGACCAGCAGCAGCACTTGGTTGCCGGCGTCGGCCACCGAGTGCACCGCTTCGGCGAGCATCGAGCTGGACTGGGTGAGCAGATAGGCAATGAACTTGGTCACCGCGAGCCCGCTGTTGGCCAGCAGTGCCGCGATCACGGCCTTGGTGCCGCCGCCTGATGCCATCTGTCAGTCCTCTCGCCCCGAGTGCTCCGGGGAGAGCATAGCGGTCCGGCGGCCTGTTACTCGGGCTCTTCGCCCTGACGGACCAGGTCGAGTACGCCGTCGCGGATCTTGATCATGATGTCCTCGTCCTGAGCCTCGACGTTCAGGCGCAGCAGCGGCTCGGTGTTCGAGGAGCGCAGGTTGAACCACCACCGCGGAGTGCTGTCCCAGTGGCTGTAGGTGACGCCGTCGAAATCCTCGATCTCGACGGTGCCGGCATCGATGTCGTCGGCAAATGCCTGTCGGACCCGCTCGTGCGCCGCACCGACGTCCGCCACCCGGGAGTTGATCTCACCGGAGGCGAAGTACGGGGTGTAGATCTCGGCGAGCTCGGACAGCTGGGCTGTCCCCTCCCCCAGGGCGCGCAGCACGTGCAGCGCGGCGAGCATGCCGGTGTCGGCAAACCAGAAGTCTCGGAAGTAGTAGTGCGCACTGTGCTCGCCGCCGAACACTGCACCGACCTCGGCCATCTGCGCCTTGATGAAGGAGTGGCCCACCCGGGTGCGTACGGCCCGGCCGCCAGAGCCCTCCACCAGCTCGGGCACGGCCCGGGAGGTGATGTGGTTGTGGATGATGGTGGCCTCACGTCCAGCGCCCTGCTCCTTGAACAGCTCGCGCAACCCGACCAACGCCGTCACTGCCGACGGGCTGACCGGCACCCCACGCTCGTCCACCACGAAGCAGCGGTCCGCGTCGCCGTCGAAGGCCAGGCCCAGGTCGGCTTCCTCCGCGATCACCGCCGTCTGCAGGTCCATGAGGTTCGCGGGATCGAGGGGATTCGCCTCGTGGTTGGGGAAGGTCCCATCGAGCTCGAAGAACAACGGCACGATCTCCATGCCGACGTCGGGCAGACCGGAATCCGGGCCGAGCACTGCGGGAACGGTCAGGCCGGCCATCCCGTTGCCGGCGTCCACCACTACCCTTCAGCGGGCGGATCCCCTCCAGCGGAACGAGCCCGCGCAGGTGCGCGGCGTAGTCCGCGAGCAGATCGGACTCGGTGACCGTGCCACTGTCACCGGCTGCGGGGATGCCCTCGGCCAGGTACTGCGCGGCCAGGTGGTGCAGATCAGCCAGCCCGGTGTCCTGCCCCACCGGTCGAGCCCCAGCGTGACACAGCTTGATGCCGTTGTACTGGGCCGGGTTATGGCTGGCAGTGAACATGGCCCCGGGGACGTCCAGAGAGCCGGAGGCGTAGTACAGGCCGTCGGTCGAGCACAGGCCGATCATGGTCACGTCCACACCACGCCACGCAGCGCCCTCGGCAAAGGCTCGGGCGAGCCCGGGTGAGGAGTCGCGCATATCGTGCCCGATCGCGATCGCACCGGCTCGGGCAGGGGCCGCCACTACATCGGCAAACGCACCGCCGAGGGCGCGGGCCACCTCGGCGTCCCACTCCTGCGGGACCACGCCCCGGATGTCGTAGGCCTTGACGATGGCATCGAGATCAGACACGCGGCCAGCCTACAATGGCCACAACCGCAACCCGCAAACCCTGTTTGATTACCCACCGACGGTGACCCACACCAGCGGTAGGGACGAGAGATACCCATGGCGCAGGCACTTCGTAAATTTATTGAGCGGCACTTCGGTCCGATTCGACGCCGCGACGAAAAGATCACTACACAAAAGAAGCTCTTGAAGCGTAGCCGTCGTCAGGTGGTGCAACTCCGTCGACGGCTACGGGCCGCCGAAGCGGAACTGAGCAGGCTGCACAGCGAGAAAATGGCACTGGTCAGCGGGCAAGAAAATGCCGACGCTCAAGAGAAGAAACGGGAGGAACTGCCATCCTTTCGACGTGAAATATTATCGCATCGAGCACTCGTGCGCCAGGCACGGTTCATCGATCCGGAATCAAAGACCGCACTTCGCCAGATCCCGCATAAACTCCGGACCTACACTCTTGCGGAATCGCACGGACTCCGCACTCCAGAAATCCTCGGCCTGTGGCCAGATATCGACTCGATTGACTTTACCGGCCTCCCCGAAGCTTTTGTACTGAAATCAGATGGCGGCGCGGGCGGTCAAGGCATCTTTCCACTCATCCGCACGTCGGAAAATAGATTCACCATCGCCGGTTCAACAAACGAGGTTACCCAGCAGGAAGTGAAGGACACTATTCGGTCCTTACGTCCCGGCAAGGCGCGACCACCCTTTTTTGTCGAGAAATTTATCACTTCAAAGAATCAGCAAGACCCGATACCTCAGGACATAAAAATATACGCATTCTATGGAGAAATAGGACAAATACTTCTCCGTTCAGTATCACAGCACGGCTCTCATCACGGGACCCGATACCGCTTCATCTGGCCCGATGGTTCCGATCTCGGTGAAGTCTCGTTCGACACCGCTGCCCCTGCGATCGACGCTAATGTCCCAATACCGGACAACCTCGACAAGTTGGTCGAGGTCGCACGCCACCTCTCGCTCTGCGTGGGTACGTCATTCATTCGCGTCGATGTGTACGACACGTCCGGCGCTCCCACGATCGGCGAGCTCACGAGAGTTCCCGGAGGCCAGCACAGGTACCGCACGGAACATGACCAGGTGATGGGTGCCATGTGGTTGCGTGCCCGGGCGCGTCTGGAGTACGACCTCACGGCTGGCCGCCCTCCGGGAGCTATACATGGCGAGCACTCGGCGGTCGATTACTATCAACAGCTCGGAACGGTCCAAACCGGACCTGGGTCCTGGCCAACGATCCACCGCCCATGCTCCCAGTGGTGCCAGCGGCCGCTCGCGTGAAAGAGTAACTCTCTGGCGGGACACAGCAACGGAGGCCCTCCGGTATCGCAGGGTATACACCGCATCCCGCGCCATCATCCTCGAGGTAAACGTGCCGCGAATTCGGTATGAACTTTTCGAGATGTGGTCGGCCCGTATCGCACCTATCGTCCGTTGAAACGTATCGTTGGAGTCCATGTCGTCAACCGCACCTTCCCGTCGATGAGTTCCACGAAAGCTTGGCTGCGCGCCCGCATCCGGCCGATCGCTGTTCGCGACCGAACCATCGCAGAACAGAAGTCGACCCTCACCAAGCTCCGCGGCGAACGAGAGCGGTACCGGCAGCAGATCGAGACGCTCACCCAGGACCTTGAACACACCCGGACGGCTCACCACCTGGAGCAGGAGCGCCAACGGGAGCGGGCCAATGGCACCCCCTCTTTCCAGCACCTGCTGCACTCCCTCCGGCAACAGGCGAACATCTCCGTGCGGTACGACGGATCAGCACAGACGCCGCTGATGCAGATCCCCTACAAGCTGCGGAACTATCGGCTCGCCCAGTCGCACGGCATTGCGGTGCCGGAGATCCTTGCCGTGTGGGAGTCGGCCGCCGCCGTCCGCGACCTCGGTCACCTTCCTGCGCAATTCGTCCTCAAGTCGGACGGCGGAGCAGGCTCGTCCGGGGTGTTCCTGCTCGAACGAACCGGCACGGACGGGTACACCATGCTCGGCACGACTAGCACCTTCAGCGAGCACGAACTCACCTCGCATCTGGCCAGCCTGGATTCTCGTCGCGTGCGGCCTCCCTTCTTCGTCGAGGCCTTCTTGAATACCGGCCCGTCGACCGGCCCGATCCCGGAGGACGTGAAGATCTACGCGAGCCACGGGCGCATCCTGCAGGTCATGCTCCGCCGCGTCGGCAAGCACGGGGCACCGAGCACGATCCGCACCAGGTTCGTCGACGCCGAGGGAGAGGACCTCGGGTCGGTGGCGCTGGACCGCACCGGCGACGACACGATCCCCCTCCCCCAGTGGCTGCCCGAGATGGTCGCTACCGCCCGGCACTTGTCCCGCGCGATCGGCGTCCCGTTCTGCCGGGTCGACCTCTACGACGGTGTCGACGGCCCGATCCTCGGCGAGATCACCCGAGCTCCCGGCGGTACGCAGCGCTACAGCGAAGACCACGACCGATGGATGGGCGAGCAGTGGCTGCGCGGCGCGGTCGATCTTGGTCGAGACCTGGCGGGCGGCCGGCCCTACGGCGTCCTGCACGGCGACCATCCAGCCACAAACTTCTATCCGGCGGGCCACCTCTCGCAGGCGGCTGATCCCGGTCCGTGGCAGCAGCAGGTGGTCCACTGCGGCCGGTGGTGCTGACCGGGCCTACTCCCCGTCGCCGCGGATCACCCGCAGGTGCCCGCGTCGGCCCACCTCCGGGGTCGGGCGTGGCGCGGTGACCGGAGCCGCCGGCCCTGGAAAGTCTCCACGCGCTGCGGGTACTGCAGTAGGCGGCGGTGTGCGGGAGGCCTCCCGCACGGCGTCGGCGAGGGCGAGCAGGTCATCCGGGCTCGGCGGTGCCGGCTCGAACTCGGTGGCCAGGCGCACCACATCCCAGCCCCGGGGCACAGTGAGCCGCTCCGCGTGCTGCACGCACAGGTCGTAGGTGTGCGGTTCCGCGTGGGTGGCCAGTGGCCCGAGCACCGCTGTCTGGTCGGAGTAGACATAGGTGAGCGTCGCCACGGCAGCTTCCTGGCACGCGGATCGGGTGCAGCCTCGAGTCGCTCTCACAGAAGATCACCGTACTCCGCCACGCCGCTGATCTGTGCCTACCACGCCGTGACTCTGGCAGGCTGGCACTATGACGCCCGCCCTGCCTGAGACCTCGCCGCGCAAGCGCCGGCGTGACCGGCACGGCCGTGGCCTGCGCGGCCGGTTGCTGCCACCCACCCTGCCAGGCTGGCGCACCCGCGCCGAGCGCTTCGACGAGCTGATGTTGTCCGCAGTGCAGCGCCTGGAACGGCACGTCGGGCCGGAGCTGGACGGTGTCGAGTTCGCCGTCGAGGCGGTGCCGCCCTCAGACCCGGCACCGTGGGAGGTCGGCGCCGTGCCGCTGGGCCGGTACTTCCCGGCCAACCCCGCGGCCGGCCTCGCCGACCGCATCGTGGTCTACCGGCACCCGGTCATCGCCCGCACCGACAGTGAGGCAGAGATCGCGCTGCTGCTCCGCGATGTGCTGGTGGAGCAGATCGCCCACCTGCTCAGCAGAGCCCCGGAGGACATCGACCCCGACTATCTGAGCTGATCGGAGCGCCGGCCGCCGGTCAGTACCTGCCGAGGCGCACCGACACGGACTGGTCCCGGTCAGCATCGGCGGTCAGCGGCAGCACGCCCACGAGCGAACCGTCACCAGCGTCACCAGACAAGGCCAGGCTCGCCAGCACCGGCCCGCCGGTGATCTCCACTGCGCTGGCCTCGCCCAGCTGCAGCTCATCGTCGTCGCCCACGGTCACGGTGGCACCAGCGGGGACGCTCACCTCGGTCGCCTCGCCGGCCTCACCGTCGGCACCGATCGGGCGCACGCTAGCCTGCACCTCGGCCTCGCTCGGGTTGGCCACGGCGACGGTGGCGTTGTCCACCAGCGAACCGAGCCCCAGCAGCGGCAGCAGACCGTGCTCGGCCGGCGGGGTGGCCGGCACCCAGGCCCGGTCGATCACCGGCTGGTCCGGGTCCTGCTCACCCGGCTCCCCGGTGCGGGAGAGCAGCACCGACCCGGTCACCGGTTGATCGGAGTGCACGGCGATGCTCACGTAGCCGGGATCGATCCCGTCCAGCGCCACGTCGGTCACCGTGTGCGGGTCGATCTGCAGGTCCTGTGCTCCGGGCAGCCCGGTGCTTCCGTCGGCGCCGAGCACATCCAGGGACACGGTGGCCACCTCGTCGCCCGGGTTCACCAGCCGCAGCGAGCCACCACCGTTGTTGTAGATCGGCACCGGCCCGATCTGCACCTCCTCGGCGGGCGCCACCGTGGGGGTGACAGTGGCCGTCCCGGCCGCTACCAGACCGTTCAGCACGGTGTCCTGGATGCTGGCCGCCACAGCGCCGCCGTCCACACTCAGGTGCACAGCCAGCCGTGGTTCCATCGAGACCGACTCGAGCAGCACCTGGCGCACATCGTTCGCCGGGATGGTCACCGTCACCGGCTCCTCCAGGGCACCAGTGGCGCCCCACATCCGCGCGGTGACGTTCACCGGAGTCTGACCCGGGTTCGCCAGGGTGAGCCTGGCGCTGGCACCGGCCTCGGTCTGCCCACCTACCAGCCAGGTCGACGGCGCGGGCTGGCTGCACGTACCGGCCGTCAGGCCGCGCAGGTCGCCGGAGTCGCTACGGGCCAGCGCGGCGCCGGTCGCGAGCGCCGTGGTGTCCGCCGAGGGTGCCGCCTGCAACGCGACCGGTACCCCGTCGGTGCTCTCGAACAGGCGCAGGTTGCCGGACGCGGAGATCTCCTCCGGGTCACCGGCACCCACCTCGCCGGCGGAGGCGGTCTCTGCCGGCCCGTCCCGGCCGAGCACCATCAGCTGGCTGAGTACCTGGGCCTCCGCTCCCCCGGTGCCGAACTCCTCGTCGTAGTCGATGTCTCCGCCGTCGCCGGTGGGTACCACCGGGGCCGGCGGGCAGACCAGGGACAGGGAGGCGGCGCCGACGTCCACCGCCGGTGCGGGGACCGGCTCCGAGCCGGGTGCCTCGGCGATCATGCCACCGGCCACTCCGGCTGCGGCCAGAGCCACCACGCCGGCACCGGTCACTGCAGCGCCGAGCACCCGCAGAGTGGTGCGCAGCCGTCCACCAGCCATCAGCCAGTCTCCCCTCGGCGCCGCCTGGTCGGCAACGCCAGTAGCACGGTGAGCACACCGACCACCACGGCCACCACCCGCCACGGTCCGAACCAGAGCGGGCGATGGTGCAGCACGAGATCGCCGGTGGCCCCATCGGGTACCAGGAAGGTCTGGCGCCAGGGGTCCTCACCGGCGCGCAGCGGTGTGCCACCGAGCCAGGCGCGCCAGGCCGGATCGGCCCGGTCGGCCAGCGTCACGGTGCGATCGCTACCCTCGGCGGTGATCGGTCCGCCCAGGTGCGCATCGGTGGCCGGAACGTTCTGGATCAGGGTGCCGTCGCCGTCCCGGAGCTGCAGCCGTGCGATCGCGGAGTCGGAGCTGCCCTCGCCCAGACTCAGCCGCCAGATCACCCCGGCGCTGTTCTCGGTCACCCGCTCCAGCCCGGGCACCGCGTCCAGCTCGGCGATGATCGCGGAGCGGCCGGAGGTATCCACCGCGGCGGGCCCGGTCACCGTAGTCTCCTCAGGAGGAACGATCACGACGGCGATCGCGTGCTCGGCGAGGGCGCCGGCAGCGTCCTCGGCGGTTCCGCTGACCAGGGCGGCCACCAGCTCGGTGAGGCTGGCATCGGCCGGGTCAGTGGTGCCGGTGGTGCGCTCTGCCCAGCGCTGCACCTGCACCGTGGCGGCGGTCTCGGTGAGCTGGGGACCGTTATCGCGCCAGAGCTGGGCGTCCACCCCGGCGGAGGTCGCGGTGACCATCAGCACCCGGGACTGCTGCTCCGAGCTCTGCAGCTCCAGGCCCAGCGCGGGCACCGGGCTGATGCCTCGGGAGCCGATCAGCATCAGCTCGCTCTCGCTGGTCCCGGAACGATCGGCCAGCACCTGGGCGGTGAAGCCCACAGCGCTGGCAGTCAGGGTGAGCAGCACCACCACGGTGGACACGGCAGCAGTCACCTGCCGCCAGCCGAAGTTCGCGTCGCTGAGCGTCCCGCGCAGCCCGTCGGCGGCACCGAGCATGGCGATCAGCAGCCCGGCGAGCACCAGCGAGGTACCCGGTCCGGCCCAGCCGTGCACCACCTGGTCGAGGCCGTCGCTGCCGCGGCCGATACCGACGGCGACCCGGGTGCTCACCAGCGCCGTGGCCAGGCCGGCGAGTGCCACCAACCACCCGATCCGCACGCCGCGGGCTCGCCCACCGCCACGGAAGAGGGCGGCGACGGCGCCGAGGAGGATCACGGCGGTGCCGGCCAGCGGCACCCAGCCGGCGATACCGGCGGGCAGGATCGCCAGGTCCAGCGGCTGCTGCGGCCAGCCGAGCATCGCCAACCAGGCGGGCCCGGGATCACTGGGCACCGGAGCACCCGGGTCCGCGAACAGCACTCGCCAGCCGTTCTCGGTGCCGGCGGCATGCAGGAGGAGCGGAACGAGCGCGACCACGGCGGGCAGCAGCACCAGGACCAGGCGGCCGCGTCCTACCGGCAGGTTCCGCCGCCGGCCGAGCGCGAGAGCCAGCACCACGGTGGCCAGGAGGCCGGCGCCGAGCAGCACCGGGGCCCCGCTCACCACCACGGTCAGCGCCAGGCCAGCCGCGGCGGCAGCGCCGAGGGAGCCCGCGCGGGAGACCCGGGAGACGACCGCGGCACGGGGCTGCTCGTCGGCGGCGGATTCGTAGGGGGTGCCGGTGTTCGACGGGATCGGGCTCACACCGGTCCAGTCCAGGCCCGACGACGTGGCTCGGGGTGTGGGCCGGTCGGTCGCCTGGGTCGGCGCCTCGTCGTCGGTCGCCTCACCGGCGTGCTCGCCGTCAGTCGCCTCACCGGCGTGCTCGCCGTCAGTCGCCTCACCGGCGTGCTCGCCGTCGGTCGCCTCACCGGCGTGCTCGCCGTCGGTCGCCTCACCGGCGTGCTCGTCGTCGGTCGCCTCGTCTGCGGGAGTGCCGTCCGTCTCCTCGCTGGCCGGCTCAGGTGCCGTACCCCCAGCATCCGTCCGGTCGGCCGGTGCCGCCGCAGCAGCGTCCGCCTCGTCCCGCGTGGACTCGGCGCTCTCCGGCTCCGCAGCGTTCTTGTCCGGTTGGTCCGAGCCGGGCCGGGCCACCCGGGCGAGCGCAGCGAGCCGCGCGCGTTTCGCCTCCCGGGCGGACTTCCCGGCGCATGAGGAGGTGCGCTGTGGCATCCGCTGGGCCCCGACCATACCGGAGACGAACACGTCCCGGCGGTCCAGGCCGAGGCTGCGCACCACGGCGAGCACCGCGAGGGGAAGGACGATGTGGGCCACCACACCACCGAGGCGTCCGGCACCGAGACCGATCAGCAGCGTAGGGCCGAGCGCCCAGGCCAGCGCCGCCCACGCCCGCAGCAGCACCGAGCGGGTGACGGCCCCGGCGGCAAACCAGGCGGTCAACGCGGCCAGTGGTATCGCCAGCACCAGCAGGATCGCCACGGTGAGCTGGACGGGGACGCCGAGCGGCCCCCCGGTGAGCCCGGAGATGCCGGTCAGCACCAGCAGGAACGGGTCCGGCGGCCCGGCGTACCCGTCTCCGGAGGCGATCCAGGAGGAGGTGGCCGCGCGCCACAGCTCGGCGAACGTGTCGTCGCTCGGCAGCAGGGCGCCACCGGTGAGGGCCCCGGAGAACGCCGTCGGCGCCACGGTGACCAGGCTGAGTGCGACCGCGACCAGGCAGACGGCGGCCAGCGTGATCCGGCGTCGGCGGGCCACGGCGGCCCGTTCGGCGATCTCCAGCTCGCTCGGGGTGCGTGCCGCGCGCCGTGCGGCTGCCGCCTGCATTCGCCGGTCCCGGCGCAGGCGCGCCACTTCGCTCCAGGGCGCCTGCAGTGACCGGAGCCGCCGCTGGGGTAGCCGGCGAGTACGCCGTGCTCGGCGGCGGGCGCGAGCGATCGCGCGCGGGTGGCTGAGCACCACCAGCGGTGCGATCACCTCGGCCACGGCGAGCCCGAGCTCGTTGGCGCTCACCCGCCACAGCGCGCGGGCGGGCCCGGCCAGAACCGCGAGCACGGCCAGTAGCGGCACCGCCAGGGCCCGGGCGGAGGCCAGCCGCAGGTGCAGCACCGCCTCCCGGCGGGCCCGGAACGAACGGCGCGTGTCCGAGGGCGTGTCCGGTTCCTCGCGCCACCCGCGGTAGCCCGCCCGGGCGTGCCGGACCACGGCGCGCGGCACCACCACCACCCGGTGCCCGGCCAGTCGGGCCCGCTGGCTGAGGTCGCGGCCGTCCTCGAACGGGCCGAGCACGGGATCGGGGCCGCCGAGCTGACGCCACAGCCTCAGGTCGATGAGCATCCCCGCGGTGCCCACGGCGAGCACGTCATCGGTGCCGTCGTGCTGACCCTGATCGATCTCGCCGTCCTCGATACCGGTGAACCGGCGCCCCCAGCGGGTAGCGCGGGCGCCGACCGAGATCAGCCGGTCGGGGTCCTCCCACTCCACCTGCTTGGTACCGGCCACGGCGATCGAGTTGCTCACGTCGACGGCGGTGAGCAGGTGCTCCAGCGCTCTCGGCTCGGGTGCGGAGTCGTCGTGCAGCAACCACAACCAGCTCCGGTCGGTGCCGCCTGCACCCGAGGAGGCTGCGCCGTCGTCGATCGTACGCAAGGCGCGCCGCACCGCTGCGCCGAAGGTGGGAGCTCCGGCCGCCGGGACGTGCCGGACCCGGTCAGGGTCCAGGCAGGCGTCCGCCAGGAGCCGGTCCCAGGTCTCGGTGCTCGGCTCGTGGTTCCGGTCGACGGTGGCCAGGACGATCTCGTCCGGCCGATGGGTCTGGGTGGCGAGAGCCGCCAGCGTCTGCGCGAGGTAGGGCGAGTCGAGCGAACCGACCACCATCGCGCGCAGGTAGGTCTCACGGGTGGTCATGGCGTCATCGCTGCGCCGACGCACCCGGCGTCATACTCGGTTCTCACATGGCACGGCGCTTGAGCTTGCGCCGCTCCCGCTCGGACAGGCCACCCCAGATGCCGAACCGTTCGTCGTGAGCCAGTGCGTACTCCAGGCACTCCGCCCGGACCTCGCAGGAGATGCACACCTTCTTCGCCTCGCGGGTAGAGCCACCCTTCTCCGGGAAGAACGCCTCCGGATCGGTCTGCGCGCACAGCGCACGCTCCTGCCAGGACAGCGCACCGTCGTCGTCGAACACCTCCGCCAACGGCAGATTTGCCTCGGGCCGCGGGGCTGGTTGCGGGATCCCGTTGGTGAGAGGACCCTCTCCTAGGATGTTCCACACGGGCTACCCCAATCGTCGGACGCTACTGCCGAGCGACTCTGCTCGCTCCCTGCCTACGTAAATTACAAGCGTGTCATCCCCACAAAGTCAAGCCCAGAGGTGATATCCGCAGACATTCACTCCAGCGCATATTCTGGTGTCATGACGATGAACCGCTCCCCCGTGCTCGGACTGCTGGACTCCTGGTCAGGTGGCCAGGGAGCACCTGCGCTGACCTGGTATGGCCCGGCCGGTGAACGGGTGGAGCTCTCCGAACGGGTGCTGGCCAACTGGGTGACCAAGGCGGTCAACCTGCTCACCGATGAGGCCGACGTCGCTCCCGGCAGCACGGTCGGGCTGGACCTGCCGATGCACTGGCGCACCCTGGTGTGGGCCCTGGCTGCCTGGGGCTGCGGAGCCACGGTGGTGCCCTCGGAGGAGGGCGCCTCCCCTGCTGGGGTGGACGTGCTGGTCACCGCCGACGAGGCTGCCGCGGCACCGGTGGTGATCGCGATCGCCCTCCCGGCACTGGCCCGGCAGGTGGACCAGCTCCCGGCGGGAGCGGTCGACGGGGCCGCCGAGCTGATGGCCCAGCCGGATGTGCTGATCAGCCCGCCGGACTGGGATCCTGGCGCCCTCGCACTGGGTGCGACCCGGCACGCGGGGCTCGCCGAGGACCTCGGCGTCGAGGTGCCGAGCCGGGAACGGGTCCTGGTACCCGCCAGCGGGCTGGACCAGGGTCTGCGCACCTGTCTGGCGATCTGGTCGACGGGCGGCTCGGTGGTCCTCGTCGGCGATCCGGATGCCGACCTGGACCGGATCGGCGAGCAGGAAGGTGCCCTCCCGCTGCCCGGATGAGCTGCGCGAGCTCGTGAGGACGGTGCGGCGAGTCAGGGCACGTCGGCCTGGACCAGCACCCCGGTGCCGGCCACCTGGAGGTCGCCCTCATCGGCAGCGACGAACACCGCCTGGCCGCGGCCCAGGGTGCAGGTCTGCTCCGCGGTGGCCACGTGCACCCCGCCGTCCAGACCGAGGAGCACCCGCGGGCCCCGGCCGGGCAGGCGGCTGCCGGGATCACCGTCCAGCCGGGTCAGGGACAGCTCGAAGTCGTCCACCGGGGCGTAGAACACACCGGTGGCCTCGGTGAGCAGCTCCGGTGCGATCCGGATCGGTGGGGCGGCCACGCTGTCCACGGCGGCGAGCAGCTCGGGGATGTCCACGTGCTTACCGGTCAGTCCGGCGCGGAGCACATTGTCGGAGTTGGCCATCACCTCCACACCGAAGCCGCTGAGATAGGCGTGCACGCAGCCGGCCGGCACGAACATCACCTCCCCCGGCTGCAGGGTGACCGGGTTCAGCAGCAGTGCCGCCACAGCGCCGGGGTCGCCGGGGTGGATCTGGGCCAGCCGAGTCACGATCGCGTCGGCGCGCTGCGAGGGCGAGGTGCCGGCAGCGAGCCGGGCGGCGCACTGGCGGACCACCTCCTGCACCTGCTCCGCGGTGCCGATCTGCAGCAGCCGGCCGAAGGCGGCGTGCACCCCGATCGCGCTGGGCTCGGCGCGCAGACGCACCAACAGGTCGCGGGCCAGCGGGGCGGACAGGTCGGCGAGCAGCTCGGCGGCCCGGCGCGGGGCCCGGAAACCACACACCGCCTCGAACGTGGTGAGCGCGTACACCAGCTCCGGCTTGTGGTTCGCGTCGTGGTAGCTGCGCCGCTCCCGTGGCGTGGCCCCCGCCTCCTCCCGGGCGAAACCTTCGCGTGCCTGGGCCAGATTCGGGTGCACCTGCAGGGAGAGTGGCTGCATCGGGGCGATCAGCTTCAGCAGGTAGGGCAGCTGCGGGCCGAACCGGGCGACGACGTCCGCCCCGAGACGTTGCTGCGGCGCCTCGGCGAGGTGGGTACGTAAGTCCGTTCCGCCGTCGGTCATCGACGGTGCGCTCGGGTGAGCGCCGTACCAGGCCTCGGCCACGGGCACACCCGTGGCCGTCTCGCCGAGGAAGTGTGGGATGACCTCGGGTGAGCCCCAGGAGTAGTGCTGGGGCCGCGGAACCAGGGTGAGCACTCCGCTAGCGTTGCACGTCCACCGGGGGCAGGTGGACCACCGGGGTGGCGTGGCGTCCCTCCCGCTGATACCAGTCCACCATCGTCTCGATCCCCTCCGGCAGGCTGACCGAGGCAGTGAACCCGACCTCGCGGATCCGGTCCGCGGTGAAGGCGGTCTCCGCTGCGGAGAGTTTCTGTACCCGGGCCGAGGTGATCGGCAGGTCCTTGCCGGTGGCGCGGCCGACCAGATCGAACGGTTTGGCGGCGAGCAGCACCGGCGCCAACGGCAGCCGGGCGCGAGGTTCGCGCCGGCCGAGCGCCCGGTACACCAGGGACACCGTCTCCCGCGAGGCCAGGTCTGGCTTGTCGACGTAGTTGTACACCTCCGGCTCACCGTCCGGCAGTCGGGAGGGCGCCGACCACAGGTAGCCGATCGCCGCCACCACGTTGGCGACGAAACACATACTCTTCCGGTTCGCGCCCGGCCCCACCGGGAGGAACCGGTGGCGGTCGATCTGGCGGATCAGCTTGTACAGGTTCGCGAAGTTCCGTGGGCCGAACACCACAGCAGGGCGCACGATCAGCGCGCGCCGCCCGCCACCGGCCTCCCACTGGCGGTAGACCGCTTCGGCGGCGAGCTTGGAGCGGCCGTAGTCGTTGACTGGCTCCGGCGTGGTGTGCTCGTCCGGTGGGGTGGCGTGCTCGCCGTAGACGGCGACCGAGGAGTAGAAGCACAGGTTGGTGATGCCGTGGTACTCCATCGCGGCGCAGATCGCGCGGGCGCCGCCGACGTTGACCGATTCGAAGGTGGCGGTGCCGATGCCGAAGTCGTGGTGGGCGGCGGCCAGGTTGAGCACGGCGGTGCAGCCGGCCATCGCCTCGATCAGCGCGTCGACATCGCGAACGTCGCCGATCTGGGTGGGCCGGGCGCTGTGCGGGTCCGGATGCAGGTCGAAGCGGACCAGCTCCACGCCGAGGGCGTCGAAGACCGGCGCCAGGTGGGAGCCGACGAAGCCCGAGCTGCCGAGGACCAGCACCCGGTCACCAGAGGTCAACGTGTTCGTCACCAGCATCTCCTTCACCTGGTGGCTGTGCTACCACCGGTGGTCACGGTACCCGTCCCGGCTGAGGGTACTGTGGACGCTGCCCGGAACCGCCGGGGTACCCACCAGATGCGGGAGGTCCGATGCCGCGGGTGTCCGTGGTGATGCCGGTGCACAACGCCGCCGAGACCGTGGCGGCCTCGATCCGATCGGTGCAGGCACAGTCGCACCCCGACTGGGAGCTGCTGGTCACCGATGACGGCTCGAGCGACGACTCCTGGCAGATCCTGACCGAGCTGGCCCGGCTGGACTCGCGGATCCGCCCGGAGCAGAGCACCGAGCAGCTCGGCGCCGCACGGGCACGCAACGCCGCTATCGAGCGGGCCACCGGGGAGTACGTGGCGTTCCTGGATGCCGACGACCTGTGGCTAGCGGACAAGCTCACCCGCCAGCTCGACTTCGCCGCCGAGCACAAGGCGCCGGTGACCTTCACCGCGTACTACAAGATCGCCGCAGATTTCGACGGCGACGCTCGCGACTTCTCGCCGAACGGTCGGGTGGTGCCCGCCCGGGACGAGCTGACCTATTCCGCGCTGCTGCAGCAGAACTACATCGGCTGCCTGACCGGGATGTACCAGGTGAGCGCGCTGGGCAAGCGATTCATGCCGGACCTGCGCAAGCGCCAGGACTACGGGCTGTGGCTGTCCCTGCTCCGGGACGGCACCGTCGCCCGCGGGCTGGACGAGCCGCTGGCGCTGTACCGGGAGCAGCGGGCCGGTTCATTGTCCGGGTCCAGCCGGCTGTCGTTGGCGAAGTACAACTGGCAGCTGTATCGGAAGGTGGAAAAGCTCTCCCTGCTCCGGTCCGTGTGGGCGCTCGGTCAGGCCACGGTGCGTTCCACCCTCAAGCGCCGGATCTGAGCGTCGTCTGACTCTCCAGTGCACTACTCAGCAACGTAGCCGCTCCGCCCAACGGCGGCTCTTACCCAACGCGTGCTGCAGCTCGGCGATCCTTTCGTGACGTTCTTCCGACGCAGAACCCCGCCTACACCGCACCGTTGACCGCGAAAGTAACGAATTGCCGTTCCTCGGTCATCGACGGCGCTCGAGCTCGTCGATGGCCGTCACAACCCGGGCACTGTTGTCGCGGTCGCGGTAAGTGAAAGAGTCGGCGACCCGATTCGCATACATCTGCTCGACTGCGCAGTCCCTTTCGAGCAGGTGCTCTAAGGCATCGAGAGTCTCGTCCACTGAGTGAGTGACCGGGCCGTACCCGTCCCGCTCGTAGTCGAACCAGGACGCCGAAGCGTGCCCCGCCTCGTAGTCATCCTCGTCGAAGCGCGCGTAGATGACCGGGGTGCCCAAATAGGCAACATCGAAGTGCACCGACGAATAATCGGTGAGGAAGGCATCGCAGGTGCGCAGGAGCTCCTGGAAGCTGGTCAGGTTGGTGTCCGCTACTCCGATCCGGCCAGCCGCCGCCAGGGTCCGATCGAAGTGCGCGGTCATGTTGTAGTGGGGCAGAAACGTCAGCCGGTAGTCGTACTTCTCCAGCATCTGGAGCAGCCGAGGACTGTGCAGCACCCCGGAGATAAACCGCTCGTATGCCGAGCCTTCGAAGGGAATCTGGCCCGGGTTCGCCCTGCCACTCAGTCGAGGCACCAGGTATTGCCGCCAGGTCGGCATGAAGAGGACAGTTCGACTTCGTGGCGCCGGAGTAAGGCCGTCATACCGGGGCATGCCGATCTCGTGAATCTGCCGGTCGTAGCCGGACACGGCACGGAGTGCTTCGCTCTCACGCGACATGACCGTCAGCACCATGTCATAGCCGGAGAGACCGCGCTTAAAGGCGTTGGGGTTGAGATGCACACCGTGCTTGAGGTACACGCGCAGGGCACCGATCCGCCAGGCGAGGTGTCGCACGTAGCTTTCCTGACCCCACGGTGTCGGTGTGAGGTAGCGGATCGAATAGGCGTTGGCCAGCACACCGGCGTGCAGCATGAGCACCTGATGTCGCAGCGAGGAGTGATCGACGACATTTCCCAGGTGCGCCACCCGATCGCGCTGCGGACTCGAGCGGTCGATGACGTAGTAGACACGACGCTTCGGGTGCGTCTTGCGAAGGTGTTTGAACAGATGCAGACCATTGTCCTGGGCGGTGTCGGTCCGCTCCCCGATCAACCATATCTGCCGACCAGCGAAGAACGGGCGGGTCAGTAGGCGCACCAACCGCAACAAGACCATTCGACGACTCCCCCGCCGTCGAAGGAGTGAACCTAGATCCTTGCGCACCATCGTCGCCCCCCAGCGGAGCCGTCCTTGCTGACCACGGCCGCTCTGGACGGTGAGGAAGGCGACGAGGCCGCTCCCCGTGGTGTGCAGCAGGTAGCGGACGACTTTGCTCGGGTCCGTCGGCGCGACCATCTCGACGGTACGGGCATCGAGCAAGACGCCCTTCGCTGGGCGCATCCGTCGACTGATTCGGAATGCCTCAACTTCTGTTTCCAAGTGAAGTGCCAGCCGATAATTTCCATCTACGGCAGCGTCCAGCGAAAGTGTGCCGCTACAGTCCTCCCACACCGCATTTCCATGCTTGTCGACACGCTCAGTGAGTCGAACCGAATCTGACGTGATGCGGCGATCTTGGGCTTCCAGGACGAGGCGGTACCGCCAAGGCGGACGACGCATTCCAGGAGGGAACCTCGCGGCCATCCATCCGAACACCTGAATATCGCCATCACGGGGATCGACGGCCTCGACTCGCGGTGTAGAAGCGAGGAGAGAAAGGCGACCCAAGTAATCAGCGAAAGGCCCAGCCACACTCGGCGCCACAGATAACGCGTGGGCAATATATGAGGCTACCTCTAACTGTGAAGTCTGCCTTGTCCAAACCAAGAGTGGAACAGGGGTATCGAGTTCTACTTCACGTAATCTACGTTCCTCCCGACGAAATGCTCGGGACCAAGATCGCACCCCTCGCACCCTGGGTAAGCTACTGATCGAAACATACCGCTCATCCGAATTCTCTAAATCAATACACGCGGCGTCAGCCAACTCGCTCCGCGAGCCGCCCTCAGCCTCGATGAACCGGACACTCGGATGATGAACTGCCGCCTCGCCCACGTCCGCCCGGGCGTCCCGTGGGTAGATGACCGTTATCGAAGTTCCGAAAGCGAGTTCGGTACGAACCCTATGCAACGTATCGACAAGTCTCCACGCCACATTAGCCGTAACCATGAAGACGACACCGACGTCGTCCGGCGGCAAGCCCTCAACAACAGCGGACGATCCCGAAACCGCCACGACGTCCGGCTCATCCATCACCCTTCCTGGCGGATCGGCCAGCGGAACCTCCACTGGCTGCGATTGTGGCGCTCCAACAAATTGACTGATCGCGCCGATATACGCGCCACGTCCGAACCGTTCCCTCATGATCGCTAGACCACGATCGGATTGCTCTCGGTAGCGAGCCGGGTCAGCATACAGAGAGCGCACAAGATCGGAAACCTCAGATGGGTCCGCATAGAGCGCACTCTCGCCGAATATGGAGGCGAACCGAGGGGGCAAGATTGTGACGCAACCGCTCGCAATCGCGCGAGCAGCCGTAGGCTCGAACACCTCGATCGAAGACGGATGAGGAAAGTACGCGTAGAAGTCGAGTTGATCAACGAACTCTCGCAGGTCGAACTCGCGCTTCCGAAGTGAGACCCACGAGGTTGGACGCTCTGCGGACCCGAGCAGTTCCGTCACCGGTTCGTCGTCACCCAGAATTCGCACGCTCATGCTGCCATCGGCGGGATACACGCTGAGCAGCTCTTCGCGAGACGCCGGCCAAGCCGATGTCGCGTCATCACCTTGGCGACCCAACACAGGTAGGGAACTCCGGAAACTGTCCCGACCGACATTCGACGCAGCGACGTCCACAATATCGGGAACGACGATCTCGGTGAGGCGGTCGGACGGGATCTCGTCGGAAAGTAGCGACTGCACCCTGGCGCTCTGTGCCGCCCAGATCGGCTCCGCTGAAAACAACGAACGAACATTCCTGTCGCACGCACTCGGTGAGTAAAGATCGAGCCCATCTATGCTTCTCGGCGCCTTGTCCGCCACGAGGACCACCTGACCGATATCAAGCGCGCTCTTGTTCGCCGGCGGGAACTGCAGCAGCTCTGGCGACCGCACTATCAGCAAGGAAGCAGATGAGACCTGGTCTAGTGCGACAAAATCCACGACCCGGGAATTGATCAGATCCAAAACCTCGGGACGGAGCGGTAGTCGACGTCGACTCAAATGCAAATACGACTCTATTTGGCTCACGCCAACCCGATACCCAGCGTCTGCCAATGCAGAAATCTGGTCGAGCAACGCCCGCTGGGCTGTCTCGAGGTGGCGCCAATCGCTCAGCAACAAAACATCGTAGCGAGGCGGATTCACGGCGATTCGATCCTGATCGATTTGGAATCGCTGGGGAATTGCGAAACGTCGCTCATCCTGGAATCGCGGCAAGTATAATTCACGACGCGTCCTGACACCATTGTGCCACCGCTCGTAAGCGTTTCTATAGATGTAGCGCGAGACATGATGCCATCCGGGAGTGAAATCGGCCCGGGAAAGGGAGCCACTACCCATACGGTACATCGACAGAGGTGCTTCCAAGTCTATCGTCAACCGTCCCGTTGCCCGCTCGAGCCGTTTACGATACTCGGTATCGGCACCTTTTCTCGAACTATCGAAATATCCGACCGTGTGCAATGCAAGCGCACGACGAAACATCAACGATACAGCGTTCTCTTGACTCGTCTCATATCCGGGCCTCTGGAAGTCAAGGTTCTCTTGCACTCTGAAACAGTAGCTCCGCGAGGCTGGCGCGTCGGGGTTCTCCAGCAGCGCCTTTGCCTGCAATTCGATCCGCCTCGGATGTGACCAGTCGTCCGCATCCTGACATGTAACGAACTCGCCCGAAGCTAAGTCAAGTGCAGCGTTCCGCGCAAGATAGGTGCCCCCGTTCCTCGCCATCCGATGGAGTCGAATTCGCGGGTCGAGGGCGGCGCACTCGGCCAGCAGTTCCGTGTACTCGGGTGGTGAGGCGTCGTCCATCAGGAGAATCTCAATATTGCGCCACGTCTGGTTACAGATTGACCGAACGGATGTGACGAGTCCCGGGCCTGGCTTGAACACTGACAAGATCACGGTCACAAGCGGGCCGTCGTCAACCGCGGAATCGACCTCGCAGGTGAGGCCGTCAAAAGGCGTCATCGCCCCATCAGTCACCGCGATCGGCTCGAGCTCATGTTGCGCGAACATCTTGTCAACCAGACGCTGCCAGGCGCCGCGCTCCTTGCGATCCTCACCGGCGCCGCGTCCGCTCGCGAACGGGTTGGTCAGGTCTGCGTTCAGGAACAGACGGGAGTGCGGCTTCAAGTCAGTGAAATCCGGAAGCCACGACCTGAGAAGGTCGGTGGCACCTGCCTGCCACAACCTGTCGACGACGACCTGCTGATCCGCGGCTGAGAACGCTGAGCGCCCATGCTGGCGCCTGACCTCTTCTAGCAGCATGACGGAGTCACCGAGATCACCGTCGTCAAGGTTCTGCATACCGATCAGTTGCGCCAGCGCGATCGTCCACGCAGGTTCGAGTGGTGGGAGTGGATCGCCTGACAGGCGGCTAGCTCGGGCCTTCGAGATGAGGTCGTCACAGGACCAGCCGCCCGGGGCCGCCGCATAGGCAAACAAGTCACGTGCGGCTCGCGACCTGGTACGAAGAGCCGTCCGTAGGAGCGCGTTCATGCCCCGCCGCATCGGCAGTGTCCCGAGGTAACTCGTAGCAAGAGCGGGCTGCAACCGAGCCGTTCGCTCGTTCTTGGTCATGTGTCGAGTACTCCTCCAGTTGCCAGTAGCCGACACAGGATATCTGACCGTGTGAACTCCATGCCGTACTCTGTTCCAGTCAGTCACGGCCTGCTCACCCCAACCGTGGGCTCAGATGGAACGGACGTATGCTCGGTACCACGAGGCGGCAGCGCGCCCTCACAGGGGCGGTCCTGATTGTTGCTACCGGGACCGTCACCGCCGTGTTACTCGACCTGCCTCAGATCGGGCTAGCAGGCATCATTGCCCTGGTCACACTCGGCGTCCTGGTGGTCCTCAACATTCGGGCTCGACTCAAAGCCCTTGCCAGCGGCGTCCGCCGTGCCGGTCGAGGTGAGGATTCCTCCCGATCCCTTCGTCAGCGCCTACGCGAACTAGAGGGGGAACTTGCGTCCGTCCAGCACGAGCGTGACCGTCTCGACGACCTGACCAGTGCCTCGTTTCGACAGTCGATCCGGCAGTACATTCGGGTGGTGCGCGCCGAGCATAAGCTCAAAGATCCGCATCGCTCCGCGGCCCTTCAGCTGCCGCACAAGCTACGGAACCTGGAGTTCGCTGCCAGCCACGGCGTCGGGGTCCCCACCGCCTATCAGGTGTGGCCGGACATCGCATCGATTGACCTAGGCGCTCTGCCGGAGACCTTCGTGCTCAAGTCTGACGGGGGCGCAGGCTCAGTCGCTGTCTTCCCCCTGCAACGGCTCGACGACGATCGGTACGGGGTCATTGGCGGGAAGGCCGAATACACCGAGTCCGAGTTGCTAGGACACCTGCGCTCTCTCGGCCGTCGCGCGCGCGCTCCCTACTTTGCCGAGGAGCTGCTCGTCGCTGCGGACCGTGCCCCGCTCCCCGACGACGTCAAGTGCTATATGTTCTACGGCGAGGTTGGACAGATCTTGGTCCGCAAAGTTGGCGAGCACGGTGACCCGTCCACCATCCGGCTCAAGTTCGTTAACGAACAGGGCAAGGACTACGGCCCCGTCGCAGTCGGTAGAACACACGACGAGACCATCCAGGTGCCGAACTCTCTGCCCGAGATCTCCACCGCCGCCAAGCATCTGTCCCGGGCGATCGGACTACCGTTCTGCCGCGTCGATCTCTATAACACTTCGCGCGGGATCGTACTCGGCGAGATCACCCGAGCTCCGAGTGGTGGCAATGAGTATTTCGTCGAGGACCATGATGAGATGCTCGGCTGGCAATGGGTCCGGGCCAGCGCTCGGTTGGAGGTCGACCTGAACTCCGGGCGGCCGGCTGGGCCGGTTTTTGGCACAGCAGCGGATCTACGCCTCTATCCACCTAGTGATGATCCTCTCTCACCGGCCAACTTCGGCCGGACCACCGTGGACTGCACGCAATGGTGCGAATGATCGCACCACACACGGCCGACCGTCTTGTTCCGGTGGTGGGTGAGGTGGGGGGTGGGGGCTGAGGGGTCGGTGTGTGGGTAGCGTTCTGGGGCGGGTCTGTGTGGGTGGAGCGGTTACAGTACGCGGGGTCGGTTTTGTGGAAGGTGGGTGTTGATGGGTTCGCGTGTCGAGGCGGCGGCTGGGGCTGGGGCAACCGGTGCTGGGCGAGAGGCTGGCGGCAGGGTGCGTGGGGGTGGGGGTTTTCGGCCTGATATTGAGGGGCTTCGGGCTGTGGCGATTGGTTTGGTGCTGGTCTATCACGCTGGGGTGGTGGAGTTGGTGCCTGGGGGGTTTGTGGGGGTTGATGTCTTTTTTGTGATTTCGGGGTTTTTGATCACGGGGTTGTTGATTCGGGAGCTCGAGCGTGATGGTCGGGTGTCGTTGGGCCGGTTTTATGCGCGTCGGGCGAAGCGGTTGTTGCCGGCTGCTGGGTTGGTGTTGGTGGTCACGGCGGCCTTGACGTGGGCGTCGGTGTCGGTGGTGCAGTGGCGCACTTTTGGTGGGGACATCGTGGGTGCGGCGTTGTATGTGGTGAATTGGGTTCTTGCTGGGCGGTCGGTGGATTATCTGGCTGAGGGTGTGGGGGTTTCGCCGGTTCAGCATTTTTGGTCGTTGGCGGTGGAGGAGCAGTTCTACATCGTGTGGCCGTTGTTGTTGGTGTTGGTGGGCTGGTGGGTGCGTCGGCGCAGTGGTGCGCGGTTGCGGCCGGTGATGGGGGTGGCGATCGGGTTGGTGATCGTGCCTTCGTTGATCTGGTCGGTGGTGATGACGGCTTCGAATCCGGAGGCGGCGTTCTTTGTGACTCCGACGCGGTTGTGGGAGTTGGGTGTGGGGGCGTTGGTCGCGATCGGGGCCACGTGGTGGTTGCGGGTGCCGCGGTTGGTTGCGGTGGTGTTGGGTTGGGCTGGTTTGGTCGCGGTGATCGCGAGTGGGGTGTTCCTGAGTAGTGCGGTGGCGTGGCCGGGGTATGCGGCGGTGTGGCCGGTACTGGGTACTGCTGCGGTGATTGTGGCGGGGTATACCTCGGGTCGGGCGGGTGCGGCGGGGTTGTTGTCGTGGAAGCCGGCGGTGTGGGTGGGGGGCCTGTCGTATTCGTTGTATTTGTGGCACTGGCCGTTGTTGGTTGCTGCTGCTGGTTTCTGGGGTGAGCTCGGTGGCAAGCGGGGGCTGCTGGTCGCTGGGGCGAGTTTCATCCCGGCGTACTTGTCCTACAGGTTTGTGGAGAACCCGTTCCGGTTCGCCAAGCCGATCGCGAAGTCGAACCGGTTGGCGTTGTCGATGGGAGCCAACTTCTCCCTCGCCGGAGTCGCCGCCGGACTCGTGCTAATGCTCGTGGTTCCGCAGGTGGGGACCAACCCCCAAGAAGAACAAGCAGCAGCCGGAGCACAGGCGGTCGGTTCCGGAACCGAACCGCCAGCCGGGTCGTTGGCGAGCCTGGCATCCGTGGAATGGTTCGTTCCGGCCGCAACCCAGGCAACCGAGGATATTCCCCCGCCGGCAGCACAGGAGTGCCACGCAGGTCAGCAGACCTCGGAGGCGCAAATGTGCGAGTTGGGCGACCCGGACGGCGATATGACCATCGCCATGGTGGGTGATTCCAAGATGCTGCAGTGGTGGTCCGCGGTGGATCAGGTCGCTCAAGACCAGGGCTGGCGGGTCATCTCGTTCACCAAGTCCTCCTGCGCGTTCAGTGCCGGGATGGAAGTACGGTCAGGCGAGCCCGACACCACCTGTGCGCAGTGGAACGAGAATGTGCTCGCTGAACTGCTCGAGCTCGACCCGGACGTCGTCCTCACCTCCGGCCGGTCTTCCGAGGCGCTGGAGGACTGGAACGATCCGGACAGCGGCTCACGCGCGGCGATGGCCGACGCTCTCGTCGAACAGTGGACACCACTGACCGACGCTGAGATCCCCCTCATCGCCCTGCTAGACAATCCGAGTCCCAACGGGAACGTGTACGAATGCGTCGCCGAGCATCCGGACGACCTTGCTGAGTGTGCCTTCGGCCTCGACAACGCTATCGACAGCAGCGGAGCCTCAGCGCAGTTGGTCGCCGCTGAGCGGGTCGACGGGGTCCAGACCATCGACATGAGCCCCGTGATCTGTCCCGAGGACAACGTCTGTGTTCCGGTGATCGGAAACGTCCTGGTCTACCGCCAGGGCTCACACCTGACCGACACATTTGTCCGTACCACGTCGAGTCGATTGGAAGAGGAACTCGTCGCAGCAGTGGCCGCGGCCGAATAGCCCGCACTCTGAGGCCGCGGCCGCTCCGGCTGGACTCTCTCGGCAGCCCGGTTCACTGGCGCAGCGCGGCATGGACACCTTCCACCTGCGCATCCGTGACGGGTCGCCGCAAGGGGTTGCACCGGGGCCATCTCGTCTGCACAGGCGAGGCTCTCAGCGGATCTGGACGCGGCCACACGGGCCGAGCGCGCCGACCGGGGCATCCCGGCCGAGCGGAGGGGCGCAGGAGTGGCCGCACAGGTGGTGCTGGCCCGGCGGGTGTCACCCGTGCGCGGCAGTCAGTGCCTGGGTCTTGCCAAGGCGTTGATCGCCGAGATGCCGCATACGCTGTCGGCACTCGCACACGGCCGCCTGAACGAGTGGCGGGCCACTCTGCTGGTGGGAGAGAGCGCATGTCTGACCGTGGCCGATCGTGAAGCCTTTGATGCTGAGCTGTGTGGCGACCCGGACCGGTTCGCCTCGTGGGGCGACAAGCGTTTCATTGCTGAGGCACGGTCGCTCACTGCACGGCTGGACCAGGCGGCGCTGGTACGCCGGGCCGCCAAAGCCGAGGCCGACCGGAGGGTGACGATCCGTCCGGCGCCGGACACGATGGCGCAGGTCACCGCGTTGCTTGCGGTCGCGCAGGGCGTCGCTGTGCATGCCGCACTGCTCCGGCGGGCCGACGAACTGCGGGCCCAGGGCGACGAGCGCTCCAAGGGACAGATCATGGCCGACACGTTGGTGGAGCGCGTCACCGGCCGGACGTCGGCCGAGCGGTGCCGGGTGGACGTGCAGCTGGTGATGACCGACCGGTCGCTTCTGAACAACGCCGACGACCCGGCGTTCGTGCCCGGACATGGGGTGGTGCCAGCCCGGTGGGCCCGGGAGCTGGTCGCTCGGGCGAGCGACACCACCGACGACGGTGGCGGGCTGGGGGCCTGGGTCCGGCGGCTGTTCACTCCACCCGGCGGTACTCAGCTGGTTGCGATGGAGGCACGTTCCCGGATAGCGCCGCCCGGCCTGGCGCAGTTCCTACGCCAAGGAGGCAGCCGGCTGGCGATTTTGCCTAGCCTTCGTCCTACACTTTGCCTAGTTTCCGTCCTACATTTTGCCTAATCATCCGCAGGCAGTGCGTCCCCGACGTCGGCCACGATCTCCGGTGCGATCTCCTCGATCGTGTCCAGGCAGCGGGTGAAGCCGCCCTGGTCGCCGTACCAGGGGTCGGGAACGTCCCCGCCACTGCCGTCCGGCGGATAGGACCGGTACAGCCGGATCTTCTCCTCCGGCACCCCCACGCGGCGCAGCCCGCGGACATGCTGCCCGGTCATCGCCAGGAACAGGTCGTAACGCTCGGCATCTGCAGCGGTAACCTGCCGGGCCGTGTGGTGCGGCACCGGGTAGCCCCGCTCGCGCAGTTCCTGCTGGGCACGTGAATCGATCGGGTTGCCATGCTCCTCATCGCTGATCCCCGCCGAGTCCACCCGGACCCGCTGAGACAGTCCGGCGTCGTCGAAGCGCTCGGTGAGCACCACCTCGGCCATCGGCGAGCGGCAGATGTTGCCGGTACAGACCACCAGCACGCGGTAGTCCGGGTCGGGCAGCACACTCATCTCGAGACCTCCACCGTCAGTTCGTCCTCGCCGATCCCTGTGCACGTTACCTGGAAACCGCTCACCGTCAGTGACTCGTTCGGCTTCATCCCGCCGCGGTCAGCTCGAGGGCGCCGTCGGCGATCGCGGTGCAGGTCACGGACAGGTCGCCGACGCTCACCTGGTCCCCCGCGGCGCACTGGCTCTCGGTGCCGCCGATTGCGAAGGTCGCGTCACTACCGGCGATGCTGACCAGCTCGAAGGTGATCTCACCGGAGGTGGTCAGGCCCAGGGACAACGGGTCGATCTCGGTGCTCGCACCCTCACCCTTCAGCGTGATCGAGCATGAACCGCCGGAGCAGCTGTAGCTGGTGCTGGTGCAGCCGGTCAGGCCGACGAGGGCGAAGGTGATGGCGGCAACTGCGGTCAGGGCGGTGCGGACAGGAGATCGGGACATGCGCTCAGCGTGGCATGCCTCGACCGGACCAGCCGCTCTCCGGAACGGGCAGCACTACCCAGGGGCAGCACTCCCCATCGGGAGCTCAGCGAAACCGTTCGCCGCGCTCCACGACCTGAGTTCCGCCGTCGGGCGTGGGCTGCTGCACCACCGTGCCGCCGATGATCACGTGCTCACTACGGGCGCCGATCTCCAGCGGGTCCGCGTCCCAGACCACCACGTCCCCGTCCCGGCCGGCCTCCAGGGCGCCCACCCGATCGGCGAGGCCGAGGATCTGGGCCGGATTGGCGGTCAACGCCTGCAGCGCCACCTCCCGCGGGAGCCCCTCCTTGACCGCAAGCGTGGCCTGGTGCACCAGGAAGTTGATCGGCACCACCGGGTGGTCGGTGGTGATCGCCACCTGCACCCCCGCAGCCGCGATCGCGGCCAGGTTGCCGATCGCCCGATCACGCAGCTCGACCTTCACCCGGGAGGTGAACATCGGGCCGAAGATCACCGGGATGTTCTTCTCTGCGAGCACGTCGGCGATCTTGTGCCCCTCGGTGCCGTGGTTGATCACTAACCGGTAGCCGAACTCCTCGGCAATGCGGATCGCGGTGGCCATATCGTCATGGCGGTGGCAGTGCTGGTCCCAGGCGAGCTCGCCGTCGAGCACAGCCACCAGCGTCTCGTGGGTGAGGTTGCGAGCGAACGGCTCCCCCTTGCTCTCGGCGTGCGCCCGTGCCGCGGCATAGTTCTGCGCGGCCACGAACGCCTCCCGGAGCACGGCGGCCACCCCGAGCCGCGTGGACGGAGTCTCCTTCTTCTCCCCGTAGACGCGTTTCGGGTTCTCCCCCAGCGCCGACTTCACCGAGACGTCCGCGCGAATCAGCTGCTCGTCCACGGTCCGCCCGCCCCACGTCTTGATCGCCACCGTGCGGCCACCGATCGGGTTCCCCGACCCGGGCTTGACGACGGCCGTGGTCACCCCGCCGGCGAGCGCATCGCGGAAGCCGACCTCCTCGATGTCGATACCGTCCAGAGCGCGGAAGCGGGCACCGTTCGGATCGGTCATCTCGTTCGTGTCGTCACCGGACCAGCCCTCACCGTCCTCAGCGACGCCCAGGTGCGCGTGCGACTCCACGAACCCCGGCAACACCCACTTGCCGCGTGCGTCGATCGTCTCGGCGCCGTCCGGGACAGCGGTGTCGGAACCCCCGACAGCGCTGATCACCCCATCGGTGATCACCACAGTGCCGCCGGGGAGGTCAGGTGCGTTCACCGGGACCACATGGCCGCCGGTGATGGCCAGGATGCGTGCGTCAGTCATGCACCCAGTCTGCTACAGGGCGCAAACAGAACTGACGGAGCCGCTCACCCCAGCGCATTCGGCACCTACTTCGCCCGGTCGTGCTCCCGGGTATCGACCGGCCGCAGGAGGTGACGAGTGAATGGATTCAGCGCGCGGTGCGGGTTTGCGGCAAGGAGCGGTCAGCCGACGCCGATGCTCAGGTGCCGAACGCCATCCCACCGGGCCGGGTCGGTGAGGTGGCGCCCGTCCACGAGCACCTGGATCCCGGGCAGATCGCTCGGGCCGAGCTCGGTGTACTCGCGGTGGTCAGCCTGGACGATCGCCGCATCGGCCGGCTCACCCAGGTGGTAGGCGTCCAGGCCGTGGGCGGTGAGTTCCTCGTCGGTGAACATCGGGTCGTGCACCACCGCCCGGGCCCCTGCTTCGGTCAGTGCAGCCACAGTGGGGAACACTCCGGAGAACGCGGTCTCCTTCACCCCGCCACGGTAGGAGGCGCCCAGGACCACGACGGTCTTCCCGGCCAGGTCCCCAAGGGCGCCGGTGAGTAGGCCCACGGTGTAGGCGGGCATCGCCATGTTCGCCTCGCGAGCGGTGCGCACCACGCTCGCGTCCGGGTCGGTCCACAGGTACAGCCGCGGGTAGACCGGGATGCAGTGCCCGCCCACAGCGATCCCGGGCCGGTGGATGTGCGAGTACGGCTGGGAGTTCGAGGCGGCGATCACCTCGTGCACGTCGATGCCGTGCGCAGCGGCGAACGTGCCGAACTGGTTCGCCAGCGCGATGTTGACGTCCCGGTAGGTGGTCTCGGCAAGCTTGGCCATCTCCGCTGCCTCGGAACTGCCCAGGTCCCACACCCCGTTCGGGCGGTCCAGGTCCGGCCGGTCGTCGAAGGTGAGCACGTCGGTGTAGAACGCCGCTGCCGCGCGAGCCCCTGCCTCGCTGAGCCCCCCGATCAGCTTCGGGTAGCGGCGCAAGTCGGTGAACACCCGCCCGGTGAGGACCCGCTCCGGGGAGAACACCAGGTGGAAGTCCTCCCCCTCCGTCAGCCCGGAGATCTCCTCGATCATCGGCTTCCACCGGGTGCGGGTGGTGCCCACCGGCAGGGTCGTCTCGTAGGAGACGAGCGTGCCGGGCGTCAGGTGCGTGGCCAGGGACCGGGTGGCGCTGTCCATCCAGCCGAAGTCCGGCTCCCAGGTGTCGTCGTCCACGAACAACGGGACCACCACCACTACGGCATCGCTACCGGGGACGGCGTCGGCGTAGTCAGTGCTGGCGCGCAGCCGGCCGGCAGCCACCTCCTCGGCGAGCTTGGCATCGAGGTCTGCCTCACCAGGGAACGGCTCGGTGCCCGCGTTCACCTGGTCCACCACGGCCTGGTTCACGTCCACGCCGATCACCTCATGCCCCCGGGAGGCAAACTGCACGGCCAGCGGGAGGCCGATCTTTCCCATCGCGACGACGGTGATCCTCAATGTGGCTCCTCGGCTCCTCGCAGACTGGAACGGTGCGGGCACCACAGAGTCAGTGCGGTCCACCGCCCTCGCCGATCATACCGACCTCGTCAGCGAGCAGTTCGATCTCCTCGGCGAGCAGGCCCAGTCCGCTGAACCCGTCCTCGGTGAGGGTGGTCAGGTCCCGCTCGGAGCGGGTCACCCAGCGCGGGCGGCGGCCGAAGGCGTGCCGACAGCCGTCGGACACGGCGAGGTGGTCGAGCACCTCCTCAGCACGGGTGGGCACTCTCACCACGGTGAGCACCGCCGTCGTGTGCACCCGCGGGGGCGGCTCGCGGCGGGTGAGCAACAGATGCGGATCTGGCACCAGCACCACCCGGGCATCCACCGGCGTGGTCGAGGCGAGCAGGTGACACTGCGAGCGCGCGGCGCGCTCCAGCACCTCCGGGTCCAGGTCAGGGCGCTGCGCCCGGGCCTGGAAGGCGTCCTCCTGGTGGAGCACGCCGAGTGTCAGCCCACTGCTCGCCACCTGCTGGAGTAGCTCGTCGAACCGGGCCAGGTCCACCGCACCGACGGAGAGGTCGGCCACCACGAGCACGTCCACCTCCGTCGGGTCGAGCTCTCCGCGCGCTGTGGTGAACGATGGTGGCGCAGCGAACGGCCGGGTTCCGTCGGCCGGCATCCGCAGCTCCGCAGCGGTGCGGTGCCAGTGCCGATAGCTCTCCCGGTAGAGCAGCCGCTCCGGGTGCATCCACCCGTACCGGAAGTCCGACCGAGAGAGCGTGCCCGCCCGCAACCGGGTGATGGCCAGCGGCTGCGACACGTCGAGCACCGGGCCGACGGCGTGCTGGATCCGTTCGTAGAACTCTGAATCGGCGCTCTTGCGCACGGGGTCGAACGGACCCACCGCTGCCAGCACCTCATGGCGGATCATCAGGGATGAGGCGTTCCGCCGGCGCGGCGAGTACCCCAGCCACTGGTGGGTCAGGTCGTCCATCGCGCGAATCGCCTCACTGAGAGATCCGCTCGCCTCCGGATTCTTCTGCAGCACGTCGAGCTGTCTGCGCAACCGCTCCGGGTGGGACCAGTCGTCGCTGTCCTGGAAGGCGATGTACTCCCCGGTAGCTTCTCGGAGTCCGGCGTTGCGCGCCGGATACGTACCGCCGTTGGCCTCCAGGGTGAGCACCCGCACCCGGGAATCCAGAGCCTGCGCCCGCTCATACCAGGGCCAGTAACTCGGGCCGGAAGCGTCGTCGACGATGATCAGCTCCAGGTGCGCGTGCGTCTGCGCCAGGATCGATGTGACCGAGGTGAGCAGACCGGCGTCCGGGCGGTAGGAGGGCATGATCACACTCACCAACGGTCCTCCGGTGGAGGGCGACGACGGCGCAGCGAGCCCGTCGAAGAACGTCGCCTCTGTGGTGCTCACCGTGGGGGGCGTCAAACCGGCCTGGGCGAACGGCTCACCCAGGAGCCGTTCCCACACCCGGTGCGCAGCCGGTCCGGCGGCGTTGCCGATCGGTCGACCGGCCTGCGAGTACGGGTTGGCCAGGTCCACCTCGAGATAGTGCCGGATCGTGGGGTGCAAGCGTTGCCCCGTGGCAAGCACCGTACGCACCACGTCCCGGCGACCGGCCTGCAGCGCCAGCTGCGCGAGCAGCAGCTGGGCGGTCTCCCCCATACCCGCGGCGCCACGCGCCCGCTGGAGCACCAACCAGCCCGCCAGGGCTGCGTCAGCGTGCGCACCGTCGGTGGACAGAGCGGTGAGCAACGAGGCGAACGTGGCTCGACGACGGGAGTCAAACCACGCCGATGGCACCGCCGGATCGCGTAACCGGGCAGCAAACCCGGTGTGGTCATGCTCCCCGCGAGTGGTGGCGCGAGCCAACAGGTCCAATACCGCCCCGGACCGGGTTCGCAGGGCAGCGCGGGTGTAACCCACGGGGTTACTGAGCACGTCCGCCTCGGGGCTCCGGGCGATCGTCACCAACTGTTCATCACATGGAGGACTGGCCGTCACGTAGTGATCCCTCTTCTCTGGTGTGGTCGGAGAAGTTCCGCTTCTGACGACTGCACCCGAGGAGGGCACGTGATGATGAACACCGCGAGACTAGCAGGAGGACGAGCGGCGTGAGGTCACGCAAGTTTCTGCTCGGTCTCGGCGTTCTCGCCGTTCCAGCGCTGTTTACTGCGGCAACCGCAGCCCTCGGCCATCCCTGGCTCCCCGCTGTCGGTATGGCGGCTTTGCTCCTGCTGATCGGTGCCGTCGCGTTGGACACAAACAAGCGCTCCCGGGCCCGGTACGGCCAGCGGCCGGTAGCCGCGCCGGTCAAGGCTGCACCGGCCACTACTGAGGAGGATCTGATGGGCACGATCCGCCTGCTGCAGGCCCAGTACGTGGGTCGGCTGGACCGCGCCCAGGACAGCTTAGAACTCGCCACCACTGCCCTGGTGGCGGCCGCTGAGGAGCGGGCCCGGGCCGGGGCTCAGCAACAGTGAAGGAGCGTGCACTGAGCACTGCGGCAGTGCATGCAGACCACGCCCGACTAGCCGGTCGCGACCCGGCGGCACTCGCCGCCACACTGCTGCGCACCCGGTCCGTGGCCGGGCGCGAGGTGCTCGCACACCTGGCGAGTCTGGGCCGGCTCTCCTCAGCGGAGATCGCTGCACTGCCCTATCGAGGCCTGGACGCACGGGGGGTGCGCAACTTGCTGGATCCGCAGTGGGCGGCCGAGCTCGCTCGCGTCCTGGCGCTGCAGACCGGTGACCTGGACGAACAGCGGGCAGCGTTGGACCTGTTCGAGGCCCTCGCCGAGGCGGGCGGGCTCCGTGCTCTCGGTGATCACAGCACGCTCTACCTGCAGCTTCTGATGCGTCATCGCCGGCGCGAGCAGCTGGAGCATCTGCTCGTCAGCGCCGATATTCCCGGCCGTCAGCACCGCGGCATCGTGGCGGATCTGCAGAACCCGTTCCTGCCCGGCGGCCCGGAGGTGACCGGACCCTGGTTGGCCGAGCTCAGCAGCGCGGTGCTGAAGCGTTCCTTCGCTCCCCTCGAGCTACTGCCGGGCAACGCAGCACCGCTGGACCGAGTCGGCGCCGAGCTGGGCGTCCCGGTGACCGGTGGCCCGCTGATCACGGTCATCATGGCAGCCCACAATCCTGGTGCCGAGCTGCTGACCGCGGCGCGATCGATCCGGGACCAGACCTGGCAGCGCTGGGAGCTGTTGGTGATCGACGATGCGTCCACCGCTGCCGCACCTGGTATCTGGACACAGGTACGGGCACTCGATGAGCGGGTGCGGGTCATTCACAAGGCAGTCAACGGCGGCACCTACCGCGCCCGGAACACCGCGCTAGCCCAAGCGCGCGGCGAGCTGGTCACGTACCTCGACTCCGACGACTGGGCCCACCCGGCCTACCTGGCCACCGGTGCCGCACCGTTGCTGAGCTCGCCCGGAGTACCCGCCACCCGAGGCTGGGGAGCGCGGGTGAGCGCGAACCTCGAGGTCACCCGGCCCGGATACCAGGTGGTGGTGCCGGCAGCTACGTCGCTGATGTTCCGGCGTGAGCAGGTGATGGCCCGGATCGGGTTCTACGACCCGGTCTACAAGGCTGCCGACACCGAGTTCGCCCGACGCCTGGAGGCCGCGTTCGGCCGTGCGATCACACTGACCACGAAGGCTGCGCTGACGCTGATGCGGGCAGATCCGGACTCCTTGTCCGCCTCGGACTTCGCTGCCGGCTGGCGGCACGGGTCCCGGAACGAGTACACCCAGGCACACCGGGACTTTCATGACCAGATCCGCGCTGGCCGGTCCGCCTATCTCGATCCGCTCGCGGAGCGCCCGTTCCCGGCGCCGCGGCGGTGGTCCACCCGGCTGGCCGACGCTCATGCGCCCGCTCCCAGGTTCGACGTCGTGTTCGCCGGGGACTGGCGCCGGCATGGCGGTCCGCAGAACTCGATGTTGGCGGAGATCGCTGCCTGCCGGGCCGACGGACTACGGGTGGGCATCATGCACCTGGAGGCGCTGCGATTCATGACCCGGCGCAACGACGGGCTCTGCCTCCCCGTGCGTGAACTCCTCGCCGCCGGCGAGGTGGAGTGGATCCATCTCGACGACCGCGCCAGTATCGGCACCCTCCTGCTGCGCTATCCCCCAATCCTGCAATACCCACCGCACACGCTGGCTGCTGTCCGGCCGGAGCGGGTGCTGATCGTGGCGAACCAGGCGCCGTGTGAACCTGATGGGTCTGACCAGCGGTACGTGCCGGCGGACGTCACCGCAAACGCCACCACGTTGTTCGGGGTGCCGCCCACCTGGGTGCCCCAGGGACCCACAGTGCGACGCGCGCTGGAGCGTGCCGGCGGGGCGGCGCTGGCGGACTGGGACAACACCGGGCTGATCGACACCGAGGCCTGGGAGGTGCGCCGGAACCGGGCGCTGGGTCGGCCGCTGGTCGTGGGCCGCTACTCGCGGGACGATGCGATCAAGTTTCCAGCGTCGGCCGAGGAGCTCCTCACGGCGTACGCCTTCGCGGCCACGGTGCGGGTGCGGATGATGGGCGCGACCAGCACTGTGCCCCGGTTGCTGCGCCAGGCGGGCCGGAGCGTGCGTGTCCCGGGCAACTGGGAGCTGTTGCCGCACAAGTCCCAGGACGTGCGCGAGTTCTTGGCCGGGCTGGACTTTTTCGTCTACCTGGACAACCCGCGCGCGAACGAGGCGTTTGGCCGGGTGATCCTGGAGGCAGCGGCTAGTGGTGTGCTGACGATCGTCTCGCCCAAGCACCGGGACACCTTCGGCGACGCGGTGCTCTATGCCGAACCGGACGAGGCGGTAGCGCTCGTGGATCGGTTGGTGGCCGACCCAGCCGCCTATGCGGCCCAGGTCGAGCTCTCCCGGCGTCGGGTGTCCGAGCAGTTCGGTTACGCCGGTTTCGCTACCCGGATGCGGTCGCTGGCCGGTGAGAGCGCTGCGGCATCGCGGCTCCCCCGGGGCCCCGAGTGGGCAGTTCAGGTGGCCCCAGACCGTCACCTGCCGCTTCCCGCCCACGACGGCGTGGCTGAGCGGGTGATGTCAGTCGCCGTGCGCACGCTCGCCGATGGGCAGCGGGCCGGTCGGCTCGATCTGGTGCACCCGCGGTCGGCTCCACCGGCGGAGGTCCAGGCGGCTCTGGTCGCCGCGCTGGCGGAGCTGGAACAGCAGCCTGCACGGCCCGTTGCCGAGAGCGGCGTGCAGGCGACGGCTGACACCGTCGGCTCATGAGCGCATTAGGTTACGCTCGGGTCACACTCCGATGAAGGGATGCGCTGGTGCCCAGACGTCAGCTCGCGATGGTCGCCGTAGTGGCGACTGCGGTGTTCGGTGCGGTCTTCCTTGTGTGGCGCGGTGAGGGCCTTGCCGGGGCATTCCTGCTGGTCGGTCTCGCCGCAGCAATACTGATCCAGTTGGACGCCCGCAAGCGGCTCTCCGATCTGGCTGCCGATCTGCGCCGGAACCGGGCGGAGCTGCGGACCCTGGCCGCTCGGACGGCGAACCAGGCGACCGAGCTGAAGGAACTCAACCTCGGAGTGAGGCGGAACACGAGAGTCACCCGCCAGGCTCATGATGAGGTCACCGCGGTCGCCGACCAGGTTCGCGCCGTCGGCGGCCAAACGCGCGATGTCGAGGCCCTTCTTACCGACGAGGCGGAGCGGGCGCGCAAGCATCGCCAATCAATGCGCTCCAGGCTGCGGGCGATGAGCCGGGACTCGCTCACCCAGAACCAAGCGCTGCTGCAGTTGCACGGGCAGTTCGCCCCGAACGCGCCGCTCCCGGCAGTGGCGGGGTGGGCGATGGAACCCACGGCGTTGGTGGAGCTGGTCAACTTGATCTCCCGGCTCCGTCCGCAGCTGGTCGTCGAGTGTGGCTCCGGCACTTCCACGCTGTGGATCGCCTATGCGTTGCGCCGCAATGGCAGCGGCCGGGTGGTGGCCCTGGATCACGACGCCGAGTACGCCGCGGCTAGCAACCGCGTGATCGCCGAGCACGGCCTGAGCGACTGGGCCCAGGTGCAGCACGCACCGCTAGCACCGACCAGCACCCCGCGGGGCGATATGCCCTGGTACTCCGCCGACCTCACCGGGTTGGCGGGTATCGAGCTGCTCATCGTCGACGGGCCGCCGCAGGCCACCGGCGAGCTCGCCCGCTATCCTGCCCTCCCGGTCCTCGCCGACCGGCTGGCCCCCGGTGCGCACATCCTCTTCGACGACGCCGACCGTCCCGGTGAGGTCGCGGCCCTGGACACCTGGCGGGAGGGCCACGCGCTGGACACGGTGCGCGACCTCGCCGGCCGGGCACTGCTGCTGCGCCTGCGGACCGACTGAGCCCGCACCGGCCCGATCAGGCCAACTGGATCGGCAACTCCAGCGAACCCGGGTCCGGCCCAGCAGAGACCTCGCACGAGTCGATCGTGGACAGCTCGGGAGCGAGCGTGAGCACCGCTGCGGTCATGTCCAGCGGGATGTGGAAGAACATGCTGCCCTCCATCTCGATCATCTCGCTGCCCTCGAGATTGTCGGTCGCCAGCGGCTCGGTCGGCTCACCGCCCTCGGGGGTCAGCGTGACCGAACCGGCCGGCAGCGACCATCGCGGCGAGCAGACCCCGATGCCCTGATTCGTGCTGATGCCGTCGATCTGCAGGTACGCCTCTCCTTCTGGCGCCCACCCGGGCCCGTCGATCCAGGCGTGCCGGGAGCCGGTGGCGCCGTCCAGACCGATGGTGAACTCGACGTCACCGCCAAGTATGGGCTCCATCAGCGGGTCCACCGCGCGCAGGGTGGCCGACATCGTCTCCGAACCCGACAGCTCAGCCCAGGCACCGGGCAGCAGGCGAGTGCTGGTCGCGTCCACGGCATCCCCGCCTAGCTCACCGGTGCGCAGATCGAGGGTGGTGCTGCGGTCGGCATCGGTGACCTCGAGCTGAACGGCGCTACCCTCCGGCACACTCACCAGGAGCAACGCCCGCTCCTCGGTCATCGGGACCAGGTCCGCGGTGAGATCGTGCTCGGTACCGCCAGCCGTCAGCGTCACCGCCGGCTCACCGCCGTCAGAGTAGGAGGGTGCCGCCCGGTCCAACCGCGCGAGCACGAACTCCTCCCCCGGCGCCGGCGCGAACGCTTCCTCGCCCAAACCGAAGCTGGTGGCATACGGCTCCTCGATCGTGTCGAGGACCTCCAGGGAGGTCAGCTGGAAAGCCACGTGCGGCATGGCAACCGCGGCATCGGTGATCTGCTGATCCAGGGCAGCCATCGAGTAGCTCTGGCTCAGGTCCAGATATCCGGGGCTCCTCTGCTCGGGGCTGCACGCCGTCAACCCAGCGGCAACCAGCAACACTCCGACACCAGCGGCGATCCTTCTCACAGCGCCGATGCTAGGGGCTCACCTCTCGGCGCCAGGCCGCCGGGAGCGGGCAGAACTGCCCACCCGAGGGCTCAGCCGCTCTGGGCCTGCTCGTGGGCGCGGATGGCTGCTACCTTCTCGGCCGAGGCCGAGCTCTCGTCGAACCGATAGTCGAGCCATTCGGAGGCCAGCCGTTTGGCGACTTCGAGACCGATCACGCGCTGGCCGAAGGTGAGCACACTCGCGTCGTTGGAGAGCACGGAACGTTCTACCGAGTAGCTGTCATGCGCGGTCACGGCGCGCACTCCCGGGACCTTGTTCGCCGTGATCGCCATTCCGAGTCCCGTTCCGCAGATGAGCAGGGCCCGGTCGGCCTCTCCGCGGGTGAGACGGCCGGCGGCCTCGACGGCGACATCAGGGTAGATGGTGTGTTCCTCGGACGTGACGCCGACGTCGGTCACCTCCGCCACACGCGGGTCGGCTTCGAACAGCGCCTTGATGGCCGTCTTGTACTCATAACCGGCGTCGTCACTTCCGACGACGATCCGCCACGTGGTGGACATCGGTGGTCAACTCCTCTTCTCGGGTGGGTCTAGGTCACGGCACGTGCGGCTGCACGGGCACGTCTAGGTGGAGATCACCTGTTCACGGTCATCGTCGATCCACGCACCTGCAACTCCGGGGCGAACCGGCGGTGTGCCGGGGCGTGGTCACTCCCGGTGCGGACGCGTTGGATGATCCAGTCGACGGCGGCCGCACCGATCTCCTGGACCGGCGCCCGCACCGTCGTCAGCCCCGGGTTGAGGAAGGCCGAGAACGGGTGGTCGCCTTGCCCACAGACGCCCAGGTCTTCGGGCATGGACAGTCCGAGCTCGTTCGCAGCACGGTATACACCAAGGGCAAGGAAGTCGTTACCGGCGATGACGCCGGTTCCCCGCGGGATGTGTGCCAGCCGTCGCCGTGCTTCGGCATAGGCGGACTGCGGCTGCCACGGCAGCGTGCTGTTGTTCTCCCGCGGACTCTCGATCCGGACGATCGAGACGTCCTCGGGCGCCCGCCCTCGGGCTACACAGGCACGGTGGACACCGGCGATTCGCGAGTGCACCGTGGTGATCTCCAAGTCCTCCTCGAACACCACGAGCGGCCAGTGACCACTGTCGAGCATGTGCACCGTGGCATCGTAAGCACCCTGCTCGTAGTCGATGCCGACCAGCTCGCAGTCCACCTCGAGCAGCGGTCGGTTGACGCAGATCATCGGCACCCCGTTGGCCATCAGACGCTGCCACGGGGCGTCGGAGCCCTGAGAGGACACGACGATCGCGCCATCGACCCGCCACCGCAGCATCGCATCGACGGCGCTCTCCTCGTTCTGCAGGTTCTCCTCCGTTGCCGCGAGGTGCAGCATGTAGCCGTCTTTCCGGCTGCGCCGCTCGACTACGCTGAACAGCTCGGAGTAGAAGGGGTTGGACGGATTCGTCATGACCAGTCCGAGGCTGTTCGCAGAGCCCAGCACGAGTGCGCGGGCAGCAGCATTGGGGACGTAACCCAGTCGGCGCGCCTCCGCCAGGATCTTGTCCCGCGTGGTCGGACTGATGCTGCCCGAGCCGCGGAGCGCACGCGAGACGGTGTTCGCAGTCATCCCGACGTTCTGCGCGATCGTCTTGATCGTCGGCGGTCGAGCGGCCTCCGGCGTCATGGCCCACGCCTCCGATACACGATCCCCTACCCCACCATCATCCGAACCTTCGCGAGACCACGGCCTGCAGACCCACAGAACATGCTACGCGGACCCGGCAACGGGCACTCCTCACTTCACCGACCCGCTCATCAGTCCGCTGACCAAGTGCCGACCAAGAGCGAACAGGAGAACCAGGATCGGCACCACGGCAAGGATCGCGGCCGCTGTCAACGGTCCCCAAGCCCTCCCGAAAGCAGTGATATAGGAGTAGATCGCTACCTGTACCGGCCGCAGCGTGGGGCTCTGCACGAGCACGGTCCCAGCCAGGAACTCACTCCAGGCCCCGATGAAGACGAGCATTCCAGCCGCGAAGATCCCCGGACGGCACAGGGGCAGGATCACTCGGGCGAGAATGCCGATATTCGACAGGCCATCGAGCTTGCCGGCTTGGTCCAGCTCTGTGGGCACCGCCTCGATCGCACCTTTCATCACCCAGGTGGCGAGCGGAAGGTTCAGCGCGAGGTAGATCAACGGCAGCGTGTACCACTGGTTGCTGACGCCCAGCGCCGTGAAGTAGATGTAGGTGGGGACCACCAGAATCGCTGCTCCCATCGCAAGGGGAACGCAGGCCACGATGACATAGAAGACCAGCTGCCTCATCCGAAACCTGAGGCGGTCCAGCGCGTACGCGGTCATCGAGGCAAGGATCACGGCGAGGCAGGTCGCCATCGCTCCGTAACCAAGGCTGGTGAGGAACGCCTTGCCGAAACTGCCGAAGATGACCGTCTCATAGTGTTCGGTCGTCGCGCTGAAGCCCCACAGTCTCGGTTGTGGCGACAGGATCTCCTGCACGGGTTTGAGCGAGGTCGCCATTCCCCACAGCACGGGGAGCAGATTGACCAGGGCGATCAGAGCAACCCCGACCATCGCCGCGAGGCGGCCGACGAACGCGTTCTGCCGTTGGCCATTCATAGGTCCGGCCTCCCAATTCGGCTCAGCCTGGTATAGGCAAGAACGAGGAATATGTTGATCACCATCGCGGCGCTCGCTAGCGCTGCGGCACCGCCGAACTCGAGGTCGGTGAACGCCGTCTGATAGATCTGCAGCGCCAAGGTCATCGTCGCGTCACCAGGGCCGCCGCCGGTCACGACGAGGGGCACCTCGGCGTTGTTCAGGCTGCTCACCAGCAGGACGATGACCACGATGGTCAGTGATGTCCTCAACAGCGGAACGGTGAGTAACCAGAATCGTTGCAGCGCTGAGGCGCCGTCGACCTTCCCGGCCTCAAAGACTTCTGCGTCAATCGACTTCAGGCCGGCAACGAGCAGCAGCACCGCAAAGCCGAGCGTGCGCCACGTGGCTACCAGAATGAGGCTCACCATGGCGCTCGCTGGTTCCAGTAGCGGGGTGATTCTCGAGCTGAAGAGCACCTCCGCGAGCCATGATCCGATTCCCAGGCTCTCCAACCAGGTCCACCGAAACAACAGCGAGGCCACAACCGTCGAGAGCACCCAGGGAACGATGACGACGACTTGCAACGCCAGCGACCGGTTACGGGTGAGCCGGTCCAACAAGGAGGCGATGGGAAGCGCGAGCGCCACCGTGAGCACGACAGTGCCGGCCACGAAAACTGCCGTACGAGCCAACAACGGCACTGTCGAGGAGGTGAACACCGCCTGCTGCCAGTTCTCCAGCCCGGCAAACCCGGCCACGGTCGCGAGCCGCAGGTCCAGCAGGCTGTAGACGAAGGCGAAGATCGTCGGCAGGACGAGAACGATCAGCAACAGAATCGCGGTGGGGGCGAGGAGGAGAGCGGCAAGACGCCGCTCCCCTCCTCGAATCGTTGGCGCAGACGACATCAGTCAGCGGCGAATTCTTCGGCCGCAGTCTGCAGCGCCGTCGCCGGATCCGTACCGTTGGTCATCACGTCGAGCACGATCTGGTTCATCACCGGGCGATAGTCCCCACCGGCGCCGGCGGGAGGAAGCCACCCGTCGTCGAACGCGGCATCGGCCACCTGGAGATACTCCGGTAGATCGAGCTCTTCAGTCGTCGATTGACGGGCCGGCGACTGCCCAGCGGTCTCTACCCACAACCTGTCCGCCTCGGGGCTGATCAGGTGGGCGGCGAATCGTGCGGCGGCTTCCTGGTGCGGGCTTCCCGACCAGACGCCGACGGTCCACCCGTTGATGACGTTCGAGGTGCCCTCGGCGGACGGGAACAGAGCGAAGCCGGTCTCCTCCTCGCCGAGTTGCTCCTGGATCGTGGGGACACGAGTGGCCGAGGCCATAGCGGCAACGCAGTTTCCTGCGGAGAACTGCTCGTAGGGATCCTCACTGCTCCAGGTGACGGACTCCGGCGGTGTGATGCCGTCCTCGACCAGACCCACCGTGTAGTCGAGCGCTTCGACCGCCTCGGGTGTATCCCACATCGGCGCACCGTCATCAGCGAACAGCGTGCCCTGCTCGTAGACCATCCGTGCTGCGAGCGTCGTGACATCGGAGGTGGCTTCGCTGAAACCTTGGCAGAAGCCCCACTGGTCACTGTCGCCGAGTTCGCTGAGGGTCTCGGTGAACTTCTCCCAGGTGTCGAGATCGCTCGGCGAGACGCCAGCCTCCTCGAAGAGGTCGGCGCGGTAGAGATACCCCATGGCTACCCGGGAGAGCACCACCCCGTAGGTCTCGTCACCCTCGGTCAACCGTTGCCAGAACGCATCGTCCAGGTCTTCTCGGTCCTCGTCCGTGAAGGCGCCGGAGACATCGGCGAACAGTTGATTATCCAGTACCGGATCGAGATCGAGGACGGTCACCCAAGCGAGGTCGGGTGCATTGCCCGAGGCAGCCGCGGCCATGAACTGCGGCGCCAGCAGGGACCACTGCGAGGTCTGCACCTCGACGTTGATTCCTTCATTGGCCTCTTCGAAGGAGTCAATCAGCTCCCGCAAGGCGACTTCTCGTCCACTCTGACCGTTCGGATCGAGGAACGTCGACATGGTGATCGTGATCGGCCCATCCTCTTCTGAGCCGCCTGGACCGCACGCTGCGAGACCCAGGGCAGTGGCCACCGCGACACCCGCTATAGCGGCCTGACGTTGCTTTGTCATCTTCTATCCTCCGTTGGACTAGATTCCGAACTTCTTTGCCCGGTATCTGTGACTCATCGAGCCGTTCCCGGCCCAGGCGCGCGCTCCGCGCCCAGGCCGGTCCGACTACGCCTTGAGAGCCAGAAAGATCGACCCCTTCACCTGCCCTTGGCCGGCAACCGAGCCGCGGACCCGCAGCCACCCGCCGAAGTCGCGCACCGACCAGGACGTCACCCGGGAACCGGCCACGTGCGGCTGCACGTCCTCGAGCGGGCACCAGTCCAGACCGTCCGGCGAGATCTCCGTCTCGAGTCGGAACTCCACCCCGTTCGGCGGCTCGTCCAGCACCACGAACCAGCGGGCCTCTCGGGCCCATGCGACCTCATAGGGTTCGGTGGCGAACTCCGAGGCGAATTCAGTATTGCGTTCGATCAGAACAGTCAGCGATTCATTCACGGTGGTCACCAGTCAATCGAAACGAGGGCGGAGTCGATGTAGAGGAAGTTGCGCACGTCGGCATGGGTGCGCACCGAGAAGTAGAAGTTCAGCAGCCCGTTGAGGGAGCGGTACTTCTCCGTATAGAGCGGAACGTCAACCTGTGAGGTGTCGTAGATTCTGTCGTTGACCTGAAGTTCGACGTTCGTCCGCGTCTCGGTGTCGAATTGCCACCGCAGATAGTGCCAGTTGATCTTCGTCGGCACCTCGTTGTAGCAGAGGTCCTGCGGCTCGGTGAACGGCTTCCAGTCATCGGGATTGGGCGCTGTGAAGTCGTCGAGCTTGCTGTAGTTCACCTTGCCGTCGAAGCGCTCTTTGCCGGTCGGCTCCACCACGGTCGGCGCCCACCAGCGGCGGTCCGGGACATTGTCCATCGTGGTGTTCATGTACCGAGCGACAACGTGGTACCGCGTGCCGTCGTCCATGTCGCTGCCGAGGGTGAAGGCCCCGAACAGGTCTTCGGACGGGTGGTAGTTGCCGTCCCACTCCTTGGGCGGGGCGTTCTTCGGATCCAGAGCCCTGGCCTCGGACTTGTAGGTGAAGTAGGCCTCCAGCTGCACTTTGCCGCGTACCGGCATGGTGAGCCGTCGGATGGCGGTCGCGGTGTGCCCCTTGATCGGCCTGGTCGCCATCTTCAGCGCGTAGGTGCCGCTCACCGCGCCATGGGTGCCCACGTCATAGAAGTTGCACGAGCTGAGCTGCGGCGGACGGAAGTCCGACATCTGCGGCTCGAGGGTGTCCAGGTTGCCCGCGGCGTCGTAGTTGCCGGACAGCTGGGTCCAGCCATGGGTACCCGAGTTGAAGTCGTCGTGGGCGATGATCCGTGACAACGGCTGGAACTTCGTCACCCCCGGCGCAGCATCGGAATGGGCCCGCCGCATCGTTGTGTAGTCGGGCGCTGCTCGATCGGTCACGACTGCTCCTCCATCGTTGGTTCCAGTAGTGGGTTCGAGGCCGAGCCTCCACTCGCGGAGAGCGAGGAGCGACTTTGCGTCCAACCCGATCTCAACGTTTATATATTAACGTTGAGATTTGCGCAAGCCGTTCCGGTGTAAACGTTGAGATCGGGGCGCCTGTTGACATCGAGGCAACCACGACTGCCCTACCGAGTGTGGGTGCTCCGGGGCGCGCTCTGGGGCCCGGTCCGGGGCGCGCTCCGGGGCCCGGTCCGGGGCGTGCCGCGGGGCGCACGCCGTAGTGCGCTCCTCACCAGATCGGGCCTGCTGGGCTCAGTCGGAGATGTGCGCCTGGACCTGGTGGATCTTCTCCCGCAGCTGCGGGTAGCTGTCGATATAGGCGTCCACGAAGTATGCGTACTCCTCGTGCCTGTCCCGATCGGGTTCCACCACATCGGTGCGGTGCACCATCGCATCGGCAGCGGCCTGGACCGAGTCGAACAGTCCCGCCCCGGCTGCGGCGAGGATGCAGGAGCCGAGGACGGCAGCATCGCCGACCTGAGTGATGGCGATCGGCACGCCTGTCACGTCAGCGTGCATCTGCATCCAGTCGGCCGAGTTCGTCGCACCACCGCAGGCGACCATCTCCTCCAGCTGGAGCCCGGCCGTGCGCATCGATCGCAGGATGTGCTCGGTGCCGTAACAGACGCCCTCCTGGATCGCGCGGTAGAGGTGCTCAGGTCCGTGATGCAGGCTCAGGCCCCAGATGATGCCGCGCGCCTGGCCGTCGGTGTACGGGGTGCGATTGCCCTGGAAGTATTCGTTCACGATCAGGCCCTCGGAGCCGGGAGGCAGATGCCGGGAGCGCTCGTTGAGCACGTCGTAGGGGTTACGGCCGGCGGCTTCGGCAGCGGCGGTGACGTCCTTGGCGAAGTTGTCCTTGAACCACTTCAGCACCGACCCGGTCGAGACCTGACCTCCCTCCACCGTGTACTGCCCGGGCAGGACACCATCGGTGTAGGCGCCGAAGAAGCCGCGACCGGACAGCGCCTTGTCGCTCTGCCCCGAGAGCACATGGGAGGACCCGGTGATCAGCGCCATCCGGCCCGGTTGCAGCACATTGAGTCCAATCTGACCGGCCCAGGCGTCCGCACCTCCTTGGGCCACCGGGGTTCCCGGTACCAATCCCAGGTCGCGGGCCGCGCCGGCAGTCAGACCGGCCACCGGGGTGCCCAGATCGAGGACCCGCTCGGGGAGCTTCTCGAACACGTCGCCGGCACCGACGTCCGCGTAGAAGTCCTCGGGCCAGCCCCCCTCGTCCCGGTCGTAGTACATCCGGTGCGCTGCGGAGTTGATGTTGACGGTCCACTCACCGGTCAGCCGGTAGTTGATCCAGTCCGGGGCGTCGATCAGGTACTTCGTGGCCCGGTAGGTGTCGGGCTCGTTCTCCCGCAACCAGGCGGCCTTGAACGGGTACCACTCCGGGCTTGCCGGCCCGGTGCCATCGCCGTTGTAGCGCCTGGCCACCGACGCGCTCGCTTCTGCCCGCTTCGCCTGCGCCACCGCGCGCACATCCATCCACATGATGGCGGGCCGGAGTTCGCGGCCGCTCGCGTCCATGGCGACGACGGTCATCGTGGTGGCGTCGTAGGAGATTCCGGCGATCTGCTCCGGCTGCAGGCCGGAGGCCGTGAGGCACTGCGCCGTAGAAGCCGATAGGGCCTCCCACCAATCGTGCGGACTCTGTTCCGCCCAGCCGGACCGGGGATGGTGCGTGCGGTAGGGGGTGGCCGCGAAGGTGACCGGCGTGCCCGCGATGTCGAAGATCGCGACCCGACAGCTCTCGGTGCCGAAATCGATGCCCATCACGAACGGGCCGTCAGAACGGGGGGAAGTGGTCATGGTCTGCCCCTTCATCGAGTCGGTGCGGTAGGAGGCGCGGGCCTGGTGTGCGAAGCAGACTACTGTCGCCGACGCTCGGCCGCTGACGAGTGCTCAAGCGAGCGGGCGTGACCGGGCAGGCAGCGGGCGAACCGGCCCCGAGGGCCGGGAACTGCCCACCGGCGGCGATACACTCCGAAGCATCCCCCGATCCGAAGGACACAGGTGATGGCGACCCCCGCCCCGGACACCCACGACGCACTGCACCGGCTGCGGCAGGCGATGCCCGAGGTCACAGTGCTCAGCGCCGACGACGAGTTGCAGGCGCACCGGTGGGACCGGGCGCTGGACCCGAACGCCGGTGTCCCGCTGGCGGTGGTACTGCCCCGCAGCACCGAGGACGTGCAGCAGATCGTGCGGTATGCCGGTGCGCACGGCATCCCCCTGGTGCCCCGCGGCGCCGGCTCGGGGCTGTCCGGGGGAGCCTCCGCCGTCGACGGCTGCCTGGTGATCTCGATGGCGGAGATGACCGACTACGAGATCGACCCGGTGACCCGGATGGCCACGGTGCAGCCGGGCATCATCAACGCGGACCTGAAGCAGGCGACCGCCGCGGAGGGGCTCTGGTACCCGCCGGACCCGGCGAGTGTGGGGTTCTCCTCGATCGGCGGCAATGTGGCCACCAATGCCGGTGGACTGTGCTGCGTGAAGTACGGGGTAACCACCGACTACGTGCTCGGGTTGACCGTGGTGCTCGCCGACGGCACCGTGGTGAACCTGGGCGGCCCGCGGCTGAAGGAGGCCGCCGGGCTGAGCCTGACCAAGCTGTTCGTGGGCAGCGAGGGCACGCTGGGCATCATCACCCAGGTCGTGCTCCGGCTGATCCCGCCGCCGCCCCCGGCGTGCACTGTGGTCGCCACGTTCGCGGACCTGGATGCCTCCTGCCAGGCGGTGCTCGAGGTCGCCTCCACCGTGCGGGCCTCGATGCTGGAGTTCATGGACGCCGCAGCGGTGAACGCGGTCGAAGATGTGCACGGCTACGGGTTGGACCGCACCGCAGCGGCGATGCTGATCGCCCAGTCCGACCAGCCCGGTGAGGCCGGTACCCGCGAGGTGGAGGTGATCGCTGAGGTGTTCCGCAAGTTCGGTGCCACCGAGGTGCTGGTCACCAGCGACCAGGCCACCGGGGACACCTACACCGCCGCCCGCCGGGCCGCGATTCCTGCCGTGGAGGCCAAGGGCCGGCTACTGCTCGGCGACGTGGGCGTCCCGCTGCCGGAGCTGGGCTCGCTGGTCACCGGCATCGCCGAGATTTCCGCCCGGCACGAGGTGGTGATCAGCGTGATCGCACACGCCGGCGACGGGAACACCCACCCGCTGGTGGTCTTCGACCCCGACGACGCAGCTCAGGCCGCCCGCGCCGAGGTCGCCTACGGTGAGGTGATGGACCTGGCGATCGGGCTCGGTGGCACGATCACCGGGGAGCACGGGGTGGGCCGGACGAAGAAGGCCTGGCTGCCGGACTATGTGGGTGAGGACGTCGTCGCACTGAACCGCACCATCAAAGACGCACTCGACCCACGCGGCCTGCTCAACCCCGGCGCCATCCTCTGATCACACCCGCGCCACGCCCGCTCGCCCCGCTCGCAGGGCGAATCCATTCACTCGTCACCCGCTGCAGGGGTCGTGCTCCCGGGTATCGACCGGGCGAAGGACGTGTCGAACCGATTCTTGGGGTGCTCCAAAACGCGCACCCAACGCGCTCAGCGCGCCGCGGGGGCCGGCAGTTGTCCAACGCCGCGTTGGACAACTGCCTTGGCGCAACTGGGACCGCGAGATCTAGCGGGCGAGCACTGACGCCGCCATCATCCGCAGCGGCGCCTCCCGCGCCAACAGGTGGCTCAGGTCCCGGGTGACCAGCGTGCCCGGCCGTCCATGGTGACGCCGTTCCTGGGCGAGACGAATGAGCACCTCGGCTGCGCCGTCGCCGGCAATGATCGTATCCAGCAGCGCCCGGTCCGCCCGGGAGAGCACGGCCTCGCACCCCGGTGCTGCCCGCAACAGCGCCAGCGCCACCTTGGCCAGGTCCGCTCGCTCGGTCGCGGTCCAGGTCTGCGGCTCCGGGCGGTGGTAGACGGCGCCGAACAGGTGGATGCGCAGGTACTTCACCACGGCGGCGCGGCGCTGCACGAGGTCCAGGCGGGCGAACCAGGACCGCTCCAGCAGCCGGGTGAGGAACTTCAGCTCCTCGGCCACCGGGCGGGGACTGTAGGTGATCCGGTCTGCGGCGTCCTCGCCGATCACGTAGGCCGGCCCGCGGCGGTCGAAGGCCACGGCGGCCTGGAACCACAGCCGGGTGACGAAGCCGACGTCTTCCCCCACCGCCACCTTCTCGTCCAGCCGTAGGCCGAGCCGGGCGATCGTGGCCGTGGAGACCAGGCCGAGGGGTGCGGACCGGTAGCAGAGGCGGTCCTTCACCCCGTCCAGACCGGTGCGCCGCCACGGCCGGGTCGGCGGGGTGGGCACGGCCCGGTGGCCGCGCTCCAGTCGTGCGATCACCGCCTCGGCACCGGTGTTCTTCGCGAGCCAGTACCAGGACGAGATCGCCCCGGGCTGGAGGGTGTCGTCCGAGCCCATGATGGCCACGTACTCCCCGGTGGCGGCCTCGATGCCGGCGTTGAACGGGCCGGCGGGCCGGCGGCGGCCATCGTGGTGCTCCAGCCAGGTGACCTGCTCCCGGTGCTGCTCGTCCACCTCGGCGCGGATGGTGTCGGCGTCGATGTTGTGGCAGACCACCGTCAGCTGTACCCCTTCGCCGTTGTGGTCGAGCACGGACCGGACCGCTCGGGCGATCGGGCGCTCGGGGGTGTGCACGGCGATCACCAGGTCCACCCCGGGGCGCACCCGCTCCGGGCCGGTGGAGGGGTCAGTCACGGCCGGCGGCCCGGGTGCCGGTGCCGGCGTATACCGCCGCGTACTGGCTCGCCACCTGGTCCGGGGCGAACCGGTCGCCGATCGTGGCGGCCACGTCCGAGGCGTTCAGGTGGCGGGTACGGCGTTCGACGGCGGAGATCGCGTCCGCGTAGGCACTCGCCTCCTGCTCGCTCACCAAGGCTCCGACGCTGGGGTCGATGTACTCGCCCTGGCCTCCGGTCGCACCGACCACCACGGGCCGGCCGGCCACCAGGGCCTCGGCGGCCGAGACGCAGAAGTTGTCCCCCTTGGTGGGCAGGAAGAACAAGTCAGCGGCGGCCAAGGCCTCGCGGACACCCGAAGAATCGGTGGCCCCCGGCAGTCGGACCAGGTGCTCGACGCCGCGCTTGCGTGCCCGCCGAGCGACAGCCTCACGCAGCGGCCCCTCCCCCACCCAGGTGAGCCGTGCCGGGCTGCCGCGGCGGTCCAGCTCGGCCACCGTGTCCACGGCGATCAGCGGGTCCTTGCGGTCCACCAGGCCGCCGACGGCGACCAGCCGGGTGGGCGTGCGTGGCCGGATCGGGCGGGGGTCCAGGTGCTCCGGCGGGGGCACGATGCACGGCACCACCACGGTGGGGCCGGTGTTCCGGCGCTGGCGAATCGGCCGGGCCAGGTAGTCGCAGACGGCGGTGACCACGTCCGGTCGGCGGACCAGCGGCCAGAGCAGCGGCAGGGCGAGCCGCCAGAGCAACGGCAGGGTGCTCGGTGTGGTCAGTCCGGACCAGTGCTCGGTGTGCACCCAGGTCCCCTTCGGGCGCCACCAGGCCATCGCGAGCAGCGTGGAGAAGGCCATCGTGTGCACCAGGTCAGCGCCGCGGACCTCGTCGCGCAGCGCCTTCCCGGCGGCCAGGATCTGCGCCGGTGAGGTGGTGCTCATCGGGATCCGGACCACGTCCAGGCCTTGGTAGGTCAGGCGCCGGGTGCCGTCGTCGGTGTGTGGAGGTACCAGGTGCACCACCCGGATCTCGCTGACCTCGCGCCGAGACTTGATCGCCTGGATGTCGGCGAGGGTGAAGGTGCCCGAGGTGGGCACCTTTTCCGTGGGGAACCAGGTGGTGACCGCGACGACCTTCATCGGCGTGCCCCGGGCAGGCGGCCTGGTTCGGTGGAGGTTCGCACGGTTACGAGTATGGCCCACCGAGGGGTTCCGGTGCCGGGTGGGAGCGGTGAGGTGCACCACCCGGGTGGGTCACCACTCGGCGATGCTGCCGTCGGTACGGTGGAACCCGGGGGTGCGCCAGCGGTGCGGGCTCTGCGCGGCGCGGCGCACCGCGGCCTCGTCGATCTGCACCCCCAGGCCTGGACCGGTCGGGCGGTGGATGTAGCCGTCGGCGAAGGTGAACACTTCGGTGTCCAGCAGGTAGTCCGTCAGCTCGGCGGAGCCGGCGTTGTAGTGGATACCGAGGGACTGTTCCTGGATGAGGAAGTTGCTGCTGGCGAAGTCCACCTGCAGCGCGGCCGCGAGCGCCAGCGGCCCGAGCGGGCAGTGCGGGGCGATCGCGGCGCCGTAGGTCTCGGCCAGGACGGCGATCCTGCGGGTCTCAGAGATGCCGCCGGCGTGTGCCAGGTCGGGCTGCACCACGCTGACCCCGGCGGTGAGCACCGGCAAGGTGTCCCAGCGGGAGTAGAGCCGCTCGCCGGTGGCGATCGGGATGGAGGTGCTGGCCACGAGCTGGTCCCAGGCGGTGTTCAGCTCGGGCACCACCGGCTCCTCCACGAACAGCGGGTGGAACTCCTCCAGCAGCGGCAGCAACCGGCGGGCGTAGCCGGGTGAGATCCGGCCGTGGAAGTCGATGGCGAAGTCCCCCTCGGTGCCAAGGGTCTCGCGTGCTGCGCGAGCGCGGTCCAGGATCGCTGTGGTCTCGGCCAGGGATCCCAGGTGCTCGGTGGCACCGGAGGCGTTCATCTTCACCGCGGTCAGCCCGGTGGCGAGCTGGGTCTCGATCGCGGCGGCCACATCGCTCGGATCGTCCCCGCCGATCCAGCCGTAGACGCGGACCTTGTCCCGCACGGGTCCGCCGAGCAGCTCGTGCACCGGGACCCCAAGCGCCTTGCCCTTGATGTCCCAGAGCGCGTGGTCGATCCCGGAGACGGCGGAGCCGAACACCGGGCCGCCGCGATAGAAGCCGGTGCGGGTCATCAGGTGCCAGAGGTGCTCGATCCGGGTGGCATCCTGGCCGATCAGCAGGTCGGTGTACCCGTCGATCGCACCCTGGACGGCCTCGGCGTGGCCCTCCAGACTCGCCTCGCCCCAGCCGACGTGCCCGTCCTCGGTCTCCAGCCGGACCAGCAGCCAGCGAGGGGCGACCTGAAAGGTTTCGATGCGCTCGATGATCACAGTGCCCACCGTACCCAGGTGCCGAGACCGTCCCGACGAGTGAACGCCGTCGGCCCCCGTATCGCAGGCAGGGGCGAATCCTGACCCAGGTCGGCTCACTCTCGTCAACTCGTTCTATGACTCCGAGGCTGGCGGACTACATCAAGGCGGGCATGGCCTTCGATGCTGACGAGCGCCTTGATGCCGCGCACCACCTATTGCTGAGTGTGGATCAGGATTCCGACGTGGACGGGGCAGGCATCGATGCGGCGTGGGACGAGGTCATCGACCGCCGCGTCGAGGAGATCGTGAGTGGCAGGGCGGAACTTGTGGACGGGCGCGAGGCGCACGCTGGAGTCCGCGCCGAGATCGCCGCGCTCCGCAGGTGAACTTCGCCGGGCGCGATGGTGCTACATAGGTGCTACATTGGAATCATGAAGACAGTCAGTCAGCGTGAGTTGCGGAACGACTCCGGCGAGGTCATGCGGCAGGTCCAGCAAGGTGCCTCGTTTCGCGTGACCAGCCGCGGTGTCCCGATCGCGCACCTGGCACCGATCGAGGAAGACCCGCTGCAGGAACTGACCCTGCGAGAAGGCACCGGAGTCATGGAGTTTCCTCCCGGTTCGCAGGTACCGGAGTCAACCGAAGATGTCCTGTCGGAGCTTCGCGGCGACCGATGATCCTCCTCGATACCTCAGCACTGGCGAAGCTACTGGTAGACGAGCGGGAGTCGTCAGAGCTGCGCACTGCCCTTGCGAACGAGAGCGCCGATCGACAGGCCTTCGCGATCTCAAGAGTCGCGGTGATCGAGTTGCGTAGGCTCGGAATTCGCTTCCATCTCGCCGTCGAGAACGTCGAAGCCGTGCTACGCCCGTTCCGCATCCTGCGCCTCACCGAGGCGATGATGCAACTGGCAGCACGGCTTCCGTTTCGGCATCTGGGCACGCTGGATGCGTTGCATGTCGCAACAGCTCTGGCGGCCGAGGCGCGCGGCCTCCTGACCTACGACGCCCGACAGGGCGAGGCCGCTGAGGCTGAGGGTCTGGTCGTGACTCAACCAGGACACTGACCGCCTGCTGGTGGACACACGCACCAGTTGACGCGTCGACTCGCCAGTGGTGGTGGGTCCCAGCCTGAACACCCTGCCGGACTGGAGGGTCGGCGAGGATCGGGGGCAGGCAGAACACCTAGACTCACCGGCATGAAGATCCTGAGCGTGGTGGGGGCCCGTCCGCAGTTCGTGAAGCTGGCACCGGTGGCGGCGGCGTGCCAAGAACGCGGTGTGGAGCACGTGATCGTGCACACCGGTCAGCACTACGACGCGGCGATGTCGGACGTGTTCTTCACCGAGCTGGGCATCCCCGCCCCGGACACTCACCTGGGCATCGGTTCCGGCTCGCACGCCGAACAGACCGGGAGGATGCTGATCGGCCTGGAGGGCGCTCTCGCCGAGGCCGACCCGGACTGGGTGCTGGTCTACGGCGACACCAACTCCACCCTGGCCGCCGCAATCGCCGCGGTGAAGCTGCAACTGCCGCTGGCGCACCTGGAGGCCGGTCTGCGCTCGTTCAACCGGCGGATGCCCGAGGAACACAACCGGGTACTCACCGATCACGCTGCCGACGTGCTGCTCGCGCCCACCCAGGTGGCCGCCGACCACCTGGCGAACGAGGGCCTGGCCGCGCGCACCCAGGTGGTCGGCGATGTGATGACCGACGTGCTGCACCAGGTGGCCACCACCGTCGGGGATCGGGTGCCGGCTGCGGTCACCGCCGCCGGCCTGACCCCCGGGGAGTACTCGATCGCCACCATCCACCGAGCCGAGAACACCGACGACCCCGCCCGGCTGGAGGCAGTCCTGGACGGCCTGGGTGCCGTGGACCACCCGGTGCTGCTGCTCGCCCACCCGCGGCTGCGGGCCACCGGAGCGAACCTGGAGCGCGGCAACATCCACGTGGCCGACCCGCTCGGCTACCCCGACCTGATCGCGGCAGCCGCCCAGGCACGCGGGGTGATCACCGACTCCGGCGGGCTGCAGAAGGAGGCGTTCGAGCTGCGCACCCCGTGCACCACTGTGCGCACCGAGACCGAGTGGGTGGAGACCGTGCAGCTGGGCTGGAACACCCTCGCCGAACCTGCCGACATCCCGGCCGCGGCCAGCCGTCCGGCCCCACCGGCCACCAAGGCCACGCCGTACGGCGACGGCCACGCCGCAAAGCGGGTGCTGAGCGTGCTCGCCGCCTCCTGATGCAGCCCAGCACCTGGCGGCAGGTCGACCGCGCCGAGCTGCTCCGGCTCAGTGGCGAGGACCCGTTCCTGCGCTGGGGGACCGATGACCGGGTGCTGGCGATCGCCGGGCCGGCTGGCTGGGCCTGGCTGCACCCGTGGCGCCCGGGCGGGCGGCACTGGGGTGGGGCCTTCGTAGGCCCAGATCACGACGGCGGAGCGCTGGCCGGGTCTGCGCTGTCCCGTCTCATCTCCCTCGCCCAGGCGCGCGGGGTCACCCCGGAGTGGTTCTCCACCACCGATAGCAGCCCGCTGCCGTTGCCCGCGGGTTGGGAGCAAGCGGGCGTCGGCGAGTGGCACTTCATGTGGGCCGAAGACGTCACCGAGCGGGCACCTACTGAGCTGACCTTCATCGAGCTCGACGACGCGGCCGACGCCGCCACGATCGACGCCTTTGGTCAGGCGCACAACGCCGCGTTCGAAGGTTTTCCCGGGATCGGCTACGCGCTGCTCTGGCTCGGCATCCGGGAGCGTGGTGAGCTGGTGGCGATCGGCGCCCTGCATGCCCTGGCCACCGGAGTGCCGCACCTGGCCGGGATCGTCACCCACACCGAACGGCGCGGCCAAGGCCTGGGCCGCGCGATGGTGACCGAGCTGACCAGACGAGCGATCGCCGTCGCCGGAGTGAGCACCCTCGGGGTGACGCGCACGAACACCGCCGCCGTCCGGCTGTATCAACGCCTCGGCTACCGGACCGCGCACACCTTCCGCACCGCGGACCTGACCCGCTGAGTCCTCAGCGTCAGACCACTCAGCGCTGGGCGCGCTCCGCGAGCGCGGCCACCGGCTCGGCCCAGCCGGCCACCTGCTCCTCGGCGCAGAGCACCCCAGCGGCCGCGTCGGCCGCCTGCTTGGCCGCCGTCACGCCGTCGGCAGTGAGCGCATCCACCGCTGCGGCGAATGCCTCCGCGGTGAAGTCCTCGGCCACAGTGCCGAGATGGTGCTCGGTGACCAGTGCGGCCATCTCCGGGCTGGGCCCGACCAGCAGCGCGAGCCGGGCCTGGACGAAGTCGAAGAACTTGTTCGGCAGCGCCCAGCGGAAGTTGAACGAGATCGGCGGCAGCGAGTACACGCCCACGTCGTAGCCGTTCAGCGTGGGCACCACCTGATCGGTGGGCACTGGGTCGTGGATCCGGATCGCCGGGTGATCGCGGTAGCGCTCGCGCAGCCCCGGCACGTACCCGTCGCCCTGGTCGATCAGGTACAGGTCCAACGTGGCGCCGGAGGTGATCAGGTCCATCGCCTCGAGCATCACCTCCAGCCGGGTGGCCACCCCGTTGCCGGCGTGCACCAGCCGCAGCGGGCTGGCCACCGGGGTGGGTCTCAGGTCGCTGCGATGGTGCGGGGCGTTCATCACCACCCCGGCCTCGAGGCCGAACTCGCGCCGATACTCCTCGGCGATTCCTCGGCCGACGGTGGTGACCGAGTCTGCGCGGGTGCCATAGCTGCGCACCAGCCAGCGGTAGTAGGGCGCCACGAACCAGCGCCAGCGGCGCAGCTCCTCGTTCTGCCGCGGGTGGTACTCGTGCAGATCGGCGTGCACTCCACCGCGCGGGGCCAGGTCCAGCGCGAGCGGGACGGTGTCGATATCGTCGGCGAGCACCACGTCGTAGCGCCCGGCCCTGCCGGTGAGCAGGTCGGTGGCGGCGCGGACCACCGGGGCGGTGCGGTACGCCGCCCGGTAGCGGCGCAGGATGAGCAGCCGCCGGTCCTTGTGCCAGCTGATCGCCGACTCGGGCAGCTGCAGGTGCTCGGACACCCCCTCCGGGGCGGGGCCGTAGCCGAGCGTGCTGACGGCGTAGCCCTCCTGCTGGAACAGCCGGATCTGGCGGAGCACCCGGGCGTCGGAGCGCAGCGGGCTGAAGGACAGGATCAGCAGGCTCGGCGCCTCAGCCACGGCGGCCTCGCAGCACCCGGGTGTAGAGGTCGATCAAGTCGGCGGCCTCGTGCTCCCAAGTAAGTTCGGCGGCGGCCGCACGGGCGGCATCCCGGTAGCCACTAGGGTCGGCGAGCACCTGCTCGATCGCCGCGGCGAGCTCTTCGGGTGTGTCGGCGTCGAACACCTCACCCACCCCGTACTGGCGCACGATCGCGGCCGTGTCCGGCAGGTCGGCGGCCACGATCGGCAGCCCGGCGTGGATGGACTCGAACAGCTTGTTCGGCAGCGAGTACAGGTAGGACAGGCAGATCGGGCGCACGTACACCACCGCTGCGTCGGCATCGGCGAGGGTCTGCGGGACCTGCGCCGAGGGCACGCTGCCGGCCAGGTGCACCCGCTCGGCCACCCCCGCCTCGCGGGCGCGGTGGAGCAGACCGGTGATGTAGGCCTGGTCGCCGTAGCCGAGCAGCACCAGGTGGACATCCGCTGGCAGGAGGGCGACGGCGTCCACCGTCTCCTCGAGTCCTCGTCCGGTGGTGATACCTCCGGTGTAGGAGACGATCTTGTCCGCCGGGCTCAGGCCGGTGAGCTGGCGTAGCCGGCCGTGGGTGGGGTCCGGGACGGTGCGCGCGGTGGGGATGTTCCGCACCAGAGTGGGGCGTTCCGGCAGCCGGTAGGTGCGCTGCAACCAGTCCGCGATCGACCCGGAGACAGTGATCACCCCGCCGGCACGGCGGATGCCGATGCGCTCGATGATCGCCTCGGCGGCCGGAGCAAGCCACCGGTCTTGGCGGATGTTTCTCCGCCGCCACAGCTCGTGCGAGTCGTAGACGACCCGGGCCCGGGTGCCCGCGCAGATCAGCAGAGCCGGGACCAGGGCGTTGGCATCGTTGGCGTGCACCACGTCCGGGGCGAGCCGGCGGCCCTCGCGCACAGCGCCGATCCACCAGTAGGTCAGCCGCGCGGTCTGGTAGAGCCGCATCCAGGCATCGGCGGCGAAGGCGGTAGCGCGGGTGGCCGGCGTGGGGTTGGGCGCCGGTGCTGCCGGTGCTGCCGGTGCTGCCGGTGCCAGGCTGGCGGCGGCGGGCGTGGGGCCACCAGCGGTCCGCTCCTCGCCAGCACCCCCGGCCGAGGTGACCTTCTCCTCCCCCGCCGACCCTCCGCCGTCGGCCATCGGCGACACCAGCGGCTTCCCGGTGACCAGATCCTTGCCACGCAACCGGCGCCAGGCCCGGGTGAGCCGGGGCAGCATCCGGGTGAGCAGCAGGTCTGGGGCGCGGTGCACCTCGGTCTCGCCGACGTACCCGATCCCGGCCGAGTGGCCGGCCAGGTCCCGGGCGGAGGCGACGATCCGGGCATCGGCGCCGGCGGCGCGCAGGGTGGCGGTGGTCTTCAGCACCCGAGAGTCGGTGCTCGCGTCGTTGTAGACCAGGGAGACCACCCGTGGGCCGCGGCCTCGGTGGGTGGGGAGCGGCGGGATGCTCATCGTGGGCCTCCCGCTATCGGCGAACCGGTGGCGGCTGGGCCGTCGGGGTCGGCGGCCTCCACGTCCGGGTCATCATCCGGATCATCGAGGTCGGCATCGGCGACCAGTCCGGCGAGCGCGGCCTGCTGGGCGAAGTCGGGTTCGGCGGCCACCACCTCGTCGAAGGAGCCGTGCGCCACCAGCTCGCCGTCGCGCATGAAGCAGACGATGTCGGAGTGCCGGATCGTGGCCAGCCGGTGCGCGACCACCACGATCGTCACCTCACCGGTGAGCTCGGCGATCGCCGTGGTGACGGCAGCCTCGGTGGAGGTGTCCAGCGCGGAGGTGGCCTCATCCATCACCAGCACCAGCGGGTCGGTGTACAGGGCGCGGGCGATGCCCAGCCGCTGACGCTGGCCGCCGGAGAGAGCCAGGCCGCGTTCCCCGATCCGGGCGTGGATGCCGCCGGGCCGGGCCTCGACCACATCGAGGAGCTGGGCGCGGGCCAACGCACGGCGCACCTGGTCCTCGTCGACATGCTCGGCATCCCAGCTCAGCGCCACGTTCTGGGCGATGGTGGAGTCGAACAGGGACACCTCCTGGGGCACGTACCCCACCCGGGAGCGCCAGTCCGCCAGTACCCGGCCCATCGGCACCTGGCCCACCAGGATCTGCCCGTCGGTAGGTTCGAGCAGGCCGAGGAGCAGGTCCACCAACGTGGACTTCCCGGACCCGGAGGCACCGACCAGGGCCAGCGACTGACCGAACGGGAGGTCGAAGGAGACCCGGTGCACCGCGTGGTCCTCACTGCCCGGATACGCGAACGTGACGCCTTGGACGTGCACGCTCCGAACGCCGTCGGGAATCGGCTCCGTGGCGATCTGGGCGGACTCGGCGGAGCGCTGCTCCCCCTTGCGGATCTCGTCCAGCACCTGCTGCGCGAACGGCATCGAAGCACCGGTCTGCGCCATGATCGACTGGAACCGGGTGAGCGAGGGCACGATCCGGAAGCCCGCGACGGCGAACAGCGCCACTGCGCTCAATGCACCCGCGGTCTCGTTCTGCAGGTAGCCGACCACGGCACCGAGTGCGAGGCCGCCGACCAACCCGGCCTCGAGCACATACCGCGGGATCACGCCGAGGAAGGACATGTTCGCGCGGGCGCGGGAGGAGAGCAGGCGTTCGGCGCGGACCACCTCGGCCACCTCGGGGCCCTTGTCCCGCAGGGTGATCTCTTTCAGCGAGTGCACCATCTCGCTGACCAGGCGCACGGAGCGGGTGGAGTGCTCCCGGTTGGTGCGTCCGGCGTGCACCGCTTTGCGCAGCACCCACAGGTACAGCACAGCGCCGATCAGTCCGAAGTAGACGATCGCGACGGCCGCGATCAGTGGTTCGGCCACGATCAGCACTGCGAGCACGGCCACGAAGGTGAAGACCTCCCCGGAGAGCATCGCCGAGGGGATCAGCACCCCGGTGACAGTGGTGGCGACGCCGACGTCGGTGGAGCGGACCAGATCGGTGGAGTTGCGGCCGAGGCGGTCGGTCCACGGGGAGCGGAAGAAGGCATCCAGCAGCTGCACGCCGAGCTCCTGCTCGAAGGTGGCGAACCGGCGGGTGGCCAGCCACTGCAGACCGATCGCCAGCACACTCTTGGCCACGATCAGCGCGCCGACACCGGCGAGCAGGTAGGGCACCTGGTCGGCGGCGATCTCGCCGATCACCGGCAGGTTCAGCGGTTGGCCGGAGAGCAGCGGGGACAGGGTGAGGGCGAGCAGGCCGAGGGCAGCCACGTCCAGGATCGCCAGGGCGCCGGAGGCGATCGCGAACGCGACGATGAACCGGCTGGAGCCGCCGGGCAGCACGCCGAGCAGGGCGCGCATCATCCGCCACAGCGCACCCATCTGCTCACCTCCGCTTTTTCTGGCCGCCGGCCCGGTGCTGGGCGCGGCCTCGGCTAAACCCTATGTCGAGGCAGGGTGGGCGCGGGCCCAGGCGCGCCCCGGGCCGGTGAGGGGCCGTGCTGACCCACCAGCCCGTCCCACCCCGCCCAAGCTACGCCGAACCTCCAGTCCGGCAGGGTGTTTCCGGCTCGTACCCACCACAGTTGAGGTCTCGACGCGTCAGTCGGCGCCGGCGGCCGCGTTCCAGCTCGACGGCGGGCCAGAATCCTGCTGGAACGGCCTGATCGTTCCTGCAAAACCGACATTGGCCGTCCTGCAAAACTGACATTGGCGCGGAGGAGATCATGCCCGACAGTGCTGCTCGGTATACCCCGGGGCATCGTGCCCCTTACCAGGACCACCACCAACCCGCTCGGCGAGAAGCTGTGGGCGATGCCGATCGCGGCGTTGTGGCAATAGACCACCGGAGGGGTCTGTGGGTCAGCCGGTACGCGCCGCGGCCGTGATCGCCGCTGCGCTGCGGTGCCCGACCGCGGCCAGTGACCGGTGCTCGGCCACCCAGGCGGCGAGCCGGTCCCGGTCATCGTCGGTCGGCCTGGTGCGCAGCGCGGCGATCATCGCTTCGGCCACCTCGCCGGCGTCGTAGCCAGTGGCCCGGCCGAGGGACTTCTCCGCAATCAGGTCGGCGGCCGGCCCTACCCCGGCGAAGGTCACCGGCGTGCCGCAGGCCAGAGCGGCGAACATCTTGGTCGGCATCGCGAAGTCGTAGCCGATGCCGGGCTTCAAGCTGACAACGGCGGCGCGGGCGGCGCGCTGCCAGATCGCAGACGTGGCGGCGTCCACCGGGTCGTGCAGCTCGATCGCACCGGTAGGCAAGTCCGCCGCGAGCGCGCGCAGCGCCGGCCAGGAACTGCCCTGCCCGAGGTAGACCAGCTTCGCGTCCGGGAGCTCCGCCAGCACGCGGGCCATCGCTCGGGCGAAGATCTCCGCGCCCTGCCACTCCGAGGCAGTGCCGGCGTAGAGCAGGAACGGGACGGCAGGGATCCCGGCTGCACGATCGTCTGAGTACCCGATGGACATCGGAGTACCGAACCTTCGGCCCTCAGATGCGGTTTCGGTACTCAGACGATCGTCTGCCGGTGCCGGGTGAGGTGAGTCCGGTGCCGGGTGAGGTGAGTCCGGTGCCGGGTGAGGTGAGTCCGGTGTCGCGGGCGCGCCGCGGTGAAAGATCCCGGTGTCCACCCCGTTGCCCACAGTGACCACCTCGCCGGCGCCGAGCTCACGGACCCGGTCGGTCACGCCGTCGTTCACGCTCAGTACCGCCGCCGCACCGCGCAGCGCGAACCGCTCCATCGCCCGCACCACGCGCACCACCACTGCCGGCGCGCCGGTGGAGGCGGAGGCATCGGACCACACGTCGGCGGCGTAGTACACGTACGGGATCCGGCGCAGCGCGCAGACCGCCCGCACCACGGCCCCGGTGGTCGGCGGCGGTTCGACCACCACCACGTCCGGGCGCCGGGTGCGCAGCAGCCGCCAGGCCAGCGGCACGTCGAAGCTCAGGTAGGGCAGATACCCACGCACGTACCCGGAACCGTCCCGCAGCACCGGGGCACGCCGCACCCGCGCGGGCAACCCGGGCGAAGGTGCGCCGTCTCCCCGCTCGACCCCTGGGCCAGGTGCCGTGGTGAGCACATCCACCCGTGCGCCGTCGTCGGCAAGCGCCCGCACCAACGCGGCCAGCCGGAACGAGGCGGCAGAGGGCTCAGGCAGGAAGATCCGGGAGACCAGCGTGACCCGCACGCCGCGGCCCGCCCGCGCAGCGCTCCCGCGGGAGCGTCCGGCCCGGCCATTCGGCACCCGCCCGGCCCGGTCATCCGGCACCCGCCCGGCCCAGTCCCTGCTGCCGCGGAAGCGCCCGATGCTCATCCCAGCGAGACGCTCTGCCCGGTGGCGGCCGATTCCAGCACAGCCTCAGCCACCCGCACCGTGTTCAGGCCCTGCGCCATCGTGACGATGTCGGTGTCCTTGCCCAGGATCGCGTCCCGGAAGTTCTCGTGCTCGGTGCGCAGCGGCTCCGGCTTGTCGATCGCGAACCGGATCATGTCCCCCTCGGACACACCACGGAACTGAGCGACGTCGTCCCAGCGGGTGACGATCTCGCCGTTCGCGTGGAAGGTCAGGTCGGCGAGCAGCGTGTCGGCCACGAACGCCCCCTTCTCCCCGGTCACCACGGTCACCCGCTCCTTCATCGGGGAGAGCCAGTTCACCAGGTGGTTGGTCACCACCGGGCCGGTGAGGAACCCGGTGATCGCCACCAGGTCCTCGTGCTCGCGGCCGGACTTGTACGCGGTGCGGGCGGCCACCGAGGTGAACTCGCGCTGGGCCACCCAGGCGGTCAGGTCGATGTCGTGGGTGGCCAGGTCCTTGACCACGCCGACGTCGGCGATCCGGGACGGGAACGGGCCCTGGCGGCGGGTGGCGATCTGGTACACCTCGCCCAGCTCACCGGCCTCTAATCGCGTGCGCAGGGACTGCAGCGCCGGGTTGTACCGCTCGATGTGCCCGACCGCGCCGACCAGCCCGGCCGCCTCGAACGCGTCCGCGAGGCGCTGCGCACCGGCGGTGTCGGAGGCGAGCGGCTTCTCGATCAACGCATGCACCCCCGCTTCGGCCAACGCCAGCCCGGTCTCGGTGTGGAACCGGGTGGGGGCGGCGACCATCGCATAGTCGATCCCCGCACCGATCAGGGCCTGCACATCCGGGAGCACCTCCAGCGGGCCGGCCACCCCGTGCGGGTCCCCGGCCGGGTCGGCCACGGCCACCAGATCCACACCCTCGAGCTGGCGCAGCACCCGGGCGTGGTGCCGGCCCATCATGCCCAGGCCGATCAGACCCGCTCTCAGGTTCGCCATCTCACGCTCCTGCCTTGGCCACCGTGTTGACGGCGGTGGTGATCGTTTCCAGGTCGGCCTCACTCAGGCTGGGGTGGACCGGGAGGGAGAGCACCTCGGCCGCGGCCTGCTCGGTGACCGGTAGCTCGCCGGCCGGCGCGTACCGGGTCAGGGACTCCAGCCGGTGGTTCGGGATTGGGTAGTACACCCCGCAGCCGACGCCGCGGGCGCGCAGTGCCTCCGCGAACGCGTCCCGCTCCGCGTGGGAGGCGCCGGTGAGGCGGATCGTGTACTGGTGGTAGACGTGCGTGGCGCCCTCCCGGACGGTGGGGGTGGCCACGCCTTCGAGGTGAGTGTCGAGGAAGGCCGCGTTCGCCTGCCGGGTGCGGGTCCAGCCGGGCAGCTTGCCGAGCTGGACCCGGCCGATAGCGGCGTGGATGTCGGTCATCCGGGCGTTGAAGCCGACGATCTCGTTCGCGTACTGGCGCTCCATCCCCTGGTTGCGCAGCAGCCGCAGCCGCCGCGCGATCTCGTCCGATTCGGCGGCGACCATGCCGCCCTCACCGGAGGTCATGTTCTTGGTGGGGTATAGGGAGAACATCGCGAAGGTGCCGAAGGCCCCGACCGGGGTGGCTTGCCAGGTGGCGCCGTGCGCCTGGGCGGCGTCCTCGAATATCTGCAGGCCCCGTTCGGCCGCGAGCGCGGTCAGTGCGTCCATATCTGCCGGGTGCCCGTACAGGTGCACGGGCATGATCGCGCGGGTGTTGGCCGTGATCGCTGCTTCGACGCTGGCCGGGGCCAGGCAGAAAGTGTCCGGCTCGATGTCGGCGAACACCGGGGTAGCGCCGGTCAGGGCCACCGAGTTGGCGGTGGCGGCGAAGGTGAACGAGGGCACGATCACCTCGTCCCCCGGTCCGATCCCGGCAGCGAGCAGACCCAGGTGCAGCCCGGAGGTGCCCGAGTTCACCGCCACGCAGGTCCGCCCGGCGGTGAGTGCGGTGGCGAACTCCTCCTCGAAGGCCGCAACCTGTGGGCCCTGAGCGATCATGCCGCTGGCGAGCACGGCGTCGACAGCGGCTCGTTCCTCTGCCCCGACGATCGGCTTGGCCGCAGGGATCATCGCCTGGTTCACCTGGTCTCCTCGTTGTTCTCGACGGCGCTGGTGTGCTCGACGGCGGTCAGTACCCCGTCATTCTCCCGGTACCGGGCATGGGTGGCCGGGCAGGCCCACTCCCCCGGGCCGTCTTCGGTCAGCGGCACCCCGGCCTTGCCCACCCAGGCGATCCGGCGGGCCGGCACCCCGGCCACCAAGGCGAAATCGGGCACATCCTTGGTGACCACGGCCCCGGCGGCCACTGTGGCCCAGGCACCGATGGTCACCGGGGCCACGCACACGGCGCGGGCGCCGACGCTGGCGCCGGTGCGCAGGGTGACCCCGACCGGTTCCCAGTCGGTGCCGGACTTGCGGGTGCCGTCCGGGTTGATCGCGCGGGGGTAGACGTCATTGGTGAGCACTGCGGCCGGGCCGATGAACACGCCGTCCTCGAGGTGGGCGGGCTCATAGACCAGTGCGTAGTTCTGCACCTTGCAGTTGTTGCCCAGCTGCACCCCGGAGCCGATGTAGGCCCCGCGGCCGATGATGCAGCCCTCGCCGAGCACAGCACTCTCCCGCACCTGAGCGAGCTGCCAGATACTGGTGCCGTCGCCGATCCGGGCAGTGGGATCCACCTCGGCGGAATCGACGATCATGGGCTTCCTTCTCGGCTGCGGCAGGGTGCCTCGGCAGTCTCCCATACCGGATACCGGGCAGCGGCGGATCTGCTCCGGACCTGCACGCGCGTCTGAGGCACCGCTGCTGCACTGAGGTAGGAAAATTGCACCTCCGTGCACCAATCGAACCTCAGCGCGTCGGTGCGCGGGGTGCGCGGGGCGGGGAGCGGGGCGCGGGGAGTGGCGGGCCTGACACACGATCGCCGCCGGTGCTGGAAGAATGCTCCCCATGCCGACCATCGACGACACCTGGATCGTGGTGCCGTTGTACAACGAGGCCGCCGTGATCGCCGGCGTGGTCCGGGACCTGCACGCCACCTTCGCCCACGTGGTCTGCATCGACGACGGCTCCACCGACGCTTCGATTCCTGCCGCCGAGGGCGCCGGCGCGCTGGTGATCCGGCACGCCACCAATTTGGGCCAAGGCGCGGCCCTGCAGACCGGCATCGACTTCGTGCTCGAGCAGACCGAGGCCCGCTACCTGGTCACCTTCGATGCCGATGGCCAGCACCAGGTCTCGGACGCCGCGGCGATGGTCACCCGCGCCCGCGAGGAAGGCCTGGCGATCGTGTTCGGCTCTCGGTTCCTGGACGAGCGCACCAAGGCCGGCTGGGCGAAGCGGATCGTGCTGAAGACCGCCGTGTGGGCCACCAACCAGACCACCGGCCTGAAACTCACCGACGCCCACAACGGGCTGCGGGTGATCCGCCGGGACGCCGCCGCCGGGGTGATGCTGAAGCAGAACCGGATGGCCCATGCCTCCGAGATCGTGCTGCAGCTCGGACGCACCCGCCTACCGTGGGCAGAGCATCCGGTGCACGTGCTCTACACCGACTACTCCAAGAGCAAGGGCCAGTCGCTGCTGAACGCGGTGAACATCCTGGTGGACCTGGTGTTCCGATGAGGCGGAGGGTGCGATGAACGAGGAGAAGATCTGGATCCAGCTCCTGCTGCTGCTCGGCGTCGCCGTGGTGACAGTCCTGCTGACCCGGTCCACCGCCGACGCCCGGCACCAGGCAGTGCGCCGGGTCCTGCTGGCGCTGTTCGCGCTCGCCACCGCGGCAGCGATCCTGTTCCCCACCCTCCTCGGCCGCGCCGCTGGCCTGGTCGGGGTAGGTCGCGGCGCCGACCTGGTGCTGTACCTGCTGGTGATCGCGTTCCTGTCCTTCATCGCCACCACCTACCGGCGGATGAAGGCCACAGACCGCCAGATCACCGAGCTCACCCGCGAGCTGTCCCTCACCGAAGCCCGGCTGGAACAGGCCGGGCTGCCCACTGCGCACCAGGCCGGCGACGGCGGAACCCACCCTGGTCACGGCCACGCCCCTGCCGCTCCGCCTCAGCAGGCGCAGCCCCGGCCCGACGCAGCAGCGCAGCCGGACACTCCTCCTGACACCGAGCCCGACACGCCGTGACCAGCACGAGCATCCTCGGCGCCGGCTGGGCGTTCGTGGTGGGTGGAGTCCTGCTGTTCGCCCCCGGCATGCTGGCCCTGCGGCTGGTCCGGCTGCGCGGACTGACCCTGCTCGCGCTGGCACCGGTGATCAGCATCGCCGCCTACGGCCTCGCCGCGATCGGCGCACAGGCCTTCGGGGTGCGCTGGGGTCTGGCGCCGGCGCTGGTGGGTGCCTTCGGGGCGGTCGCGGTCGGTTTCGCCATGCGCGCGCTGGAGGCCCTTATCCGGGTGACCCCACGCAGTGGTGAGCCGCGCCTGCTCCTGGCGCTCGCCGTGGTGATGGGGAGCGTGCTGGCCACGGCGGACATGTGGACCGGTGCGGTCAGTCCGGACGCGATCCTGCAGCGCTGGGACGCGATATTCCACCTGAGCGCACTACAGCTGGTGGAACAGAGTGGGTCCGCTTCCTCTCTCACGCTCGGGGCGCTGTCCTACGGCACCGGGCAGGACGCCATCTATCCGGCGGCGTGGCACGCGTTCACCGCACTGCTGCCCGGGGAGAGCCCGCCGGCGGCGCTGATCGTCTCCTCCTCGCTCTTCGCCGGGCCAGTCTGGGTCCTCGGCACTGCTGCGCTCGCTCGCGAGCTGTTCCCGGGCAGCCGCTGGGTACCGATGGCGACGGCGCTGCTCGCCGGGATCGTCACGGCCACCCCGGCCTCGCTGTGGGTGGGCTGGGGACATCTGCCGAACGCCGCAGCGTTCGCGATGGTCCCCGGGGTGGCGGCGTTCCTGCTCCGGATGCTGGTCCGCCAGCGGCCGACGACTGCCGGAGCCCGGGCCGGGGTGCTGGTGGTGCTGCTGGCCGCAGGCGCCGGACTCGGCCTGACCCACCCGAACGCCTTCCTGGCGCTGGTGCTGCTCACCGCACCCGCACTCGCCTGGGTGGTGGCCGATTTCGCGCAGCGGTGGTGGCGGGCCGGACGGCGGACGCGCGCCGTCGTCCTGCCCACGGTGCTCGCCCTGGCGATGGTCGCCGGTGCGGTGGTGTTCCTGGCCAGCCCGCTCTCCGCGGCGGTCACCGGGTACGAGGGCAGCCCGGTCAACCCGCCGCTGGTCGCGCTCGCCGAGACGCTCACCGGCTGGTACGACCTGTGGGGAATGCCGGCGTCGGCGATCGTGCTGGTGGTGGCGCCCTGGGGGGCTTGGCTCGCCCACCGCCGCGGTGGAACCTGGGTGCTGGCCACCCTGGCGGCGGTCTGGCTCGCCTATCTGGACGCCGCGCTCGGCAGTCCGGTCGGGCTGTCCGGGCTCTGGTACTCCAGTGCGGCGCGGCTGTCCGTGGTGGCGACGATGGTGACCCTTCCGCTGGGCGTGATCGGCTGGTCGGACCTACTGCGCCGACTCGGCGCGTGGGCTCACAGAACGGCACCCAGCCGCGCGCGCGGTCTGCTCCGGCAGGCGGTGCTGCTCTGGGGCACCGCCCTGCTGGTGTGCGTGCTGGCCGTGATCAGCTCGGTCTACACCGCCGGCCGCGCAGAGAAAGTGTTCGACGCCGACCGCACCGACCAGCCGCGGTTCGCTGCCACCGCCGAGCTGGAGATGATCACCTCGGTGCACCTGGACCCCGACAGTGCCGTGCTCGGCAGCCCGTTCGCCGGTACGCCGCTGCTGTACTCGCTGCGCGGGCAGCCGGTGGTGTTCCCGGTCGCGGGGCAGGTCTGGTCCCCGGAGCAGACCGCACTGATGGACAACCTCGACGATCTGGTTGGACCTGAGGCCTGCGCCGCCCGGGCGGCGCTGAACGTTCAGTACCTGTACCAGGACACTGCCCCGTACCAGGTGGACCATCGGTTCGAGGAGCTCGACCAGATCCAGGTGCCCGGTGCCCGAGTGGTCGCCGAAGCCGGAACCGCGCGGATCCTCGAGCTGCCCGCCTGCTGAGGCGGCCCCGAGTTCCAGGAGAGAACTCACCGAACAAACCCATTGACAGATCCGCACATGTGCGGACAATCGAACAGATCGCCTGCTCGTTCCGACGATGAGCAGCGCCGAGGATCGTGCGCAGGGGGCCGCAGACACAAGCGGCAGGGGGCCTGTGGCCACGAGCCGTGCAGGGGGCCACCATCACAACGTGCATGGGCACTGGAGCAATCGCTATGGGTCAACCCACCATCACCGTCTTCGGACGATTCGAGATCACCGCCGACCCCAAGCCACTGAGCCTTGCCGGCGGACTGCAACGGATGCTGCTGGCACTGCTCGCCGGCAGCCAAGGTCGCTGGGTGCCAGGATCTCTCCTCGCGGAGGGCCTCTGGCCAGGAGCACCGCCCGGGGCCGCGATGTCTCGACTGCACGTGCACGTGCACCGGCTGCGCACCCGGCTCGGCCCGGGAGTGGTGGAAGCCGGTCCGGACGGCTACCGGCTGCAGCTCGCGGCCGACAGTGTGGACGCCTGGCGGTTCGACCGTGCGGCCGGCGGCACCCTCGCCGCGCACTCCGACGGCGGTGACGAACTGGCGCTGCTGGAGCGGCTGGACGAGGCCGCGGCCTGCTGGCGCGGAGAACCCTACCCCGGTGTGGACCACCCCCTCGTCGACGCTGAACGGCACCGGCTCACCGAGCTGTACCTGCTCGTGGAGGAGACTCGCGCGCAGCATCGTCTTGACCGGGGTGAGCACCGCGAGCTGCTCGAGCACCTGATCCCGGCTGCGTGTGCCCATCCCACCCGAGAACGCCTGCACACCCTCTGGATGACCGCGCTGTACCGCTGCGGCGACCATGCTCAGGCACTCGAGGTGTACGCGAACGGACGCGAGATACTCGCGGCCGAGCTCGGCCTGAGCCCGGGACCGGCGCTGGAGGCCGTCCACGCACTGGTCGTCGACGCCTTCGAGGGAACCGATGCGGTGCCGAACGCCTCCGGGGCGAGGCAGCCGGCACTGCCACGAGTCGACCGGACGCCGTGCTCGGACGCGGTCAGCCTCCCGGCCGGACACGAGCAACTGCTGCGGGAGGAGCTGGCCACCACCGAGTGCCCCGATCAGCGGGCCCTGTTGCGCCGTCAGCTCGGGATGCTGCTCGGTAGCACCGGGCGGGTCCAGGAGTCCCTGGAGCTGCTGTTCCAGGCGGAGGCCCGCTATCGGCTGCACGGCCCGATCCGCGCTCACCGCTCGGTGCTGCAGCAGCTGGCGATGGAGATGAGCAAGGTCGGCGACCTGCGCCGCGCCATCCGGCTCCTGGACGAGGCCCAGCAGACCTATCCGGGCGGTCGTGCCTCGGACCGGCTGCGGATCGTGCGCGCGATCGTGCTGACGCATATGAAGGACGCGGCCGGTGCGGAGACGGCGCTCGCCGGGGTCAGTGCACCGGGCCCGAACGACGACCCGATCCTGGCCAGCATGTGGTGGCGGGCTCGGAGCATCGTGGCCCGGTTGCGGGGTCGACACGAGGACGCGATCGCCTCGGGGCGGGTGGCGCTGCGTCTTGCGCAGCAGGTGAACGCCGCAGCGCTCGAAGGGGTGGTGATGGTCGACCTGGCGTGCGCGCTGCGCGACGCCGGCCTGCCGGAGGCGCACCGGTGGTACCGGGCCGCGGTCCGGCTCGGTCACGAGCACGACCGGGCGCCGCTGATCGCCCTGGCCGAGGCTGCGACCGCGAAGGCCGTCCTGCTCGCTGGCGACCCGGCAGGAGCCACAGTGCATGCTCGCGAGGCGCTCCGGCACGCCCGTCAGGCCGGGGCCTGGGGACTGGCCGGGCGCGCCAGCGCAAGGCTCGCCGAGGCTGCCGAGGACCTCGGCGAGACGATGCGCGCGGGCTGGTACCGGCAGGAGAGCCTGTCTCAGTACCGGCGGGTGGACTACCCGCTCACCGAACAGGAGCAGCGGCGAATCGCCGCCGGCCCCACATCCGGCCCCACATCCGGCCCCACATCCGGACGCACTGTGGCGGCGGCCGGGGCTTGAGTCTCCACATAATCTCCCCGGGATGCTCGCCAGGTAGCCGCCCGATTGCGCACTTTCCGACCTACGATCGTTTCGATGGCTACCTCTGACACTCGCGCTGCCCCACGTGGCCCGCGGCACTCCACCGGCCGGGCGAACCACCCGTTGCTGCGCGGCCTGCTGGTCGCGCTGGTGGGTGTCGTCGCGTTCACCGGTACCGGAGCCGCGTTCGCCTACCAGTCGCTGCAGGGCGGGATCGACCGGCATGACGTCAACGACATCCTCGGCTCGGACCGGCCCGAACGCGAGCAGGAGAACCCGGACGACCCGAACGCCGGGAACGAGTACAACATCCTCGTGATGGGCTCGGACTCTCGTGAGGGCGATGACAACCAGGCGATCGGCGGCGGCGACGTCCAGGGCATGCGCTCGGACACGACCCTGCTGGTGCACGTGGCCGCCGACCGGTCCCGGGTGGACGTGGTCTCCATCCCGCGCGACCTGGTGGTGGACATCCCCAACTGCCCGCTGCCGAACGGCAGCGAGACCGAAGCACGGCTCGAGGGTCAGGGCTGGAGCGACGACAACCGGATGTGGAACACGGCGTTCGCGCTCGGTGCGGAGAGCGGCGACCTCGGCTACGCCGCCGGGTGCACGATCCGCACCTTCGAGAACATGACCGACATCTACGTCGACGATTTCGTGATCGTGGACATGTCCGGGATGGAGCGAATGGTCGACGCCATCGGCGGCGTGGAGATGTGCTTCGAGGAGGACCTCTACTCCCCCCAAGCGAAGCTGGACATCGAGGCCGGCTGCCAGACCCTCGACGGTGAGACCGCCGTGGCGTTCGCCCGCGCCCGGAAGGGTCCGGGGTTGGGCGATGGCTCCGACATCGGCCGGATCGGCCGGCAGCAAGAGCTGCTCACCAACATGGTCGAGCAGGTGCTCGACCGGAACATCCTCACCCAGTCCGGTGAGCTCTACCGGTTCCTCCAGGCCGCTACGTCGTCGCTGACCACCGGAGACGAGATCGGCGACCTCACCGCGATGGCCGGGCTGGCGTACTCCCTGCGGGAGATCGACATGGAGAACGTCAACTTCGCGACCGTCCCGTTCGACTGGGCCGGGAACCGGGTGCGCCCGAACTACCTGTCCGATGAGCTGTGGGACTCGATCCGGTCCGATGATCCGATGGCGCTACCGGACGATCCGGAGGCCGAGGAGGAGTCCGAGAACGCCGACGGGGCCGAGGACGGTACTGGGCCAGAGGACGCCGACGGCACCGGTACTGAGGATGCCAACACCGACACGGGCGAGGCCGGCACAGAGGGCTAAGACTGGCCACACTGCGTGGCGGTACCCGGCTGGGCGCACCGGCGGCTCTACTCTGTGGCGCGAGAGCCTCGCGCCAGCCGGCACTTCCCCAATCCCTGCGGAGAGCACGAGCGGATGACTGACCAGAACCCACCCGGGCCCGGCGACCCGTTCGCCGACGAGCCGCGCCGCGCCCCCGGGCGGCGGCGTCCTTCGTCGGGAGCCAGCCGAGCACGCCAGGGTGGGCCGGCCCGGCCGTTGCCGACCGAGAGCGGCAACGCCCCGGCGCCCGGTCGTTCCTCCGGTGCCCCCGGGCGCCGGGTGCCTCCGCGGCCCCGGACCCAGCCGCCGGCCACCAGCCAGAAACCGCCGCCGAGCTTCGCTCCCGGCTCCGGTCAGCGGATCGACCGCGGCAGCGACTCCCCCACCGCTACCCGGGTGATGCCCACCCAGCCGGCCGGCCAGGCCCGCGGCGGCGGGCCCGCCGCCGGCCCGGGTGGTCCCGGCGGCCCGAACGGCCGCCAGCAGCCCGGGGTGAGCGCCCCGCCCCGGGACCCGCGCAGCCGAGGCAAGGTCCGCCGTCGTCGGATCGTGGTGGTCTTGGTCCTCCTGCTGGTCCTGGTGCTCGCCTGGCCGGTCGGGCTACTGATCTGGGCGAACGGCCAGATCCAGCACGTGAGCGCGCTCAGCGATGCCGCCGACACCCCCGGCACCACGTATCTGCTCGCCGGCTCCGACTCCCGCGAGGACTCGGATCTGACCGACTCCACCGAGGGGCAGCGAGCGGATACGATCATGCTGCTCTCCGCACCGGAGAGTGGCACACCGTCGCTGATCTCCATCCCGAGGGACACCTTTGCGGAGATTCCCGGGTACGGGGCGAACAAGCTGAACTCCGCCTACTCCTTCGGCGGGCCCGAGCTGCTGGTGCAGACCGTGGAGTCGCTGACCGGTATCACCGTGGACCACTTCGTGGAGATCGGGATGGGCGGTGTGGCCGACGTGGTGGACGCCGTCGGCGGGGTGGAGCTGTGCCTGGACTATGACGTGGACGACGCCGACTCCAAGCTGACCTGGACCGCCGGCTGCCACGTCGCCGACGGGGAGACCGCACTGGCATTCTCTCGGATGCGGCACTCCGACCCCCTCGGTGACATCGGCCGCACCCAGCGCCAGCAGCAGGTGATCCAGGCGATCAGCGCCGAGGTGGCCACCCCGTCTCTCGCCGTCCGCCCGGGTGACCAGGTGGCGCTGCTGAACGCCGGTCTGGGCGCGCTGCGCGTCTCCGAGGGCACCGGCATCATCGACCTGGGCCGGATGGCACTGAGCTTCCGCTCCACGATGAGCGAAGGGATACACGGCACGCCACCGATCGGAGTGATGGACTACCGGCCCGGTGGCGTCGGCTCGACCATTCTGCTCGACGAGGAACGCGCCCCGGGGTTCTGGCAGGCTGTGCTCGACGGCACAGTGACCGAGGACGATCTGCAGGAGTACTGACCGCCAGGCGGGCAAGGAGCTGGGATGAGCCATCACAACGACCCCGAGGTGATCCGTCGTCTGCTCACCACCCCAGGCCGGTGGGCGGTGGTGGGCCTGTCCACGAACACCTCTCGTGCCGCCCACGGTGTGGCCCGCTACCTGCAGCGCAATCTCGGCCAGGAGATCGTGCCGGTGCATCCGAAGGCGGAGACCGTGCACGGTGCGCCGGGATACACCGAGCTGGCCCAGGTGCCCGGCCACGTGGATGTGGTGGACGTGTTCGTGAACTCCACCCTGGCCGGTGCGGTGGTGGACCAGGCGATCGCGATCGGCGCCGGCGCGGTGTGGCTGCAGCTGGACGTGATCGACGAGGAGGCGGTCGGCCGGGCCGCGGCCGCCGGGCTGGACGTGGTGATGGACACCTGCCCGGCGATCGAGGGCCCCGGCCTCGGCCTTTCCTGACCCCGCCTCAGAAGCTGCGGTCACCACCGAGGATCGATCCCAGCCCACCGAGGACGGAGCCTTCGCCGCGGTCCTGGCCGCCGGCCTGCGGGGCAGCGGCGAGCATCCGGCCGGCCATCCGGGAGAACGGCAGCGACTGCAACCAGACCTTGCCCGGGCCGGTGAGCTTGGCCAGGAACACGCCCTCCCCGCCGAAGAACATGCTCTTCACACCGCCGACCGCTTCTACGTCCATGTCCACCGTGTCGTGGTAGGCGACCACGCATCCGGTGTCCACGTCGATCCGCTCACCGGGGGCCAGCTCCCGCTCGATCACTGTGCCGCCGGCGTGCACGAACACCCAGCCGTCGCCTTCGAGCTTCTGCATGATGAACCCCTCGCCACCGAACAGTCCGGTGAGGATCTTGCGCTGGAAGTGGATCCCGATGGAGACTCCGCGGGCTCCGGCCAGGAAGCTGTCCTTCTGGCAGATCAGCCGGCCGCCGTGGTCGGCCAGCCGCATCGGCAGCACTGTGCCCGGGAACGGGGCGGCGAAGGACACGTGGGCCTTCCCTGAGCCTTCGTGGGTGAACATCGTGGTGAACAGGGACTCGCCGGTGAGCACCCGCTTCCCGGCGGACATCAGCTTGTCCATGATTCCGCCACCGCCACCGCCGGGGCCCGCGCCACCACCCGGTGTGGAGCCGTCTCCGAACACGGTGTCCATCCGCACCGAGGCGTCCTTGACCATCAGCGCGCCGGCCTCGGCGATCGCCGTCTCGCCGGGGTCCAGCTCGATCTCGACGAACTGCATATCCTCGCCGTGGATGGTGAACTCGATATCGTCCGCTGCCCGCGCGCGACCGAGCGGCGGAGGCGGAGGCGGGGGTGCGCCCGCGTCGGCATCCAGCTCGGGCACCGAGCGGATCGGTAGCCACTCGCTGAACCCCTCCTGCCACGCGTGTCCGTCGGGCTTGCGTGCGGCCTGGGCGCGCGCGTCAGCGTCATCGAACGGACCGGACCGCTCCCCGTTGTAGCTGAAGAACCACTGGGCCATCTCCGCACTCCTTTGTTGGTCGGTCGTTCGGAGCATAGCCGCGGGCGGGCCCCGGCGAGCATGCCTTTGCTCCGGTCCGGCTACGGTTTCGTACCCTGGAGTCCATGACCGCACATCGAACCGGGCTGATGCCGCCCGGGCGCCGAGCCCGGGTCCTGATCGCGCTGCTCGCATTCCTGCTGCCGGTGGCCGCCGTGACCGGCTGCAGCCAGGTGCGCGAACAGGCGGGAAGCGTGGTGGAGCACGCCATCGAGGAGGCGATCGAGGGTCTGGACCTGACCGACGGGCTGCCGCCGGACTTCCCGGTCGATGACGTGCCGCTGGTCGAGGGATCGGTCCGGGGCGCGTCACAGACGGATGCGGACGGGCAGGCCACCTGGGTGGTGCTGGTCGAGGCCGAGGACGCCGGCGAGAGCGCACGCCAGGCGCTCCTCGACGCCGGCTTCGAGATCACTCATACGGTGACCACCGATGCGGGGGTGCTGGCGGAACTGGCCGGCCATGGCTTCGCCGTGAAACTGATCGCCTCCACCAGCCGGGTGGTCTACGTGGTGACGTCGAGCTAGTGCCTACCGCCGGCGTGGCCTGGTTCATCGGGCTGACGACGCTGGACGTGGTGCACCGGGCCAGTGCACCGCCGTCGGCGAACGAGAAGGTCACCGCGAGCCGGCAGGACGTGGCAGCGGGCGGACCCGCGGCGAACGCCGCAGTGGTGGCTCGCGCCCTTGGTATCGGCGCCCACCTGATCAGCGCACTGGGCGGCTCGCCGATGGCGGCCGCCGCCCGCGCGGACCTGGAGGCGGCCGGTGTCCAGGTGGTCGATATCGCACCCGAGCATGAGCTGGCGGTCTCGGCGATCCTGGTGGACGAGGGCACCGGCGCCCGCTCGGTCACCTCTACCGACGGTGGTGCCGCGGACCCGGCCCCGCCGGACTTCAGCGGATCGCCCGATCCGGCGGTCGTGCTGATCGACGGGCACTATCCGCGGCTGGCAGTCGCGGCAGCGCGGGCGGCGCGCGAGCGCGGAGCGCTGGTGGTGCTGGACGCGGGCCGGTGGCGGCCAGTGTTCGCCGAGCTGATCGGTCTGGCCGACCTGGTCGCCGCCTCGGCGGACTTCGCCCTGCCCGACGGCGGTCGCGGCCCGGGTGCGTTGGTGGCAGCCGGCGCCGGGGCCGGCGTGGTCACCGCCGGGTCGGGTCCGGTCCGCTACGCCACCGGGACCGAGCACGGCGAGATTGCCGTACCGGCGGTGCCGGTGGCGGACACGTTGGCTGCCGGGGACGCGTTCCATGGCGGGCTGGTGGCCGGGTTGGTCACCCGCCGGCTCCGGGCACCCGGACCTGGTGCGTCCCTGCCCGCTGCACCGTTACGCCGTGCGCTCGACTACGCCGTCGCCGTGGCCTCTCACCGGGTGCAGCACGTGGGACCGCGCAGCTACCTGGAGACGCTGCCCAGGCGCTGACCGCCCAGACGCGGATCGACTCAGGCGTTGAAGCCGGTGCGGTGGGACCGCTGGGCGCGTAGCCGGGCCCCCTTCTCCTGAGCCGCGGTACGCAGGTCGGCCTGGAAGGTGCGCATCCGCGCCCGCAGTGCGGCGGCCTGCTCATCGGCGCCGGCAGCGAGGATCCGGGCGGCGAGCAGACCGGCGTTCTTCGCCCCGCCCACGGAGACGGTGGCCACCGGGACACCGGCCGGCATCTGCACGATGGACAGCAGCGAGTCCATCCCGTCCAGGTGCGCCAGTGGCACCGGCACCCCGATCACCGGCAGCGGCGTGACCGCGGCAAGCATCCCGGGCAGGTGGGCGGCCCCGCCGGCACCGGCGATGATCACCCGCAGCCCGCGCTCATCGGCCTCCTGCCCGTAGCGGATCATCTCCTCGGGCATCCGGTGCGCGGAGACCACGTCCACCTCGGTCTCGATCTCGAACTCGGCGAGGACGTCCGCGGCGGCGGACATCACCGGCCAGTCCGAGTCCGACCCCATCACCACACCGACTGCAGCAGTCATCCTGTTCCCTTCCGACCTGAGCGTTGCGGTGCCTCACTGCGGCACAGCTCGTCCCTCGCCGTACCTCCGTGGGGGCTCCTCGCGCTCATGTCAGTTCCTTTCCTGCCTGAGCGGCCTTCCAGCAGTCGGGCCGCTTCCTGGGCCCGACGGCGTACCTCGGCCGGGTCGGTCCCGGTCACCGTGACATGTCCGAGCTTGCGCCCCGGACGTACCCCTTTGCCGTAGAGGTGCACCTTCGCGTCCGGATAGTCGGCCATCAGTTCCGGGTAGGCGATGGCCGGATCGTCGAGCTCGGAACCGAGCACGTTCACCATCGCCGCGACCTCGGCGGTCAGGTCGGTGCTGCCCAGTGGTAGGTCCAGGACGGCGCGCAGGTGCTGCTCGAACTGGCTGGTGACCGCGGCGTCGATGGTCACGTGGCCACTGTTGTGCGGGCGCATCGCGAGCTCGTTCACCAGCAGGATCCCGTCCCGCGCCTCGAACATCTCCACTGCCAGCACGCCGGTCACGTCCAGGCCCTCGGCGATCGAGCGGGCAACGTCGGTGGCGTCCTCGGCCACGTGCGCGGGCAGTCCGGGGGCGGGGGCGAGCACCTCCGCGCACACTCCGCCGGCCTGCACGGTCTCCACCACCGGCCAGGTGCGCATCTCCCCCGATGGCCGGCGCGCCACCAGGACGGCGAGCTCACGGGTGAAGTCCACCTTCTCCTCCAGCAGCACCTCCCCGCGCGGGTGGCTGAACCAATCGGCCACCTCGGCGGCATCCCCAGGTCCGGCCAGCACGGCCACGCCCTTGCCGTCGTACCCGCCGACGGGGGTCTTGGCGACCACCGGCCAGCCGAGCCGTGCGGCCTCGGTGACCAGGTCCTCCTCGGTGCGCACCGCGGCCCAGCGCGGACACGGTGCACCGAGCTGGCTCATCCGCTCCCGCATCACGATCTTGTCCTGCGCGTGCCGCAGCGCGGCCGGGCCGGGCTGCACGTTCACCCCGGCGTCCACCAGCGCGGTGAGGATCTGCTGCGGGACATGCTCGTGCTCGAAGGTGAGCACATCGGCGCCCTCGGTGAGCGCGGCGATCGCCTCGGCGTCGTCGGACCGGCCCACGGTGGATGCCGGGATCACCTGCGCGGCGGCGCCATCATCGGCCTCCACCAGGGCGCGTAGCTGGATCTGCAGGGCACCGGCGGGTTCGGCCATCATGCGAGCGAGCTGCCCGCCTCCCACCACGGCTACGACTGGTCCCATGACCGACCAGCCTACCGACGCTGAGAGCCTGCCGGTGCACGGCGTCCACGCCTCGCCGGTGGGTAGGCGTGCTGCGCCGGTGGGTGGGCGTGCTGCGCCGGCGGGGGCCGGAGGTGTCGTGGGGCAGGCTACTGCTGACCGGGCCGCTTGCGGCGGGCCAGCAGGGCACTCACCTCGGCCCGGGTGGCGAACATGATCTCCGCGGACGCGCGCTGCGCCACCTCCGGCTCACCGGCGGCGACGGCCTCCGCGAGCTCGCGGTGCCGGCGGGCGGACTCGGAGTCGAGGCTCTGCGCCGTGGAGTACGACCGGGAGGCAGCAGTCCCGCGGATGTTCAGCGAGGTCATCACCGTGTCCGAGAACTGGGAGATCAGCGCATTCCCCGATCCTTCGAGGATCAGCCGGTGTAGCTGGGCGTCGGCGTCGAAGAACCGGTGCGGATCATGCTCCGCGTAGGCCTTCTCCATCGCCTGACCGGCGGCAACGACGGCGGTGCGCTCCTCGGCACCCATCCGCTCCGCCGCGAAGTGTGCGGCCGCATGCTCGATCCCGAGGCGGAGCTCGAGCAGCTCATACATCTGCTGCAGGTAGTCGGGACCCTCGCCGCGCCAGTGCACCACCCGCGGATGCAGCAGGTCCCACTCCTGCCGGGGCAGCACCCGGGTGCCACGCTGCGGTCGCGACTCCACCAGGCCCATCGAGCTGAGGGTGCGTACGCCTTCGCGGACCACCGACCGAGAGATGTCCAGCTCGGCGCAGATCTGATCCACGAACAGGGTGGTTCCGACCGGGATCGCCCCGTTCACGATCTGCTCCCCGATCACATCCACGACCCGGTCATACAGGCCGCGACGGCGAGTCGCTAGGCGGGTGCGGCCCGTACCCGTGACGAGAACCGCGGCAGCATCGTCGGTCATGACTGCCCCTTCGCGGTCGGCTTCTCGTCAAATCTGTCTAAAGTATTGATAGAGCATACGTATCGACCCTATGGTGAGTCCACCGCGAGGTAGCGGTTGGGACAGTGCAAGGACGCACGGGAGGTCACTGATGCAACACCGACAAGCAGTACGGGTCGCCGTCATCACGACGGCCGCAGCACTCAGTATGGGAACTCTGGCCGCGTGCAGCGGCGACGGCGATGGCGAGTCCACGACGCTGAATGTCACGCTCGCCAACCATGTCTGGACCGACATCATCACGGAGAAGATCCCCGAGTTCGAGGAACAGTCAGGGCTCGACGTGGTGGTCACCCAGCTCAGTGAGGACCAGCTCGTCGACAACTACAAGGTGAAGCTGAACGCCGGCTCCACCGACGTCGACGTGATGATGTACCGGCCGCTGCAGGTCGGCAAGCTGTTCGGTCAGAGCGGCTACTTCGCCGATATCACCGAACAGGTCAATGGTGCCGAGGATTGGAACTGGGACGACTTCCAGGCGGGTCCGGTCGGCCTGACCACCTACGAGGACCAGATCGTCGGCGTCCCGATGATCACCGAGAGCGAGATGCTCTACTACCGCACCGACCTGCTCGAGGAGGCCGGGCTCGAGGTTCCGACCACGATGGCGGAGCTGGAGGAGGCGGCCCGCACCATCAAGGAGGAGAACGAGGGCACCGCCGGGATCGTGATGCGGTCCCAAGCCTCGGCCGCCGTCACCCAGTTCTCCGGTTTCCTGTACAGCTTCGGCGGTACCTGGATCGACGATGACGGAAATTCGGCCATCGACAGCCCCGAGGCGCAGGAGGCCTACGCCTACTACGGCGGCCTGCTGCACGACTACGGGCCGGACCAGATCAGCACCGACATGAGCTGGCCCGAGGCAGCCGCGATCTTCGCGCAGGGCGATGCCGGGTTCTGGATCGACGCCTCCAGCCTGTACGAGAACGTCTACAACCCGGAGAACTCCCAGGTCGGTGACCAGGTCGGGTTCGCGCCGTTCCCGGAGGGTCCGGCCGGGTCCCAGCCGTACAACGTGGCCGCATGGGCGCTGGGCATCAACTCCGCATCGGAGAACCAGGAGAACGCGTGGGAGTTCATCCAGTGGGCGACCAGCCCGGAGATGACTCTGGATATCCAGACCGAAGGTGTACCGAGCGCACGAACCTCGGTCTGGGAGGACCCGGAAGGCACAGCGAGCTTCCCCGAGGATCTCGCCGCGGCGATCGCCACCAACGGCGAGAACGGTGTCGGCCAGGACCGGCCGCTCGTGGTCGGGGTGGCCGAGGCCCGCGAGATCGTCGGTGCGCCGATCGTGGCCGCCATCACCGGAGAAGATGCCGCCGCGGCTGCCACCCAGGCCAATGAGCAGTTCCAGGCCCTGCTGGAATCCGAGGAGTAACCAACGGTCCCCCGACCCGCTGCGGTCGTCCGGTCCAGCGTGCGCCAGAGCGCACGCCTGACCGGACGACCTCCGATCACGGGCCGGCAATGACGACGACGAAGCGAGAGCCGGGTATGACATCGACCTCGACCCACGGCGTCCCGATGGCGGAGCGCCTCTCCCTCTGGGCCAACCGGAACCGGAAATGGCTGTTCGCGGCACCTGCAATGGTGTTCACGTTCCTGCTGATCTGCATTCCGATCGGGTGGACCCTCTATCTCAGCCTCACCGACGCGAAGGGCTCGGTGCGCCGGCCCGCTGACTTCATCGGCATCGAGAACTACGTCGAGGTGCTCACCGACACGGACAGGTTCTGGCCGGCGGTGGGCCGCACGGGCCTGTTCACTTTCGGCGCGCTCGCGCTCGAGCTGATCCTCGGTATGGCCATCGCGCTGCTGCTCTGGCGCTCGTTCCGTGGTCAACGATGGGTGCGGGTATCGATTCTGCTGCCGTTCGTGGCCACGCCGGTGGCGATCGCGATGATGTGGCGGCTCATCTTCGAGCCGAACATCGGGTTCGCCAACCGGGTGCTCAGCTGGGTCGGACTGCCCGCGCAGCCGTGGCTCGCCGACCCCGGGATGACGTTACCGACGCTGATCTTCATCGACGTCTGGGAGTTCACCCCGATGGTGGCGATCATCCTTCTCGCCGGTCTGTCCACCTTGCCGGACGACCCGGACGAAGCGGCGCGGATCGACGGCGCCGGCGTCTGGCAACGCTTCTGGTACATCACGCTGCCGCTGCTCAAACCCGTGGTGCTGGTGGCCGTGCTGCTGCGAGCGATCGACGCGCTGAAGACCTTCGACCTGCTGTACGTGACCAAGGGGCAGGGCGGCGGTTCCTTCCACGAAGCAGAGACGCTGAACATCTACGTCTACGGACTCAGCTTCAAGTACAACGACTTCGGTGTCGCCTCTGCGGTGCTGATCCTGTTCTTCCTGATGATCCTCGCGGTGATGTGGATACTCACGTTCCGTCGGAAGGGAGCCAAGCTGTGACGACGACTTCGGCTGCGCCCGCGCGCACACCCCTGCCCCGCCGGCGCCGGCCGGCCCGCGCCCGTGCCTACACCGCGTTCCGCACCACGATGATCATCTTCGTCGTCCTGGTGTTCGTGGTCCCGCTGCTCTGGATGGTGATGGCCTCGTTCAAGACCAACGTCGACATCCAGGACACCACCAAGACGTTCGCGTTCACCCCGATCCTGGACAACTACGCCAACGTACTGCGCAACGACAGCTACCTGAGCTTCGTCCGGAACAGCTTCGTGGTGGCCGCCGGCGCCACCGGCATCTCCCTGCTGCTCGGCGTACCAGCGGCCTACTCGATGAGCCGGTTCAACATGCAGAAGTCGGCCCTGATGGTTCTCCTGGCGCGGATCATCCCGGGCGTGAGCCTGCTGGTGCCGTGGTACTACGTGTTCGCGAACCTCGGCCTCGTCGGTGGCTACAGCGTGCTGATCATCTCGCACATGTTCATCCTGATCCCGATCAGCGTGTACATCATGATGTCCTTCTTCGACTCGATGCCGCGCGAGCTGGAGGACGCCGCCCTGGTCGACGGCCTGACACCGATCGGCGCGTTCCTGCGCATCCTGCTGCGGCTCTCCGCGCCCGGGGTCGCGACGGCAGCGATCCTGTCCTTCATCTTCTCCTGGAACAACTTCATGTTCGCCCTGGTGCTCTCCGGTGCGAACACGAAGACCTTGCCGGTGGCCGTGTTCGACTTCGTCTCCTACGCGAGCATCGACTGGGGTGCGATCATGGCGGCTACCTGCATCATGACGCTGCCGATCATCGTGGTGGCTCTACTGGCGCAGAAATACATCGTCTCCGGGCTGACCGCGGGCGCAACCAAGGGGTGAGGATGCCGACGACGATGCCCGCGGTGGTCAAGCACGGTCCAGGTGAGGCCGGGGTAGCGCTGCGCGAGGTGCCGGTTCCGGTGCCAAGGACCGGTCAGGTGCTGCTGCGGGTGGTGGCAGCGGGCGTCTGCGGCACCGACCTACACATCGCCCGGGACGAGTACCGCCATGAGGCTCCGGTGGTGATGGGCCACGAGCTGCTCGCCGAGGTCGAGGACGTCGGCGGCGAGGTGAGCACCGAGTGGGTCGGTGCTCGAGTGGTGTGCGAGACCTACTTCTCCACCTGCGGCAGCTGCCCCCTGTGCCGGGCCGGCCGGCCAAACCTCTGCCCGTCCCGCCGGTCGATCGGCTCCTTCGCCGACGGCGGCTTCGCACCGCGGCTGGCGCTTCCCGTGGGCAACCTGCACCGGATCGAGCAGGGCGGGATCGGCGCGGTGCTCGCCGAACCTCTCGCCTGCGCTGCGCAGTGCCTGTGCGACCCCGCCGTGGTGAACCCGGGCGACGAGGTGCTCGTGCTCGGGCCCGGGGCGATGGGCCAGCTCAGTGCACAGATCGCCCGCGCCCAGGGCGGCACGGTCACCCTCGCCGGGCTGCCGGAAGATGCGCACCGGCTGCAGATCGCTGCCGGCCTGGGGCTGCAGACACTGGCCAGCACCCCGCCTGCGGAATCGTTCGACGTGGTGATCGAGGCCACCGGCAGCGGCGGGGGTGCCCGCGCCGCGCTCGCCGCCGCCCGGCGCGGTGGCCGGTACGTGCAGGTCGGCATCATCGGACAGGAGACACCGCTGAACCTCGACGCCGTGCTGTACAAGGAGCTGACCCTCACCAGCGGGTTCGCCTCCACCCCGCAGTCCTGGCGCCGGGCGCTCGCTCTGATCTCCGCCGGTCAGGTCCGGCTCGAACCACTGGTCACCAGCCGGTACCCGCTCTCCCAATGGTCTGCGGCGTTCCAGGCCGTCCGGACCGGCGAAGGGGTAAAGACCATCCTGGAGCCCGAGGCGTCACCAGCCCCCGGCGTCCTCGCGTGACGACGTGACGCGGCGGCGGACCCCGAGAAGAGTTGCCCCGCCGAGGCCGAGCAGCAGCACGCTGGCCAGCAACCAGGTGGATACGTCGAGACCAGTGCTCGGCAGTCGTGGATCGACAGCGTTCGCCGGGGTCGAGTCGGGAGCCGGGTCGGCGGCGTCTGCGTCGGGAGCCGGGTCAGCGGCGTCTGCGTCGGGAGCCGGATCGGCCGGGTCCGCGGGAGCCGGATCACCCGGGTCCGCGGGAGCCGGATCGCCCGGATCCTCAGGCGTCGGGTCGACCGGCGGCACCGAGTCAGCGGTAACCGTCCAAGTCACGGCCACCGTTGACGCGAGATGGTTGGCGTCACCGCCGTAGTTGACCTCCAACGGGTAGGAACCCTCCGCCAGGTCCGCAGGTAGTGCGCACGCTGTGCCACCGTCGGACACCGGCTGGCGGCACAGCTCGGTCTCCTCGTGAGTCACGACGATCTCACCGGTGGCAGCCGCAGGAAGTCCACCGACTGCGAGTGACGTGGCCGAACCCTGGACGCTCTGCAGGTCCGATGCCGAGACCTCGGTCGGGGCCCGGGTGACCTGTAGCTCCGCGGTGATCGTCGTCGAGGCGTAGTTCGCGTCACCGGAGTAGCGGACCTCCAGGTCGTAGGACCCGGCCGCCAGATCAGCCGGCGCCGAGCACGATGTCGCCGTCGCGACGTCGTAGGAGCACAGGACTGTCGTGCCGGTGGCGACCGTGACTGTCCCCGTTGTCGCGGGAATGGCCGCGATACCGATCCCGGCGGTGTCGAACGTCCGCCAAGGCGTCGCCAGTGCGCCGGGCTCCGAAGGGCCAGCAGCCCCAGGAGCGCCGTCGGCCGCGATGGTCACCGCAAACTCGGCCGCCGTCCCGTACACCGAGGACACCGGCTCCAGGGCGAGCTCCACCTCTCCACGGCTGACGGTCCCGGTGAACTCCCGGTCGGCGAAGACCTCACCGGAGGTGACCCGCAGCGTGACCGTGTACGGACCGGCCTCCTCCGGCGCGCCACCGAGGGCCCCGGCGGACGACAGGGTCACGCCAGCCGGTAGCGCGCCGCTGAGGACCGTGTAGGTGAGCGCGCCGTCACCGGTGGCCGCGAGCTGCTGACTGACCGCGGCGCCCACCGCCATGTCGTCCAGGGCAGTGCTCTGCCACTCCGGCGGCAGCGGACCGTAGCCGGCGTAGAAGATCACGCCGAAGGGGCTGCCGTCGCTGCTGGCAGTGCTGATGCTGGTGTCGTCGCCGATCGGGGTGCCGTCGGCGGTGGGTGTCAGGTGCCAGCCGTTGAACGGGTCGTCCAGTCCTGTCGGGGTGGGCAGGTCAGCCAAGGCCAGATCTGCGCCCTCGAAGGTCTCCGAGTAGACGGTCATGTCGCCGGGCGCCCCGGTACCCCCGCTGGCGTCGAAGGTGACGGCGAAGTGATGGTCGGTGACGGTGAGGTCATCGCCGACCGCCACAGTGTGCGTGATGGACCCGCCGTTGTCGACAGCGCCCCCGCCGTTGATCGCGCCATCCCCGGTGATAGTGCCGTCGTTGACGACGGTCGTCCCGGCCGGGACGGTCATCCGGCTGTCGGAGAGGATGGTCAGGGTGCCGTGGTTGGTCAACGAGCCGAACGCGGTCGCGTCGGCGCCCGGACCGATGGCGCTCTCCTGCGCGCTGGACACTGTGACATCGGCGTCCTCGGCGATCGTCACGACCCCGCCCGGTCCGGCGTCGCCGCCGCCGATCCCGGCGCCGCGGTCCCAGGGGTTGTCGGGGTTGGCCTCGGCCGCGGCGATCACAGTGCCGCCGAGGATGTCGATGGTGCCGCCCCCGCCCTCCTCGGTGACGGGGTCGCGGCTGTAGCCACCGCCGATGCCCGCCCCCGCACCGGATGCCGTGGCGCTCACGTGCGCAGCACCGCTGATCTCGATGGTCGGGGTCGAACGGGAGTACTGCCCGGAACCGATGGCGGCGCCGGTGCCGCTGGTCGTCGCGTCCACGGTGCCGCCGGTGATGGCGATGGTGGGTCCGGGCGAGCTGCCGTTGGACCCGATCGCTGCGGCGCCGCCGCCGGCGGTCGCATAGACCTCACCGCCGTTGATGGTGACGTCCGTGGCGGTGTTCCAGCCCTGCCCGCCGCCCAGGCCGGGACCGCTGGTACCGGTCGCGTGCACCTCGCCGCCGTTGATGGTGATCTCGCCACTGCCGGTGTCCAGTCCGCCACCGATCCCGGTTCCCCCGGTAGCGTGCACCTCGCCGCCATTGATAGTCACCGGCTGCGGGTCGTTGCCGACCCTGCTGTTACCGCCGCTGCCGCCGATCCCCGGGGCGTGACCGGTGCCGGTGGCGTGCACCACGCCGTCGTTGATGATGACCGTTCCGCCGTTGTCGCCGCCGCTGCCGCCGATACCGGCGCCGTTGCCGTACTCGTCGGTCGCGCTGGCGATGATCGTGCCGCCGTTGACGATCAGGGTGGCGTGCTCCGGGCGCGGACCCAGCTCGATGCCGGCCTGCGAGGCACCGGCGGTTGCGGTCAGTGTTCCGCCGCCGACGGTGTCGTCGATCGTCAGGGTCGCGTCGGCACCCACGGCGAGCGCGGTCCGCTGCCACCGTCCGGTGGCGGTCAGGTCGTGCCCGGCCAGGTCCAGCGTGACCGATCTGCCACCGGGGACCCGGAGCTCGTTGTCGCCGGGCACGACAGTGAGGTCACCGCACAGCGTCACGGTCGAACCGTCGGTCGCCGTGCTCAGCTCCCGGGCGAACGTGGTCGCCGTGCACTCGCTGAGAGCGTCCCAGTGGGCGTAGATGGTCTGACCGGCGAGGTCGGCATCCGGGTCGACCCGCTCGCCGCCCTCTGCTGCGGTGAACCAGCCGACCAGCGCGTGGTCCGGGAGTATCGGCCAGGGCGTGGGCAGCGAGCCCACGGCCTCGATGGCCCGGCGGATGTCGGTGGTGTAGACCTCGACCGTTCCGGGTGCGTCGGCGCCATTGCCGTCCAGCGTCACGGACCCTCCGGTTCCACCCCATACGGGTGCGTCCGCGCCGGGAGCGCCGTCGGCGCCGGCCGGATCGCCCGCACCACCCGGGCCGGCAGCACCGCCGACGCCACCATTGACGCTCTCGGACCCGTCGGCGATCACCAGCACCGAACCGGAGATGAGGATGCCGGGTGCGGCGTCGCCGCCGTCACCGCCGTTGCCACCCGCGCCGCCGTCGGCGCCCTCTCCTCCTTCGCCGCCGGCGCCCCCGTCGCCGCCCGTGGCCGTGAGGTCGACATCCAGCAGGGAGAGGCGGGCGCCGTAGAGGGTGTAGACAGCTGGCGCTCCGTAGCCACCGTCTTCACCGTCCCCACCAGCGTCGCCCCCGGTGCCTGACGCCCCCGGCGCACCGTTCCCACCGTTCCCGCCGACGGCCGTCAGCACGCCGTTCTGGACGACCAGGTCGCCCTGGTTCAGGACCGCCACCTGCTCGACCAGGTCGTTCGGATCGGGCGGGCCGGCCGATCCGCCGGACCCGGTGACGGTCAGTTCGTGCCCGGCCAGGTCGAGGGTGAGCGCAACCCCCTCGGCCAGCACCAAGGTCTCCGAGACTTCGACATCCTGGTCGAGGGTGAGCTCGCCGCCGGAGGCGAACGCGTCCAGGACGTCCTGTCCGGTGACGGCCGCGGCTGCGGGCGAGGCCAGGGCAGTCAGCGCGCCGAAGGTAGCGACGACTGCGGCCAGGGCGGTGGTCCCGACCCTGCGGATCAGACCAGCCCGCCGGTGGTGAGGCAGCCTCCCGGCGCCGTGCGTGGTCGATCGCGTGTGCATAGAACTGGACCTCCGTCATGGACTACGTGCCATACCCCCGACCACTGGCACGGGCAGGCCCGTCGGTCTCGGTGGACCAGCGGAACCGGACAGCCCGGCGAAGAGATCGCCAATCGTACGGGCGGCCGGCCCATCCCAGTCGCTCGTACAACAACATCCTATACAGGGAAGTAAGGAAGAGGGAAGGGGGCGCGAGGTGACCGGTTGAGGTGCGCCCACGGTGAGAAGTCCCCAGGCCCCGGCCCGCGTCGCCCCGGGACGGGTGGCTATCCTGGATCGATGACCTTCACCGACCGGGCCCGACGCCTGCGCGCCTGGCTGGGCGAGCTCGCTCGGTTCGGCACGGTCGGTCTGCTCGCCTTCGTGGTGGACATCGGCCTGATGAACCTGCTCCGGTTCGGCCCCGGTGAGCTCCTCGGCCCGAAGCCGCTGACCGCCAAGGTCATCTCCGTCTCGGTGGCCATGCTGGTGGCCTGGCTGGGCAACCGGTACTGGACGTTCGCCGCCAAGCGCAGTGCCCCCACCGCCGCAGCGCGCAGCCGCGAGCTGGTGCAGTTCGTCGCGGTGAACCTGGTGGGGATGGCGATCGGCGTGGGCTGCCTGGCGATCTCGCACTACCTGCTCGGGTTCACCTCACCCTTGGCGGACAACATCTCCGCCAACGGAGTCGGCCTGGTGCTGGGTACCGCCTTCCGCTACCTGGCCTACCGGTACTGGGTGTTCACCGGCGACGGCGCCGACGCCCCACCACCACCAGAGCCCCCGGTGGCAGCACCGAGTTCGGATCGAGACGCTTCGGAACTGCGCTGAGGAAGATCGCGAACACCGGCGGGCGCCGCTGCGCCAGCTCCAACCGGCCACCGTCGGCGGTGACCAGATCGCGCGCCAGCGCCAGTCCCAGCCCGCTGCCGCGCCCGGCAGTGACGTGCCGTTCGAAGATCCGCGGCGCCAGGTCATCACTGACACCGGGCCCCTCGTCCGCCACCTCGATCACCACACCGGTGTCCGATCCGGACTTGGACTCGCGCACCCGCACGCTGGTGGTGCCCTCGCCGTACTTGAGCGAGTTCTCGATCAGGGTGGCCAAGGTCTGAGCGAGCGCCCCCGGAGTAGCGAACACCGCCTCATCGTCACCGGCGTCGAACTCCAGCGAGCGCCCGTCGCGTAGATAGGTCTGCGACCACTCGTCGGCCTGCTGAGCGAAGACCTCCTCGAGGCGCAACGCCTCGGTAGTGCCGCCGTCGGCCTTGCGGGATGCCTTCAGCAGATCGTCCACCACGTGGACCAGCCGCTCCACCTGCTCCAGGGAGATCCGCGCCTCCTCGCGCACATCCTCATCCTCGGAGAGCAGCTGGATCTCCTCCAGCCGCATCGACAGCGCGGTCAGCGGGGTGCGCAGCTGGTGGGAGACGTTCGCGGCGAACTGCCGCTCCGCAGCGATCCGCCCGGCCAGCCGATCACTGGTACGGACCAGCTCGGCCCCCACCAGGTCGATCTCCTCCACTCCGGAGGACTCCAGCCGTGGCCGCACCTGGCCGGACCCGATCTGCTCGGCAGTCGCGGCCAGGTAGATCAGTGGTGCGGCGAGGCGCCGGGCAGACCACAGCGCCACCATCGCCGCCAGCGCGAATGCCACCAGCGAGGCGATCACCACCAGGATCACCACCTGCGCGGCGCGCCGCCAGAACACCAGCGGACCCGCTCACTTCGAGGGTCACGGACGCCCCCGACGGCGAGGTGCTCTCCGCAGCGTAGGTGCTGCCAGGTTCGCCGACATCCGGACCAGCCGTGGTGACCGTGCCGTCCAGATCGGTGACCGTGATCCGGACCGGCATGTCCGACTCCACGTCCACCCAACGTTCCAGGAACTCCTCGTCCACGGGGTAGTTCAGGCTCACCCGGGTCTCCACGGCCCGGGTGACCGACTGGGTGCGCAGCTGCAGGTTCTGGTCGATGCTCTCCCGGGCGTTCAGAGCGCCGAAGATTCCCATCGGCACACCAAGGAGCAGCACCGCGACGGTCACCGCGGCCATGGCAGCCGTCAGGACACGTCTGCGCAGGCTAGCTCACCCCGTTCTCAAACCTGAACCCCATGCCCCGCACGGTCGAGATGTACCGAGGGGCGTTCGCGTCGTCACCGAGCTTGCGGCGCAACCAGGACACATGCATGTCCAGCGTCTTGGTGGATCCGGTCGGATCGGAGGCCCAGACCTCACGCATCAAGGCGTCTCGGGAGACCACCGAACCGGCCTCACGCACCAGCACCCGGAGCAGGTCGAACTCCTTCGCGGTCAGCTGCAGCTCGCGGCTCGCCTGGAACGCCCGGTGGGCGGCGACGTCCACGCGCACGTCCTGCGCGGAGATCTCGTCGCTCTCCTCCCCCTCGGCTCCGGCCCGGCGCAGCAGCGCCCGCACCCGGGCGAGCAGCTCGGCCAGCCGGAACGGCTTGGTGACGTAGTCGTCGGCACCGGCGTCCAGGCCCACCACCAGGTCCACCTCGTCGGCCCGTGCGGTGAGCACGAGGATCGGGGTGGTCAGCCCCTGGTTGCGGATCCAGCGAGCCACATCCAGCCCGTCCATGTCCGGGAGGCCCAGGTCGAGCACGAACAAGTCGGCCTGAGCGGCGTCGTCGATGGCTCCCCGGCCCGTGCCGTGCACGGACACGTCGTAGCCCTCACGCGTCAGTGCCCGCGCCAGCGGCTCGGCAATGGCCGGGTCATCTTCTGCTAATAGAACTCGGGTCACAGTGTCATGCTAATGCCACGATCTCTTCGTTGGCGCGTACTTTCGAAATTGCGGTGCGCGCCACACCTGCCCCGGCCCGGCTGCACCACTGGCTAGTCGGTGGTCGTGCTCCTCTGGCGCTGCACCTGCACCGGGCGCACCTCCCCCAGGCCCTGCACCTGGGCCGGAGCACTGTGCACCATCTGGAACTCCTGCCCCGCCGGCAGGCTCTCCAGTACCGCTGCGGAGACGTCGTCCATCAGGATCGTGAACGGGTCAGCCAGGTCGGTCAGCCGGGAGGCGAGGTTGACCACCGGGCCGAAGACGTCCCCGGACCGGGAGAGCAGCCGCCCCCAGACCACGGCACCGCGCACCGGAAGGTTCTGGGCGGCCATCACCTGCACCAGGCTGGTAGCCACCCGTGCACCGGCAGGCAGGTCGTCGGCCACGAACAGCACGGCGTCACCGATGGTCTTCACCACCCGGCCGCCGTAGCGGGCCACCACGTCCCGGGCGGCGGACTCGAAGTCCTGCACCAGCGTGGCCAGCGCCTTCGGGGTCAGGTCCGCCGACCGGGTGGTGTAGGAGACGATGTCGATGAACCCGATCGCGCGCTCCAGCGGCAGCTGGTCCGGTTCGCCGACCTCGGACCCGAGCCGCGCGATGTCCCGGTCGATCCGGCCCAGCAGGGCGATCAGCTGGCGCCGCCAGGCATAGTCGAGCTGTTCGCGCAGCAGCGGGCTGAGCTCGACCATCCGGTCCAGCACCACCAGCCGGGCGCTGACGTCGTCCAGCCGGTAACGGGCGGACAGGTCCTGCACCATCGCCTCCACCTGCCAGAGCACCAGCCGGTCCATCGAGTGCCCCAGCCCGCGGACCAGGTCCTGGGCTGCATTCAGGCTCACCGTGTCGGACTCGACGGCCTCGGCCAGCGCGCGCAGCGCCGCCACGTCGGTATCGGTGAACCACTGCTCGTCGCCGGGCACGTCCGGGAAGCCGAGCGAGCGCCAGTACTGGCGGGCGATAGATTCCTCCACCCCGGCCCGGGAGGCGAACTCGGCGGCGGTCAGCTCCGGTGGACCGCCGAGCAGGCGTTCATGGTGGCGGTTCACCGTAGTGCGGCCCTCATCGCCCGACGGCGCAGCGTGCGCTGCGTGGGGTCGCTCACCGTCCGTAGGGGGCGGGGCGGTACCAGGCGGGGCGTTCACAACGCCGAGGGTAACGGGTATGGCCGCCAGATCCGCAGAAGGACGGCCTCGGCGCGGATCAGGCGCCGTGGATAGCGGCGGCTACCTGCTCGTCCAGCACGGCACGAACACAGGCGGCGGCCAAGCGGATCACGTCCGCTCGGGAACCAGGCGTGCCAGGCGGTCCGAGGCCTCGGGCAATCCGGCCCGCTTCGCCCCCTGCAGCGCCTTCCTGTCCAGGTACGGCACCAGCTCCGGCCAGACGGCCTGCGCCTCCCGGCAGAAGATCTGCGCACCGGCCGGGCCGATGCCGGGCAGCTCCTGGAGTCCGGTGCGCAGCGCCGCGGCACCCTCCAGGTGGTCGCCACCCTCCTGGTCGTCGCCTCGTAGTCCGCGCAGGTCACCGCCTCGTAGTCCGCGCAGCACCGCTCGGCGCGTGCATCACTCGCGCGCCGATCTCGCCTCCGCTACGCCGGCCACCGCCGATCGGAGGCACTTTGCGGGATCGGAGGTCAGGTAGAAGGTGCCTCGGATCCCGGAAGTTACCTCGGTCGGGCTGGGTGGTCGGGCTGGTGGTCGCGCTGGGTGGTCGGGCTGGTGGTCGCGCTGGGTGGTCGGGCTGGTGGTCGGGCTGGTGGTCGGGCGGACTGCGGCGCGCCAGTCGGTCGCGGCACTGATCTCACCGCGCAGCCCGCGGCGTTCGTGGTTAGCGTGGAAGGCGAGCCAGGGGCGGGCCGATGGCTGAACAGACATCCAGAATCGCGAAGGGAGCCCATCATGGCTGATCTCACCGGAACGACGGTGGCATTCCTGCTCACCGACCACTACGAGGACAGCGAGCTGACCAGTCCCTGGGAAGCCGCCACGAACGCGGGCGCTACCGCCGTCCTGGTCTCACCGGCCAAGGGCACAGTGTCCGGAAAGAAGGGACACAGCCAGTCCGTCGACCTGCGCGTCGAAGAGGCGAACGCGGCGAATTTCGACGCGCTGATGCTGCCCGGCGGTACCGGGAATGCCGATGCGCTGCGGATGAACGCTGACGCCGTCGCCTTCACCCGGGACTTCTTCGCCCAGCACAAGCCAGTGGGTGTCATCTGCCACGGCGCGTGGATCCTCACCGATGCCGGGGTGCTCGCTGGCCGCACGCTCACCTCGTTCCCGAGCTTGCAGACCGATCTGCGCAACGCCGGTGCCGCATGGGTTGACGAGGAAGTGGTGGTGGACCAGGGACTCGTCTCCAGCCGCACCCCGGACGATCTACCGGCGTTCAATGCGAAGTTCGTGGAGGAGCTCGGCGAGGGCAAGCACTCCGGGCAAACCACCTGAGCCAGCCCGCGAGGCCTCAGCGCCCCGCAGGGCGTGCCGCACCCGCTCAGGCCGGGCCGCCGAACCTCAGGCCGGGCGCAGGTGAGTCACGTCGCCGGCGCGGACCACACGGTCGGTGCCGTCGTCCAGGCGGACCACCAGGGCCCCATCCTCGGCGAGGTCGACGGCTTCACCTTCCAGTGCGCTCCCGTCCGGGCGCCCGACCCGCACTGCGGTGCCCAGCGTCAGGCACATCGGGGCGACGAGCTCGCGCGGGTCGGTGCCGGCGGCCCAGTCGGCCAACGTCGCGGAGAGCTTGCCCCGGATGGCCCCTGCCAGGCGGGTCGGATCGGTGCGCACGCCGAGGTCGGCGGCGGTTCCCGCCCAGGGCACCGGCAGCCGGTCCCCCACCAGGTTGATCCCGATACCGAGCACCAGCGAGCGCCCGTCCGGCAGGACCTCGGCCAGCAGCCCGCCGACCTTGCGCAGGCAGCCCCAGTCCTGCAGCACCTCGGTACCGCCGAGATGCACCACATCGTTGGGCCACTTCAGTCCGACAGCCACCTCACGGGTGACCGCACCCACTGAACCGGCAGCAGTGGTGGAATCGCGGGAGAGGTGACCTGCGCCGTCGGCCGAGGCCTGCGACAAGCGGGACTCCCCCGCCAGGTCAGTTCCGGCGTCGGCGGCGGGCATCGCCGCTCGCAACGCCTGCACCACGGCTGCCCCACCGAGCAGCGGAATCCATCCCCACCGCTCGCGAGGTTCCTCCGGGCGCAACAGGATCGAGAAGGTCAGGGCCGCGTGCTCGTCCGTGGTCCAGGTGCGCCCGGACCTGCCCCGCCCGGCGAGCTGGCGGCGGGCCAGGAGCGCGGACAGGTGCGGCCAGGCACCCGGATCGCTGCCGGCCACCCGGGCGAGGTCAGCGTTGGTGGAGCCGGTAGCCTCGACGATCTCCAGCCGCGGCTCCGGACGGTCTTCCGGGCCCATTCCCATCTGCCCAGCCTGCCATCGCGGCCCCCGCCATGGCGAACTGGCGCGCCCGACCCAGGAAGAGTTGTGGACATTCCACAACGAACCACGCGACGCGCGCGGGCTTGCCGCCAGCAGATTGGCGGGTGGACACAACTACAGTGCCTATGTGACCTCCGAGATTCACCCCGACACCTCCACCACTGCCGGCAAGCTCGCCGACCTCGCCGGGCGCACCGAGACCGGTCCCCAGGCTCTGGCGGCGACAGCGACCGAGAAGCAGGGGGCCCGCGGCAAGCTCTCCGCGCGGGACCGCATCGACCAGCTGCTCGACGAGGGCAGCTTCACCGAGCTGGACGCCTTCGCCACTCACCGCTCGGTGAACTTCGGCCTGGACGCCAAGCACATCCCCGGTGACGGCGTGGTGGTCGGCTACGGCACGATCGACGGCCGCCAGGTGTGCGTCTACTCCCAGGATTTCACCGTGTTCGGTGGTTCGCTCGGTGAGGTGCACGGGCAGAAGATCACGAAGGTGATGGATCTGGCGCTGCGCACCGGGGTGCCGCTGATCGGGATCAGCGACGGCGGTGGTGCGCGGATCCAGGAGGGGGTGGCCGCGCTGACCCAGTTCGCGGAGATCTTCCGCCGGAACGTGGCTGCCTCCGGGGTGATCCCGCAGATCTCGCTGATCCTCGGCCCGAGTGCCGGCGGTGCGGTCTACTCCCCCGCGCTCACCGACTTCATCGTGATGGCCGATCAGACTTCGAACATGTTCATCACCGGCCCGGACGTGATCCGGGCGGTCACCGGCGAGGACGTCGGCTTCGAGGAGCTCGGCGGCGGGCGCACGCACAACGAGCGCTCCGGGGTGGCGCACTACCTGGCCGCCGACGAGGAGGACGCCTTCGACTACGTCAAGGCCCTGCTGCACTACCTGCCCAGCAACAACCTCTCCGACCCGGAGACCTACCCGGAAGAGGCGGAGCTGGAGATCACCGACGCCGATGCCACGCTGGACGAGCTGGTGCCGGACTCGGACAACCAGCCCTATGACATGCATGCGGTGATCGAGCAGGTCCTCGATGACGACGAGTTCCTCGAGGTGCAGCCGCTGTACGCGCCGAACGTGATCGTCGGGTTCGGGCATGTGGAGGGGCACCCGGTGGGGGTGGTGGCCAACCAGCCACAGCAGATGGCCGGCACCCTGGACATCGCGGCCTCGGAGAAGGCCGCCCGGTTCGTGCGCACCTGCGACGCGTTCAACATCCCGGTGCTCACCTTCGTGGACGTGCCGGGGTTCCTGCCCGGTACCGACCAGGAGTGGAACGGGATCATCCGCCGCGGTGCGAAGCTGATCTTCGCCTACGCCGAGGCCACGGTGCCGCTGATCACCGTGATCACCCGTAAGGCCTACGGCGGGGCGTACATCGTGATGGCCTCCAAGCAGCTCGGCGCGGACCTGAACCTGGCCTGGCCCACCGCGCAGATCGCGGTGATGGGCTCGGGTGGGGCGGTGAACATCCTGCAGCGGCGCACGCTGAAGAAGGTCGCCGAGGATGGTGGTGACGTCGAGGCGGAGCGGGCCCGGCTGGTGGCGGAGTACGAGGAGGCGATCGTGAACCCGTGGGACGCCGCCCAGCGCGGCTACGTGGACGCGGTGATCCGCCCGGCCGAAACCCGGGTGCAGATCGTCAAGGGACTGCGGGCGCTGCGCACCAAACGGGCGTCGCTACCGGCGAAGAAGCACGGGAACATTCCGCTATGAGCGCGCCGAGCCACTTCTCCGGCCAGGGTGAGGTGCCCGCCGGCCTGGTGCGCGTGCTCCGGGGTGCCCCAGACGAGGCGGAGCTTGCCGCTCTTGTCGCCGGGATCGTCGCTGCACGAGCCGACGACGGCGCCGCGGAGTCCGAGGAGGACCTCACCTCGGTCTGGGGTGACCATGGCAGGCGGCTGGGCCTGGCGGCCCGGCCCGGTGGTGCGGCCTGGCGGTGGAGCGCGCGGGCGTACTGAGCAGACGACCCGCAATGTGGTTCAGGCGGTGACCTCTGTGATTGCCTCGTCGACGGCTTCGATGGCGGCCTTGAGCTTCTCCAGAATGGCAATCGCCTTCTTGATAGCGTCGGTGAGCGTGCCGGTCCACTTGAGTGCACTCGTTGCCGTATCGGCGATCGCGATCGATGCCTGGCCGATCACGACCGGCAATGCCGCGCCCAAGGTCGCCCCAGTTTCGATCACATAGGAGATCAATCGGCCGACCAAATCGGCGATCAGGTCGCGGACGATCGTCCGGACAAACTCCACCACTGTGCTGGCGACGGCGAAGCCGCACCCGATCCCCATGGCGGCAGAAGAGAGCCCAGTGGTCAGACCGATAAGGAACTCCATCCGCGCGCGATACGCGTCTGCAGCTGCGCCGCGCCACTTGGCCAGCATCTGACTCATCGCAGCCTCGAGGGCAGCAGCCCTTTCGGTGAGCGCCCGCGAGACATTCACCCAGGTCTCACCGATGCTCATCACCAGCGCTGGGTTACCGGCCAGCACATCCAGCATCTGCGGCAACGGCGGCATGTAATCGAGCAGGAAGGCAGCACAGGAGGACATCAAAGTGCCCAGTGGATCTGAGACAGCCGCTGCGATGGCTGTGCCCGCACTGGCGGCCGCTTGCAGCCCACCGGCCCAGTCCCCTTCTCCGAACGCTTTCGCTGCGTCGTAGCAGTCCCCGACGACCGGGGCATAGTCGAGCATCTTCGTCGGGTCTTCGACGGACGCGGCGAACTGGTGGAACGCCTCTGTGCCGTCGACAGCAATGAGGTCATTCATCTCGGCTCCCCCTGACGATCGCCTGCACGTTCCCCTTGCTCCCCATCGGTACTCCCCTGTCTCTGGGTCTGTCGTCAGCGTCTCGGACGACCCACCGCCATCGGAAGGAGCCGTCCCTCGTTCACCACGTTAGGGGAGTGAATCAGTCCCGGCGATGGGCAGATCTACCCCGTGGCGCCAGCCTCGAGCAGACCCGCCACGTGGTCGGCCAGATCCAGTCGGCGCAGGGCTGCCGCGGTGCTCGCATCACGATCTGCGCTGATCAACACCCAGCGACCGACACAGACGATCTTCAGCCAGTCCTCGTGCCGGACCTCCAACGCCGGCCGCAACGCAGTCGCGATCACGGCCTCCAGACCTGCCGGCGTGAAGAGCGCTGTGCTGGTGCCGAAGGGTTGCGGTACCCGGGACAGGCCCACGGCCGGCTGGACGCGCACCGTCCGGGCGCCGGCAGCATTCATGCGGGTGAGGACGACGGTGCGGGGCAGCTCGATTCGCGCTTCCACCCCCACTACTTCACGACGGCTGGTGTCCAACCGGGACATCACGCGGACCCACGTGTCTCGGGAGTGGACGAAGGCTCGGCGGCCTCGGTGCTGACCGGTCGCTTCGTCGGTGATCCGGATCGGGTCCGCGCGCTGGCTCGTCTCTACCTCGCTCAGTGCGTCCGGTGGGATCTCCCTCGGTCGCGGGTGGTAGGACCAGCCCACCGAGTGGGCCCACGCCGTCCGCTGCTGACCGGTGGCAGCGTGCACGCGCTGCTGCCCGCCACGGCGAGCGAGCGATGCCACCACGATCACCACCACCAGGACCACGCCGATGATGGCCAGCACGATGGGCGGATCGTCGGCGATCCGCTGGAACGAGCCGCGGGCGCGCGCGAAAGCGATGGTGACGACCACGAACAGCCCGACCCAGCCGAGCAGGACGATCAGGAACGCACGCCGACGCGCCCGCACCGCGCCAGCGGCACGGGCCGGGTCGGGCGACGAGGGGTCGTCGTTCAGGCGGCTACTCCGACTCCTCGTCGTCCAGGTCGACCGGCATGGCCTCCTGGACTGCTGCCTTCGTCGCGACACGGAGCTCTTCGGCGTCCGCGTACTCCTCGTCGGCGATCGTGTCCATGCCCTCCTTCCACTTGCGGAGGGCATCGTCATGGGCCTTCTGCACGGCCCGGCTGAGGGTCATCGGTGACTCCGTCGGTGCCCACTCGGCGAACTCGAGGTCGGCCACCAGGCCCTTGGAGTCCAGAGCCACCCGGACCTCGCGCCGCGTCGACCACGCTTCGACGGAGAATTCCTCCATCCGCGCTACGGCCCGCTCGGCCGCCGCACCGCGCTTCTGCGCCATCTCCCGGAACTGGTCGATCTGTGCCTGGGCTTCTTCCGGACTCTGGAAGATGTCAGCCATCACTATCCCCCTCCTGCACTCTGTGCTTGTGAGTTACCGCTGTTCAGCGCACCGATCACCGTCTGGATGTGACCCAGTGCGTCCTTGAGTTGCTCGGTCATCTCGGCGCCGGTCTTGATCGTCTTCACCAGGTCGTCGCTCCACTTGGCCGCCTGCGTGACCGTGTTGGTGATCGCCGTGACCGCTTGTCCGATCACCACCGGCAACGCGACGCCCAACGTGGCACCGGTCTCGATGATGTAGGCGATCAGACGCCCGACCAGGTCGGCGATGATGTCACGGGTGATCGTCCGGACAATCTCCACCACCACGCTGGCCACCATGAAACCTGCGCCGATACCCATCGCGCCCGCCGAGAGCGCGGTGGTCATCCCGATGAGGAACTCCATCCGGGCCTTGTAAGCATCGGCCGCGGCCCCCCGCCAGTTGCTCAGCATCTGCGCCATCGCCGCCTTCAACTCTGCGGCGCGTTCGGTCAGCGCACCGGCCACGTTGGTCCAGGTCTCACCGATGCTCTGCACCAGCGCGGGGTTACCGGCCAACGCATCCAGCATCTGCGGCAACGGCGGCATGTAGTCGATCAGGAACGCAGCGCAAGAGGAGAGCAGCGTACCGAGCGGGTCGACGGCGGCCGTGACGGCACCGACCACGGCGGCGCCTCCACTGAGTATGGCCCCTGCCCAGTCACCATTGCCGAGCGCCTGGGCGTACCCGACGACGTCCCCGACCACGGGCACGTACCCGAGCATCGTGGAAGGATCTTCGACGCTGGCGAAAAACTGGTGCGCGATCTCCGTTCCATCGACGGCGATCAGATCGTTCATCAGACGCTCACCGCGCCGCCCGGAAGACCCTGCCAGCTCTGACCGGCGTCGTTCTGCGCCAGCTTGGTGTAGCGGCGGGCGGCATCGTCATCCACCTGCACATAGTCGGTGTGGCACTGCTCTACTGCCTGGGCAGTCTTCTCGATGCCCTGGGCCAGTACGTTTCAGCGCAGCGATCTCGATCCCCTGCACCAGCTGGGCCGGCGGGGTGAAGAACGAACACAGGATGCCGAACGAGAGGGGTGCGAGGCCGTTGCTCACATTCGCTGCTTCCAGGATGTCGCCGAACCCGCCGCGAATCCCCTGCAGCTCGGAACAGCCTCCGGTCAGCGCGCTCAGCTCCACCTCTACTGCGTCGCTCATGCCTGTCCCTTCATCTCGGTGAAGATCGCGTCCAACTGGTCGGCGACCGTACTGTCATGGAGCGCAGCGGCCGGGGACCGTCCACTGCTCGGCGGGCGCACCTTCTCCTGCGCCGCCTGCAGGGCGTCCATGGTGACCGTCCGCAGCTCCTCGGCATCCAGGTCTGCGACGGCATGGTCGAACTGGACAGCGCGGAGCAATCCCTTGCCGTCCACGGTGACCGTGGCCTCACCACGTTCGGACCGGCCGGTGCCGGTCTTCGCTGGTTCTTCCGCGGTGTACTCATCGGACGCCGCCATCGCGTCCGCCAAGCTCCGCTGGATCTGCTCGTGCAAGGCCGCGAACTGGGCCCCCGCGTCTTGACTCATGCTGCTGACTCTACGAGCCGCGGGCCGTCCAACTCAATGGGAAGGACTCCCCATCGTGCTTCTCACAGCATCGAGGCGTAGCCCAGCTCCACCAGCGCGGCCCGAGAGGCGGCGAGCGCCTCGAACGGATCCCGGCCGTAGGTGCTGTCCTGCTCGATGAACAGATACTCGGCGCCGGCGGCAATTCCGGCTTCCACGATCGGGCCCCACTCCAGGTTCCCGGAGCCGACCTCGGCGAACTGCACCGGGTTGCCCCAGAACTGCCCGAACGCTTCGCGGTCGCCGGCGGCCGCGGCGTCGATCACCTCGGCCGGTGGCAGGGTGAGGCGGAAGTCCTTCAGGTGCACCAGGTCCACTCTGGGTGCGAACCGTTGCAGCGTGCGCACTGGGTCCGCGCCGCCGCGAGCCACCCAGTGCACGTCGATCTCCCAGGCCAGCGACGGCGCCTCGTCGTTGATCAGGTCCATCACCTGGCGTCCGCCGATGCGGGCGAACTCCACATGGTGGTGGTGATAGGAGAGCTGGATACCGTCCTCGGCGAGCCGCTGTGCCGTCTCTTCAGCAGCCCGGCAGAAGGCGAGGATGGAGTCCAGGTCGCGCATCGCCGTCAGCGGCATCATGCCGATCCGCACACGCGAGGCGCCGAGACTACGGCACTGGGCCACGACGTCGTCGTACTCCTCGACCAGGGAGGGGTTCGCCCCGGGCCGGGCGGCCTCCATCGTGCCGGACAGCGCGCCGAACTCGACGCCATGCTCGCCCCGGGCACGCACCATCGCGGCCACGTTCTCCTCGGTCATCGCCACCTGGGAGACCTCGATCACCGGCAGTCCCGCGGCGGCCAGGCGGCGCAACACCTCAGCCACGCCGAGCTCGGTCACCTTCTCGCGCACGGTCATCAGCTGGACACCGATGCGGGCCATGGTCATCTCCTTCGAGTCAGGGGCGCAGATTCCGTCCAGTCTGGCCATGCCCGACGGCGCAGCGTCAGTAGTTGCTCTCAGTTGCCGCCCGTTGCGGGTACCTGGGGCGTGCGCTGGGCTGCTGACCGGGGGCGGATCATCTCATCCGGGTTCCACCCAACCGTGCGGAGATCGCCTCGCCGGCGGCGAGAAGCCGCGGCAGGGTGCCCTCGGCGCGTGCACCGGCCAGCCGCTCGGACGGACCGGAGACCGAGAGAGCGGCCAGAACCCGCCCAGAACCATCGTTGATCGGAACTGCCAACGAACTGATGCCGCCGATCGCCTCGTCCGCGGCCTCGGCGTAGCCGTCCCGACGGATTTGTGCGAGTCGGTCCCGCGTCTCCTCAACGGAGAGCGGGTTCTGCACTGCGGCGTCGTACTCCCGCGAGCCCAGCGCCCGCTCGACCTCAGCCTCCGTCATCCCGCTGAGCAGCACTCGGCCGTTGGCCCCAGACCAGAGCGGGTACATCCTGCCGAGCTCGGAGGCGAAGCGGAGCCCATGGGTGCTCTGCACCTCATCGATGAACACCCGCGCCGTCCCAGCGGCAATCGAGATCCCGACAGTCTCACCCGTCTCATCACGCAAGGCGACCATCTGTGGACGAGCCTCGTTCAACAGCGTGGTCGCCCCGTTGTAGCCGAGACCGATCAACAGTGCCTGCGGGCCAACGCGGTAACGCTGGGTCTGCAGGTCCTGGATGACCATCCCCGTCGCCTCCAGGGTGGTCAGGATTCGCTGGGTCGTACTGCGGGGGACCCCGGTGGTCGCTGCGAGCTCCCGGGCGCTACCCCCGTCGGCCAAGGTGCGCAGAGCACTCAGCACATGCACAGCCTTGGTGATCGCGTTGTCCCGGCCGGCCTCCATGCGCGGCAGTGTATCTGCCACCGCCGTCACGGAGTCGACCCTCACTCGGACGGGAGGCCGCCACCCCGTGCCGCGTACAGGTCGAGGATCTGCTCGCGAGGGACAACTCCGCATCGTTGCGCCCACGCGGTGTACGCGGCGCTCAGTTCGGCGACGATCTGCGGATGCTCCGCGACCTTGTCGTCGAGCTCGGTGCGGTCAGCAACCAGGTCATACAACTCCCACGGCTGAGCGTGCTTCTTCACCAGCTTCCACTGCCCGCGGCGCACACCACAGTTGCCCTCGTGCTCCCAGTACAGCAGCCGGTCAGCATCGGTGGCTCCCGCCTGCAGCGTCGGCAGCATGCTGACTCCTTCCAGCGGTAATGGCGTGCCCTGGGGGCCGGCGGCGGGGTACTCCACACCTGCCGCGTCCAACAAGGTCGCCATCACATCGGGGAGCTGGTGCGGCTGCTCGCGCTGCACACCACGCGGTAGTCCGGCCGGCCAGTTCACAATCAGTGGAGTGGCGTTTCCGCCTTCGTGGATCCAATGCTTGTACTCGCGAAAGGGTGTGTTCGAAAGGTTCGCCCACGACCGGCCGTAGGTGGTGTAGCTGTCCTCACCCCCCGGCTCGATGCTCGGGTCGTTGCCAGCGTGTACCTCGCGGCCGTCGCGGGTCTGAGCGTCGAAGCTGACGTACGTGGTGACAAAATCCTTGGCGGTCTCCACGGGCATCTCCTCGGCGCACCCGCCGTTGTCGGAGAGGAAGAGCACGATCGTGTCGTCGCTGATCCCTTGTGCGTCGAGCTCGCCGAGGATCCGACCTACTCCCTGGTCCATCCGGTCGATCATCGCCGCATACACAGCCATCCGGCGTGCCTCCCACCCCTGGTCGGCGACGTCTTCCCAGGCGGGTACGCGCGGGTCCCGGTCGGTGAGGGGCCAGGTCTCGTCGATGATGCCCGCGTCGACGAGGCGGCGTAACCGCGCGCGGCGTAGCTCGTCCCAGCCAGCATCGAATCGACCGAGATACTTGCGAACATCCTCCTCCAGGGCGTGCAACGGCCAGTGCGGAGCCGTATAGCCGACATAGAGGAAGAACGGGTCCTCGGCGTGCTCCGCGCCGTGCCGACGGACGAACTCGACGGCGTTGTCACTGATCGCGTCGGTGTAGTAGTAGCCCGGGTCCGCGGCCGCCTCATGCTCGATGTTGTTCTCATCGCGAGTCAGAGTTCGGGGCAGGAAGTAGCTGCCGGCACCTTCCAGCGTGCCGTAGAACTCGTCGAAGCCGCGGCGGGTCGGCCAGGAGCGAGACGGCGTGTGGATGTCCCTGGCGACGTGCCACTTGCCGGCGAGGTAGTTCCGATAGCCCGCTGGCTTGAGCGCCTCGGCGATCGTGACGCACCGGTCGTTCAGGTCACCGGGATAGCCCTCGGGTGAGTCGTCGTAGTTGAGGATGCCGATCCCGGTCTGGTGCGGGTGCAGTCCGGTCAGCAGCGAGGCACGGGAGGGGCTGCACCGGGCCGTGTTGTAGAACTGCGTGAGCGAGACGCCCGTCGCTGCGAGCTGATCGATGTTCGGTGTCTCGATCTCCCCGCCGAAGCAGCCAATATCGGAGAAGCCCATGTCGTCGGTGAGGATCAGGACGATGTTGGGCCGCGTGTGAGTCATCGGTGTTCCATCCCTTCTGGTGGTGCGGGTCAGTGGTCGGCGCGAGCGGTGATGCGCAACTCTTCAGCCCTGGCCCGTAGCTCGGTGTCGATCTCCTCGTGCGCGGTCTCTCGCAGGAAGTACAACGAGACGAGCGCGATAGCCGCGGCCGCCATCACATACACCGCCACCGGCCAGGCCGATCCGGTGACGGAGACGAGCCATACCGACAGGGCCGGCGCCACGGCACCGGAGGGCAGCACGCCGAACTGGTACACGATGGACATACCGGTGTAGCGCACTCGCGCGGGGAACAGCTCCGCGAAGGTTGCCGCTTCAGCGCCGAACATCGTGCAGGCACCGAGCGACCAACCGAGCACGACCGCCACCCAGATCAATTGCTGTACTCCGGTGTCGATCAGCATGAAGGCGGGGAACGCCGTGACGAGCGCCACGAGTGCTCCCGCACCGAAGATCGGCCGACGACCGAACCGGTCGGACATCTTGCCCGCCACCGGGATGATGACGAAGCCGATCACGCTCGCGATCAGCAGCGCATTGAGCGCGTAGCTGTTGTCCAGGCCCAGCACCGTGGTGGTGTAGGTGACGATGAAGGCGTTGTAGACATTGAACGTGATGCTCTCACTGAAGCGCGCGCCGATACCGAGAATGATCTGTTTCGGGTAGTTCCGGAGCACCTCAAACATCGGCACCTTGGCTCGGGTGTCCGTGGCCACCATGTCCCGGAAGGACTGCGGCTCCTGGACCTTCAGTCGCACCAGCAGACCTACGACGACCAGGAGGATGCTCGCCAGGAACGGGATTCGCCAGGTCCACGACTGCAACGCCTCGTCCCCGGGGAGGCTGACCAGGTTCACCGCCAGGGTCGAGAGCAACAAGCCCAGTGGCACACCCGTCTGTGGCCAGGAGGAGAACAGCCCGCGCTTGCCGCGTGGCGCGTGCTCGAAGGTCAGGACCGCTGCCCCGCCCCATTCGCCACCGAGGCCGATTCCCTGCAGCATCCGCAGTACGAGCAGCAAGATCGGCGCCAGGACGCCGATCTGCTCATAGGTCGGGAGAGTACCCATCAGGAACGTCGACCCGCCCATGATGAGCATGGTGATGACCAGGATCTTCTTCCGGCCGATGCGATCGCCGAAGTGACCGAAGATGACCCCGCCGATCGGTCGCGTGATGAACCCAGCAGCGAAGGTCGCGAAGGCGACCATCGTGCCGATCAGCGGGTCGAACTCGGGGAAGAACTGCTTATTGAAGACCAGCGCCGCCATCGTCCCGTAGAGGAAGAAGTCGTACCACTCCACCACCGAGCCGAGCATGCTCGCGATCACGGTGTTGCGGTTGTGTGTGCGGGTTCCACCCGGCGAAGGCACGGCCGAAGCGTCATTACCTGCGTGCATCATTGAACTCCTTCTGTCCCGTAGACTGGGACAGTGTCCCATCTGTGAGCTGTTCTGACAGTAGGCGAGGCTGCGGCGCTCCGTCAACCGGCCACCACCGAGCTCACGGTGTGGCCGGTTGACCGGGCCACCGAGGAGCACCGGGGCACACGCTCTCGCGTTCACCATGTCGTGGATCGCTCGTCGGTCGGCGTTCCTGACCACGCTCGCCGTATCGGACGCGAGCCGGCCGGCAGCAGGAACCAGGTGCCGACTGCCGGAGTGCCGGTTAGGGTCGGCGGGTGAGCCACGCATCGACGCCCCGCACTCCCACCCCCACCGATGTCCTCGCCGACGAGTACGTCGCCACGCTCACCCGGCTGAGCCCGATGACAGCCACCGCGATCGGGCTTCCCGGCGCCGAGGACCAGCTCGACGACTTCTCCCCCGGCGGGTATCAGGCCGGCACCGACGCCGCACGACGGGTGCTCTCCGACCTGGCCGAGATCACCCCGGTGGACGAGACCGACCGCATCACCCAGCACGCGATGCGCGAGCGGATCGGGCTGGAGATCGAGCTGGCCGAGGCCGGGGAGGACCTGGCGGACCTGAACGTGATCGCCTCACCGGTGCAGCACGTGCGCGAGGTGTTCGACCTGATGCCCACCGACACCCCGGAGCAGTGGGAGACGATCGCGGCGCGGATGGAGGCGGTCCCGCAAGCCCTGGCGGGGTACATCGAGTCGCTGCAGGTGGCCGCCGAACGGGGCCAGGTGGCGCCGATCCGGCAGGTCGAGGCGTGCATCGCCGAGGCTGAACAGCTGGCCGGGCCGGACTCGTTCTGGCGCACCTTCGCCGCCGGAGCAAGCGTGGACGGCAAACCGGTGAGCAAATCGGTCACCACGGCACTGAGCACAGGCGCACAGAGCGCGGCAAGCGGGTACGCCCGGCTCGCAGATGCACTGCGTGAGCTGGCCCCCCAGGCACCGGCCGACGACGCTGCTGGCCGGGAGCGGTACACCCGGTTCTCCCGGATGCACATCGGTGCCGAGGTGGATCTGGACGAGACGTACGAGTGGGGGCTGGCCGAGCTGGCCGCGATCACCGCCGAACAGGAGCAGGCCGCCGCACAGATCTCCGGGCCTGGGGCGAGCGTCGAGCAGGCGATGGCGGACCTGGACGCGGACCCGGCCCGCACCCTGCACGGCACCCAGGCGCTGCAGGAGTGGATGCAGACCACCGCCGATGCGGCCCTGGCGGCGATGGCCGGCACGCATTTCGACATCCCGGACCCGGTGCGCACGATCGAGTGCAAGATCGCCCCGACCACCTCGGGCGGGATCTACTACACCCCGCCGAGCGCAGACTTCTCCCGGCCCGGACGGATGTGGTGGGCGGTGCCAGCGGAGGTCACCGAGTTCAACACCTGGCGGGAGACCACCACGGTCTACCACGAAGGCGTACCCGGACATCACCTGCAGCTCGGTCAGACCATCTACCGCGCCGAGCTGCTGAACACCTGGCGCCGGCTGGCCTGCTGGGTGAGCGGGCACGGCGAGGGCTGGGCGCTGTATGCCGAGCGGCTGATGAAGGACCTCGGCTTCCTCGACGACCCCGGTGACCTGATGGGCATGCTCGACGGGCAGCGCCTGCGCGCCGCCCGGGTGGTGATCGACATCGGCGTGCACCTGGGCAAGCCCTGCCCGCCGGAGTGGGGCGGCGGCACCTGGGACGCGGCGAAGGCCTGGCCGTTCCTGACCGCGAACGCGAACATGGCCGAGGGGTTCCTCGCGTTCGAGCTGAACCGGTACCTGGGCTGGCCCGGGCAGGCGCCCTCGTACAAGGTCGGCCAACGGCTCTGGGAGCAGCTGCGGGACGAGACCAAGGCCCGCGAAGGCGCCGGCTTCGACCTGGCTGCCTTCCACCGCCGCGCGCTGGACGTCGGCTCGGTCGGCCTGGACACGCTGCGCGCCGCTCTGCTGCCCTGACCCAGCACCCCACCGCGCACCGGCCGACCTCGTCGCCATCTATCTGGACCGAGTGTTCGCCCGGCCGCCACGCCCTGGCGACCTACCGGCTGATCGGCTGCAGTGCCGAGTTGTTGACGTGAGCCGGACACCGGCTGCTCCGATCACGATCAGAGATCGCCACCCCACCGGCGAACCGGTTACGGTCGCCCCGTGCCCACTATGCGTCCCCGTCTGATCCTCGCCTCCGCCTCCCCTGCCCGCGCCGGACTGCTGCGCGGTGCCGGGGTGGACCCGATCATCCAGGTGGCGGACGTGGATGAGGAGGCGCTGACCGCCGCGCACACCGCCGCCCACGGGCCGATCTCTGTGGCCGAGTCCGTGCAACTGCTCGCGCGGGCGAAGGCGGAGAAGGTCGCCGCCGAGATCTTTGCTGCGACTGAAGGGCCCACTGACGGCGGTGCTCCGCTACCCGCCGCTTTCCCCGCCGATGGGCCCACCGCAGTACTCGGCTGCGACTCGCTACTCGAAGTCGACGGCGAAGCGCTCGGCAAGCCGCACACCCCGGAGCGCGCCCGCGAGCGCTGGCAGCGGATCCGGGGCCGCTCCGGAGTACTGCACACCGGTCACCACCTGATCACCGCCTCCTGCGAGGCGGGCGCCACCTCGCACACTACGGTGGACTTCGCCGAGATCACCGACGCCGAGATCGAGGCCTACATCGCCACCGACGAGCCGCTGGAGGTGGCCGGGGCGTTCACCATCGACGGCTACGGCGGGGCGTTCATCCGCCGCATCGAGGGCGATCACCACGGGGTTATGGGGATCAGTCTGCCGCTGCTGCGCGACCTGCTCGGCCAGGTGGGCCTGACCTGGGTCGACCTGTGGAGGCATCGACCCGCACCCGGTCTCACGCACCCGATCAGCGTGGATCCGTGAGCTCTGCCAGCGGCGGGCCGACTGCGCCACCACCACCGAGCACCAGGAATGGGCTCGACACCCGGCAGTACTGTTGACGAGGTGACTTCCGCCTACCTGCGTGATCCCGATGTCCATGCCGAGCTGGTCACCTTCGTCGCCGTCGACGATATCTGGCTCGCCCCCGTCTCCGGTGGCCGCGCCTGGCGGCTGACCCACGACCGTGCCCCGGCCCGTACGCCCCGGTTCTCCCCGGACGGGCAGCGACTCGCCTACGTCTCGCATGCGGGCGGCCACCCGGAGCTGATGCTCACCGACATCGAGTCGGGTCGGCCGGTCCGGCTGACCTGGTGGGCCGGCTCGGTGATGATCGTGCTCGGCTGGGCGGACGAACACACGGTGCTGGTCGCTTCGAACGCCGGGGAGGCGAGCATCCGGCACACGGTGGTCAAGGCCGTGCGCACCGACGGCACCTGGCAGCGGCTGCAGATCGGTGCCGCCGGTAGCCTGGCCATCCACGCTGGCGGCGCGATCGCGCTGAGCACCTTCAACTCCCGCGGGCCCGCCATCTGGAAGCGCTACCGCGGCGGGACCGCCTCCCGACTGTGGCTGGACCGCACCGGCGACGGGGACTGGCAGCGCCTGTTGCCCGAGGAGCGAGCCGCGCTGGTCAACCCGCTCTGGCTGGGCGATGCTCTGGCGTTCGTCTCCGACCGGGCCGCCGGGTTCCCGGACCGCGCCGATGAACAGGCGAACCTGTGGCTGTGGGAGACACCGGGCGTGGGCGAGCCGCGGCAGATCACCCATCAGGGCCCGGAACAGGGGTACGTGCGCGATGCCAGCACGGACGGCACCCGCCTCACCTGGCACAGCCGCGGCCGGATCTGGCTGCTCGAGGATCTCCATGCGCAGCCGCGCATGCTCCCGATCACCCTGCCCGGCAGCACGCCGGCGCCGGTCGCTCTCGACCCGACCGTCCGGCTGGAGGCGCTGGCCCCGGACCACACCGGCACCGCCAGCGTGGTCAACTGGCGCGGGAAGGCGTTCTGGCTGACCCACCGCGACGGCCCGGCCCGGGCGCTGGCGGCCGAATCCGGGGTGCGGGTGCGCGAACCGGTGCTGCTCGGCCGAACCGGACGGGTGGTACTGGCCACCGACGCCGAGGGTGCGGACACCCTGGAGGTGCACACCATCGACGGCTCGGCGCCTGCGCACCGGATGCTCAGCGGGCAGCTGGGACGCGTGCTGCACCTGGCCTCCGACCCGGCCGGGAATCGCCTGGCGGCGATCTCCCACGATGGCTCGGTGCGGCTGATCGAGCTGGCCAACGACGGCGCAGCCCCGGTGGTCCAGGATGTCACCCGGTCCAGCTATGGGGAGCCGATGGGCCCGGTGTTCTCCCCGGACGGGCGCTACCTCCTCTGGTCCGAGCCCACCGATGCCGAGAGCAGCCAGCACCGGGTGATGGTGCTGGACACCCGCCACGGCGGGGAGCCGGTGGCGCTGACCAGCGGCCAGTTCCACGACCGTTGCCCGGCGGTCACCGACGACGGCAAGTTCGTGGTGTTCCTCTCCGACCGGACCCTGGACCCGGAGTACGACACCCAGGCGTTCGATCTGTCCTTCACCGGCGCCACCCGGCCCTGGCTGATCCCGATCGCGGCCCGGGAACCGGCACCGTTCGGACCGAGCGTGACCGGCCGGGCGCCCGCGGCGACGACCCCGGAGCACGGTGCTGGTGACCAGACCCCGGCGAGCTCCGCCGTCGCCAGCCCGGAGCTGGACGCCACGGACGCCGAGCAGCGGATCATGCCGTTCCCGGTGCCCTCCGCCAGCTACCGCGACCTGAAGGCCGCCTCCGGTGGGGTGCTCTGGATCAAGGCCGCCGAGGAAGTGGGCGTGCTCGGATCGCGGCGCGCGGGAGTCAGCGGTGAACCCGCCACGGATGTGGTGCAGCGCTGGTCCTTCGCCGACCACGAGGTCACCACGATCGTGGCCAAGGCGGACTCCTACGCCGTCTCCGGTGACGGGCAGCAGCTGGTGGTGCTGCACGAGAAGGAGGTCACGCTCACGCCGGCCACCCGCAAGCCCGCCGAGGGTGGCGACTCCGCCGTGGTGACCGTGGACACCGGCCGGCTGCGGTTCGACCTGGACCCGGCGGCAGAGTGGCAGCAGATGTTCGCCGAGACCACCCGGCTGATGGCGGAGCACTTCTGGCGCGCGGACATGGACGGGGTGGACTTCGCTGCGGTCACCGAGCGGTGGCGCCCGGTGGTGGATCAGGTGCGCAGCCACGACGACCTGGTGGATCTGCTCTGGGAGACGGTCGCGGAGCTGAACACCTCGCACGCCTATGTGATGCCGGCCGATCCGCCGGGTGATGCCGCCCGCCGCCTCGGGCTGCTCGGCGCGGACCTGGCGCCCGCCAAGGACGGTTGGCGGATCGAACGGATCCTGCCCGGCGAGTCCAGCGACCCGGGCGCGCGCTCCCCCCTGCTCGCCGCCGGGGTGGGAGCCCGCCCCGGCGACCTGATCGTGGCGGTGGACGGGATCGCCGTGGACCCGGTGGCCGGCCCGGGGCGGCAGCTGGTGGGGGCCGCGGACAAGCCGGTGGAGCTGACCCTGCGGCGCGACGGCGCCGACCGCCGGGTGGTCGTGGTGCCGCTGGCCGACGAGGAAGCCCTGCGCTACCAGGACTGGGTGCGTTCGCGCCGGGAGTACGTGCGGTCCGCCAGCCAGGGTCGGTTGGGATACCTGCACGTACCGGACATGATGAGCGCCGGCTGGGCCCAGCTGCACCGGGACCTGCGCAGCGCCAGCCACGCCGAAGGCATCATTGCCGATGTGCGGTACAACCGCGGTGGGCACACCTCTCAGCTGGTGATCGGCAAGCTCGCCGCCCGGGTGATCAGCTGGAGCCGCACCCGGTACGAGGACCGGCCCGCCGCCTACCCGGACAGCGCTCCGCGCGGGCCGGTGGTGCTGGTGGCGAACGAGTACTCCGGCTCCGACGGGGACATCGTCAACGCCGCTGCCCAGGCGTTGGGCGTGGGACCGGTGGTCGGCGTGCGCACCTGGGGTGGTGTGGTCGGCATCGACGGCCGCTATGACCTCGTGGACGGTACCGAGGTGACCCAACCCCGGTACGCCACCTGGATGCAGGGCAAGGGCTGGGGCGTGGAGAACTACGGTGTGGATCCGGACATCGAGGTGGTGCACACGCCGGCGGACCTGTTCAGCGACGCGGACCCGCAGCTGGACCGCGCGATTACCGAGGCGCTGGCTCGACTGGAGCAGGCTCCGGCGGCCGCTCCGCCGCCGTTGCCTGAGCCGAAGGTCCGGCCCTGACCGTCCGGCGCGGGCGCGGGCGCCGGCCCCGCTGGGTGCCGGGCGGGCGCCGCCAGCCGCGCCGCACGGCACCTACTCGGCTTTGTGTGACCTGGACTACGGCAGACGGGTCCGGATGCGCCATGCCGGGCTCGTCCTTGTAGGAAACCTACAAACTGAGCCGGGTCGGGTTGCCAGGGCGTACAGACTTCTCCGGCACCCGGTGCGGTGGTTGGGCCCGAAGGGCATCGCGGTATTAGCGTGGACCGACGCCGTGTGTGTCACCGTCCCGGCTCACCCCACGGTGCACGGGCCCCAAAGAACTTCGAGGAGAGTGCATGTCGACGAGCGCGGCGCCGCAACCAGCAGTCCGTCCGGTGCGCAAAGTGCTCATCGCCAATCGGGGCGAGATCGCTGTCCGGATCGTCCGCGCCTGCCGGGACGCCGGTCTGACATCGGTGGCGGTGTACGCCGACCCGGACCGGGAGGCACTGCACGCCGCACTGGCCGACGAGGCCTACGCGCTGCACGGTTCGCGTGCCGCGGAGACCTACCTGGACATCAACAAGATCCTCGATGTAGCCCGCCGAGCCGGTGCCGACGCTGTGCACCCCGGCTACGGGTTCCTCGCTGAGAACGCCGAGTTCGCCCGTGCCATGATCGCCGCGGGCCTGACCTGGGTGGGTCCCCCGCCGGAGGCGATCGAGGCCCTCGGGGACAAGGTCAGTGCCCGGCACATCGCCGAGCGTGCCGGTGCGCCTCTGGTGGCCGGCACCCCCGAACCGGTCACCGGAGCGGAGGAGGTGCACGCCTTCGCCGCGGAGCACGGACTGCCGGTGGCGATCAAGGCAGCGTTCGGTGGCGGCGGTCGCGGGCTGAAAGTAGCGCGGACCAGCGACGAGATCGACGACCTCTACGAATCCGCTGTTCGCGAGGCAACGGCGGCGTTCGGCCGCGGGGAGTGCTTCGTGGAGCGGTTCCTCGACCGCCCCCGGCACGTGGAGACGCAGTGCCTGGCCGACGACTTCGGCACCGTGGTGGTGGTCTCCACCCGAGACTGCTCGCTGCAGCGGCGCCACCAGAAGCTGGTGGAAGAGGCCCCGGCACCGTTCCTCACGCAGGAGCAGGACACTCAGCTGCGCGAGGCCTCCCAGGCGATCCTGGCCGCCGCCGGCTACCGCGGCGCAGGTACCTGTGAGTTCCTCATCGGCGCCGACGGCACCATCTCCTTCCTCGAGGTGAACACACGGCTGCAGGTGGAGCACTGCGTGACCGAGGAGGTCGCCGGGATCGACCTGGTCCGCGAGCAGTTCCGGATCGCCGCCGGTGAGCCACTGGGGTACACCGAGGTGACCACTCGCGGGCACTCGATCGAGTTCCGGATGAACGGCGAGGACCCTCATCGCGGGTTCCTGCCCTCCCCCGGCACGATCGGCACGCTGCGCTGGCCGGGAGGCCCCGGTGTGCGGATCGACTCCGGGGTCAACGCCGGGGACGTGATCTCCGGTGCGTTCGACTCGATGCTCGCCAAGGTGATCGTCACCGGTGCCACCCGCACCGAGGCGATCCAGCGGGCCCGGCGGGCGATGGCCGAGACCGAAGTCACCGGGATCCCCACGGTGCTGCCGTTCTTCCGCGCAGTGCTCGGCGATGAAGACTTCGCGGCCACCGAGGCCGCCAGCTTCGGCGTGTACACCACCTGGATCGAGAGCGAGTTCGCCGAGCGGCTCGCCTCCTATGCCGACGGCGCAGCCACCCCTGCGCCTGTTCCGGCACCCGCCGCTTCGGCCGAGGAGGCCATGGAGCGCGTGGTGGTCGAGGTGGGCGGTAAGCGCCTGGAGGTCGTGCTGCCGGCCGGGCTGAGCATGGGCAGCGGTGGCCGCAGCAAGTCGAAGAGCAAACCCTCTCGCCGCAACGGTGGCCGCACGGCGGCCGGCGCTTCCGGTGGCAACGGGCTGGCCTCGCCGATGCAGGGCACGATCGTCAAAGTCGCTGTGGCCGACGGTGAGCTGATCGCCGAGGGCGACCTGGTAGTCGTGCTGGAGGCGATGAAGATGGAACAGCCGCTGGTGGCGCACCGCGCCGGCCGCATCCACGGACTGTCCGCCGGTGTCGGCGAGACGGTCAGCGCCGGCACGGTGATCTGCCAGATCGACGCGGCCGAGGACGCAGCCGACTGACCTGACCGGCGCCGCGGAGGCCGAGGACATCGACCAGGAACCTGCCGACCGACGTCGCGAGCGACCGGTCCCCGTGAGGCCCACCCAGGGGCGGGCCCCACGACGGCTCACCGCATGAACTCTTCCGGGTCGAAGAGTTCCTGCTCGATCCCGCGGTCCCAGGCTTCCTGGTAGCGCTGCTGAAGTGCGTCGAGCTCGGTGGCGATGTCAGTCGACGGCTCCAGCAGAATTTGCTCGATGGCCTCCGTCGCGGTTGCACCCTCGACGGGAATGACCCCGCCCGGCTTCTTCGGCCACTGCTCGTCGGTCTCGTTGATGGTGAACTCCTCGAGGAGCGGGTTTGCTTCGACCGCAACCTCCCAGGCGTCCTGACTGGCTGGCGGCACGCCGCCCTCGGCCAGCGCGGACTGCATCTCGGTACCCGCGATCACTTCGAGGACCGTGGCCGCGGCCTCCTGGTCCTCGGCGGTCGAGGAGATCGAGTACGGGAAGCCCGCGTTCATCGGGGAACGCACCAGTTCTGTGCCGTCGGCGACCGGGATCGGTCCGGCGGCGAGATCGATGTCGGCATTCAGCGCGTGTACTGCCGACGTCGTGCCCGAACTGCCCATCAGCATGCCGACTTCACCCTCGGCGAATGCGGAGACTGCGCCGGAGATGTCCATCGTGGAGGCACCCGGGAACGCCCAACCCTCCTCGAGGAGCGTCCGGTAGTGCTCCATCACCTCTTGGTATTGCTGCGACTCGAACTCGCCGGTGGCGATGTTGAACAGACCATTCTGTGTCAGGTCCGGGTTGGATGCCATCACGTGCAGGTCGACGAACCAGTCCCGGAAGCCCACCCACGCAATCGGCAGGGCGGTTCCGTACACCTCGCCACCGCTGTTCTCCGCGATCTGCTGCGATGCCTCCTCCACCTCGGAGAACGTCTGAGGCGGGTCATCTGGATCGAGACCCGCTTCCTCGAACACCGCACGATTGATCATCAGTCGGTTCGAGAACGTGGTGGTCGGGATCGCATACGGCTGGCCGCCCCAGACCAGCTCACTCGTGTCCGGCAGGAACTGCTCGGCCGAGGCCAGGGTTTCCTCAGCGATCAGGCCGTCAAGGGGAGCGACCCAGCCGGCGGCCACATAGGCGCCGATCTGTGAGCTCGGGCCGTGAAAGATGTCCGGTGCCCGGCCAGTCTGGAAGCCCTGATTGATCAGTTCCTCGTACCGGTCGATCGCCTGGGGGACGTACTCGACCTCGATGCCGAGATCGGCACCCTCCGTCTCGTTCCATTCCTCGAAGAACGGCGCGCGGACATCGGCCTCCGCGCCCGCTCGGTCCCAGACGGTGACGACGGTCGTATCGCCATCGCCTCCGCCGTCGTCGCTACCACCGCAGGCGGCCAGCAGCATCGATGCCGCCACCACCACACTCGCTGTACGGATCGCCCTTCGATCTCTTCGGTGTCATCTGACTCAGTCCTCTTCTCTTACTCATCGAGATACTTCTCTTGGACAGTTGCGAGGCAGCGCAGCGGAACCTGCGCCATCACTGGCGGCGCCACCAGGGCCGCCAGCAGGGCGACCGGTGCTGGCATGAGCCAGAGGAGGGCAGCGCCGGCAAGCAGCGACGCCAGGGTGAGGGTGGCTGCCGCGGGTCGGCGCAGTGCGCACAGGTACGAGGTGCGGATCGCATCCCATGCCCCGCGGGACCGGCGCTCCAGCAGCAGGAAGGACCAGGGGGCGGTGAGCAACCAGGTGGCGAGGACGGAGAACACGACAACGCGGATCGCCTGGCCGGCCGGCCCATCCGGTACCGCACCTGTTCAGGCTCACCAGGAAGTAGACACCGACGGCGAGGTGAATCAGCGCCAACCGCAGCGCGGGCCACGTGCGCGCCACGATGTACCGGCCCACCTCGCGCGCGCCCTCGCCCGCGTCGCCGACAGTCTGTCTGCGCACGGCGTGCACCAGCCAGATCGTGGCTGCCGGTGCGGTCAGCACAGGCAGGCAGCCCAGCCACCAGAGCAGCCCGAGCCGTGCGTAGGCCCAGACGACGTCGACCGCGCGGAAGATGCCGGTGCTTGCAATGACCAGCATCAGCCCTTCACCGCCCCTTCGGTCCAGCCCCGCACGAAGTAGCGCTGGAGGAAGACGAACACCACGATGATGGGGATCAGGGCGATGTTCGCGCCGGCAAGGACGGTGTTGTAGTTCGCCAGACCTTCGACGGCGTCGTACTGCAGGGCGTTGACGCCGACCACCAGGGTGCGTAGCTCCGGCGCGGACAGCGAGAACGTCAGGGGCACCTGGTAGTTGTTCCAAGACGCCTGGAAGCCGAGGATCACCGTGGTGGCGATGATCGGCGTCATCAGGGGCAGCACGATGCGGCGGTAGATGCCGAAGAAGCCACAGCCGTCGATCCGGGCGGCATCCTCGATCTCCTCTCCCTGGCCCTGCAGGTAGCTCTTCATCAGCAGGATGTGCACGACCATCACGCTGGCGAGCTCGACCAGGGTCATGCCCATCAGATTGTCGAGGCCGAGGGACTGCGCGATTCGGTACTGGGGGTAGAGCACCGCGGTGGTCAGGCCGATGAACAGCGTGGTCATGTACAGGCCCTCGAGTGCACGTTGACCACGCATCCGCCGCCGGGCCAGCACATAGGCGGTCATGCTCGATGCCACCGTGTCCAGCAGGACCACTCCGGCAGTGATGATCACACTGTTGACGAAGTACCGGCCAAAGTTGCCTCGGGTCCAGGCCTCGGCGTAGTTGCTCCACTGCCAGGTCTCCGGGATCACCTGCAGGCTGGAGCTGAGCAGCTGCTCCAGGGGGGTCACCGAGGCCAGCAGCGAGAATGCGATCGGCGTCATCATCACCACGGCGAGCAGCACGAGGCCCGCGAACAGCAGTGCTCGGGTGAGCTTCCGGCGCCGCGAGCTCTTCTTATCGGCGAGCACTCGGCGCGGCGTGGCGTCCTGCGTCAGGCCCGCCGCGGCGTCCCTGTTCGTCGTGGGGATCGGGGAGGTCGGTCCGGATGTCATCACTTGCCCTCCCGTGACAGCCGCAGGTGCACCAGGGCCACGATCGCGATGATCACGCTGGCCACGACCCCCAAAGCTGCCGCATAGCCGATCTGGGGGATGGTGTCGGGATTGAAGAAGAAGCGGTACAGATGCGTGAACATCACCTCGGTGGCGCCGGCGGGGCCGCCGTCGGTGAGGGTCTTGACGATGTCGAAGCTGCGCAGGATGCCGATGATGGTGATGAGGATGACGATGCGGGTCATCGGCGCGAGCATCGGAAGCACGATGTGCCGGAACAGCTTCCACTCCCCGGCGCCCTCGAGCGCGGCGCTCTCCATCACCTCCTTGGGGATCTGCGTCAGACCAGCGAAGAAGAGCAGCATGATGATTCCGACGTTCGCCCACGACCCGACGCCGATGATGCTGCGCAAGGCGTTCTGCGCATCACCTAGGAAGTTGATCGCGTTGTCGGTCAGCCCCAGTCCCATCAGGAACTGGTTGAGCGGGCCGCCGACTTCGGCAAGGAAGAAGGAGAAGATGATGCCGATGATCGCCGGGGCCAACACATGGGGCAGGAAGTAGAAGGTGCGCAGCGCATGGGCGCCACGAATCCCGCGGAACATGATGTAGGCGAGTCCCAGACCCACGGGGATCTCGATGAGCAGCCGGCCCCCGCCGTAGATCAGCGTCGTCAGAACCGAGCCCCACCACTGGTCGTCCCGTAGCACTCGGGCGAAGTTGTCGACTCCGATGAAGACCGGATCGGTGTATCCGTTCCAGCGAAAGAAGCTGTGGTACACCAGCCAACCGATGGGAATGATCGCGAACAGCAGGTACGGCACGAAGGCTGGGAGCAACATCAGGTAGCCGATCAGGTCCTCCCGCGCGCGCCACCCTCGAGTGCGTAGCGTGTCGACCTTGCTCTTCACGGCGATTCTCCTCTGAATCGTGTCGGGACAGATCGTGCTCGGCCGCGGGGCTGCGACGCCGGATGTGGACACCTGCGCCGGTGCGGAACGCCAACGGCGGCGGTCATCATGCCCAGCCCGCCTCGGTCACGGTCTGGAGAACCTCCGAGGGATCGTCAGGAAAACCGGTGACGCCCCGGGACCGATCGAACTGGTAGATCCGCTCCCTGGGCCAGATCTGGTACGGCACGGTGCGGAGTGAGTTGCCGTCAAACGCGTCCGTGAGGTCCTCGGCTCTGAGCTGTTCTACCAAGAGGTCGTACAGGCGAGCGGCTGTCGCGGAGTGCTCCACCCCTAGCGGGTGGCACTCGTCCGGATCGGCCTTGAGGTCGAAGAGCAGCTGGCTGTCCCCGTTCGCCATCCAGATCAGCTTGTGATCGCCTTGGCGCACCATCGCCTTGAATCCGCGCGTGCCCGGCTCTCCGTGGAATCCGAAGAGCACCTCTCGGGCCGGTCGCCCGGTCTCGAGGCAGCCGAGGATGTCTACCCCCTGCCGGAGCTCGGACCGGCCGGCCGCGGAAGTCGCGACACCAAAGAGGTCGGTGAGGCAGACCAGATCCTCGCGTACCTGTTCGTGGGGAAGGCGCTCTGGCCAGCTCAGCAGGAACGGGACGCGGGTGGAGGCTTCGAAGAAGCTCTCCTTCTGCCAGGCGTGATGATCGCCCATGTGATCGCCGTGGTCGGCGTAGAAACAGATCAGCGTGTTGTCGGCGTCTGCGCGGGACTCGACAGCATCGAGTATTCTCCCGATGCAGTGGTCGATGTAGGAGATCTCGCCGTAGTACCGGGCGGTCAGTGTCCGAGCGAGCGAGTCGGGTACATCCTCAGCAAACACCGCGTGGTTCATCCACGGGATCTGCTGGTCCAGATGATCATTCTCGAGGGCGCCCTTGACCGGGACGGGCATGCGGTCCGGGTCGTACATGCGGTTGAACGGTAGCGGTGGCGCCAGTGGCGGATGGGGTCCGATAAATGACACGAACCCGAAGTAGGGCCGATCGTCGGACTGGCAGATCAGCTCTGCTGCCTGGTCGGCTGCCCACGCTTCAACCGTCAGCGACGGGGGCAGGGGGCTCATCTGCGGCGCATAGTACATTTCCGTACGTTCGCCCATCAGGGCCTCGATCCACGCGTACTCCGGGTGCTCCTCAGCGAGCCATGAGGCGTAGGCGTCACGCTGGCGCTGATCGGCGGACTCATAGAGCTCTTCGCTGTGCATCTGGGTCTCGAACCCTTCGTCGGCATCCCAGGGCAACGTATGGAACTTGCCTACTCCGAAAGTCCGGTAACCGAAGCTCTGCATGCGATCGGCGAGATACGGACCGCACCGCTTGGCGACCTTCTCGTGTGTACCCGGGTCCGCTGTATTGGCGAAGACGCCCGTGCGGGTGGGTTCGCATCCCGACCGGATGGTGTAGCGGGCGGGCATACACACCGGGCAGGTCGAGTACGCATTGTCGAAGGTCACCCCCCGTCGAACCAGACGATCGATGTTCGGCGTGCGGATGCGGTCATTGCCCAGGGAGGCGATGGTGTCGAAACGCTGCTGGTCTGTCATCACGAACAACACATTTGCTGGGCTGTCCATCGCGTACTCCTCTTTCCTGCAACGTGATTGTCGGTGTCCACCGGTCAACGGGTGCCATGCCCGCCGCGGCTCGCTTCTCCTGCTGCGGCCCACGGCACCAGCGGGAAGCTACTGCGGCGCCTCCTGCGCCCGCCTGTCCGGAATCGACCACTCGTGCCTGCCTGAGCCAACCTGGATGATGTCCTCACCAGGGAGCTCGACCACTGCTGTGGTGTTCGGTGGCAGGACGGCATGGATGCGGATCTGGCCGTCGGAGGCCTGCCACCCGGCCTCAGCCGGTCCGTAAGGCGTCTCGTGCCGTGCGTTGGCAGAGGACAACCCGCTGATCGGGACCGGCGCGATCCGCAACCGCTGGTAGCCGGGCGTGTCCGGGCCCAGACCGGCCAGTCGGCGATAGAGCCAGTCGGCGACAGCCCCGAAGGCATAGTGGTTGAAGGAGGTCATCTCGCCGGGGTTGATGGTGCCGTCCGGCAGCATCGAGTCCCAGCGCTCCCAGATCGTCGTGGCACCCATCGTGACCGCGTACAGCCAGGACGGGACGTCGGTCTGCAGGAGCAGAGCGCCGGCCACTTCAGGATGTCCGGTGGTCGTCAGCGCGTCGGCGATGATGGGCGTCCCGACGAAGCCGGTCCCCATGCGATATCCGGACTCACGGACGAGCTGCGCGAGCCGGTGGCCCATCACCGTGCGCAGCTCAGCGTCGACCAGTTCGTAGGCGATCGCCATCGCATAGGCAGTCTGTGCGTCGGAGACGATCCTCCCCTCGGACGTCGTGTACGCACGCACCCAGGCGCCTCGCGCTTCCTCAGCGAGCGCGCCGTACCGGTCTGCGTCCTGATCGTGACCCAGCTCAGCGGCTGCTCGAGCCACTAGCCGCGTCGACCGGACCAGGTGGGCGCTGGCCACGATGTCGCTGTCGACCTTTGCCGCTCCGGGCCGGTCCGCCGGGGCGTCCGGGTCCAGCCAGTCGCCGTACTGGAACATGCCTTCCCAGAGTTTCTCTTCACCGGCGAGCTCCAGCAGCACGTCGACCCAGGCGCGCATGCTCGGATACTGATCAGCCAGCGCACGCCGATCGGCGAAGCGCTCAAAGAGGACGGTGGGCACCACCGTGGCTGCGTCACCCCAGGCTGCTGCCGGCTGGTCTCCGTCCGGTAGCACCTGGGGCACCACGAACCCACAGACACCCCCGGCCGCTGCTTGCTCAGCCGCGACGTCCTTCAGCCACGCGGCAAGGAAGGCGTCCGCATCGAAAAGGGTGGCCGCGGTCGGGCTGAACACCTGGATGTCCCCCGTCCAGCCCATCCGCTCATCCCGTTGCGGACAGTCGGTCGGGATCGACAAGAAGTTGCCGCGCATGCCCCACACGACATTCTCGTGCAGGCGATTGACCATCGGCTCGGAACACTCGAACCACCCGGTGCGGCGCATATCGCTGCCGACCACGACCGCGGTGACCGCCGCAGGGTCACACTCACCTGGCCAGCCGTCGATCTCCGCGTAGCGAAAGCCGTGAAAGGTGAACTCTGGTTCGAACAGGTCTTCGCCTCCGGACAGCACGAACTCGTCGGTGGCCCGCGCATGGCGCAGCGGACGAACCCCGAGTTCGCCGTGCTCGAGCACCTCAGCGTGACGGACGACGATCTCCTGGCCGCGAGGTCCACGAACCCGCAGTCGCAGCCAACCGACGAGGTTCTGGCCGAAGTCCAGGACCGTGCGCCCGGCCGGAGTAGTGATGACCTCGCGCACCGGCAGCTCCTGGGTCCGGCGTACCGGCTCAGCCACGGCGGCCTCCGGGACGGTCGCCACCTCACGGACGGCGACGGCCGACCAGTCGCTGTCCTCGAAACCTGGCTCATCCCATCCGGGGAGGGCACGACGGGCATCGATGCGCTCACCCTGGTAGATACCGCTGCGCTCCACCTTTCCGAGCGCAGCACCCCGCCAGTGCGCACCGGTGGTGATGAGGTCCTCAGTCCCGTCCGTGTAGGCGATGTGGATCTGCGCGGCGGCCGCCGGCTGATCGCCGTAGACACGGCGGGCCTGACCGTGGAACCCGTACTCCTCGGTGAACCATCCGCCGGCAAGGCGGATGCCCAGGGCGTTGCCGCCGGTGGTGAGCATCGCTGTGACGTCGGTGGCTTCATGCTCGAGCCGGTACTGGTAGCTGGTCCAGCCCGGCTTGAGGACGGAGTCGTCGACGTCACTGCCGTTGATGCTCACCTGGTAGAGACCGTGAGCCGTCGCGTAGAGCGTAGCCGCCCGGACTTCCTTCGCGATCTGGACCTCGGTCCGCAGCAGACCCGGCTGGGCCTGCCTGGTGTGGTTGCCGAGTTCGATGAACTGCGCCTGCCACGCGCCGTCTGCCAGAAACCCGCTCTGCATCTCCACGGGGCTGCTCCAGCTGGAGACGTCGCCATCGGGGCCGAACACGCGGACCTCGAGAACATGCCGCGAGTGTGGTGCCAGGGGCGGAAATGGCCAGTCGACGAAAACCGACTGGTCGCCCTCCAGGCGAACGACCTGCTCTTCGTCCAAGCGGACCTCGGCAGCGGTCTGGTTCCAGCCCGAGATTGTGGTGGAGATCGTCCAGGACAGCCTGGGTGCCGGTGTGTCGGCAACGGCACGGTCGCGACGCCGCTCGACTCGGACATCGCTGACCTGGGTGGACACCATCGTTCCTGCTCTCGTTCGCTGCCGTGACCCGTGCAGGGCCGTACCGGCGACTGTCGGTGCGGCGGATTCACTCTGCGGTCCGGCACTCTGAGCCGTGTCAACCGATCTACGTTTGTAGACTGAATCCTTTCATGTTTCGGACACGATAGTGTTGCCTTAGGGTCGTGTCAACCGATCTACGAAGCGGAGTCGTGATGACTGAGCATTCACCTGCCGGCCGGCACCAGGAGCGGCCTGAGGCGGGTTCAGCAGCGTCTGAGAACCACGATCGGCCGAGGCGTTGAGCGGCAAGGCGGCCACCATCCAGGACGTGGCCGCGGCAGCGGGAGTCTCTCGTGCCGCCGTCTCGAAGGTCATTCGGAACGCCTATGGTGTCTCACCACAGATGCGAGATCGGGTCGAGTCGGCAATCGCGCAGCTGGACTACCGTCCGCGTATCGCCGCGCGGGCGATGCGCGGCTCCACGTTCACCCTGGGGTTGGAGATCCCGCAGATCGCCAACGACTTCCACTCGGTGATCGCGGAGAGCGCGACCGACGTGCTGGCCGGCACGAAGTACCAGCTGGTGATCGCGCCGATCCGCAACCCCGAGGAGGGTGACCTGGCCATCCAGAGCCTGGCTGACCGGCAGGTGGACGGCATCGTCGCGATCGCGCCGGTGGTGAGCACCGACTGGCTCGACCAGCTGGCCGCGCGCATTCCGATCGTGATGATCGGCCACCACGACATCTCAGCCCGCTACGACACCATCGCCGGTGACGATGCGAGCGGTACCGACGCGGTGATGTCCCACCTCATCGACCTCGGGCACCGGCGGATCGCCTTCCTGGACTCCACCGGGATGCAGTATCAACCGCCCGGGAGCTCGGAGATGTCCCCCGGCCGCGATCCGCTCGCGGTCCGGCGGCGCGTCTACTCCGAGCGCATGCACGCACTCGGCCTCCCTCCCCAGCTGGTCCGAACCGCAGGCAACATGGAGGAGGACGCGCGGGTCGCCGTCGCCGATCTCCTGGCGAGCGAAGCCCGTCCGAGCGCGATCTTCGCCGGGCACGACACCCTCGCCATCGGCGCGCTGCGCGCTATCGCCCACGCAGGTCTGGACGCCCAGGACGTGTCGGTTGCCGGGTTTGACGACATCCCGATCGCCAGCCACCCGATGATCTCCCTGACCAGCGTGGACCAACAGGGCTATGCCATCGGGCAGGAGGCGATCCGGCTCGTGCTGGAACGCATCGACGGACGCACCGAGCCGGTACGGCTGCAGATGCCCACTGAGCTCAAGGTCCGGCGCTCCACCGCGCCGCCCCGCCACCCCTGACCCGCGGGCGGGGAGCGAGCGCGAAAGTACCTCTGCGCACGGCGCGCAGACCTACCCGCGGTGAGCTCCGCCGTCGGGTGACAGCTACGGTGAAGTAGTGACGGGTGAAGAGTGGGTCGAGTGCCGGTGCGGGATGCGGCACTGGGGTGCATACGGCGCTGCTGGCCTGCTCCTGGTGGACCGGGTGCCCGCGCAGCAGGTGGTGCTGCAGCACCGCGCCAGCTGGACCCACTTCGGCGACTCCTGGGGCATACCCGGCGGTGCCCGCCACCGGGGCGAGGACGCGACCGCCGGCGCGCTGCGCGAGGCCGAGGAGGAAGCCGGGATCGCGGCGGCCCACGTGCAGTTGCTGGCCACCCGCGTGCTGGCTCACCCGGACTGGAGCTACACCACTGCCCTGGCGCGAGTGGCCGGGCCGGTGGACCCGCAGGTCACCGACTCCGAGAGCGCCCAGATCGAGTGGGTGGACCTCGGCGCGGTTCCTGAGCTGCCGTTGCTTCCCGCGTTCGCCGACGCCTGGCCGGAGCTCGCGGCGATGGCCGCCACCACCGCCACCCTGATCGTCGATGCCGCGAACGTGGTGGGCTCGCGCCCGGACGGGTGGTGGCGCGACCGGGCCGGCGCCACCACCCGTCTGCTCGCACAGCTGGAGACCTGGGCCGGGCACGGAGTGGCCGCGGACCTGCTCGACCTCCCGGGGCAGCGGTGGTGGCCGCAGATCGTGCTGGTCACCGAGGGGCAGGCCCGGCGCGTCCCGGCGATCGAGGGCGGCCAGGTGCAGGTTGTGGCGGCCGAGCGCGACGGCGATACTCAGATCGTCGCCGAGGTCGCCGAGCGTATCGCGGGAGCGGGCACGCAGGCGGTCTGCGTCGTCACCGCCGATCGCGAGCTCGGCCAGCGCATCGAGGCACTCGGCGCTCGCCGCATCAGGCCCCGTGCGCTGCTGGACCTGCTGGGCCGGTCCGCCGCCAGGTAGCCCGCCCCCGGCCCCTCCGCCGTGGACCGCCCCTATCGCGCACCGTCCTGCCCCGCAGGTCGGTGCTACTCGAGCAGATCATCCGGCGGACGAGGGGCCGATTCCGCACCGACCCCCACCCCGACGAATGCGTACTCGACCTGCGCTCCGGCGGTGAAGTGCATGACGCCGATCCGGCCCTCGTCGAACGAGCGGCTCTGCGCCAGCACAGACCAGTGCTCAGGTTCGTCGGTGCCGGCAGGCCACAGCTTCGCCCGAAGCTCGTCACCGTCGCGTTGGAGCACCACGTGGTACCAGGTGTCCTCGTCCACCGAGAACGGTAGCGGTGCGCTGGCCAGCGTCCCGAACGAACCGTCCTGGTGCTGGTTGATCCGCAGATGGTTGGCGGACGAGCCGTTCACTCGGGCGTCGACGTAGAAGGCGTTCGCCTCCCCCGGCCCGGTACCGGAGACATTCAGACCGAGCTGGAACAGCGTGGTGTCACCTTCGCCGCGAACCATCGCCGCGACCTCCACATCGCCGCGGACCACGCCATCCTCCCCGACGGCGTCGAGCACCAGGGCCTGCCGCCCGTCGCCGGGCTCACGGTCCTGGACGTCGTGGTGCAGTCGGCTCGGGTCGTCCAGCACCGCGAACGCGCTGTCGTTCCACCACGAGCTCCAGTCGGCGGGAGCCGCTCCGACGACGTCAGTGGAGAAGTCCGTCGCGTACTGCTCGTCGGGTGACCCGGGTGGTGGCGGAGGCGGTGGATCCACAGCACCGGGATCGGAACAGTCCGCCAGCGCGAGGCCTTCCACCTCGTTGCTCCGACCCCGTTCATCGACCAGATCGGGGATCAACGTCATCATCGGCTGCGCCATGGTGAGGAAGACCGACTCCTCGCTCACCCGCTCGGTGGCGATCCCGAACGCCTGGGTGTGCTGTTCGATCTGCTCGGCCTGGTAGGTGTTCAGCAGGTAGCCGCACGGTGGTGGGTCGAGCACCATGTCCGCGGGTGGTGGCTGGGTGTCCCAGTCGGCGCCGCGCATGAAGAACGGTTCACTCTGGTTCTCTCCTCGTGCGGCCGCCCGGCCCGGCGCCTCGGCCACGACCTGGGCGACGGCGTCGGCCCGCTCGCGCTGGAACCGCAGCGATTCGTGCGCAGTGGCCAGCTGCAGGTCCACGCGCGTGGCCAGCGTGCCGCCGAAGGACTCGATGAGCAGGCCCAGCCCATGCCGCAGCCCCAGCGACTGGCTGAGGAACTGCGATGACTCCTCGCCGTCATCGGGAGACCCGTAGTGGTCGGTGTCCGGGAAACCCGCAGCCTGCACGCCGGGGAAGACGTAGTCCTCCACCAGGTCCACGTTCAGGTCGTACAGCTGATCATCGACGTTCAGATTGCGTTGCCAGGCGATCCGCAGCCACGGGGTCTCTTCCGGCTGGTGCCGCGGGGACCCTTCATGGGCGTCCAGCGTCAGGTCAGGAGTGAACTCCTGCAACACTTGGGCGATCGTCTGCGCCTCCGGAGTGCGCAGGTTGAGGTGGTCGCGATTGATGTCCAAACCTTGCCCGTTCCGGCGGGTGTTGGCTGCGACGCCGTCCGGGTTCGCGTTCGGCAGCACCAGGATCGCCGTCTCGGAGAGCTGCTCGATCAGCTCCGGGTCATCGGTGAAGGCGAGGTCGCGCAACAGCTGCAGCGCCATCTCTCGCCCGGCTGGCTCGTTACCGTGCTGACCCCCGATCACCAGCACGTTCGAGCGCTCGGCCATCCTCTCGTCCGCCGGCGGCGCCGGGTGGCCGAGGCGCACCAGGTTCAACGGCCGACCCTGCGAAGACTCGCCGACAGCCGAGACCGCCACTCGCGGGGACGCCGCTGCCACCGCGTCGAGGAAGGCGAGCTCTTCATCGTTCGTGGTGGTGCCGTCGTCTCCCCGGCTTTCGAAGCCGGTCTCGGGGAGCTGTTCGGGAACCACCTGGAGTGCGGTCCCGACGGTCGTCGATCCCAACTCACGCGGATCCGGTCGCTGGTTGGGGAGGAAGATCCGCAGCCGGAGGTCGTAGTGGCCAGGCTCGAGCTCGACTGGCACCACGGCGTCGACCGTGTTCTCCCCCCGCTCGGCGCGTCCCTCGGCCGCGTCGCCGTCGAGCAGCTGCCAGTCGCCGGCGCCGCCGGCGGCGCGCGCATCGATCGAGTAGCGCCAGGGTCCGTCCGTGGAGAACGCCACCTCGATGGACTCCCCGGCCGCTGCCGTGACCGGCGCTACCGAGGTCGGAGACTCGATCTCCACCTGGTGCCGCTGGTCAGCCTGAGCCGCCGGCCCACTCGCTAGCAGACCAGCGATCAGCGCAATCACACCGGCAAGCGCCATGGCGGCAACCTGCGGTCGGGACGCAGCGCCGCGTCGCTCTGCCGTCAGCATCTTGAGATCTCCCCCGCCCAAGGTGCCACGCCTGTGCAGCCCTATGCCTGGACGTTCCCAGAATTGTTCATGCGATGGTCATGATTGATCCTAGAAAGATTCCATGGATTCTATGCAGAGTCAATGGCGAGGAACTCGCCTACCACCGCTCAGTCGTCCACGCTCACCGCACCGCTGGCCACATCCACCGTGACCTCCACCTCATCGCCGTCGGCGGTGATCTCCACCTGATAGGTGCGTTCGCCGTCGTCGAACTCCAACTGCCAGCTCCGCACCGGACCGTCGACCTCCGCCACGGCCAGGTCGATCGCCTGCTCCGGGGTCATCGGGTCGGCCGGGTCGACGGCTTCGACCTGGTCGTCGCTGGACTCCTGCTCATGATCGAGCACGTCCCCGGTGTCGGCGTCGATCTCGACCTCATGATCGGTGCCGCCGGTGATGGTGTCGATGGTCCACACCCAGGCGCTGTAGTGCTCGGAGTAGTCCAGGTCGATCGAGTAGACCACGGTGTCAGCGCCTACTTCATCAGCGGAGATCTGCAGCGCTTCGGCCACAGCCACACCCACGCTCACCTCGCGGAGGTTGGCATCGGCCGGGGTGCGGGCCGCGTCGCCGGAGCCCTGAGACGAATCGGTCGCCGTCTCGCTCGGCTCGCTCCCGCTTCCCGTGCTCTGATCGGCGGAGGGGTCCTCGGACGCGGTACTCGACTCCTCGTCGCCCACCACGATCGGGTCGCCCGGGCTGGTCGTCTCCTCGCCGTCGCCGCTGCCACCACAGCCGGCGAGCGCGAGAGCGCCGACCAGCGCCAGTCCCGCACTTCGCGTGCTCCGCATCCTCGTCCTCCCTCTGCTGTCCTGGGCACAGCGTAGGCACTGCGGCGGCCGGGCACCACTTCGGCTCTGCGCGGACCGCATCCCGGTCCGGCGGGTCAGCACGTACGCTAGGCGACATGAGCGCACGTGCTGCCTGGGGCATCGGCCTGGCGACCGTCACCGAGGACGACCAGACCCTCGACGTCTGGTTCCCGCGGCCCGCCCTGGGCGATGCGCCACCGGAGGCGTCGGGCCCGTATGGGGTGCCAGCGGACCTGGCCGCACTCGCGGCCACCGACCGGGCTCGTCGGACTCGTCAGGTGGTGCGCCATCTCCAGGTCGACCTGGACGCCCCACCGGCCGATACCGCCGATGCGTACCTGCGCCTGCACCTGCTCTCCCACCGGCTGGTGCAGCCGAACACGATCAACCTGGATGGCCTGTTCCGTGTGCTGCCGAACGTGGTCTGGACCTCGGCGGGGCCGTGCGCCGTCGGTGGCTTCGAGCAGACCAGGCTCGCGCTGCGGGTGGCCGCCAAGGGAGCGCCCGTGCACGTGTTCGGTGTGGACAAGTTCCCGCGAATGACGAACTACGTGTTGCCCAGCGGGGTACGCATCGCGAACGCCGACCGGGTGCGACTGGGGGCGTACCTGTCCGAGGGCACCACGGTGATGCACGAGGGTTTCGTCAACTACAACGCCGGCACTCTCGGCGCCTCCATGGTGGAGGGCCGGATCTCTCAGGGTGTGGTGGTCGGGGATGGTTCTGATATCGGCGGCGGTGCCTCGATCATGGGCACGCTCTCCGGCGGCGGAAGCCACCGGGTGGCCATCGGGCAACGCTGCCTGCTCGGTGCGAACGCGGGGGTGGGGATCTCCCTCGGCGACGACTGCGTGGTGGAGGCAGGTCTGTACGTGACCGCCGGTACCAAGGTCTCCATGCTGACCGACGGCGGTGAGCAGGTGGTCAGCGCCCGTGACCTCTCCGGGCGCTCCCAGCTGCTGTTCCGGCGCAACTCGGTGACCGGGGCGGTCGAGGCAATCGTGCGGGAAGGTGGCGGCGCCGAGCTGAACGCGGACCTGCATGTCCAGTAGTCGGCGCGGCCGGCCGGCCAAGATCCTGGTCACGGCGCTGGTTGCTCTGCTCCTGGTGGTCGGTGGGGTGTTGGCGGTGAACCGGCTGACCGGCACCGACACCAGGTTCACCGCGCGCTGCGTGGCCGGTACCGAAGGGGACGCTGCGGCGCTGGACCTGGAGCAGGCCGACACCGCCGCACTGATCGGGGCGGTCGCACTCGAGCGCGCGCTGCCCGCGCGGGCGCTGACCATCGCTATCGCCACTGCGATGCAGGAGTCCCGGATCCGGAACATCGACTACGGCGACCGAGACTCCCTCGGCATCTTTCAGCAGCGCCCTTCCCAGGACTGGGGCAGTCCGGAGGAAGTCATGGACCCCTACTACGCCACGAACGCGTTCTACGACGTGCTGGTCACCATCGAGGGGTACCAGGAGATGGAGATCACCGACGCGGCCCAGGCGGTGCAGCGGTCCGCGTTTCCGAACGCCTACGCCCAGCACGAGACGCTGTCCCGGCACTTCGCCTCGGCGATGACCGGCCACTCCCCCGGCACGCTGACCTGCCGGCTGCCCCCGGCCGAGCCGGAGGCGACCGCGGGCCTCGGGGAACAGCTCCGTTCCCGTCTCGCCCTGGACCTGCCCAGTCTGGAGGTTGCCGACGACGGCGATCGCCAGGTGATCGACGCCGTCGCCCTGGGTGGAGGTGCTCAGGTGGAGCGGATGGGCTGGGCGGTAGCCGCCTGGGCGCTGCTGACCGCCGAGCACACCGGCGCATCCTCGGTCACCGTCGACGGGCAGGTGTGGGACCGGGCCGACGGTGCGGACGCCGCCTGGCGCCCGCTCGCCGAGGGCGAACCCGGCTACGGTGACGACGCCGGCCTGGTCGGGGTGAACTGATCCGGGCCGACGTCACCGGCCAAGACAGGGAACCTAGCCGGTGCCCCAGCGAGGCGAGCAGACGATAGCCCGTCAGCCGATCGCCCTGCTCAGAACTCGTCGCAGCTCTGCTCCATGGCAGCCAGGGTGGTCTGTGCCAGCTCCGCGTCGAACGTGCTCATCGCCTGGAACAACTCTATGCCCTGCTCGCCGAACGCCTCGTAGTCCTCGTCACCGGTCGCCGCAGCCTTCGCGAGCGCTCCGGCCGCTTGCAGCTGCCAGATCAGCGGTTGGTCCAGGGCCATCGCTTCCTCGCTCACCTGGTCGACGCTGGCCTCGACGTAGGCGCAGGCGGTCGCGGCATCATCAGCGGCCCCGCCGCCGGCGGCTCCACCGCCGCCCAGCAGCGTGCTACCGGCCAGCACCCCGACGAGCAGCCCGACCACGACCCCGATCCCACCGAAGAGCAGCGGCTTGCCGCCTCCCGGCGGTGCTGGCTCGGACGATGCTGATTGGGACGGCGGACCCGGGTACGCGCCGGAGGAACCAGGTGGCGGCGGCTGCTGACCGGCGGGCGGGTATGCCCCGGAGGAGGCGGGTGGCATCGAATCACTCATCCGCTGACCTTAGCCGAGCACCCGGTACCGCCCGCGACCGGCCAGTGGTGGTGGGTGTTCGGTCCGCAGCCAGCACACCAGGCCGATCGCAGGGCAGCACAGCGACCAGGCACCGGGCCAGCGTCCCGGGGTGTGGTCAGTGCCAGCCGGAGAGCACCGGGAGACCCGTCGCGGCGAGTATCGCGGAGGCGACCCACGCGATCACGAGGGCCCAGCCCCCGGTCAGCCGCCGGTCCCCGGCACCGAGCAGCGGCCTCGGCCGCAGGCGGGCGGCCGCCAACTGCGCACTCAGCCGCAGGGGACGCGGCTCGAGGGCGAGGAACGCCACCCAGAGGGGCGGTATCGCCCAGACCAGCCAGAACCAGGCCCACTTGGTCGCGAACCACGGCCGCGGACTGGTGATCAGCATGATCATGCTGGCGACGATGACCAGCAGCCCGACCGGCATGACCCACGGCCCGAGCGCTGCGACCACCCACCCCTCGGGCGTGACCGTCGCCTCGTTCCGGTACTGGTCGACCGGGACCACCCGGACCGGAACGCCGGCGGTGCGGGCCTGCGCCAGCAACGGTGCTGCCTCATCCACCCCGGCGGACGGGTCGTACTCGTACAGGGTGAAAGAGTCGAACAGGCCCGCATCCCAGCGCACCGGAAACCGGCCCTGGCCCTCGGCGTCCGGGCCGGCGCGCACCACCTCGATGGCAGTCACCCTGCCCTCGACCAGATCGCGCTGCAGGTCGCCGAGGGAGGCCTCCCGCGCCCCGGTCGCGGCGTTACCGGCTATCACCAGCCAGGCCAGCACCAAGGCGACGCGGACGATCACGAGGACGAGGGTGGGCCGCCCGCCCTGGACCGTGACCGGAGGTACCGCCCCCGGATGCTGCGCCGTCGCCCCTTCGTTCCCCATCCGTCCACGCTAACGCAGCCACCCCGCACCGAGTGGTCGGTCGTGCAGGGTGATTGCGGTCCACACCCGTCACAAGCGCCCACTCGCGGACCGTGCGCGGCCCACCTGGCGGACCGCACGAGTCGCTCCCCGCGGGCAGGCGGCGCACACGCCGCCGGTCGCCGTCAGCGAGCGGCGACGTCGGTGTAGTCGCGTTCCGTGTAGCCGGTGTAGACCTGCCGCGGGCGGCCGATCTTGGTGGCCGGGTCGTTCATCATCTCCCGCCACTGGGCGATCCAGCCCGGTGCACGGCCGACGGCGAACAGCGGGGTGAACATGTTCGTCGGGAAGCCCATCGCCTTGTAGATCAGACCGGTGTAGAAGTCCACGTTCGGGTAGAGCTTGCGCTCGATGAAGTAGTCGTCGGAGAGAGCGATCTCCTCCAGGCGCATGGCGATGTCGAGCAGCTCGTCGCGCTTGCCGAGCTTCTGCAGCACCGTGTCGGCGACCTTCTTCACGATCGCGGCGCGCGGGTCATAGTTCTTGTACACCCGGTGGCCGAAGCCCATCAGGCGTACGCCCTTCTCCTTGTTCTTCACCCGGTTCATGAACGTGTCCACGTCATCGTCGCTGGAGTGAATCTCGTTCAGCATCGCCAGCACGGCCTCGTTCGCCCCACCGTGCAGCGGTCCGGAGAGGGCACCGATACCGGCGGCCACGGAAGCGTAGATGTTCGCGTGCGAGGAACCCACGATCCGCACCGTGGAGGCGGAGCAGTTCTGCTCGTGGTCGGCATGGAGGATGAGCAGCAGGTTCAGGGCGCTGACCAGCTCCGGGTCCACGTCCTGATCGCCGCCGTTGGCGAAGCTCATCCGGAGGAAGTCCGGCAGGTAGCCGAGCGACTGGTCCGGGCCGATCATCTCCTGACCGCGGGACTGGCGGAAGGCGTAAGCGGTGATCGTCGGCAGCTTGGCCAGCAGCAGCACCGTGGCCAGCTCCACCGCATCGGCGTCGAACGGGTCCACGCTCTCCGGGTAGTAGCCCGGCAGCGCGGACACGGCCGAGGTGAGCACGGCCATCGGGTGCGCGGAGTCGGGGAAGGCGCCGATCAGGGCCTTGAAGTTGTCATGCAGGTGGGTGTGCCGCTCGATCCGCTCAGTGAACGCGGAGAGCTGCTCGGCCGTGGGTAGCTCGCCCTTGATCAGCAGATAGGCCACCTCAAGGAAGGAGGACTTCTCCGCCAGCTGCTCGATGGGGTAACCGCGGTAGCGCAGGATCCCGGCCGCACCGTCGATGTAGGTGATCTCGGACTCGCAGCTGGCAGTGTTCACGAAGCCGGAGTCCAGGGTCACCAGGCCGGTCTCTTTGAGCAGCTTGGAGATGTCGACGCCGGCATTCCCCTCGACCGCAGGGACCCGAGCGAACTCGAGCTGATGATCGTCCACCGTGAACGTAGCCGGGGGGAGCGTGGCGTCGGACATATCGTCCCTTCCTTGCGTTAAAGAGGGTTCCCACGGGGCTACCGGATCACGGCAGCCTTCATCACTTCTTCACTCAACGTACCCGCCCGTCGCGCCAATCGGGAAATCAGCAGGGTCGTCATGTCAGCAGTGCGCTATGACGCACGGCTGACATGACGACCCTCCAGGCGGGTGGCTGCTTCCTCGATCCGCTCGTCCGTCGCGGTCAGCGCGAGCCGCACGTGATCGCCGGCGGAGTCGCCGTAGAACGCGCCAGGGCCTACCAGAATCCCCAGTTCGGCGAAGTCAGCCACCATCTGCCAGCAGGTCTGCGCCGCATCGGCCGGCCGGGTCCACAGGTACAGACCCGCTTCAGAATGGTCGACGGCGTACCCCGCCCTGGTCAGTGCTGGTACCAGCCGCTGGCGGCGGCTGTGGTAGATCTCACGTTGGTTGTGAACGTGAGCCTCATCTTCCAGGGCTGCGATCATCGCCGCTTGCACCGGCGCGGGAACGATCATCCCGAGGTGGCGGCGCAGCAGGAGCAGCCGGGAGATCAGATCGCCGTCGCCGGCCACGAACGCGGCCCGGTAGCCGGCCAGGTTGGACTGCTTGGACAACGAGTACAGGCTGAGCAGCCCGGTGTGATCACCGCCGGTGACCTCGTCCGCGAGCAGGCACGGGACGCCGTCGCCTGCCCACGGCTGCGCCCAGGCCAGCTCGGCGTAGCACTCGTCGGAGGCGACCACAGCGCCCAGGCGCCGGGCAGCGGCGACCACCTCTCGCAGGTGTGCAGCCGAACGCACCGCACCCGTGGGATTCGACGGGGAGTTGACCCAGACCAACCGGACGGCCGGATCGCCGGCCCAGGCTGCGACGTCGTCGGCAGCACGCACCTGTGCCCCGGCCAGGCGAGCGCCGACGGCATAGGTGGGGTAGGCGACCTCCGGGAGGACCACCACGTCCCCGGGCCCGAGGCCGAGCAGGGACGGCAGCGTGGCGACCAGCTCCTTGCTGCCCACTGTCGGCAGCACCGCCTGCGGCTGCAGACCCGAGACTCCGCGACGGCGGGTATACCAGTCGCAGACCGCTTCCCGCAGCGCCGGGCTGCCATGGGCCTTCGGATAGCCGTGCGCGTCGGCGGCGGCGCGCAGGGCCTCCTGCACCACGGCCGGGGTGGGATCCACGGGAGTGCCGATGGACAGGTCCACCACACCGCCGGGGTGGGTGCGGGCGCGCTCGGTGTAGGGAGCGAGCTGGTCCCACGGATAGTCTTCGTCGAGGGGGACGAAGCCCACGTCAGCCGGCCTGGGGCGGCAACTTGGCGATGATCGGGTGGTCCTTGGGAATGAGGCCGAGCTTGGCCGCGCCACCGGGTGAACCGATGTCGTCGAAGAAGTTGACGTTCGCCTCGTAGTACTCGGCCCACTGCTCGGGGGTGTCGTCCTCGTAGTAGATGGCCTCCACCGGGCAGACCGGCTCGCAGGCGCCACAGTCCACGCACTCGTCCGGGTGGATGTACAACGACCGTTGGCCCTCGTAGATGCAGTCGACGGGGCACTCGTCGATACAAGCCTTGTCCTTGACATCCACGCATGGCTGCGCGATCACGTATGTCACTGCAGTCCCTTCATCGCACCAGCGGGGTGGGCGGTGCACCCATGTCCTGCCTTCTAGTATCGCCCATAGCGGACCTTTCGGGGCCACCGGACGAGCATCCGCCGATGTGGGGCAGCACCCCGACCCGCGAGCAGGGCGGGCAAGCAGGAGTGGAGGTGGATCGATGGCCGCGCAGTTCTGGCGCGAGTGGCAGGTCGGTGAGCGCGTGGTGGTGCGCTACCGGGTGAGCGGCGGCTACTCGGACGCGCTCGGCGAGCTCACCCGCATCGATGCCAGCGGGGTGGAGGTCAGCACCCGGCGCGGCCTGGTTGCGGTACCGGCCGCGGACATCGTGCTGGGCAAACATGTACCGCCACCACCACCGCCCCGCCACCGGTAGCGCAGGCGGCGGGTCAGCTAGTTGTCGTTGCTTTCGTCGTTGCCGCTGTCGTCGCTGTCGTCGCTGTCGTCCTCATCGTCGTCGTCACTCGGCGGTGCGCCGCAGATCACCCGGTTCCACGCGCTGTAGGCGTGGGTGTAGGTGCGCTGCTCGACGACTTCGTTGCCCTTGCGCACGGTGCGGGTGACCTGGACGCTGAACCCGCTCTGGCCGCCGCCTTCCGGGGTACAGCTCGGCGAGGTGTTGTAGACGGTGCGCGGCGAGGTGAAGTTGTACCGGTCACCGGTGCTGATGGACACATCGAACACGTCCGTTCCCCACATCCGGACCACGACGTTGGAGTCGGACACGTAGGCCTGGATGAGCACTCCGTAGCCGGTGTTGTTCTCGAACACCATGTCGATCGACGGATCCCAGAGCGTCGCCTCACGCCCTTCCGGGTACCGGGAGAACCAGCGGGAGTGCGGCTGGTGGGTGACGTCGGTCAGACCGGACTCGAAGGCAGCATTGAACGTGGTGGTGGACACCTGGGACAGGCCCCCGCCCACGGCGTTCGACTCGAACCCGTTCTCCACCACCCCGGAAGAGACATACCCGTTCGAGGTACTGATCGGGCTCAGCGCAGCCAGGAGGGAGAACTCCTCCCCCGGCTTGACCAGGGTGCCGTTGATGTGTGCGGTGCCGGCCTCCAGGTTCTGCGTGCGCTCTGGGTTGTACGGGTAGGGGGTCTCGTAGCTGCCGATCAGCTCGGTGACACCGAGCTCCTCGGCGTCCTCGGTGGAGAAGTCCGGGTCGGTCTGAGCCAGCTCCACCGTGGCGGTGCGGTTCTGGGCATCCACGGCACTGTCTCGCACAGCCGGGCCGAGCTCGTCCGGGTCCAGACCGGTGCCGGTGACGGCAGGGATGATGCGCGGTTCGCCATTGCGCAGCACGATCCGCGCATCCTCGGGGGTCTCCCCCACGGACGGCACCTTCTCGGTGACCAGCTCGGCCAGCCGCTCACCGTCCAGCGCCAAGGTGAGCTGATCGCCGTCGACCTGCATCGAGGCGGCGGAGACCATCTCGGCCGGGCTGAGCTCGGCCTCGGTGTCGTTGACCGCCACGGTTACCGGGCCGCTCATCATCACCTCGACCTGATCGGTCATCGCCGCGTCAATCTGCTCCTGGCCGACCTGCGGCGGCACGGCGGTGGTGGGCAGCGCGAACGGACGGTCGCCGGTGAGCCAGTTCTCGGTGAGCTCCTCGGCAGCGGCCGGGACGTCCAGCTCGGTCCCCTCCTCGGGCTCGGTGACCTGCGGCTCGCCGTCGGCGAACTCGATCACACCCTCCACCGGTGCGACCGCAAGCTCTTCACCGAGCGTCTCCAGCGTGGAGTTCAGCTTCTCCTCGTCCACTGTGGTCACCGCGGGCTGCTCGCCGAGGCCGAAGAGATGACCGAACACCACCTTCGGGTCGAGGGTGAAGCCGGTGAACGCGGCGACGGTGGCTTCGGTGTCCAGGGTGAGCCCGGCCTGCTCCGGGTCAAGCTCGGTGGTGGAATCGCCGAAGGTGACCTCGATCGGCTCAGTGGTCTGGTCCGCCAGTCCGTCGGCGAGCACCTGCTCCGCTTCGTCGACCGGCAGCCCGGACAGGTCCACCCCGGCCACGCTGGTCTCTCCGGGTACGCGGTCGCCGAGGAACCAGGAACCGGCCACGTAGGCACCGGCGAGCACCACCAGGATGGCGGCACTCCAGATCACAGCCTTCGCCCCGCGGCGTCGCTTCTTCGGTGTCACGGGTTCCTCGTCTATGGGCTGGTCGGCATCGTCAGGGGCAGTGGCGGACAGGACCTGGGTGGCGTCGGCGTCGGGTTCGGCATCGGGTGGTTCGCCCGGCGTGCTCTCCTCGGCGGGGAGCTCGCTCGGCGCGCTCTCCTCGGCTGCGGACTCGTCACCGCTGGCCTCGCTGCTGCCGGCGGCCAGCTCGGTGGTCTCCGGCGTCTGAGCGTCGTCGGCGTCGTCGCCAGCTTCAGGGGTCAGTCCCCACCTACTCGTCGCCGTGACATCCTCGTCCGGCTGGTTGCCGCCCGGCTCCTCAGAGCCTGGCTCCTGCTCACCTCGCACCCGTTCGCCCTCCACGTGTCGGCCACTTCTCGACGACGTGGCCCCCGCCGGATTCTACCGGCAGATCCGCGGTTTCTCGCACACGCACGCGCCCACGTCGTCACTTTCTCTGACGCTTGCCAGGCGCGGAAGGTTGTGTCGGTCAGCGCAGGGGTCGAAGTCCGCCGAGATGGTGAACGACCGCACCTGTCTTCTCCGGGGCGACTCCGGTGGCCAGGACGGTCCCGACGACCACATCGTGGCTGGCTGCGGGTCGCACCCAGGTGGTCTCGCACTCCAGCCAGGCGGCCGCTGCGGTAAGGACGGCGGCCCCGGAGAGCTCCCCGCGGGTGTGCGGAACCCGGACGAGCTGGTCCAACGTGGGCCGGCCTGGGGTAGCGAGCCAGTCCGCCTCGGGGAGCCCGCTCTCGGCGAGGATGCTCACCGCCCAGCGGCTTCCCTCGGACACCGCGTCGGCGATCCGGGCGTCCGAATGCACGCAGAACAGCACGGTCGGCGGGTCGAGAGAGACCGATACCAGCGAGGTGGCCGTCATCGCCAGGTCGTGCCGGCCGTCCCGCGCGGCCACCACACTCACCCCGGACGCCAGCCGCGACATCACTGCGCGGAAAGCGTCCTTCTCGTCAAGGCTCGTCACGGAACCATCCCTTCGGTGCGGCCATCCCCACGACCCCGGCCACCAGCGCGCCTACCAGCCAGATGTACCCGATCGGCTGGGCGGTGACCAGCACATCTCCGCCAGGACGCCACCAGGTGGTCGCGAAGACCGTCACGGTGACGGCGAGCGCGTACCCGACGGCGCCACGACGGTCGGCGAACGTGCGGGCGAGCACTCCCCCGGCCGCCACGGCGACCAGCGCCATGATGATGCCCCACGGCGGGGTCCACCGGTGGAAGGCGGTGCCGGCGAAGGCGAAGATCACCCCCATCACCACGGTGAAGGCCGTCATCGCGGTCAGGTACCAGCGCGGCACCTCGTCGACGGCGGAGCCGTCCTGGCCCGGTCCGGTTCGCCCGTCCAGATCGCCGACGGCGGAACTGGCGGTGGTCAGGTCCGTCAGGGTGGTGCGCAGCGTCGCGGGCGCGCACCAGCTGGTGTCAGCGCGCAGCCAGGCCCGGTTGTACAGGGGTTGCAGGATGTCGTTGCTGAGTGCGAACCAGCCGATCACCGATTCCGGGCGGGGCGGGGCGCCGGGATCGTGCGCCCGTGCGCTCGGTGCGGCTGGTGCCTCCGGTACCGCTGGTGCCTCCGGTACCGCTGAGGCGGCCGGTGCCGCCGGAACAGCGGCTACCGCCGGTACCGCCCCTTCGGCGAGCGTGGCTTCCTGCACCTGGCTGCGGTGGGCGCGCACCGCGGCGAGGAGCTGGTCCGCTACTGCGGAGGTGTCCACTGTTGCGTCCACCTGCTCGTCCGGGACCACGATCGTGGGCTGCTCGCCCTCGGCGTCGACCACCTGCAGCGCGCGCCCCATCATGCTCAGCCGCGGGCGGGCCGGACTGTGCTGCAGCCAGGCCGCGGCAGTGCGCACCTCGGATGCTGGCCGCACGATCCAGGCGAGAGCCGGGACCCACCACGGATCGCCGTCGACGGCTACCTCCGGATCGGCCGCCAGCCGGACCGCTCGAGCCGTCACCCGGGCGGCGTGCACATGGTCCGGGTGACCGTATCCGCCGTCGGGCTCATCGGTGACCACGAGCGCCGGGCGCAGTCGGCGCAGGTGCGCGGCCAGCACCCAGGCCACCTGCTCCGGGTCCGCCTTGCTGAACGCGGTCCGGTCGGCGCCGGGATCGGACAGCGCCCGCACCCGGGAGGTGCCGTCCCAGCGCATCCCGGAGTCGGTGTAGCGGGCCGGCCCGGTGTGCCCGGCGAGCTGGTCGAGGAAACGGTGCTCGGTCACGCCGAGGGCGGCCAGCGCAGTGCCGAGCTCGGCCGTGCGCAACTCGGCGAGCTCGGCCGGACGGCCCTCCAGATGGGCGATGTCGGAGGGGATCACCTCACCGCGCTCACCACGGTTGCTGGTGACCAGGTGCACCTGCGCGGTGCGGGCCAGTTGAGCGAGCAGACCGCCGGCGCTGAGCGTCTCGTCGTCCGGGTGGGCGAAGACCGCGAGCACAGGTCCGGGCTGGACGGCGGGCTCGGTCGGCGGGGTGCTCACCCGCCCATCCTCTCCCATCACGGGCGCGGGGATGACACCAGCCGTGCCGCAGACCCGGCTGAGTACCGATTCGCAGGTGGAGTACGGGAATTCCGGTACTCAGTCTGCCAATCGGTGTTCAGACGAGTGTCTGGCGCGGCATCTGTGGCGGGTGGACCCTCGCGAGCAGCCCGCGCGGCTCAGCCCTTCCGGCGCGCCGCCTTCACCCGGCCGTGCTGGTCCAGGATCACCTTGCGGATGCGCACTGCCTCCGGGGTGACCTCCACGCACTCGTCCTCGCGGGCGAACTCCAGCGACTCCTCCAGGGTGAGGGTGCGCGAGGGGGTGAGGTTCTCGAACGTCTCGGCCGTGGCGGACCGGATGTTGTTGAGCTTCTTCTCCTTGGTGATGTTCACGTCCATGTCGTCACCACGAGCGTTCTCACCCACGATCATGCCCTCGTAGACCTCATCGGTCGGCTGGATGAAGAACGTGCCACGGTCCTGCAGGTTCAGCATCGCGAACGGGGTGGCCACTCCGGCCCGGTCGGCCACCAGCGAACCGGTGGTGCGGAACTCGATCGGCCCGGCCCAGGGCTCGTAGCCCTCGGCGATCGAGGCGGCGATCCCGGTGCCGCGGGTCTCGGTGAGGAAGCGGGTGCGGAAGCCGATCAGGCCACGGGCGGGGACCACGAACTCCATCCGGACCCAGCCGGTGCCGTGGTTGGCCATCGTCTCCATCCGGCCCTTGCGGGCGGCGAGCAGCTGGGTGACCGCACCGAGGTAGTCCTCCGGCACATCGATGGTCATCCGCTCCATCGGCTCGTGGGTGCGGCCGTCGATCTCCCGGACCACCACCTGCGGCTTGCCGACGGTCAGCTCGAAGCCCTCGCGGCGCATCTGCTCCACCAGGATCGCCAGGGCGAGCTCACCGCGGCCCTGGACCTCCCAGGCGTCCGGGCGCTCGGTGGGCAGCACACGCAGGGACACGTTGCCGATCAGCTCCCGGTCCAGCCGGTCCTTGACCTGGCGGGCGGTCACCTTGGCGCCCTTGACCCGGCCGGCCAGCGGTGCGGTGTTGATCCCGATCGTCATCGAGATCGCCGGGTCGTCCACGGTGATCAACGGCAGCGGGCGCACGTCGTCGGGGTCGGTGAGGGTCTCCCCGATGGTGATGTCCTCGATCCCGGCTACGGCCACGATGTCGCCGGCGCTGGCCTCGGTGGCCGGCACCCGGTCCAGCGCCTGGGTGCGCAGCAGCTCGCTGATCTTCACGTTCCGGGTGGTGCCGTCGTGACGTACCCAGGCCACGGTCTGACCCTTGCGGATCGTGCCGTTGTGGATCCGCAGCAGCGCGAGCCGGCCGAGGAACGGGGAGGCGTCCAGGTTGGTGACCTGCGCCTGCAGCGGGGCCTCGGGGTCGAAGGAGGGAGCCGGGATGGTGCCGAGGATGGTCTCGAACAGCGGCTCCAGGTCGGCGCCGTCGGGCAGGTCGCCGTCAGCGGGCTGGGACAGGGACGCGCGGCCGGCCTTCGCGGAGGCGTACACCACCGGCACGTCCAGCACGGCGTCCAGGTCCAGGTCGGCCGCTTCCTCGGACAGGTCGGCGGCGAGGGAGAGAAGCAGGTCCTGGGCCTCGGAGACCACCTCGGAGATGCGCGCGTCGGCGCGGTCCACCTTGTTCACCACGAGGATCACCGGCAGTGCCGCGGCGAGGGCCTTGCGGAGCACGAACCGGGTCTGCGGCAGGGGTCCTTCGGAGGCGTCCACCAGCAGCACCACACCGTCCACCATGGACAGTCCGCGCTCCACCTCGCCGCCGAAGTCCGCGTGCCCGGGGGTATCGATCACGTTGATCGTCACGCCTTCGGGGTGGCCGGCGGTAGCAGCGGCCGGGCCGGCGTAAGCGATGGTGGTGTTCTTGGCGAGGATGGTGATGCCCTTCTCCCGCTCCAGGTCGCCGGAGTCCATCGCCCGTTCGTCCACGTGGTCGTGGTCGCCGAACGCACCCGACTGCCACAGCATCGCGTCCACCAGGGTGGTCTTCCCGTGGTCGACGTGGGCGACGATCGCCACATTGCGCAGGTCGGTGCGCAGCGCGGCAGGCAGGGTGGGCACGCTCATCCGGGTACTCTCTCTTCGCGTGGGAGGAAGGCAGCGCCACAGATCGCACTCGACGCGCTACCGATCGCAGGTTCGTTCGGGCAGCGGGAGACACGGGCGCCAGAGGGCAATCTTACCGTCTAAGGCCGCGATCTGGTGAGGGCCAGGTCACAGAGGCCAGCGTGTGATTCGTCACCGCGGCGTCGGTGCGAGTGAATCGAGCCCGTCGACCAGCCGCCAGGCTCCTCGTTACTTCGCCCGCCCGGTCGTGCTCACGGAGCACGACCGGGCGGGCGAAGTAACGAATCCGCGGTCTACGGCGCGGCGGCGCCCCGCCGCAACCGGGTCAGACCCCGGCGCCGGGCCCGCGCTGGGTGTCCATCCCGTTCAGCCGGTCGCCGCCGCCGTGGGTGGCGGCGTACTCGTCGTCGGCTGCCTGCTCCGCAGCATTCGCCGCGAGCAGCGCGTCCCGGCGCTCCCGGCGGGTCCGCTGCTCGGCCGGGTCCGGTACCGGCACCGCAGCGATGAGCCGCTGAGTGTAGGCCTCCTGCGGGTCGTTGACGATCTGCGACGTGGGTCCGATCTCCACCAGCTTGCCGTGGTGCATCACCGCGATCCGGGTGGCGAGCATCTCCACCACGGCCAGGTCGTGGCTGATGAACAGGCAGGCGAAGCCGTGCTCGCGCTGCAGCTCGGTGAACAGCTCGAGCACGTTGGCCTGCACCGAGACGTCCAGGGCCGAGGTGGGCTCGTCCGCCACCAGGATCTTCGGCTCCAGGCTCAGCGCCCGGGCGATGCCCACTCGCTGCCGCTGCCCGCCGGAGAGCTCGTGCGGGTACCGGTTGCGCATAGCGCGGGGCAGCTCCACCTGGTCCAGCAGCACATCGATGCGTTTCGTGAGCTCGGTGCCCTTGATCCCGGTGTGCAGGTAGAGGGGTTCACCGATCGACTCACCGATCGGTAGCCGCGGGTTCAGCGAGGAGCCCGGGTCCTGGAACACGATGCCGACCTGCTTGCGCAGCGCCCGCAGCGGCTTCGGCTTGATCCCGACCATGTCCTGGCCGGCGATCTCCAGCTTGCCCTCCTTGACCGGCAGCAGACCGACCACGGCCCGCCCGATCGTGGTCTTGCCGGACCCGGACTCGCCGACCAGACCCACCACCTCACCGGCCCCGATACTGAGGTCCACCTGGTCCACAGCCCGGAAAGCGGGCACCCGGCCGCGCTTGGGGTACTCGATGACCATGTCCTGCGCCACCAGCACGTGCTCGCCGCCCAGGTCAGCGGCGGTCTGGTCGTTGGTCCCCGGGGTGGGTGCAGCGCCCGGTGCGGGTTCGGTGACGTCCAGGGCGGACTTGCCGCCCAGGTGCGGTACGGCGCCGAGCAGCTCGCGGGTGTAGGGATGCTGCGGGTTGTTGAAGATCTCGTCGGCGGTGCCTCGCTCCACCACCTTGCCGCGGCGCATCACCACGATTGAATCGGCCATATCGGCCACCACGCCCATGTCGTGGGTGATCAGGATGATGCCGGAGTCGATCCGTGACCGCAGGTCCCGCATCAGCTTGAGGATCTCCGCCTGCACCGTCACGTCGAGCGCGGTGGTCGGTTCGTCGGCGATCAGCAGCCTCGGGTCGCAGGCCAGCGACTGGGCGATCATCGCGCGCTGGCGCTGACCACCGGAGAGTTGGTGCGGGTAGGAGTGGAACCGGACCTGCGGGTTCGGCATTTCCACCAGCTCGAGCAGCTCCAGCGCACGCTCGGTGGCCTTCGACGGGCCCATGTCGAAGTGCGTGCGCAGCGTCTCCACGATCTGGAAGCCGACCGGGTAGACCGGGTTCAGCGCGGTCATCGGCTCCTGGAAGATCACCGCGATCTCGTTGCCGCGGATCTTGCGCAGTGCCGGACCGGTGAGCCCCACCAGCTCGGTATCGCCCATCTTCGCGCTGCCACGGGTGCGCCCGTTCGGAGGCAGCAACCCGAGCAGCGACATCGAGGACTGGGACTTCCCGGAGCCGGACTCGCCGACGATGGCCAGCACCTCACCGGCCTTGACCTCGTAGGAGATCTTGTCGGCAGCAGTGAACCACTCCCCCTCGACGTAGAACTCGACGCTGAGGTCGCGCACCTGCAGGAGGAACTCATCGCTGCTGGTCGCAGAGTCCGTGGTGGTCGGCGTGCTCACGCGTGGTCACCGTTCCTTCCTACCGGGCCCGCCGGGTGCGCCATGCGCGCGCGGCAGAAGTTGTTTGGGAGCATAGAGCCATGGGCGAAACTCTCACGTTCCGCACGCCGATGGCCCGGGTGCTGACGATCGGGGTGGCTGTGGTCGCCGTGGTGGCGCTGGCCTACTTCGTCAGTGACGGCGGCATCCGCGAGCTCTGGCGCTCCGGCCCCACTGTGCTGTGCATCGTGGTGGTGACCTGGGCGCTGTTCTGGCGCCCGCAGGTGCAGGTCTCCGACGGCGGAGTCACCGTGGCGAACATCCTGCGCACGGTGCACGTGCCCTGGCCGGTGCTGCGCGCTGTGGACAGCAAGTGGTCCTTGACCGTCACCGCAGCGGACCTCACCGTCAGTGCCTGGGCGGTACCGGCCAGCAGCGGAATGGCCGCTCGCACCCGCCGCCCGGGCGCGCGCGGCGGCCAGGAGACCGCCAGCCCGTTGAAAAGCAGCGGGAACGCGGACGCCGCAGCCCTGGCGATCGCGCAGCGGCGCGAAGCCCTCGTCGAGGCCGGGCACCTGAAGGCTCAGCCGATCGGCTCGTTGTCCCCCCAGACCACGTGGAACCTGCCGGAGGCCGCCGCGCTGGCCGGTTCGCTGCTGCTCGCCGTGGCCTCGTACCTGTTCAGCTGAGACCGCGAACATGATCGAGCGCTCGACGGCGGCCGGTCGCCAGGGCGAGCACGCCGTCACCATGGCCGGGCTCACGAGGCCGAGGCTTCCGTGCTCTGCTGTGCGATCCGGTCGGCTCGCTTCATCGAACGCGCCGACGGCAGCTTCTTCTGCCGGGGGTCGAAGGCATCCCGCAACCCGTCCCCGATGAAGTTCACGCTCAGCACGACGACGATGATGAACAGCCCGGGCCACCAGAACAGCCACGGCCGGGTACTGAACGAGCTCTGGTAGTCGCTGATCATCCGGCCCAGGGACACGCTCGGCGCCTGGATACCGAAACCGAGGTAGCTCAGGGCGGTCTCCAGCAGGATCGCTGCGCTCATCATCAGCGTGACCGACACGATGATCACGCCCATGGCGTTGGGCAGGATGTGCTTGAAGATGATCCGGGAGTTGCTGGCACCGGCCACCCGGGCGGCGTCGACGAACTCCCGTTCTCGCAGGGAGAGGAAGTCTCCGCGGACCAGCCGGGCGATCGTGGTCCAGGAGATGAATCCCAGGGCCAATGCCAGCGGGAGGGCACTGGCACTGCCGACCAGCTTTCCGAGCACCGCACCGACCACCAGCGTGGGCATGGTGATGAACAGGTCGGTCAGCCGCATCAGACCGGTGTCCGTCCAGCCGCGGTAGAAACCGGCGAGCGCGCCGATCAGCACTCCGACCACGGTGACGACGACGCCGACCACCACCATGATCACCAAGGAGGTCTGCACCCCCTTCATCGTGCGAGCGAAGATGTCCCGTCCCAGCGTGTCCTGGCCGAACGGGTGGGCACCGATCGCGAAGCCGGCATCGCTCCACGGCATGGTGAGCGTGGGGGCTCCCCCGGGGTTCACCAACGCCGGCGTCTCCACCGGGTTCCACTGCCACCAGCCGCCGACGTACCAGCCGAAGACCGGGAAGCCGATCGAGGAGAGCGCGAGCAGCGCGATCAGGATCAGTGCGACGAGGCCGATGATCGCGCCCCGGTGGCTGAAGAACCGTTCCCGGACGATCTGCCCCTGGGACTTGCCCTCGACGGCGCGCAGCTCGATCGCGTTCTCGGCCTCGCCGGCGCGGGACTCGTCGGGGGGCTGCGGAGTGTTCATATCGCTACTCATGCTTCCACCCGGATCCGTGGGTCGAGGACGGCGTAGATCAGGTCGGCCACGATGTTCGCGACGATCGCGAGGAACGCGACGATCAGCAGGTAGGCCATCACCGGTTCGATATCGCTGGCGTTCAGATGTCGGACGAACATCTGCCCCATCCCCGGTCTACCGAAGATGTTCTCGGTGATGATCGCGCCACCGATCAGGGTGATGATGTCGATCGGGACGATCGTGGCCATCGGGATCAGCGAGTTCCGGAATCCGTGCCGCATGATCACCGTGCGCTCGGTGAGGCCCTTGGCCCGCGCCGTGCGGATGTAGTCCTGGCTCATCACCTCGAGCATGCTGCCGCGGGCGTACCGCGTGTAGCTCGCGAAGGAGATGAGCATCAACGAGACGGTCGGCAGGATCAGGTGGGTGTACTGGTCCAGCGTGACCACCCAGAAGTTTCCACCCAGGTTCGGTGTGGTGTCCCCGATCGTGGGGATCGGACGGCCACCGATGGCGTTGGCATTCGTGTACGGTCCCCAGACCTGCATCACCTGGTCGATGAAGATCAGCGCCGCCACCGGCACAGCGGTGAGCGCACCGGTACGGACCGACTGACGCCAGTCCGGGCCGCGGTAGAGGGCTCCGACCACCCCACCGACTACACCGGCCAGCACGCCGAGGCCAAGCACGAGGGCCCAGTTCATCATCGGGGTGAGGTAGTAGAACACCCACTGCATCGGGATGTACAGCGCGACGCCGAGGACTGCCACAGTCAGGGCGGTCAGTAGCGAGCGCCGGTTCTTCAGACCGGTGGACAGCGTGGTCACGCCGAGTGCGATACCCAGGGAGGTGATGGTCAGCAGCACCGGGCCGATGTTCGGCGTCGTCCACCAGTCGGTGAGCTGGATGTAGAGCAGCACAGCGAGGGTCACCGCGCCGGCGGCGGCGCCGTTGATCAGCCTGCGCTGGGGAGCCCCGCCCAAGGCGAGTGCCCAGACCAGGCCGAACACTGCGGCGATACCGATCATCACCGGGATCGCGATCACCGGGTCGCGGAGGAAGTCATTGTACCCGATCGCTGCCCACTGCTTCAGCAGGACCGCCACCCAGAACGAGGGCAGCGAGAACATCAGGAAGGAGACGAAGGTGATCAGGTAGTCGAAGGAGGAGTACTGGCGCAGTGCGGAGACGATGCCGACTCCGATGCCGAGGATGATCGCCAGCACGGTGGAGGCGGTGACCAGCTGCATCGTGGAGACCATCGCGCCGGCGAGGATATCCACCACTTCACGGTTGGTGGTCCAGGCGGTACCCATGTCCCCAGTGACGAAGTTGCCCAGCCACATGAAGTAGCGGCTGATCACCGGTTGGTCGAGGTGCAGCAGCTCGATGCGCTGCTGCATCAGCAGCTCTTTGGTCGCGTTCGAGTCCGGGCGCATCCGGATGTCTTCGAGCGGGTCCATCGCCAGATCGACCATCAGGTACATCAGCAGTGATGACAGGATCAGGATGCCCACGCCGATCAGGACTCGGCGGACAATAAATCTCAGCATAGGTGGGAACCTCGCGGGGCAGCACGGGCGAACCTTCGGCCAGCTCTAGCGCCAGCCTCTGGCAACGCACCGGACAACGGTGGAAGCCTCACGCGGCACTCGTGGGGGGCGCCGGGCAGGCGCCCCCCACGAGCTGTGACCGCGTCAACGGCTAGAGCCAGGATCAGGCGTCCGACTCCTCGCCTCCGCCTTCGTCATCGGTCAGGGTCGTGCTCCACTCCCAGAAGTTCCAGAAGATGGTCGGAGCCAACGCGATCGGGTCCACACCCTGCAGCTCCGCGTTGTACCCGGTGATCAGCGGGTGCTGATAGATCGTGTTGCCGAAGCCCTCTTCCACCAGGATCGTCTCGACCTGACCGAGGATCTCGATCTGCGCGTCGGGGTCGGTCTCGGTCTGCAGCTGGTCGAAGAGGCCGTCGACCTCGTCGTTGCTGAAGCCACCCATATTGTTGATGCTGCCGGTGCGGAAGTTCGCGTCCGGGGCGGTCACCGCAGTGGAGGTGGACTGCCAGCCGAACATCGAGGCGTCGTAGAGGCTGTTGTCGGACAGCTCCGAGCCCCAGTCACCGCTGGAGACGTCCACGATCTCGAACAGACCGTCGGCGCTCACCGCCTGGGTGATCAGCGTCAGCTGATCCTGACGCCGCACGTTGTCGGCGGCAGTGAGCATCCGGACCTCGACGGGGGTCTCCACGCCGGCGTCCTCGAGCAGCTGTGCGGCGCCCTCCGGGTCACCGTCGACCGGGTAGGCCTCGGCCATCCCGTTCACCTCGGTGATCGGACCGTAGCCCGGTGCACTCGGGGTCTGGCTGTAGGACTCACGAACCTCGGCCTCGGGGTTCAGCGGGGTGATGATCCGGTCGATGATCTCCTGCCGCGGGATCAGCTTCAGGAAGGCCTGTCGCACCGCCAGGGCGGTGTCCTCGTCACCGTCATAGGTGGCCGGGTCGAACGGTCCCCCGTTGTTGAAGACCAGGTCGACGTGCTCATACGTCGGGCCGATCCCGGTGAGCACCTCGAATCCGTCGCCGAGGTCCTCCAGGGCGGTCAGCGTGTCCGCACTCGCCTGCGGGGAGATCAGGTCCAGCTCGCCGTTCTCCAGCGCCTGCACCTGAGCCATCGGGTCCTCGTTGAACCGGACGGTCACCGTCTCGATCTGCGCGGCGTGCTCGCCCGTGTAGTCCGGGTTCGCCTTCAGGGTGATGTACTGGTCGCGTACGAAGTCGTCGAGCACATAGGCGCCGCTGGACAGGTACAGGGACTCGTCGTCCGGCAGGGTGTCACCGAACTGGAAGCCCGTGTTCCAGAACTCCGAGATGGGCGCGAGCGCTTCAGCGTCGTTGTTCGCGAACGCGTCGACCAGGGCCTGCTTGGCCTCGGTCGGGTCCTCGATGCCGAGAGCGTGCATCGCCACCACGTGTGCCGGGACGCCCATACTGAGGTTGGTCTCCCAGTCGGCGAACGGCTTGGTGTAGGTAAAGGTGATGGTCTGGCCATCCTCGGAGATCTCCGGCATGTCCTCGATCAGGGCGACCGTGTCCACGGTGGCGTTGAAGAAGACGCTGTTCGCCAGCTGGTCCTCCGGGACCGGGTCCCCGTTCTCGTCGATCGGGGTACCTTCGGCGTCGGTCTCGAACTCTTCCGTGTTGAAGTTGCCGCTGACCGCGCCCCAGTACATGAGCAGATCGGCCGCGGTCACCGGAGTGCCGTCGGACCACTTCTGATCGTCGTTGATCGTGTACTCGACGGTCAGCGGGTCATCGCTGAGCTTCTCGTAGCTACCGAACGAGGTGTCCTGCACCAGGTTCAGGTCAGCGTCGTAGTAGTTGAACCCCGCGTTCAGCATGTAGTTGATGTTCGCGTTCGCCGTGGCGTTGCCGGTGGCGCTGTCATCGTTGTACTCGTAGTACGACTGGTTCCAGCCCACGGTGACGGCTGTGCTCTGGTCGATGCCAGCGTCGTCGCCTTCTTCTTCGCCCGGCGTCTGGCACGCACTCAGTACGAGCGCGCCCGCTGCAACCATTGCAGCGGCGGCGGAAATTCGCCTGATCTTCAATGTTCCTCCTAGAGATGGCGTCGGTGTTCGGCCCCGGACCGGTATCCGGAATGACCTGGTGGGCCTGCCGAACTGAGCGTCCGCCATGGACACGGGAACTGTACACACGCCCCGTTGCTGTTGGACCCGCCAATCGCGATGTTGTAGCCGCATCGTTACCTAAGAGAGACCCGGATGTCTACCGACGGGCCTTTCAATGGCACTCATCGTGCCGGAGAAGCTGCTTCTTGGTCACCGGACCGAAGGGGCAAAGTCGGCCAGGAAACTGGCCCGTCCCAGGGTTCGGACGGCAGAGGAGGCACGTCTGCGCTGCTCAGGTGGACAACTTACAAACGATCTCACATGTTGATATTCCCGTCTAAGCAGGCGAGACGGGATGCGGCGAGGCGGGAAAGTGCCCGTTTATCCCGCAGCCACGAAGGCCACCTATTCGAGCAAAAACAGACCGTCCATTTCAGGTCGCCCGGAGTGATCGAGCGGGCATTGTTCTGCCCCGTTCGCCGCCACCTGCTCGATTGCCCGGGGCGCCGACGCCCTACCCACACGGCATCGGTGCGACCACGCCCTCTGCTTCGGCGCCGCGCAACCGAGAGCGCGGTGGCCGGGGTCACTGCTGATCTAGCCCGAAGGAGATATCTTGATGTCGAGCAATTACCAGACACAGCCGAGACGACGGGAACGACCTGCGCATGTCCACCATCATCTACACCCACACCGATGAGGCGCCGATGCTGGCGACCCACTCCCTGCTGCCGGTGATCGAGACCTACGCAGCCAGCGCGGGGGTGCAGGTGACCACCCGGGACATCTCCCTGGCGGGACGCATCATCGCCGGCTTCGGCGACCGCCTGCCGGCCGATCAACGCATCGGCGATGCGCTCGCCGAGCTCGGCGAGCTGGCTACCACCCCCGGCGCCAACATCATCAAGCTGCCGAACATCTCCGCCTCGGTGCCCCAGCTCAAGGCAGCGATCGCCGAGCTGCAGGCACAGGGCTACCAGCTTCCGGACTACCCGGAGGAGCCGGCCACCGAGGAGGAGAAGGACGTTCGCGCCCGGTACGACTCGGTCAAGGGCAGCGCCGTGAACCCGGTGCTGCGCGAGGGCAACTCGGACCGGCGGGCGCCGGCCGCAGTGAAGGCCTACGCGCGCAACCACCCGCACCGGATGGGCGCCTGGTCGCCGGACTCGAAGACCAACGTCGCCACGATGGGCGCCGACGACTTCCGCAGCAACGAGCAGTCCGTCGTGCTGGGCAGTGCCGACACCCTGACCATCCGGTTCGTCGGCGCAGACGGCACCACCACAGTGCTGAAGGAATCCATCCCCGTACTGGCCGGTGAGGTGGTGGACGCCACGGTGATGCGCGCCGTCGCCCTGGATGAGTTCCTCGCCGCGCAGGTGCAGCGTGCCAAGGCCGAGGGCGTGCTGCTGTCCGTGCACCTGAAGGCGACGATGATGAAGGTCTCCGACCCGATCATCTTCGGCCGCGCCGTGCGCGCCTTCTTCCCCGAGCTGTTCGCCACCTACGGCGACCAGCTGGCCGCCGCGGGCCTGGGCCCGGAGCACGGGCTGGCCGCCATCCTCGGCGGACTGGACACCCTGGAGCCCGAGGTAGCCACCGGGGTGAAGTCGCTGATCGACAAGGGCCTGGCCGAAGGCCCGGATCTGGCGATGGTGAACTCGCACAAGGGCATCACCAACCTGCACGTGCCCAGCGACGTGATCATCGACGCTTCGATGCCGGCGATGATCCGCACCTCCGGGCACATGTGGAACGCCGATGACGCAGAGGCAGACACTCTCGCCGTGATCCCAGACTCCAGCTATGCCGGTGTGTACCAGGCGGTGATCGAGGACTGCCGCGCGAACGGTGCCTTCGACCCGACCACGATGGGCTCGGTACCGAACGTCGGCCTGATGGCGCAGAAGGCCGAGGAGTACGGCAGCCACGACAAGACCTTCGAGATCAGCGCTGAGGGCACGGTCGAGGTCGTCGACGCGGCCGGCACCGTGCTGATGAGCCACCAGGTGTCCCCCGGTGACATCTGGCGCGCCTGCCAGACCAAGGACGTGCCGATCCGCGACTGGGTGAAGCTCGCCGTCACCCGCGCCCGTGCTACCGGCACCCCGGCGGTGTTCTGGCTGGACGAGACCCGCGCGCACGACCGCAACCTGATCGCCAAGGTGACCGAGTACCTCGGTGAGCACGACACCGAGGGCCTGCAGATCGAGATCATGTCTCCGGCGGAGGCCACGACGTTCTCCCTGGAGCGGATCCGCCGGGGCGAGGACACCATCTCGGTCACCGGGAACGTGTTGCGGGACTACCTCACCGACCTGTTCCCGATCCTGGAGCTGGGCACCAGCGCCAAGATGCTCTCCGTGGTGCCGCTGATCAACGGTGGCGGTCTGTTCGAGACCGGTGCCGGTGGCAGTGCCCCGAAGCATGTCCAGCAGCTGGTGGAGGAGAACCACCTGCGCTGGGACAGCCTGGGTGAGTTCCTGGCGCTGGCGGAGAGCTTCCAGCACCTGGCCACCTCCACGCAGAACGCCCGCGCGCAGGTGCTCGCCGACACGCTCGGCGGCGCGACCGCCACGTTCTTGAACGAGAACAAGTCCCCGAGCCGCAAGGCCGGTGAGATCGACAACCGCGGCAGCCACTTCTACCTGGCGCTGTACTGGGCGCGCGAGCTGGCGAACCAGAGCGCCGACGCAGATCTGGCCGACCGCTTCGGGCCGCTGGCCGCAGCGCTGGCGGAGAACGAGGAGGCGATCGTCGCCGAGCTGCTCGCGGTGCAGGGCTCCCCGGCGGAGATTGGCGGCTACTACCGGCCGGACGAAGCCAAGGTGAATGCCGTGATGCGGCCCTCGGCCACGCTGAACGAGGTGCTCGCCACCCTCGGCTGATAGATCACGCACGACGGCGGGCGTCAGGTGGGGATAGCACCTCACCTGGCGCCCGACGTGCGTGGACATGCCCCGTGCCCCGCGTGCGTGGGCATGCCCGGTGCCCTCATCCGGAGGGGCAGAATGGCGGGGTGCGCTACGACCCGGCCAGGCACCACTGGCGGCCACTCACCGTCGATGCGGTGATCGCCCTGCTGGGCTCGAGCAGCACGAGATGGTGGCTCTCCGGCGGCTGCGGCCTCGACCACTGGCTGGGTCGCACGACCCGGGAGCACGGCGATATCGACGTCAGCGTCATCCGCGAGGACTGGCGGCGGCTGGTCGCCGAGTTGCCCACCAGGCTCGAACTGCTCGCCGCGATGTCCGGTGCGCTGCTACCACTCGCAGAATGCGCTGACGACCCCGCCCTGCACAACATCTGGGTGCGATCAGCAGAGACCGGCGAGTTCGTGCTGCAGATCAACATCGAGGACGGCGATCAGCACCTCTGGCGGTACCGCCGCCTCCCAGCGATCACCCGAGCCTGGGCACACGCGGTCGAATCGGTGCGCGGTGTGCCGACGGTCAATCCCGCCGTCCAGCTGTTGTGGAAGTCCGCCCGACCGGTGGACAAGGACGATGAGGATCGGGCTGCGATCCTGCCTGTGCTGACGAGGACCGACCGCCGGTGGCTGACCGATGCTATCGAGCGGGCCCACCCGCAGTCCCCCTGGTTGAGCGGTCGGGAGAACCTCGCTGACTGACGGGCCCGGCGCTGACTGACGGGCCCAGTCTCGCTGATGGGCTCAGTCGGTGCGCCGGGCCGCTTCCCTCGCGGCGGACTGCACCCGGTCGTAGTACTCGCGCCACCAGGCGGCGTCCTGGCTGGGCAGGTTGTCGTTGCCGTCACTGAGTCCGGCGGCGGCGTCGATCGACTCCCGAACGATGTCCGCGTGGCCGGCGTGCCGAGCGACCTCGGCGAGCATGTGCACCACAATCCGCCCGAGGGTGACCTCGACACCGCCGTTGCCCCACCAGGGCACAACTCCCGTCGCGTCCAGGTCGAGCGCGGCGATGGTCTCGGCGCCGTGCTCCCGCACCCGAGCGAACAAGTCGAGGATCGACGCGGTGGACTCCTCGGCGGTGACCCACATGTCGACGTTGTCCGCAGGCTCCTCGTCCAGCAGCCAGGCCGGCGCGTCCGGGAACGGGCGACCGAACACCAGGCCGAAGTACTCTGCCTCCACTGCGGCCACGTGCTTGACCAGCCCGAGCAGATTCGTACCGGTCGGCGTCAACGGCCGGCGCAGGTCGTACTCCCCGAGTCCGTCCACCTTCCACAGCAGCGCTGCGTGCTGCTCGTCCAGGTACTGGGTCAAGACTGCTTTGAGATCATCCATCTCGGAACGGTATCGCCGACCTCCGGACACCGGCACTGCATTTACTGCGCACTCAGAGCCCCAGACCAGGTGCATCCGTGACTCATCACCTACACCTCGACACTCACGTCCTGGTGTGGATGTACTCCGGAGAACACGATCGCATCTTGGCCGCATACCCGGCACACGCCGTCTGGGCCTGAATCAGCCGGCACGTTCGGCCGCGTCGTTGCGCGCGGGGACCGCGATCAAGCCAGTCCGAGACCGGCGAGCTTCGCCTGCAGGTCCTCCTCGCTCGGCTCCACCTGGTGGCTGCCGTCGGGGAAGACGACCACCGGGATGTTGGTGCGCCCGCTGATCTGCTGGGCGCGATCGGCGGCACTCGGATCGGCCACCAGGTCCACGTACTCGTACGCCACGCCGGTGCGCTCGAGTGTGGCCTTGGCGCGGCGGCAGTCCCCGCACCAGTCGGCGCCGTACACGGTGATCCTGGGCTGATCGATCGGCGGCACAGTTTCTCCCTCTCGCCAACGGTAGGAACGGTCCGCAGCACTCTACGTCCGCCGGTGATGGCGCACGATGATCATCCGGGATGCACCCACCCCGCCAGCAGCGCCGCACTCTCCTCGGCCGACATCCGCCCGGTCGCGACAGCGATCACCAGGTCATACGCGGCGTCCTCGGGCGCATCGAAGCGATGCCCGTTCAGGCCGTAGAACACGAAGACCGCCGTCCAGCCGAGTCGCTTGTTGCCGTCCACCAACGGGCGGTTCCGGGTGATCGACTCGAGCAGTACCGCGACCTTGTGGTGCAGCGACGGGTACGCCTCCCGGCCCCACAGCATCGACGTCGGCCGGTGCGCGGCCGCGTCCAGCAAGCCGACGTCACGCACCGCACTGACCCCGAGCTCACCGGCCAGGAAGAGCAGGTCGTCCACGGTGAGGAAGGTGGGCGACTGCTCGTTCACCGGGACAGTCGATCGAGCAAGCCGGCGTAGCGCTCGCGTCCCTCATCGGAGAGCGCCTGAACTCGATCCCGATGAACCGAGCGGGCCGCTGCATCCTCGATCGCTCGCACAGCAGCCTCGTGCTTGCTCATCCGGTGCGCTGCAGCGAGCGTGGCCAACGCTTCGTCCTGTTCCGGTGTCAGCCGCAAGGTCATCGCCATGAAGCGATGGTATCACTGTGGTATCACACCCGCCTCGCGACGAACACCCACTCCCGGCCCGGGCGGTCCGGCGCATCGCGCACCTGCTCCACCTCGAACCCGCATCGGGCCAACGAGGCCTCGATCGCCGCCCGGGAGCGAAACCGCAGCGTGGAGACGTCCGGGATACTCACGCCGTCGTCAACGAACCGCGTCACCCCACGGAAGGTGACCAGCTCCCCGCGCACGTCCAGGAGCTCGTTCCAGGTCTCCACCCTGCCCACACCGGGAACCCGCACCGCAGTGAACGAGTCCTCCCGGCTCCACCGCTCCCAGGCCCGCACCTCGGGGATCCGGGTCTCGAACACCAGGTGCCCACCGGGCACGAGCGCGGCGTGGATACCGGCCAGTGTGTCCTCCCACTCGGTATCGGTGGTGAACACCTGGGCCACGTTCGCGGTCATCGTGGCCAGGTCCACCTGCATCGGCGGCAACGTGGTCGCATCCCCGTCCAGCCAGGTCACCGCAGCCGCACCGGTCTTCGCGCGGGCCACCTCCAGCGAGGCGGCCGCCGGGTCCACCCCGGTCACCTGGTAGCCACGCTCGGCGAGCAGGACAGCGAACGTGCCGGTACCGCAGCCGACGTCCAGCACGCTGGCGGCTCCGAGTTCCTCGGCCAGCGCCACGTAATGGTCCAGGTCGGAGCGGTCCGGATCGAGTGGGTCGTACAGCGCGGCCAGCCGCGGGTCGCTGAAGCCGCCGTCGGCAAACACCTCCCGATCCGAGACGGCGGCGATCGCCTCCACCTCCACCAGCTGGCCGGTGTAGCCGAGCACGGTCACGCCCATCAGCGTGCTCGGTACGTCGTGGTCGCCGAACGCGGCCCGGACCACGTTCCACACCGTCACCAGGTCGGCTTGGTCGCTCGAGGCGACCAGTACGCGAGTGGAGACGACGTCGTGCAGGTTCGCTCCGCCGTCGGCAAGGGCCTGGATGAGGTTTTCCACGACGGCGCGGGCCTGGGCCTGGTAGTCCCCCTCCCCGACCGTTCGCCCACTCGCGTCCAGCGGGCACGCGCCGGCGAGGAACAGCAGGCGGGACGAGGCGGGCACGCTGGCGGCGTAGGCGTAATCGGCGGGGGCGAGGGTGGCGGAGCGGATCAGGCGGACGGTCATAGCGGTGACGCTACGGCCCGCAGTACCTGAGCGGCCAGGCGAATTCCGCCCCGCTGCGTCAGGTCAGTGACCGACCCTGGTCGGCGAGCGCGTCGGCCAGGATGCGCACCGCCCGCGGGCCGACCCCGTGCAGTGCCAGCAGCTCCGACTCGCTGCGGGCGGCAACCTGGTCCAGGTCGGTGATCCCGGCGGTGACCAGCGCCCGAGTGGCCGGCCGGCCGATCGCCGGCAGGTCGGTGGTGACCTCGCCGGAGTCCGCGCTGTCGGCGTCTCGGCGCAGCTGCGCGGGCGCCCGGTGGCGCCACGCCCGGGCCACCAGCGCGTTCAGGACCATCCCGTTCACCTCCGCAAGCGGCACGTGCAGCCCCTCCCGGTTCGGGGTGCAGCCGGGGTGAGCCTGGCGTACCTCGGCCGCGTCCTCGGCAGCCATCCAGAGGTCGACGGCGGAACTATCGGTGGTCAGGGCCGCGAAGGTGCTCCCGTGCACGGTGTAGCTGCGAGGCGGTCCGTCCTGGCGCTGCACCTCGGGCAGGGCGCGAGCCGCCTTGTCCAGCTGTGCCTTCGTAGTCATGGCTGCGATGCTAACGGGCACGCCGGGTCAGGGTGCGCGTGGCAGGCCGGGTCAGGGTGCGCGTGGCAGGCCGGGTCAGGGTGCGCGTGGCGGCCGGGTCAGGGCACGTGATGGCCGGCCGCGCGGGCCAGCTCGTACCACTGCGGCCGGGTCAGGGCCAGCGCCGAGCCCTGCGCGGCGGCGCGCACCCGGCCGGGGTTCGTGGTGCCGAGCACCACCTGCATCTGCGCCGGATGCCGCGTGATCCAGGCGGTGGCGATCGCCATCGGATCCACGCCGTACTCGGCGGCAAGCCGGTCGATGACCTCATTCAGCTCCGGATAGTCCGGCGAGCCGAGGAAGACACCCCGGCCACCACCGGACTGGAACGGCGACCAGGCCTGCACCGTGATGTCGTTCAGCCGGCAGTAGTCCAGGGCGCCACCGTCGCGCATGATCGACTGGTCCTGCCCCTCCCGATTCGCCGAAAGGCCCTGGGTGATCATCGGCGCGTGGGTCAGGGAGAGCTGCAGCTGGTTGACCACCAGCGGCTGGTTCAGCGACTTGCGCAGCAGCTCGATCTGCCCGGGGGTGTGGTTGGAGACGCCAAAGGAACGCACCTTCCCGCCCGCGTGCAGCTCGTCGAAGGCGCGGGCCACCTCCTCGGGCTCGACCAGGGCATCCGGGCGGTGCAGCAGCAGGATGTCCAGGTAGTCGGTGCCCAGCGCCTGCAGCGAGCCGTGCACCGAGTCGATGATGTGCTGGTAGGAGAAGTCGAAGTACGGGCCATCGGCCACGATGCCGCACTTGGTCTGGATGATGAGCTGCTCGCGCTCGCTCGCGGACAGGTTCAGAGCGCCTGCGAACCGGCGTTCGCAGGTGTGCGGCTCGCCGCCGTAGATATCGGCGTGGTCCAGGAAAGTGATCCCGGCATCCCGGGCGGCCGCCACCAGCTCGCGGATCTGCTCGTCGGTCTTGTCCGCGATCCGCATCAGCCCGAGCACGACGTTCGGCACAGTGAGGGTGGTCCCGGGCAAGGTGAAGGTTCTCATGGGTGCAGGCATGGTGCGACGATAGCGGCCGCTCGGCCCGGGGTGCTTCCCGCCGGATGGTGGCGGCCCCGGGGGCGCCGCCCGCCCGGGGGTGCTGCCGGCCCCGGGAGTGCTGCCGGCCCGTCAGCGCAGCAGCCAGCGCGGCACCTGCTCACAGTAGGCGCGGTAGGCCCTGCCGAACTTCTCCGCCAGCGCTGCCTCCTCAGCAGGGATCTGCAGCTGGTCGATCGCTAGCACGAACCCACCGGCCGGCACCAGGGCGCGGCCGGAGCGGAGCCAGAGCGCGTGCGCGACCAGCAGCCCGGCCAGGCCGAGGTAGAGGGGGTTGCGGGTGGCGTCGAACACCCCGGTGGTGACCAGTGCCGATGTCTGCGACGGGTGGCGGGGATCGAGCGTGGTCTCGGCTGCTCCCAGCTCGCTGGCACCAGCCACCAGCAACCCGATCGAGGCGGCGCCCACACCCACGCTGAGCACCCGGCGGCCACCGCGGCGGCGCCGGCGCTCCGGCTCCGCCGCCTTGCCATGCTCAGCGTCGGAACATTGCCGGGCCGGCTTCTTCCGCCGGGCGAGCAGCCGCTGACCCACGGCGGCGAGAGCGAACGCGGCCGGCGGGACGAGGGCCATACCGGTGGCGGCGGTGGCGGTGGCGGTGCGAGCAGAGGACATACGATCAGCGCTCCAGGGTCGGGGTTCTATCATCGCCGCAGACCGGGGCAGATGGCACCCCGAGGGCAGGGCAATCTGCTACCTCTCCTGCTCGAGTCCCGCATCCTGGCCGGCGCCGGCTCCTGCGACCGGGCGGCGCAGCACCGTCCGGTACAGGTGGCGCAGCATGGCGACGAACACCAGCAGACACACCAGCATCGCGAGCCAGAGCTCCGCCCGGCCGATCCAGCCCACGATCGGCAGCATGTCCGCCTGACCCAGGTAGATCCCCGCGACCGCGTACATACCCAACGGGAAGACCATCGACCACCAGGTGGCCTCGTAGCGCAGCGGGATCCGGTGCCGCCAGTGCCGCCACAACCCCACCCCGAACAGCACCGGGATCAACCAGGTCGCGAACGCCCAGAACACCACCGCCAACCCGGCGACCAGCCCCCGGGTCGCATCGACCATCGGAGCCGCAGCCATCTCCACGATCCGCGCACCGGCAAGCACGGTGATCGCACAGGCCCCCATCGACACCCAGTACGGCGGGTTCAGGTCGACCGGCTTCAGCTCGTACAGCATCATCCGCAGCGCCACCAGTACCCCGGCGGCGGCATAGAGGAACAGCCCCACGGACCAGGTCAGCACTGCGACGATCGCGAGCGCACCGCGCACGCTCGGGCTGGTGGGCTCCAACGTTGCGGCCGCGACCGCCACCGACTGGCTGGCCACCACCCAGATGAACCAGGTGCCGTTCGCATACTTGACCACCGGCCGCTCGGACTTGGACAGCACCGCCGTCCACGGCACCACGTAGCCGAGCACGAACCAGGCCAGCAGGGTCACGATCAGGAAGACGGCAGTCACTGTGTGGTAGCCGGCCATGAACAGTCGCACCCCGAGCACGTTCGTGCCCGCCACGTAGGTGAAGAAGCCGAACGCGCGCGCCGGATCGAGGAAGTCCTCGACGATCCGGTCTCGATGCCGCACCAAACGCAGGGCGGTCAGTGCGAGCAGCAGGACGAAGGTCACCAGGCAGAGCACGAGCAGCACGTTGGACAGCACCATCACCCCCTCGAGCGCCGCCCCGATGGACAGGATCCCGGTAGCCATCACTAGCGCGAAGTAGCCGGGAGTCAGCCCGGCGACAGCGCTGTCCGCCCGCATGCTGATCGTCCTGCTCACCCGGCCGATGGTAGCGCCGGAGCACACCGCCGGCAGGTACCACGGGCAGCCGCCGGCGGTCACCGCCACTCTCCCGTCGGAGGTAGCGGCGGCGGTCGGAGGTCAGCCCGGACAGCCTCCGACCGCCGCCGCTACCTCCGATGCGAGGAGCAGGGGTCCTCGAGGTGCCCTGGGTCACTGCGCCGGGCGGACAGATCGGGTAGTACTTGACCCATGGAGCGTTCCTCCGGAACTGAGGCCGCCACATTCGAGGTGGTGGTGATCGGAGCCGGGCAGGCGGGGCTGGCGGCGGCCCGCACGTTGGTGCAGGCGGGGCTGCGCCCGGGGATCGACCTGCTGGTCCTGGACGCCGGCGACGGGCCGGGCGGCTCCTGGCGGCACCGGTGGGACTCGCTGACCCTGGGCCGCGCACACGGGATCGCTGATCTGCCCGGACTCCCGCTCGGACCGGTGGACTCCGAACGCCCTGCGTCGCAGGTGGTCGCCGACTACTACGGGCGCTACGAGGACGAGCACGAGCTGCAGGTGCGCCGCCCCGCGCAGGTGACCGAGGTCCACTCCGGGCCGCGGCCGGACCAGCTGACCGTGCACTACGAGAGCGAGGGAACGCCGTCGAGTATCACCACCGGAGTGCTGCTCAACGCCACCGGCACGTGGACCCGGCCGTACGTGCCCTACGTCCCCGGGATCGAGACCTTCACCGGCAAGCAGCTGCACACCACCGGCTTCCGCGCGGCCGAGGACTTCACCGGACTGCGCACCCTGGTGGTCGGCGGCGGGCTCTCCGCTGTGCAGTTCCTGCTCCAGCTCGCACCGGTCACCGAGACCGTCTGGGCCACCCGGCGCCCGCCGAACTTCACCGACCGCGCTTTCGATCCCCGCTGGGGTCTGGACGTGGAGAACGCGGTGCGCGAGCGCACCAGGGCCGGCCGGCCGCCGGCGAGCGTAGTGCGCACCACCGGCATCCCGTTGCTGCCCGAGTACGTGGCCGGCGCCGAGTCCGGGGTGCTGGTCAGCCGCGGGATGATTACCCGGATCCACCCCGAGGGCGTGCACTTCCCCGGGCAGAGTGCTGCTGCCGGCGACGGCGCGGAGGGGCTTGGTCCGTCGGCGTCCGGGGAACTCGTGGTCCCGCAGTCCTGGCAACCGTTCGAGGCACCGGTCGATCTGGACCTGGACGTGATCTTCTGGAACACCGGGTTCCGGGCCGCGCTGGACCACCTGGCGCCGCTGCGGTTACGGGAGCGCGGCGGCGGGATCCGGATGCGTTCGGAGGTCGAGGTCGCCGCCGACGAACGGGTGCTGCTGGTCGGCTACGGCTCGAGCGCCTCCACGATCGGGGCCACCCGCGCCGGCCGAGCGGCCGGCCGGGCCGCGCTGCGGCGGCTGGGCCGCACCCGGAGCGCACAGCCGTGAGACCAGCACTGGCAGCGGCCCGCAGGGAGCGACATGATGGTGCCGGTCCGAGCAGAAGGAGCCTCAGCCGATGACCCCCGCCGAGCCGCCGACCCGAGCCGCCGACGTCACCACCGGCACCCGCAGCCCCTCCCCCCTGCTGATGCTCATCCTGGCGACGATGGGCTTCGCGGTGAACTTCTGGGCCTGGTCGCTGCTCAGCCCGCTCGGCCCGGTGTTCCGGGACACCGGGCAGCTCGGCGCCCTGACCGAGTCGCAGGTCTCGCTGATCGTGGCGGTCCCGGTGCTGGTCGGGTCCCTCGGCCGGATCCCGGTAGGGGCGCTGACCGACGCCTACGGCGGCCGGGTGATGTTCGTGATCGTCTCGCTGGCCACGATCGTGCCGGTGCTGTTCATCGGCTTCTACGGCCAGACCAGCTTCGTCGCCCTGCTGATCGGCGGCTTCTTCCTCGGCATCGGCGGTACCGCGTTCGCCGTGGGGGTGCCGTTCGTGAACTCGTGGTTCCCACCCGCCCGGCGCGGTCTGGCCGTCGGCATCTTCGGTGCCGGGATGGTCGGCACTGCGATCAGCGCGCTGACCACGGTGGGCCTGTACACCTCGGTCGGCTCCACGGCACCGTTCCTGTTCGCCACCGCCGGGCTGGTGATCTTCGCTGTGGTGGCCTGGGTGCTGCTGCGTGATGCCCCTGGCCGCCTCGCCCCGACCACCTCGATGATGGCGCGGGTGCGCTCGAACGCGGTGCTGCCGATCACCTGGCAGGCCTGCATCCTGTACGCGGTCTCGTTCGGCGGGTACGTGGCCTTCTCGGTGTATCTGCCCTCCTACCTGAAGACCACCTATGACCTGTCCGCCGCCGACTCGGCCACCAGGATGGCTGGATTCGTGGCCGTCGCCGTCGTGATGCGCCCGATCGGCGGGTGGCTGTCGGACCGGTGGGGAGCGACCCGGGTGCTGGCCGCGGTGTTCGCGATCGTGGCGGTCGGGGCCGGGATCGCGGCGCTGGAACCGGTGTTGGAACCGGCCGGTGCAGGGGCGTTCCTGGCGATGGCCGCCGCGCTCGGCGCGGGCTCCGGCGCCACCTTCGCCCTGATCGCCAAGGCCACCGACCCGGCACGGGTGGGTGGGGTGACCGGTCTGGTGGGCGCCGCCGGCGGCCTGGGCGGGTTCGTGCCACCGCTGATCATGGGCTATGTGTACGGCCGCACCGAGTCCTACGCGATCGGGCTGTGGTTGCTCGCGGCGACGGCTGTGCTCACCCTCGTGCTCACGCTCACCGTGGTGCGGCGCACCACCGCAGCGGCCGAAGACACGACGGCCACTGACGGTGCGGCGGCCGAATGAGTACGCCGCGGCCGCGGATCGCGTGGACGTCGGTGACGATCATGGCGCCGGCACCGCGCGAGCTGGCCGCGTTTTACGCCCGGCTGCTCGATGGTGAGGTGACCGCGAGTGAACCGCCGGGCGCCGGCGACCCGGAGCATGCCGGGTGGGCGCAGGTGCGCGCAAGCGGGCGCACCCTGAACTTCGAGTTCGAACACTGCTGGAGCCCGCCGGTGTGGCCGGCGCAGCACGATCGGCAGATCAGCAGCCAGCACCTTGATCTGCACGTGGTGGACCTCGCCGCGGCCACTGACTGGGCGCGCGAGTGCGGGGCGATACTGGCCGAGGTGCAGCCGCAGGAGGACGTCCGGGTGCTGTTCGACCCGGCCGGTCACCCGTTCTGCCTGTTCCGCTGAGGTGTCTGCCCCAGCGGTTCGCTGCGGCGGCGCGGGAGGAGTGCCGCGATCGCGAGCACTGCGGCCATCCCCTCGGCCACGGCACTGAGGGTCTTCAGCGGGTACCAGGCGGGATCATGCATCGCCGGGATCGGCCCGAGCGCCGGAGTCACGAACCAGGTGGCGGCCAGCACCGCGGCCAGGGCCGAACCGGCCACCAGCAGACCGAACGCGTAGGCCGCCAGTCGGCCGGTGAGCAGCACCAGTAACGCGGCGATGGCGGCTGCACTCGCCTGCAGCCGGAACACGGTGTCCCCGCCCCAGCCGCCCGGTGCGGCGAGCCCGAACGGCTCGGCGAGATGCCAGTGCACGATCGCGTCCACCAGCAGTCCCGCCGTCACGCCCACCCGGAGCAGCCACCCGGGCCGGCGCGGCCGCTTGCGAGACAGAGCGGAAGGATGCCGGGGTGCCGCCACTCAGCCCACCACCAGGGTGCCGGTCATCTGTGGGTGCGGGATGCAGTGGAACGGGTACTGGCCGGGTTCGTCCGGCGTGGTCAGGGTGACTTCCTCCCCTGGGCCGACCGGCACATCGAAGATCTCGGGCTCGTCGGAGGTGACCGTGTGCCCGACGTCGTCCTCGTTCCGCACGGTCACGCTCGCTCCGGGTGGCACCGTGTCCGGGACCTGATAGCTGAACTCGGAGATCACGATGGTCATCGCCTCGTCGCTGCCGGCTGCGGTGGGTGTGGCGTGATCCTCCTCCCCGGGCGAGGAGCAGGCGGTGAGCAGAAGCAGCAGGGCGAGGACCGCACCGCCCGTACCTGCGGTGCGCGGCACGAACGGTTCGGGGCGCAGGGAACTGGTGGCGGCCATGACAGTCATACGTGCCGCAGCCACGGCCGAGATTGCCTGACCGGACGGCCGGTCACAGGTCGGCCGAGGACCAGACCTGGCCGTCAGCACCGATGAGCTGTACCTGGCGCAGCTCAGCGTCACTGCCGGGCTCGATCACCCAGCTGTTCGGACGCTGGTCGGAGAGCTCCCAGTGCGCGACGTCCTCGGTGCTGCCGTCGCCGCGGACCAGGCGGCAGGTGTAGGACTGCCCGGCCGGACCGTCGATCACTTCCAGCACCAGCACCGGACCGTCAGCCGAATAGCTGCGGGCGACGCGACCAACGTCCTGCCCGTCGGCGGCCACGAGCGGCGCCTGCCACGCGGAGGTCGCGGTCGGTTCCTGTTCCCCGCCGGGCCACCAGGCGATCGCTCCGCCGCCGACGCCCAGCACCACGCCGAGGGCCGCCGCCGCGGCCACGAGCAGGAGATGCCGCCGCGGTGCGTCCCGGGTGCCAGCCTCCGGCGTGGATGCGCGATCATTGCCGGCGCTCTGGTGCGCGGACCGGAGCCGGTCCAGCACCGTGACCTCGAAGTCCACCGGCGGTGAGGTCCGCGGTGCGGCCGGCAGCACCAGAGCGATCGAGGCGGCGACCTCGTCGTAGTGGGCGCGGCAGCCGGCGCAGGTGGCCAGGTGCTCGGTGACCTGCGGGCTCTGGCCGGGGTCGAGGTGGCCGAGCGCCAGCGTGACCAGGTCATCCTCGGCCGGGTGGGTGGGCTCAGTCATCGCGCACCTGCGCATCCTGACGCAGACGCCGTAGGCCGTCCCGGATGCGGGTCTTCGCTGTACCCAAGGGGATCCCCTCTCTCTGGCCGACCTCAGCCGCGGTGCAGCCGCCGAGCACGGCCAGCACCACCGCGCGGGCCTGCTGCGGTGACAACTGGTGCAGGTGCCGGATCGCTCGTTCGGTCTCCACCTGGTGCACGGCGGTCTGTTCCGGATCCGCCGTGGCTGCGGAGGTCTCACTGAGCAGCTGTTCCAGCAGAGCGCCATCGGTCGGCACCTGCCGTCGGGCCCGCACCGCGTCGATCGCGGCATTGCGGGTGATGGTGAGCAGCCAGGTGAGCACCGAAGCCCGGCGGATGTCGTAGCTGGCCGCGGCACCCCACGCGCGCAGAAAAACCTCCTGGCTGACGTCCTCGGCGAGTCGTGGATCGTGGGTGATGCTGACGGCCATCCCGAACACGGCCCTCTGGAACCGGCGCACGAACGCGGCGGAGACGTCCGGGTCGTCGAGAGCCAAGCCCGCGAGCAACGCAGCATCGTGAGCCCGGTCCGCGCGGGAGAGCACAGCCATACCCCACGATACGGCTGCGGCACCCATCCGGGATTGCCGAGGGCGAGGACTAGTTCTCGACCAATCGCTGTGCCACTGCGCGGACGTACCACTTCCCATCAGACGAGTCGGCACCTGGCCGGCCCGACGGACGAAGGAGACGGGCGATGCGACGATCGGCAGCTGTCCTCCTGCTCGCGGCGGCCGCCGTCCTGGCGGGCTGCGGCAGCGACGCAGGCACGGACGAGGACCCAGAACCGGCCGCTGAGGCGACCATGCTCACGGTGGCGAGCTCCGCCGTCGGCGACATCGTGGCCGACGGCGCGGGGATGAGCCTGTACCTGTTCACCGAGGACTCCCCGGGTACCAGCACCTGCACCGGGGACTGTCTGGAGGCCTGGCCGGCGCTGGAAGGTGAACCGAGCGCCGGTGAGGGTATCGACGCCTCGCTGCTGGGCACGATCGAACGGGAGGACGGTACGACGCAGGCCACCTACGCGGACTGGCCGCTGTACTACTTCGCTCAGGACACCGCACCGGGCGACGTCACCGGTCAGGGGGTGAACGAGGTCTGGTACCTGCTCTCGCCGGCGGGTGAGTCGATCACCGAAGCGGTGCCGGCGGACACCTCCGGCTACTGAGCGGCGGTCAGAGCCGCGCGGGCAGACCGAACTCGGCGAACCGCTCCTGGCTGCCGAGGAAGGTGATGATGTGCGCCACCTGGCCGGCGCGAAGCTCCAGGGCGAGGATCGCGAACGGACGCAACACTCCGCCGTCGTCGGGGCGGTACTGACCCAGACCGGTGGTGCCGTTCACCGCGATCGGCACCAGCCGGTCCCCGGCACAGGCATCGCTGCTGGTCATCACGGCCGCGATCTGCGCCCCACCGGAGAGCCACCAGGCGAACGGCGGCATCGAGGAGGCGGCGTCGGTGCGCAGCAGTTGGACCAGCTCGGCGACGTCGTGGGACTGGAACGCGGCCACGTACCGGTCCAACAGGTCCCGCTGGGCCGGATCGCTCTCGTCCCGCACCTCGGCCGGGGCCAGCGGCCGGGCGGCCAGCGTGGCACGGGCACGCTGCAGCGCACTGTTCGCCGCGGCCTCGGAGGTCTCGACGATCTCTGCCGTCTCCCGTGCGGTGAACGCCAGCACCTCGCGCAGGATCAGCACAGCGCGCTGCCGGGGCGGCAGGGTCTGCAGTGCGGAGAGGAAAGCCAGCCGCACACTCTCTCGGCCGGCCACCTCCTCCGCCGGATCGGCCAGCACCCGGGAGTCCGGCATCGGCTCCAGGAACACCTGCGGTGGCAGCGGTGCGCCGAGGTCGCCGCTGGTCGCCGCCGGTCCCAGGTCTACGGCGAGCGCCCGCCGGCGCGCGCCGCGGAGCAGGTCCAGGCACACGTTCGTGGCGATCCGGTGCAGCCAGGTACTCAGCTGGGCCCGGCCCGGATCGAACCGATCGGCGTGCCGCAGCGCCCGGATAAAGGTCTCCTGCACCGCATCCTCGCACTCGGCGGAGCCAAGCATCCGGTAGCAGTACCCGGTCAGCCGCACCCGGTGCGTCTCCAGCACCTCGGCGCTGACCTGTGCCGTGACCGTCATCGGCTGCCTCCTCGGGGAGTGATCACCACCAGCGTAGATCCACCGACCCACAGGGCGGAAATGAGTTCCGCCGCGCCCTCCCGCTCACTAGGCTCGCCGGTGCAGCGCCCCACCGCATACTCCGGAGCCCAGGACGGTGCCATGTTCTCCCCCGTGGTCACCGAGTTCTGGGACCGCAGCTTCGCTACCGCCACTGTCAGCCCAGACGGCGGGGCGACTGTGCTGATCGACCCGCACCGGGAGAGCGGGGCCGCCCTGCTCAGCACCCCGGACGGGCGCGATCGAGTGGCGTTGTCCCCGCAGGTGGCCACGGCCAGCGGGCTGGCCGCAGGTGCCGCGGATATCGCCGCGGTGCACCGGCGCCTGGAGTCCATGGGCCTCGCCCTGGACGACGCTGCCGAGCTGTACTACCTGCCCGAGCACGCCAAAGAGGAACTGCTCGGGCAGGAGACCGCGGCTCAGGTGCGCCCGCTCACCTCGGCCGATGCCGGCCGGTTCGCGGCGCTGACCGCCGTCTGCTCCGCCGAGGACCTGGACGAGGCCGAGGTGGAGCTGGACGACTGGGACGTGCTCGGCGTCGTTGCCGAGGACCGGCTCGTCGCCGCGGCCAGTGCCTACCTCTGGGCGGGCAGCCAGATCGCTGACCTCGGCGTGATCACCCATCCCGACCACCGCAACCAGGGACATGCCCGGGCGCTGGTGCGCGCATTCAGCCGGCGCCTGCTCACCGCCGGGTACGAGCCCCAGTACCGCTGCGACCCTGACAACTATGCCTCTGCGGCCGTGGCCCGTGCGGCAGGTCTGGCCCGGTTCGGCACCTGGACCACTGTGGCGGATGGTTAGGGTGCCCCTATGAGCACCGAGAATGCCCCCACGCTGGAGCCCTTCGACGAGGACATTGCGCGTGTGCTGTGCGTGGTGGCCCACCCGGACGATATGGAGTACGGGGGGTCCGCGGCTGTCGCGGAGTGGACCTCGCGCGGGGTGCAGGTCGCCTACCTGCTGCTCACGGCCGGCGAGGCCGGAATCCGGGACCAGGAACCGGCCCAGGTGGCGGCCCTGCGCGCGATCGAGCAGCGCCGGGCGTGCGAGCTGGTGGGGGTGAGCGACCTGACGATCCTGGACCTGCCGGACGGGCTGTTGCAGCCCGATGTGGCTACCCGGGAACAGATCGCGCGCCAGATCCGCCAGTTCCGCCCGGATGCCGTGGTGTGCACCACCTGGGAGCTGGAGGCGGGCTGGGGACTGAACCATGCCGACCACCGGGCCGCCGGTATCGCCGTGGTGGACGCGATCCGGGATGCGGACAACCCGTGGCTGTTCCGCTCCCAGATTACCGAGGAGGGTCTGGAAGCCTGGTCCACGCGGTGGCTGCTGGTCAACGGGGGCGCCCCCACGCACGCGATCGAGCTGACCGAGGAGTCGGTGGAGCGGGGCATCGCCTCGCTCGCTGCCCACGAGGTCTACCTCGCCGCGCTGCCGGACCACCCGACGCCCCGCGATCTGGTCACCGGGATCACGGCAGATGGTGGCGCCGCGGCCGGAGTCGACCGTGCGCTGCCGGTGCGTGCGATTCGGATGGGCTGAACGGGCCCCGCTCCTCTGGACTACTCCCGGTCGGTAAGTGCTCGCCGCCCCGTGATCACCCGGAGGATCTCCCGCGCGGACAGCTGCAGTGGTTCACCGTCACCGACGCTGACCTCGGCATCGGTGGCCACCAGCCGGCGGCCGGCAAGATCTACGCCGAAATACTTCAGGCTGCGCGCGTCGCTGCCGGCCAGCACCAGGGCGATGCGCTGGGTGGGCGGCCCCGGCAGGCCCAGCGGCTCGGTGATGTCCAGACCGTGGATCACGTCATGGCCGAGCCCGGCCTCCGGCCCTCCCCCGCTGGGTGGCCAGGGAGTACGCAGGTTCGCCTGCACGATGCGCAACAGCTCGGCGTCGCTCATCCGGGCGGTGTCCCGGCGGGCAGCCGGTGCGGCATACCGGTCGTAGTTGAAGCGAGCACGGGCCATACCGGCGAGCATCCGCAGCGGCGACGTGTGGAACGGTGCGGTCATATGGGCCACCACCTCCCGCACTCGCCAGCTGGCACAGAGCGAGGGGTGGGCCCACTGCTCGGGGGTGAGTTCCGCCAGCAGACCGGCGAGGCGGGTGCGCTCGGCGTAGGCCTCTTCGGTGAGTGTGGTGGTGTCGGTCATGGCCGGTTCCTCTCGATCGGTGTCACTGGTACCTACGACGCCGAGCGGCCGAACTCATCGCCTCCGCACACGCCCGCTCCGACGACGAGCCCGCACCTCCATGCGCGCCCGACGCCCGGCTGAGTAGCGACTGGCAGGCTGAGTAGGCGCAGGTCGGTCCTCAGCCTGCCGATCGGTCCTCAGCCGCACGGAGAACCTCGGATAGTCTGGGGCGCAGACGAGCCGGGAGGGTGATCGGCGCCCAGGTGGGAGGACGATGGGCCGCGAGGTGGTGCTGCACCTCCCGTTCGCCGGGCGCTCGCTGGTGCAGATGAGTCCGGCCCGACGGGTGCCCAGCCATGGCACCGACCTGATGGGGTCGCGGTACGCGATCGACTTCGTCGGAGTGGACGCCGAGCACCGGCTCGCCGCGGTGACCGACTGGCGCACCTACCTGGGCACCGAGCCTCCGGAGCGGTTCGTCTCCTTCGGCCGCCCGGTGCTCGCCCCGTGCGGCGGCGAAGTGGTGGCTACCTGCGACGGTGAGGAGGACCACGAGGCCCGGCGCTCGCCGATCACGCTGCTCGGCTACGCGCTCACCCAGGCATCCCGGGTGCGCGCGGGAATCCCGGCGATCGCCGGCAACTACGTGACGATCGCGGACGAGGCCAGCGGTGCGTTCATCACCCTGGTGCATCTCCGGCGCGACTCGCTGCGCGTGGCTGTCGGAACCCGGGTCCGCGTGGGTGAGGTGCTGGCCGAGTGCGGGAACTCCGGGAACTCCACCTCCCCGTGCGTGCATGTGCAGGCGAGTGACCGGAGCGACTTTCGCTCCGCCGTCGGCGTGCCGTTGACGTTCCACAGCTTCCGGGAGTGGCACACAGCCACGACCAGCAGTACCCGCCACCTGGCTGTGCCCGACGAGCGCACGGTGGTGGAACCGGTCCCTCCGCCAGCCGGCTGACCGCCGCCGGTCAGGGCTCCTCGTCCGGCTGAACGATGTCCCGATAGGCCTCGATGAACTCCGCCAGCAGAGCGTTGAACTCCGCTGTGTGCTCCGTGCCCATCCGCTCCAGCGCCTGCCGGTAGCCGTTCAGCGACCGGTCCACGTCTTGATCGAAGGCGGCGATGCCCTCCTTCGTGGCGAGCACCAGGCGGGCGGGCTGATCGTCGGAGATCTGCACCAGGTTCGCGCGGGCGGCGCTGTTCACCTGCCGGTTCACCGTGGACTGTTCGAGGTTCAGCTCCTCGGAGATCTCCCGGAAGGTGCGCGCTCGGTCGTCGGAGAGCAGCCAGAGCAGGCGCATGTCCGCCGGATTCAGGCTGTGCCGCCGCGCCATTGCTCGGCGCAGCGCGTCGAGGTGTTGCAGCTGGCCCGCCAGGGAACGCCCGGGGTGTGGGCTCCTGTCGCTGCCGGACGCGGACCGGTGTGCCATCGCTCCTCCAGATTGACCATGTGGGACACTTCCATGTATCTTACACATAGTCGCATGTAAGTACCATACATAATCGTCGGAGTTTGATGCCATCATCACCGCGCACGCGAGCGCCGTTTATCGCGCCGCCTTCGCTGATCATCGCAGTGCTCTGCTTCGGCAGCCTGTGCGGCTCGCTGATGCAGTCCCTGGTGATCCCGATCCAGTCCGAACTGCCCGAACTGCTCGGCACGAACGCCTCCAACACCTCCTGGGTGGTCACTGTCACGCTCCTCGCCGGTGGCATCGCGATGCCGGTGTCCGGCCGGCTGGCGGACATGTACGGCAAGAAGCGGGTGATCGTGATCTCCGCGATGATCCTGCTGCTCGGTTCGGTGGTGACGGCCGCCTCGAGCACCCTGCTGCCGGTGCTCGTCGGTCGCGCGTTGCAGGGCGTGGCGATGGGCTACATCCCGGTGGCGATCTCGCTGGTGCGGGAGATCGCGCCACCGCACCGCCGCGCCGGTGCCGTGGCAACGGTCAGCGCCACCCTCGGCGTGGGTGGCGCACTCGGGCTGCCGCTGGCAGCCTGGATCGCCCAGTCGCGGTCCTGGCACGATCTGTTCTGGGTGTCCGCCATCCTCGCCGCCGTGGTGATCGTCGTCTCCTGGCTGCTGGTGCCGGAGCAGGGTGCGCGAGAGCCGGGCCGCCTGGATGTGCCCGGGATCATCGGCCTGGCGATCGGGCTCGCTGCGCTGCTCATCGGTATCTCGAAGGGCTCGGCCTGGAGCTGGGGGTCCGTGACCACCTGGGCGTGCATCGCCGGCGGTGTCCTGGTGCTGCTCGCCTGGGGCGTGTATGAGCTGCGCCAGTCGGAGCCGCTGGTCGACCTGCGCACGATGGTGCGTCCGGCGGTGCTGTTCACCAACCTGGCCGCGATCCTCATCGGATTCGGCATGATGGCGCAGATGATCGTGGTGCCGCAGCTCCTCGAAGCGCCCGCTGCCACCGGCTACGGCCTGGGCCAGCCCATCTTGATGGTCGGGCTGTGGATGGCACCGGGCGGGCTGATGATGCTGGTGATGGCACCGGTATCGAGCCGGATGATCACTCGGCTCGGCGCACGGCTGACGATGGCGATCGGTGCTGTGGTGCTCGCCGGCGGGTACTGCGTGGCGCTCGGCCTGATGAATGCCCCGTGGCAGCTGATGGTGGCCACCATCGTGGCCTCGACCGGGGTGGGGATCGGCTACGCCGCGATGCCGACGCTGGTGCTGGACAACGTGCCGAAGGGTGAAGCCGGCTCGAGCGTGGGGGTGAACTCCCTGATGCGCTCGATCGGCACCACCACCGCCGGTGCGGTGATGGCGGCCCTGATGACCAGCCAGACCCAGGTGCTCGCGCCCGGGACGTCACCGATCCCGACCGCCAGCGCGTTCCAGCTGTGCTTCGCCGTCGGTGCGCTCGCCGCGCTGGTCGGTGCGGCGATCACCCTGCTGGTCCCGCGCGACCGCCCCGAGCGAACCATCCCCCCGGCCCCGGGCATGGCGGCATCGGCGGCATCGGCGGAGTCGGCGGCACCGACCCTCGCGCACTGAGCCGCCACGCTCTTCGCCCGTGGCATGCTGACCCGATGACGGACCGGAACGATCACGTCCAGGCCAGTCCCGCCGTCGGGAGCGTGCACCATATCGAGCTCTGGGTGCCCGACCTGGCCCGGGCGGCGCGGGAGTGGGGCTGGCTGCTGAGCCGGCTCGGCTACCGGCCGTACCAGGACTGGCCCGATGGCCGCAGCTGGCGGCTGGGCGACGCGTACCTGGTGGTGGAGCAGTCACCGGCGCTCACCGCTGCCGAGCACGAACGCCGCCGCCCCGGTCTGAACCATCTGGCGCTGCATGCCGGCAGCCGCGCGGACGTGGACGCGCTCACCGCCGAGGCGCCCGCGCACGGCTGGAACCTGCTGTTCGGCGACCGGCACCCGCATGCCGGCGGTCCGGACCACTACGCCGCCTATCTGGCCAACAGCGACGGCTTCGAAGTGGAGCTGGTCGCTCAGCCGGTCTCGGGCAGCCCGTCGGCGTGAAAATGCCTGGTCCGGATCGCGGACCGCCTGGTTGCGTGCTCGACTATGGACGGATTCGACCGCAGGACCAGCTTTGGCCCGGATCGCCGGGTTGCGCCTGGCACAGCGGTACGGCTGGTGGGACTCCCGCCCGTTCGATGCCTCCTGTTCCTCGCACGTGTCCGTCTACCAGCGCTCGACGGCGCAGGCGGGGGCCGCGTAGGCCGTCCCGCCCGGGCCTGAGGTACTCGACGGCGCAGTCCGGGCAGGCGTGGCTCGTCTCACCTTGGTCTGAGGTACGCGACGGCGCAGGGCGCGTGGGCCCGGGTGACTCGCCCGGGCCAGGTCTCCAGGTGTGACAGAGTGCGCACATGGGGAGCGAGCCGGGAGGAGAGCTGCCCCGGGTGTTCCGGTGGTTCTGGGCCGGCGAGGCGGTCTCCGGTCTCGGCTCCTGGATCACTCTGCTGGCCCTGCAGGCGCTGGTGGTCACCGAACTCCAGGCCGGGGCGACCGGCACCGGACTGCTCTCGGCGGCCCGCTGGCTGCCCTACCTGGCCCTCGGTCTGCTGATCGGCGCATTCCTGGACCGGCGGGCGCGCCGGCCGGTGATGATCGGCACAGACCTGGTGCGATCGGTGCTGCTGCTGGCCATCCCGGTGTGCTGGTGGGCCGGTGTGCTCTCCCTGCCGCTGCTGCTGGTGATCGTGCTGGCCTTCGGCACGGCGACGCTGATGAACGACAGCGCCTCGCAGGCGTTCGTGCCCCGGCTGGTGCCCCGGAAGCAGTTGCAGACCGCGCACGCGCGCATCGATGGCACGAACGCGGTGGCCGAGACCGCCGGTCCGGCTGCCGGTGGCGGGCTGCTCGGCCTGGTCGGCGCCCCGGTGGCGGTCCTGGCGAACTCGGTGACGTTTGTCTTCTCCGCCGTGATGGTGGCGCTGACCCGCGTCGAGGAGCCGCCCCGCAGTGAGGAGCTCCGGCCGGACCTGCGTGCGGAGATCGGCGCAGGTCTGCGCTGGGTCTACCGCAGTGGGAGCCTGCGGCATCTGGCGGTCTGGACCCATGTGTGGTTCGCCGGCCAAGCCATCCTCGGCGCGGTGCTGGCGGTCTACCTGCTCACCACGATGGACCTGAGCTACCTCTGGTTCGGGCTGGTGACGGCGGCGTTGGGGGTGGGCGGGTTGTTCGGCGCGCTCGCCTCGCTCCCACTCGGCCGGCTCTGGGGCAGCGGCCCGACCGTGATCGTGGCGCACCTGCTCAGCGCAACCGGTGTGCTCGCGCTGCTCCTCGCCCAGGTGCCCGAACCGGTGTGGGCGACCTTGGTGCTGCTCTGCTTCGGTCAGGCGCTGCACGGCTTCTCCATCGGCGCGAGCAACTCCCATGAGATGGCCTACCGGCAGCTGATCACCCCGGACGAGCTGCAGGCCCGCACGAACACCACGATGCGCTCGATGAACCGGGCGGTGGTGGTGATTGTGGCGCCGGTGGCCGGAGTGCTGGCCGAGGTCGTCGGGATCGTCCCGGTCCTCGGCGCCTCCGTGGTGGTGTTCACCCTGACCGCTGTGGGGCTGTGGTTCAGTCCGTTCCGGCACGCCGAGCTCGCGGTCGAGGAGAGCTGACGCTCCAGCGCCGGTTCGATCGAGTGGTGCTCTAGCGTCAACTCATGGCGAAGCAGGCGACGTTGGCGCAGATCGCAACGGAAACCGGTGTCTCCCTCGCCACCATCTCCAAAGTGCTCAACGGCCGCAGCGACGTCTCCCCCGGCACCGGAGATCCCCGCGGTGGGGTCGGCGAACTGGTGCGGCGGACTGGCTGCCGTCCGGCACCTGATCGAGGAAGGACACGAGCGGATCGCGGTGATCAGCGGGCCGAAGGACATGATGTGCTCGCACGCCCGGGTGGACGGATACCGCTCGGCAATGGCCTCAGCCGGGCTCCCGGTCCGGGACGCGTCGGTGACGTTCGGGAACTTCCACATCTCCGGCGGAGCGGAGCACGGCGCCCACCTGCTCGATCTACCCCAGCCCCCGACGGCGATCTTCGCCGGCAGCGACCTCCAGGCGCTCGGGGTCTACGACGTGGCGCGGGAGCGCAGGCTGCGCATCCCGGACGATCTCTCCGTGGTCGGCTACGACGACATCCCGCTGGCGCACTGGGTCAGCCCGCGCCTGACCACAGTGCACCAGCCACTGGTGGCGATGGGCCGGGAGGCCACGCTGCTGGCTCTCCGGTTGGCGGACGGGACCGGAGAACCGAGTCCGCGGATGGACCTGGCCACCAGCCTGGTGGTGCGTGAGTCCACTGCGCCGCCGTGCTGATCAACACCTCCCCCGGCCACGCCCACCGGCAGCACCAGCGCGTGCACCGCCGCTCGCGCCCAGCCACACCGCCATCCCCATCATCGGGGTGGGCCCGGCGCAGTCGCTGCGCTCAGCGCATCCGGTGCGGGGTGAGTTCTACCTGGGCCGGGGTGCGGGTGATCGTGAAGTTCACCGACGCCGATCCGGTCCAAACGCGATAGTCGCCGTGGAACCCCGTGACCCGCACCCGCCCCTGGGCGTCGGTGCGCAGCGTGGTGGGCGGCAGCCACCACTCACCCCTGATCAGCCCATCCAGCGCGTCGTAGGCAGGTTTACGAGAACCGTCGGCGCGGAGCAGCCCGGTCGGCGCGCCGAGCCACGCACCACGGTCGGTCAGCCCCCAGTACGTGATCGCCGCAACAGCCGGGTGGCCGACCAGGGTGCGGTAGTGCCGCTCGATCTCCTCCGCCTGCCGGGCCTCCCCCTCCTCGGTGGAGGGCCACTTCGGCACCACGTGGTCGTTCAGGTCGACCACGTCGGCCGGCATCAGGTCCCCGGAGACCAGGCTGGTCTCGGTAAAGTGCAGTGGCAGCCCGAACTGGGCGAACCGGTCGGCCACCTCGGTGAGTTCCTCCTCGCCACGGAACCCCTGGTGCATATGGGTCTGCAGCCCGATCGCTTCGAGCGGCACCCCGGCCTCGAGCAGCTCGGTGATCAGCTCCTCGTAGCGCGGCGTGAGGTCGAAGTCGTTGATCAGCAGCCGGGCCGCCGGATTGGCCTCTCGGGCCGATTCGAACGCGAGCCGGACGATCCCCACCCGGCCGATCTCCCGGGCGAGACGGGAGATCGCGTTCGGGACGCCGTCGGGCTCGTTCCCGAACTCCGGCATGAGCACCGTCTCGTTGATCGCATCCCAGGTGTCGACCAGACCGGCGAAGTCGCCGGCCTCGCGGCGCACCCGCGCTCGTACCACCTGCTCCACCTCGGCGGTGGGCAGCAGGTCCAGCCACGGTGCTTTGACCGTGTGCCAGACCAGGGGGTGGCCCTTCACCCGCACCCGCCGCTCGCCGAACCAGCGGGCGGCCGCACGCAGCCGCGCGGTGTCCGGCCGGCCTCGCTCGGGTTCGAAGGTGCCCCAGTAGAAGGGCAACGTGGCGGTGTTGAACAGCCGCAGCCAGTCCGCGGCGAGCCGGTCCTGCTGCTCCTCCCCGGTGGCGTGCGCGACCAGATCGAATCCGATGTTGCCGAACTCGAAGCCGTGCCGGGTCTGCTCCACCCTCACGTCCTGATCGGCGAGCGGCTCACCGGTGGGTGCGGTCAGGGTGAGGTCGGCGGTGCCGGTGCGGTGCAGCACAGTGGCGGTAGCGGTCATCCCTTCACCGCACCGGTCAGTCCGCTGACGATCCGCCGCTGGGCCAAGGTGAAGAACAGCAGTGCGGGCACCATCGCCAGGGACGTGAACGCGAGCACACCGGCCGTGTCCTGAGAGTAGGTGGTGGAGTAGAACTGCACCCCGACCGGCAACGTGGCCTCGGCGGGGTTGCCGAGCACCAGGAGCGGCAGCAGGTAGGCATTCCAGCTGGTCACGAAGGCGATCACGCCGACGGTCACCAGACCCGGTCCGGACAGCGGCAGCATGATCCGACGGAAGAATCCGAACCGGCTGGCACCGTCGATCGAGGCAGCGTCCTCCAGCTCGGCCGGGACCGAGCGCAGGAACGGCACCAGGATGATCACCGTGATGGACATCTGGAACGCAACCTGCGGGATGATCACCGCGAGCAGGTTGCCGAGCAGCCCCATCCCCCGCAGCATCGTGAACAGCGGCAGCACGGCAACGGTGAGCGGAAACATCATCCCCGCGGTGAACAGGGTGAACAGGGCCGCCCGCCCGCGAAACTCATACCGCGCGATCACGAATGCGGCCATCACCCCGAGGATGACCACACCGGCGGTGGTGGCGACCGCCACGAGGGTGGAGTTGGTGAACTGGGTCCAGAACATCGGGTCGGTGAGCACCCCGGTGTGGTTCTCCCACTGCCACGGTGCGGGCCAGCCGCTCGGATCGCGGTTGATCTGGGCGGTGGAGCGAAACCCGTTCAGCACCACATAGACCACCGGTGCGACGGTGATGCCCACCACCACCAGGGCCACCAGGTAGGCGAACGGCTGGGACCAGTCGATCCGGTTCTTCTGTGAGCCGGCGGTCATTGGAGCGGTGGCCATATCAGCCTCTCCCTGTGACGGCGCCGACCATGTCGCGGCGCAGGACGGCACGTTGATAGATCAGCGCGATGACCAGGGAGATCAGGAACAGGATGACGGCCACTGCGCTACCGAACCCGATCTGGCTGCGGCCGTTGCCGATGTCGACCATGTAGGTGGCCATCGTCTGAGTGGCATTAAGCGGTCCGCCGCCGGTGAGGATCCAGACCATGTCGAACAGCTGCAGCGAGCCGATCATGGACAGGAACGCCCAGATTCGCACTGTCGGGCCGAGCAGCGGGATGGTGATACGCCGCTGGGTCTGCCACCAGGAAGCGCCGTCCAGGGCGGCCGCCTCGTGCAGCTCTTCGGGTATGCCCTGCAGCCCGGCGAGCATCAGGATGATCGCCAAGCCCAGATACTTCCAGGTGAGCACGGCGAACAACGTCCAGAACGCGATGTCCGGGTCGGCGAGCCACTGCGGCTTGGGCCCGCTCCAGCCGAGCGAGGTGAGCACGCCGTCGACGGGACCCTCCGGGGGAAGCATCAGCCGGAACGCGAGCCCGGCCACCACCTCGCTGAGCACGTAGGGCACGAAGATCAGCGTGCGGATCAGCGTGCGCCCGCGCAGCTTGCGGTTCAGCAGCAGCGCGATGCCGATCGCGAGCGGGCCCTGGATCGCCAGGGAGAGCACCAGGATCACGACGTTGTTGCGCAGTGCCCCGAGGAAGACCGGGTCGGAGAACGCGCGCACGTAGTTCTCGAACCCGATGAACCGCTCCAGCGGGCCGAGCCCGTTCCAGTTAAAGAAGCTGAACACTGCAGCGAGCGCCACCGGCACGATCACGAAGCCGATGTAGACCACTAGGGCGGGTGCGGCGAAGCCCCAGACCAGCGCCAGGTCCCGCAGCGAGCGGCGAGACCTGCGGACCCGGGCCGGCGCCGGGTCCGGGTCCGGGCGCGCCGGTGTGGCGCGCCCGGCCGTCAGATTCGGTGCGGTCATCGGCTACAGAGTGGCGGCCGCGTCGGTCATCGCCTGCACGATGTCCTCCGGTGCGCCCTGACCACCGACGAGCTGGACGACGGCGTCGTTCATCGCGCCGCCCACCGTCGGCCCGTAAGCGGTGTCGAACCAGAGCTGGACGTAGCTGGCCTCGCGCAGCCCGGCGAGCACCTCCTGCAGGTTCGGGTCCCCGATGCCTTCCTCGGACCCGGGGGTGACCGGCACTCCGGCACCGATCTCGCCGAACCGGGTCTGCACGTCCGCGCTGGAGATGTACCTCAGCAGATCCACGCACTCCGGTGGTGCCCAGGCCGAGCAGGAGAACCCGTCACCGCCACCGAGCGCTGCGGTCGGGTCGCCCGCTGCGCCCTCAATCCCAGGGAAGTTGAACCAGCCGAGGAACTCCGGCGGACTGGCCTCCTCCTCCCCGGTCTCCTCCTGCAGGATGCCGCCCATCACGCCCGGGTTCCAGTGGCCCATCAGCTCCATGGCGACCTCGCCGGTGGCGAGCATCCCGGCCGAGCTGCCGGCACCCTGCTGGGCGCTGGTGGCCAGGAATCCGTCCTGGAACGGTTCGGCAGCGACGAACTCGGCCAGCATCTCCCCGGCCTCCACGAAGCACGGGTCATCCCAGGCCAGCTCGGACTGCGACTGCTGCAAGACTTCCGGGGAGCAGGACTTCAGCGCGAAGTTGTACCAGTAGTGCGCGGCCGGCCAACCGTCACCAGCGCCGACGCCGATCGGGGTAATACCGGCGTCCTTGAGCGCGTCGATCGCGTCGTAGAGCTCCTCGAGGGTGGTCGGGAGCTCCGTGATCCCGGCCTGGTCGAACAGCTCCTTGTTGTACCAGAATCCCTCGATCCCGAAGTTGTACGGCAGACCGTAGGTCTGGCCCTCGTACTGCCAGGGAGCGACCACACCGCCGAGAGCCTCCACCTCTTGCGTCACCTGGTCGGAGACGTCCATGACGTAGCCGGCATCGACCTGGCCGGCCAGCTCACCGGCACCCCACTGCTGGTACAGGTCGAGTCCTTCGCCGGTACGCAACTGGTTCGGGATGAGCGTGCGCTGCAGCTCCTCGTTCTGATAGCCCTGGACCTCGACGCTCACCCCAGGGTTGTCTGCTTCGAACTCGGCGGCGACGTCCTGCCAGAAGCCGGTCAGTGGCTCCCCGGTCGCGTTGTGCCACCAGACCAGGGTCACCTCACCGTCACCCCCGCCTTCATTGCTGGAGCCGCCGCTGCAGCCGGCGAGCACGCCGACTGCGAGGGCGGAGGCAGCGGCGACCGCGGCCCACCTGATATTCGTGTTCATCATCGAACTCTCCTCGAAAGTTTCGACGGCGACGTCGAAAGTATTACGGACAGCCTCAGCGTAGGCATGCCCGGTTTTGCTGTCAACAGCAACTTATCGAGGACCGCGAACCGGCCGGCACCACACGTCACCCATGGTCGGCCCTACCTCCTGCCGATATCGGCAGCAGGTAGGGCACGCCGAGCCCAACCGCCGAGAGTTTCGGCAGCCAGCAGGAGGAGTGGGCCAGGTCGGCCCGGTCGGCGGACTACTGGGCCCAGGGCGGAGTGAGCCGCTCCCCCGCCGCGGTCACCGCCTCGAGCCCGCGGGTGGTGCTCACCCAAGCGGTGCCGCCTTCCGGCCCGCCGTCGATGCGCACTTCCACGTCGGCAGGCACGTGCAGCACCTCTCCCGGCACGAGCGCGAACTCCTCGCCACCGAGTGCGCCGCACAGCGTCCCGCTGAGCACGAGCAGGACCTCCTCGTTGCTCGGGCGGTGCGCCAGGCCCCGCGCACCGGGCCTCACGACCAGGCGCCAGGCGCAGAGGTCCTCGCTCCCAGTCGACGGCGCGACGTAGGTCTCGAACTGAGCGTCACCCAACTCGTGGCGAGTGGAGTCTGTAGGACGAACGACGGGCATTGATCCCTCCAAGTAGTCAGGTTGATTGACTATATGGTCAAGCGTGTTGACTACATCTGTCAAACTGGTGGCCATGGGCCAGGAGTGGACGACGGCAGTGGCCACCTTGCGGGTCGCTGGCCAGCTGGTGGACGGCATTCAGCGGGGAATGCGCGAGCGCGGCTATACCGACCTGCGCCCGGCCCACGGCTTCGCCTTCATCCGCCTGAGCGCCGGGCCGGCCACCACCGTTCAGGTCGCCGAGCACCTGGGCGTGACCAAGCAGGCGGCCAGCGAGATGGTCCGGAACTTGACCGCACAGGGCTATCTGCGCCGCCAACCAGACCCCGTGGACCGGCGCCAGGTACTGCTCGAACTCACCGCCCAGGGGCAGGACGCCACCGCTGCTGCCACAGCCGCTGCCACCGAGACGGTCGCCGCGTGGCGAGACCAGTTGCCGGACGGCGACCTCGAGCGCCTGACCGCCGCACTGCTGCACCTCGCCGAGCCAGGACCGCTACGGCCGGCATGGTGAGCGGCGATCACTGCCGCCTACCTCAGCACTCTTTCCTGGACGGGGAGTATCGATCTCGCCGCACTACCCCGCCGATCTGCCCTCGCGAAGAAGGAGCCATCATGTTCACCGGCCTGAGCGCGTTCCCCCTCACTCCGCTCCACGATGACATTCTCGATGAATCGGCCTACGCGGGCCTGATCGATCGTCTCGTCGGCGCCGGAGTGGACTCCATCACTGCGCTCGGCTCGACCGGGTCCTACCTGTACCTCGACCGCGACGAACGCCGCCGAGCAGCCCGGATCGCGGTCGAGCACGCCGGAGATGTGCCAGTGGTGGTCGGTATCGGTGCGTTGCGCACGTCGAGGGTGCAGGCCCTCGCCGCGGACGCGCAGGAAGCGGGCGCAACAGCCGTGCTCCTCGCCCCGGTCACCTACCAGAGCCTCACCGACGACGACCTCGTCGGCCTCTTCGAAGACGTCAACGCCGAACTATCCGTGCCGTTGGTGGCGTACGACAACCCCAGCACCACCCACGTCACCTTCACCGACGATCTCTACGCCCGCATCACCGCCCTCCCACACGTCGCCTCCATCAAGATCCCCGGCGTTCCCGCCGACCCCGACGACGCGGCCGCACGAGTATCGACGATCCGAGAGCGTATTCCCTCTGGCGTCACCCTCGGGGTGTCCGGCGACCCGGCCGCCGCGACCGGGCTGAACGCCGGATGCGACGCCTGGTACTCCGTCATCGCCGGCACCCTCCCCGCCCCCGCACTCACCATCACCCGAGCGGCACTCAGCGGCGACCACGACGCCGCGACGCGCGAATCCCAGCGCCTACGACCCCTGTGGGGGCTGTTCGCACAGTACGGCAGCTACCGGGTCACCGCAGCCATCGCCGAACACCTCGGCCTGGTCCGCGAGAGCCCTCTCCCCCTGCCCATCCGGGGACTCCCCGCCAGCGCCCGCGCGCGCGTCGCCGACATCGTTGCCGCACTCGACCTCCACGCCTGAGTGCCCGCCTCCACCACGGGCACCCACGGGCGTCAACCTTTGTTGACACTGAACAGCGGCGTCAACTAAGGTTGACACATGTCCGAGGATCTGATGACCGCAGCGGCAGGTGCCGACCCAGCCACCGGGCTGCGTGCCGTCCGCTCACTTCGCGAGCTGGCCGATCGGCTTGAGCTGTTGCAGGTTCGGCGCGCCCGCGAACTCGGCCTGCCCTGGCAGGAGATCGCCGAGGCGCTCGGGGTCACCCGGCAGGCCGTGCACAAGAAGTACCGGAAGGAGCTGTGATGTTCGAGAGGTTTACCTACGAAGCACGCATCGCCGTGGTCGGCGCCCAGGAGGTGGCCCGCGCCCGCGGTGCCAGGCAGATCACCACCACCCATCTGCTCGTCGCCCTGCTCTCCCCCGGCGCTGAGACCACCGCTGCAGTCACCGCGGCCGGCGGCGACGTCGAGGCCCTTACCCGACCTGGCGAGCACGGCGAGCTGGATAGCCACGCCCTCTCCGCCGTCGGCGTGGATCTGGAGCAGGTCACCGCCCGGGCCGAAGAGGTGTTCGGCCCCGGTGCGCTGGCCCGCGCCGGCCGATCTCCCAAGCACCTGCCGTTCCGCCGGGAAGCGAAGAAGGCGCTCGAGCTGGCACTGCGCGAGGCGGTCCGCCTCCAGGAGCGCACCATCACTGGCCGCCACCTGTTGCTGGGGCTGATCCGGGCCGAGTGCGACGGCCGCACCGCGCTCGTTGGCGCCGGCACAGACCTGCCCGGCCTGCGCGCGGCACTGGAGCAGCCCAGGGCGCAGAGCGCCTGATCTGCCCACTCAGCCAACCAGCTCAGCCAACCCCGCTCACCATCGGCGGGACCGCTGAGGGCAGTCAGCCGATCAGGATGCCGGCGATCGTGGCGCTCATCAGGTTCGCCAGCGTGCCGGCCAGCACGGCACGCAGGCCGAGCTGGGCGATGTCACCCCGGCGCTTGGGGGCGATGCCGCCCAGCCCACCCAAGAGGATGGCGATCGAGCCCAGGTTGGCGAAGCCGGTCAGCGCGAAGGTGATCACTGCCTGTGCCTTGGCGGAGAACTCACCGGCCTGCGGGCCGAAGTCACTGAAGGCGACGAACTCGTTCAGGACCACCTTCTGGCCGAGGAAGCTGCCTGCCTGCAGGGCCTCGGGCCAGGGCGTCCCGGCGAGGAACATCACCGGCGCGAAGACATACCCGAGGATCTGCTCAATGGTCAGATCCGCACCGAACCAGCCGGCGACCCAGCCGAGGATGAGGTTCGCGAGCGCGATCAGCGAGATGAACGCCAGCAGCATGGCACCGACGTTCAGCGCCAGCCACAGACCGTCACCGGCGCCCCGGGCGGCGGCGTCGATGACGTTGCGCGCCTGGCCCGGTTCGTCCTCGTCCCGGTCCTCGTCGCCGGTGTCCGCCGGTACGGCCGTCGCGGCGTCGGCGGCGGCTTGCTCGGCCGATTGGTCGGCCGATCCCTCGGCCCCTCGGTCGGCTACCACCGTGCCGGTCTTCTTCCGGCGCCGGTAGCGATGCCCACCGAGTGCGGACTCGTCCGGGGCGGTGCCTGCCGTCTCCGCCGTCTCGGCCGGCCCAGCAGTGGCGACCGCGGCTGCCTCCCCGGTTCGCTCCAGGGATCCGGCGGGCACCAGGATCTTGGCCATCGCCAACGCACCCGGCGCCGCCATGAAGCTCGCGGCGATCAGGTAGTCCAGCCGAGCGCCGAGCAGCGAGTAGCCCACCAGCACCGAACCGGCCACAGTGGACAGGCCTCCGACCATCACGGCGAACAGTTCAGACTGGGTCATCTTCTTCACGTACGGCCGGATCACCAGCGGCGCCTCGGTCTGACCCACGAAGATGTTCGCCGCGGCGTTCATCGACTCCGGTCGGGTGGTACCGAGGATCTTCGCGAGCCCGCCACCGATGATCCGGACCACCCACTGGAGCACGTTGAGGTGATAGAGCACGGCGGTGAGCGAGGCGAAGAACACGATCACCGGGAGCACCTGGAACGCGAACACGGAGCCTTCCTCCGGCAGGATGGCGCCGAAGAGGAAGTCGATCCCGTCCGCCGAGGAGTCGATCATGGCCTGCACGGCGGAGGACACCCCGCCCAGGACGGCCTCCCCCCACGGGACGTACAGCACCAGGACGGCGATCACCAGCTGAGTGGCCAGTGCGAGCCCCACGGTGCGGACTCGGATCTTTCGTCGGTCGGCGGAAAACAGGACAGCGAGCGCGAGCAGGGCGAGCATTCCGCCCAGCCCCCAGAGCAGATCGACCACGGAGCACCCCTTTGAAATCTGTGCGATGTGCACCTGCCAGGCTGGCATGCCTCCGCATGGGCAGCACGCTCAATTCCTAGGCGGGGGTGCCCGGGATCCCGTCCAGACCGGCCCGGCCTGGCCCGCGCCGTCCGCAGCCCGGCCCGCGCAGTCCGCAGCCCCGCCCGCGCCCGTCTGCAGCCCGAACGGCGCCAGCCGCAGCTCGGCTCAGCCCGCCCGGGCCGGCGGCTCGCCGGTGGGCCTGTCCTCCTCGGGCAGCACGATCACCCGGTCCTTGGCGATCACGTAGTAGAGGATGCCGGCGATCGGGGCGCCGATGAACCAGCCGAAGTCTTTGATCACCGAGAACCACGGCACCAAGGCGAACTCAGTGCGAATCCAGGCTCCTGGCGGTGAACAATCTCCCGACCGGGGTCCGATCGTCCCTCACTGACGGCAGTGCACGTGGACAAGCAGTTGTCCGAATGGCCGCGGTACAGATCCCGCCCGTTTGAACCGCGATAGAGAACGACAACACCTCGCCCTGGGCTTGAACCCTCCAGCGAAGCTCCCTGGGGCGCCCCGGCCCTCCTCCTACTACCAGCACGCGGTCAAGTTGAGTATGACTGACCCGAATATCGTCGACGATCTGTCCGACCACTCGACCAGGCCACCCTGAAGATAGGCAGCGTTTCCGCCCCGCACGACCAGATCGACCATAGGCTGTGCCGTGTGCCGTGTGCCGTGTGCCGTGTGCCGTGTGCCGTGTGCCGTGTGCCGTGTGCCGTGTGCCGTGTGCCGTGTGCCGTGCGGCCCGGGAATCGCAGCGTTGCTCATGGGTCTGACTTGGTTCTGGTCGACGGGAGCTTTATCTTTGGCTAAAGTGGAGAGACGACTCGTCGTCAAGGGAGCGTTCTACGACGTCGAGTGTGCGCGAACAGCCGACGGGTCCGAACCAGCCGGTCAGTTCCTAGATGAACTCAAGAAGGGCATGTGGGATGGTGATCCAAACGATCCGGATAGGCCGTCTGACGAGCAGATTTACGACTATCCGGCGATCCTTGCCGTCCTCAAGCATGTGGCGACTGTGGGCGAACCGCCGCACGCCCGGGCAGTCAACTACTTGGAACGAGGCGTCTGGGAGTTCAAGCGCGCTGCCAAGCGTCTCTCGTTCTTCGATACGCCGGGCGACGGCACCTACACGGAGCGGCCCAAGATCCTCGACCGAACAAACGGGATCGAGTCGGTGTACTGGTGGTTTCCCAACTTCGACCACCAGCTCAGGCTGGGGCACTGCTTTGCCAAGCTGGGGGAGAAGGCGTTGCCTCAGGACGTTCAGCGGTCCCTTGACGTACGAGAGGAGGATCTGACGTATGACCAGGACACCTAGACAGAAGCTCAATGTCAGCGATGATCGCGTGTCGATGCTGGACGAGCTCGTTTCGACACCGCGAGGGCGGGCGGAGCTCGCCGCAGCCGAAGCAGCCCTGCGGGCTCAAGCTCTCATCGAGCAAGCCTTCGAGGAGACGGCACTATCGGCACGAGACGTTGCGAACGCCTTAGGGGTCACTGAGGGCAGGGTATCCCAGTTGCGCCATGGAGATGGCAACGTCCGTTTGAGCACCCTCGCCAAACTGATGAGCGTGTTGGACCAGAACCTGGCGCTTGAGGCACACCACACGGCATCTGAGCGCGGCCAACAGGTCGCCGACGAACGTGACGATGCAACGAGCAAGTTCTGGGTCCAGCGATTCGTCGGCATCGATGGGGTGCACGAGGCTACGTATGAAGGGCCGTCGTCACCCACGTCGGTGACACCCATCGGGGAACCGGAAGAACGGAGCCGACGTCGGGACGCAGCTTGGTCGCGCTATGCGAAGCATGCAGTCGCGGCCCGTTCGCAGACGCAGCAGCCACAAAGGCGTTTGGCTGGACTGTGAGACCCCAACCTGACCACGGTGTGCACGACGACTTCCCATTCCGGCTGAGCATGTTGGCCCTAGACCACATGGAGGTTGACCGGACGGGGTTCCTCGACCGGCCTGGCACGTACCACTGGACGACGGAGTTCCGTGTCACGGATCAGGACGAGGTCGTTCTGTGCCTGATCGTGAATGAGGTCGTGCTACAAGACTCAGAGAGTCGGGCACTTTCGGGCACCGAGGAGCCCTCCGTTCCGGACAAGACCTCGAACGGCGAGCAGGTCGCCGAGAAGGGCCCCGAATCTGACGCAACGGACGTCGCACGCATACACATGGCACACATGGGTATATTCACCAAGCCTGACATCGGCTCGCTTTCCTCAGAGCAGCGTGCTGAGCTTGTCGACGTCACCCGTATGTCGGTCCAACCGCTGCTCCGGGCCCAAGTCTTAGCCTCGACGGCCGATCTCGGCTTCCCTCCGCTGACATTGCCTTTGCTTCTGCGGGGTCAACTGCCACCCGCGATCGACCTTGGGGCGACGCAAGATGACGGGGCCGACAGCCGAGGATCTCGGTAACTGATGCGGCCACCGCGTGTGCTGAGACGACGATTCCGTCCATCATCGACTCCGTGGCGTTGAAGTTCACTACCAGGATGCGCGTCATCACTCTCTCGGCTCGATTCCGAGATGCGGAATTTGACCTCCGCATGATGAGTGGAGGATAGTCCTGCCTGCCGAGGAAGTCCAGCCTTCCAGACCCGCGAACCCTATGCGCCCGGGGGACACGCGCCGGTCGACGCCTCGGCGCGCTCACGCCAGTGCGCCGAGCACCTCGTTCAGCGCCTCGGTGGCCGAAGGGTGGGTGTAGATCGCGTCCCGCAGCTCGGAAGCGGTGATCGAGTGCCGCATCGCCAGCGCCACCAGGTTGATCACTTCCTGGGAGTGCACATGCATCAGGGCCACACCCAGGACCCGGTCGTTCGCCCCGTCGACCACGCACTTGACGATGCCGCGGGGCTCGCCCTCGATCTTCGCTCGCGGGGCCGCGGCGATATCGGCCATCTGCTTCGCTGCCACCCGTACGTCGTAGCCCTGCTCGCGCGCCTGCGCCTCGGTCAGGCCCACACGGGCCAGCGGCGGGGTCAGGAAGATGGTGTACGGCACGGCCACCCGGTCCTGCGTGGATCGCTTCCCGGCCCCGAACAACTGATCGGCCACGATCCGGTTGTCGTCCAACGACACATAGGTGAACTGCGGACCACCGTTGACATCACCCAACGCATAGACGCCCCGGGCGGTGGTGCGCAGGTACTCATCGACGGCGACGAACCCGCGGTCGTCCACGTCCACTCCCCCGCGCTCCAGACCCAGCCCGTCGGTGGCCGGTTCCCGGCCGAGGGCCAGCAGCACGGCATCCGCGCCGAGCCTCATCTCGCGGCCGTCGGCCGCATAGGTCACCTCCGCCTGCTCCGGACCAGCAGCGATCGAGGTGACCTCCGCGGCCGAGGTGACCTGGACGCCGTCGCCGGCAAGGATGCTCACGGCAGTTTCGGCGACTTCCGGATCTTCCTGCCGCAGCGGGCGCTCGCCCCGGTCCAGCACAGTGACCTCGGCGCCGAAGTGGGCAAACATCGAGGCGAACTCCAGCCCGACGTAGCCGCCGCCGACCACGATCAGTGAACCCGGCAGCGGCGAGACGTGTTGCAGAGTGGTGGAGTCGTGGATCCGCCCGCCCACGTGCGCCCCCTCGATCGGCGGGACGGCGGGGCGGGAGCCGGTGTTGACCAGCACGGTCTCGGCGGTGATCCCTAGGGTCTCGTCACCCCCGGTGACCAGTACCTCGCGGTCACCGGTGAACTCAGCGTGCCCCGAAACCAGAAGCACAGAGTCGAGCTCGTCCAGCAGCTGGAAGTTCTTCGTCCGCATCGCGCTGGTGAGAGTGTCGCGGCGTTGGACAGCCGCCGCGAAATAGTCGTCGGGGTCATCGGCCTCGCGGCGCTGGTCCGCCTGGTGCACGAGGATCTTCGTGGGCACGCAGGCGACGTTGATGCACGTGCCGCCGATCATCTCGGCGGACTGCTCGATCAGGGCGACCCGCTTGCCCCGGCGGGCAGCGGTACCGGCGAGGGTCTTGCCGCCCTTGCCCCAGCCGATCACCAGGAGATCAACATGTTCGGTGTGGTCGGCGGGACCGCGCTGCGTGGACATCGCTCGTCACGCTACTCCCGGCTCGCCCGCTCCGCGCCTGGAGCACTGGCTGTGCCCAGGGCACGCTGCCCCGCCGCGGGTCGCACGCCGCACCCGGCCCGCCGCCGGGAGCGGGCCGGGCTGCTGGAGCGGGCAGGCCGCTACTATCGAGGAAGCGACCCGTCGGTGTGCGTCGCGCCTGGCCTTGGCTGCACGAGGTCGAGCCCACTGCCGCCATGGGCCGGGCTCTCATCGCGCCGGAGGCACTCGCCATGGACACCCCGAACACGGCCCCACCCCAGGACACCGCCGATACCGGGGCCGGCCTGACCGTCATCCAGACCTCCCCCGACCCAGAACACAGCACGCTCGCCGCGCGTGGGAGCACCATCGCGATGCGGGTCCGCGCCATGGGGCGCACCCGCGTCGGTGCCCTGCTCCTCCTGCTCGCCACTGTGGCGGCGATCATCTGGGCGAACACCTCCCCGGGCAGCTACAGCGGGTTCTGGGAGTCGCGGGTGCTGATTGGGATCGAGGACCTGCGCCTGGAGTTCACCGTGCATGCGTTGGTGAACGACGCCTTGATGGCGCTGTTCTTTTTCACCGTGGGCCTGGAGGTGCGGCGGGAGTTCGCCATCGGTGAGCTGACCAGCTGGTCCCGGGCTCTCGTGCCCGTGGTCGCAGCCGCTGCCGGTCTGGCGGTGCCCGCGCTGCTCTACGTCCTGATCACCGCCGGAACCGGATACTCCGGTGCCTGGGGGGTGGTCATCTCGACGGACACCGCCTTCCTCATCGGGGCACTCGCCCTGATCGGCCCCCGCGCTCCCGGGCGGCTGCGCGTCTTCCTGCTCGCTCTCGCCGTCGTCGACGATATCGGCGCGCTGACCATCATCGCGTTCGTCTACACCGACGAGTTCATGCCCGCGCCGCTGATCATCGCGGCCCTCGGTCTGCTCGGCGTGTACCTCACCAGGTATCTGCGCAGCGGCCGCGGCCCGGTGTACGGCGTGCTGGCCGTGGGAGTCTGGCTCGCGTTCCTCGCCTCCGGTGTGCACCCCACCCTCGCGGGCGTCGCGATCGCCCTGCTGATTCCGGTCTACCGCCCGGAGCGCCGCGACGTGGAGCACGCACTGGACCTGGCACGGACCTTCCGGCAGTCCCCGAGCTCGGAGTACGCCCGAGCCGCCGCGAACAGCCTGCGGGAGTCGATCTCGATCAACGAGCGACTGCAGTCCGCCTACGCCCCTTACATCGCCTACGTCGTGCTCCCGCTGTTCGCGCTGGCCAATGCCGGGGTACGGCTGAGCACCGACATCCTCGTGGCCGCGTGGAGCTCGCCGATCACCTGGGGCATCATCGCCGGACTGGTGCTCGGCAAGCTCCTCGGCGTGGCCGGGGCCACCTCGCTGTTGCGGGTGCTGGGGGTGGGAGACGTGGGCACCGGGCTCACCACCGGGCGCCTCGCCGGTGGCGGGGTGCTGTGCGGTATCGGGTTCACCATCTCGCTGTTCATCGTGAACTTGGCCATCACCGATCCGGACGTGCAGAACCAGGCGCGGGTGGGGGTGCTGGCCGCGTCGGTGATCGCCTTCGTCGTGGCCGCTGTGGTGTTCCGGATCTCCGATATCCGGCACCCGGCAGCTGAGGCGGGGCGAATCCTGAGCCGCCCGGTGGATTCCGGCCGGGACCACTTCTGGGGCCCGCCGGAGGCACCACTGACCCTGGTGGAGTACGGGGACTTCCAGTGCGGCTTCTGCCTGAAGGCCACCGGCTCGGTCGAGGAGGTGCACCGCATCTTGGGTGACCGGCTGCGCTACGTCTGGCGGCACGCCCCACTCACCGAGTACCACCCGAACGCTCTGGCCGCTGCCGAAGCCGCCGAGGCGGCCGGCCGTCAGGGGCAGTTCTTCGAGTTCTCCCGCAGCCTGTTCGCAGACCAGGAGCACCAGCTGCCCTCCGATATCGTCCACCGGGCAGAGGAGCTGGGCCTGGATGTCGAGCGCTTCGAGTCTGATCTGGACACCGGCGAGACCGCCTCCCGGGTGCGCGACGACCTGCTCGACGCCGAAGCGATGGGGATCATCGCCGTCCCCACGTTCTTCATCAACGGGCGGCGGCACACCGGTCCGTACGACGCCCAGACACTGATCCGCGAGCTCGAGCGGACGGCACCGGTGCAGCGGTGAGCAGGTGGACGGCAACGACCGCACACGGCTGAGCTCACCCGCGACGCCGGTCGCTGCGTCTCCTACGATCGAGAAGATGACTCCCGCTCTCCCGCTGCTGATGGCGACCACGCCGCCGAGGCACACCCGACCGCACCGCAGGAGCGCCGATGGTGCGCGGTAGCGGCGGGCAGCAGGACCCCGACTCCCTCCGGCAGGTACGCAGGTTCACTCTGCTCTCCGTGGTGATCCTGGCGGCCGGGGTGATCGCTGTGGTGACCGGCGCCGTGCTGATCGGCATCGTCGCGATCCTGATCGGCCTGGCGAGCCTGCTGCTGTGGTCGGCGATCTGGATCGGGTCTCGACGACCGGCCCAGCCCACCGGATCCGGCCGGTCACCGGGCAGGGACGTCCCGGTCGTGGTGAGCGTCGCCGTGATCCTGATCGGCCTGGCGAGTCTCGCGTTGTTCGTCTTCGCCCTGACCTCGTGGGACACCACCGGCCTCGCCACCCGGGCCCGCTACTCCCAGCCGATGGCGCTGGCTGCCAGCGCCATCGGTACCGCGTTGTTCGGTGGTGGCGGCGTGCTGCTGCTCGTGCGGCGCGTCCGCGGCCAGCGCGGCACGCCACCCGAGTGAGGGTGGACCACCACCGCCGACGCTGTCGCTGGCTCGGCCCCTGCGCTGCCGGTACAGCGCTGCCTATCATCGAAGGGATGCCCGACTACGACGCTCGCCACCTGGTGGACCTGAGCCACACGATCCGTGCCGGACTGGTCACCTACCCCGGCCTGCCCGGGCCGCGGATAAGCCCGCACCTGAGCCGGGAGGCCTCGGCCTCGCACTACGCCCCGGGAACCACGTTCAGCATCGATGCGATCACCATGGTCGGGAACACCGGCACCTATCTGGACACGGCGTTCCACCGCTACGCCGACGGTCCGGACCTGGCGGCGCTGGAGCTGGAGACCCTGGTGGACCTGCCCACCGAGGTGTTCCATCTCGAGGAAGCGGCCACGCGGGGCATCGTGGCGTCGGCGCTGGCCGAGCGGGACGTGCGCGGCAAGGCGGTGCTGCTGCACACCGGCTGGGACCGCCACTTCGGCACACCCGCCTATGGCGAGGATGCACCGTTCCTTACCGCCGACGGCGTCCGTCACCTTCTCGAGGCCGGCGCCACTGCCGTGGGGATCGACTCGGTCAACCTGGACGACGCCTCGCCGGCTGCCGAGGGCCAGCGGCCCGCGCACAGCACGTTCCTCGGTGCCGGGATCCATGTGCTCGAGCACCTGACGAACCTCGGCGCCCTGCCGGCCAGCGGCGCGCGGTTGACCGTGGTGCCGCCGAAGATCGAGGGCTTCGGAACCTTTCCGGTGCGGGCATTCGCGACGGTTCCTGCGGTGCACTGATGGCCCGCCGCCGACTCCCGCCAGGGCAACGCAAGCAGCTGCGCGAGGCCAGGCTGATGACGGTGATCGGACTGGTGTTCGTGGTGGCGGGCGGCTGGGGAATCAGCCAGGGATCGGTGGGCTTGGGCGTGGCCGCGGTGCTGTTCTTCGGCGCCTGCCTGCTCTTCGGCATCCTGAACTGGTGGTCGACCGAGGCGGAGCTGCGTGGGACTGACAGCGAGGCCACGACCAAGGCGTTCGTGATCGCGCTGCTGGGCATCTCCGTGCTCCTCGGCCTGGGCTGCCTGGCTGCGTTCGGCCTCGCCCTGATCGGCTGGGACCAGTTCAGCTTCGCGACCACGGTGATGTTCCCCCGAGCCCTCGTGCTGGTGGCCGGACTCGTCGGCGGAGTCTTCTTCATCGGCGGGCCGATCGTTCTGGTCCTGCGCAACGGGCGGCCGTTCGGCACCAAGGACCCCGGCGGCGAGAACGCCGCGAATCGCGGCGGTGAGGACACCAAGGACCCCGGCGCGGACGCGGACGCCGACACGACGCCGACGCCGACGCCTGAGACTCCTGCCTCCGGACCACCGAAAGATCCCACGGATCAGACTTTCGGGTGACGATCCTGCTGCGCACCGGCACCTAGCGTGCTCGGCATGTCCTCACCCACCGACACCCAGCAGCACCCGCCCACCGGCCCGACCGGGCCCACCCACCTGCCGGCGGGCCAGCCGACAGCCACGCGACTACCGGCCGACTCGACTGCGCGGCTATCGGGTGGTTCGGCTGCGCGGCCGTCCGGTGGTTCGACCACCCGGCTGCACGGTCTGGACGCCCTCCGCGGCGGCGCGCTGCTGCTCGGGATCGTGCTGCACGCGCTGATGCCGTTCCTCCCCCAGTCGACCTGGATGGTGGTCGACTCGCAGCCATCGGCGCTGGCCGGGCCGATCGTGTTCGTGATCCACCTGTTCCGGATGGTGCTGTTCATGATGCTCGCGGGCTACTTCGGGTCGATGGTGCTCCGGCGCCGCGGCGCCCGCCGGTACTTGGGCGACCGCAGCAAGCGGATCCTGCTCCCGGCGATCGTGTTCTGGCCGGTCTCGGTGATGTCCACCTGGCTGATCAGCGCACTCAACCTGAGCGTGCGCGATCTCCCACCGCCACCGGCGGCCGAGGACGCGAGCCTTTGGCTGATCTTCGGGCCCGGTGTGCTCTGGTTCCTCTGGACGTTGATGGAGGCGCTGCTGATCGTGGTGCTGGTCCGCGCTGTGCTGGTGCGCACCGTCGGGGCCGAGCGCCTGGGTCGCGCGGCACGCGCGCTCGGCCGGCTGCTCTCCTCGCCGGGTGCGGTCCTGCTGCCCGCTGTGCCCTACGCCGTCGGGCTGGTCCTGCAGGGCAGCATCAACGGCGGCCTGCGAGAGCCACTCACCCTGATCCCCCAGGGCTCCTCCCTGGTGACCTACCTCGGCGCTTTTACCACCGGGTGGCTGCTCTTCGCCCAGCGCGGCAGCCTGCAGCGCCTCGCCGGGCAGTGGCCGGCGCACCTGGCCGCCGCCGTGGTCGGCACCGCCGCGGCCTACCTGGCCGTGGAGCAGGACGTCCCGTTCGTAGCTGGCGCGGCCATCCTCGCCGTGGCCGGCTGGTGCTGGGTGTATGCGCTGATCGGGGTGTGCGTGCGGTTCCTGCGCCGAGAGCGCCCAATGGTGCGCTACCTGGCCGACTCCTCCTACTGGGCCTACCTGCTGCACCTACCGATCCTTCTGCTGTGCGAGCTGGTGATCGCCGACCTGACCTGGCCGATGCCGGTCAAGCTCACCCTCACCCTGGCGGTGACGACGGCGCTGCTGCTGTCCAGCTATCACCTGCTGGTCCGGCCCCGCGCCCTCGGTGCGTGGCTGAACGGGCGCCGCTACCCGATCTGAGCTGCGCGGCCGGATCACGCGATTCACCCGAGCGAGGGGCCGGTTCACCCGTGCGGGGAGCCCCTTCACCCGCGCGGGGAGCCCCTTCACCCGCGCGGGGAGCCCCTTCACCCGTACGGGGGAGCCAGCGACCACCCACCCGCTCCTAGCGTGACGGCATGCGCACTAGACAGGCTCCTGAGCTGCCCACACCCGAATCACACCGAACAGCGGCACGGCCGAGCACCGGCCCACCCGCCTGGTTCACCACGCTGACCGCCGCTTGGTTGGTCGGCTATGCGGTGGTCCGCCTGGTGCTGATGGCGATCGACGTGTCGGTCCCGCTCTCGGCGATCGGAACCGACCTGATCGTCCTGGCCGATCCAGCGGCCGCCGGCACGCTGGCCGTCGGGCTGCTCACCGTCGGCGCCCAGGCGGGGCTGCAGCGGCGGGCTGCCACGTCAAGGCTGCGGTTGCTGGTCACGATCATCGGCGGGTGCGCCGCCGCTGCGCTGATGGCGGCGAGCGCTCTGGTGATCCTCGACCTCATCGGTGGCCTCCTCCCGGGCCTCGGCCTGCCCTTCTTTGCCTGGGGTGCACTGAGCCGCCTGGGCTGCGCGATCGCGGCGGTGCTGATCGGTACCCACACGTGGCTGTTCTGGCGAGCGACCGGCACGTTCCGTGGCGCCCGACCACAGGTGCAGCAGACGCCCGGCTGGGCGATCGCGGCCGGCTACGTCACAGTAGCGGCCTGCCTGACCCGGCTGGTCGCCCAGCTGATCGTCGGCATGGAGATGAACCCGCTCGCAGACGGCCCAGCGCTGGTGGTGTTCGAAGCCGGATTCCTGCTCGCCGGAGTGCTCCTGCCGTTGGCGCTGGTGCATCGCTGGGGACGGGTCCTGCCCGGGTGGATCCCCTGGCTGGGCGACCACCGGGTGCCGCGGCCGCTCCTGCTCATTTGCGGGGCGGTGCTCGGCGTCACCATGGTGGCCTACTTCGGGATGATGACGGTGATGATGGTCCTCGACCGGCTCGCGGGGCGCAATCCGTTCCCCCCGTCTCCAGGCATGGATCTGCCCGAGGCCTTCTTCTGGGTGTCGGTGCCCGCGTACCTGGTCTGGGGAATCGGCCTGGTGATCACCACGCTGAGCTACGCACGAGTGACCGCGCGCCGCCGCGAGCGGACTGCGGCCTGATCACCATCTTCCGTGCGCGGGCGTGGGCTCAGGGGCCAGCCGCCGCCCCCGCCCACAGCACAAGAGAAGCCCGGGTGCCACGCCGAAACGTGGCACCCGGGCTCTGGACCTCGACCGCAGCAGCGGTCAGCCAGCAGTGCTCAGAGGGCCGCCGGCGCCTCCACTCGAGACTCGGGACGGCGCAGCGTGCGCCGACGACGGATCTTGCGCGGCGCAGCAGGACCCTTGACGCTCGCGAGCGTACCCGGCCACGGCGGAACGGCAGTGGCCGGAAGCCCGGCTCCCGAGCAAGGGCTGCCGGTGGAACGGGAGGTGTGGGCAGGTACCGTGCCGTAGGTCGTCAGGTCGACCTGGCTGCGGCAGTGTGGGCAGACGTTCGGCGATCCGAACGAAGAACCGAAGAAGCTCATGGTGAGTCTCAGCTTTCCAGACGGATCGCTGCGCCAAGGAGAGAACGAGGCTAAGCAACGCGCGAACACGTGGGTCGCCACGCCACCTTGAAGGCAGCGATGCGGGTGATAAATGAATGGTGATGCCGTGCGGACCCCGTCGGTTCATCGACCACTCCAAACACTACCCCAGATCGCGCCGGTTGAAAAGCGACTTTTCCGCACCAGAGCAACGCAAACAGGGTGATCTGGCGCACCCGGTCCGCACCCCGCCGGTGCCGCAAGTGGAGGCGCGCATAGCCGTCATTGAATAAGCACGTCCGGCGATAGCATTTTGGCAAATAGAACGGTTGACCATTGCCAATTGGTCACCCTGATAACTCGCCTGCCGCCGAGGTTGTGCCGACCGGTCGATTCAGGTCAGTCGGCAGCGGAAGGACAGCACTGTGGTCCTCGCCCCGGAGGGGGTGGCCTCTTCGCGAGCCTCCCCCACTGCGGTGAAGCCCGCTCGGGTCAGCGCGCGGCGGGAGCCCAGGTTCTCCGGATGGGTCCGCGCGCGCAGTTCGCCGAGTCCTCGTGCGCGTGCGAGCCGGGCCGCCACCCGGAGCGTCTTCTGAGCCACCCCTCGACCTCGCGCCTGGGGTGCGAGCCAGAAGCCGACCTCCGCACTCTGGTCGCCGATGTCGAACAGGACCAGCGAGCCGAGGAAGACGTCGGTGTCCGCATCGGCCACGGCGAGCACAGCGAGACTGTCCGATTCCAGACCGTCCCGGATCACGCCGTCGATCTGCTCCCGAACGATCTGCGGGGTGTACTCAGCCAGCGGCAGATGACCGTACTCGCGCACTGCCTCATCCCGGGTGCCGGTGGCGAACGGTTCGGCATCGGCCTCACCCAGCCGGCGTACCAGGACGTCTTCTTCACGGCTGGGCAGCTGGTCGGCCACCGTAGCCACCGGACCGAGGCGGTAGACGTAGTGCAGTGGCGGGTCGATCGGGTTGTCCGGCTCGAGGTCACCTTCGGCGATGCGCTCGAAGCCGGTGGCCTCCAGCAGCCGCCAGGAAGCTCGGTTCCCGGCCACGACCGGGACGACGATCTCGGCGGCCTCCGGGTGAGCGACGCGCAGATCGGCGACGGCGGCACGGAGCATCGCCGCGGCCCATCCGCGGCCGCGATGGGCGGCCCCGAGCAGGTAGTCCACCGTCCACGCCTGCGGCGAGAGCGGCGTCAGGGCAGCCAGCGATGTGGCGTACTCCGAATAGTCGGCCAGCCGGCACCGTTGCACCAGCCCGGCCGGAACGCCGTCACCCAGAGCGAGGAGATCTTCGCCGGGTTCACCGCGGTCGACGCTGGGGCCGAAGTCTCGCTCGAGCGCTTCGTCGCTGACCTCGTGGTACCACCATCGCGCGACGACGGGATCGGCCAGCCATTCCTGCAGCTGGTCGAAGTCCTCACGATGCAACCGACGGAAGTTCCAGGTGGGCACAGCGAGTCGATCGTCCACATCGCGTACCCTACCGCCCGCCGGTCAGCATCCGCTTTCCACCTCGGGGCCGGATCACGAGGACTATCACGTTGACCCGTTCAGCGGCATCGGACAGCCTGACAGAGCCCTGGGACAGGACTCTGTCCAGCCGCCTGCTGCCCGCTCGGAGACGCCTATGTCCACCTTCCTGTGGATCGCGACTGGAGTGCTCGCCGCGATGATGCTGATCGCCGGACTGACGAAGTCACTCCAGACCAAGGAGAAACTCTACCAATCCGGGCTTACCTACGTCGAGGACCTTCCGGCGCGGTTCGTGCGCGTCCTCGGCGTGGCCGAAGTGCTCAGCGCGATCGGGCTGGTGCTGCCGGGCTTGGTGGGGGTGGCGCCCGTTCTGGTCCCCATCACGGCGCTGTGCGTGGGCGTGACGATGGTCGGTGCTGTGGTGGTGCATGCGCGCCGGAGCGAGTGGGACAAGGTGCTCATGCCGATCGGCCTGCTGGTGCTGGCCGCGCTCGTGGCGTGGGGCCGGTTCGGCTCCTGGCCGCTCTGACGGACACTGCCGACAGCGGAGGCCGGTCGCGGCAGCACTCACCCCTGATCGGCGCGCTCCTGCTGCTGGCGCGGCCGGAGGATCGCGCCGCTGATCGCCATCGACGCTGGCCAGGCCACCATCGTCAGCGCGAACGCGATCGGCCACGCGATGAGGAACTGCTTGGGCCAGCCGGCCAGCCACTGCATCGATGGTCCCGCGAAGATCAGGCTCATGATGGCCGACATCGTGGCCGCCATGATGAAGGTCATGATCACCTGGGTGACGAGGGCGCGCTTCTTGTTCATCGCCAGTTCCTTGTCCCGGACGACGGCGCCATCGGCTCTCGCTGTGGCGCCACCATCCGCTACGTCGAGGGGTTGGGCGCCTCGGGTTCGCGCTGGCGGCGCGACTTCATCTCAGCAGTACCGAGGGCTGGAATAACCACACCAGCCTGAATCTTTTAGGCGCGTTCAGTCTATCGGCGACCAGGGGTTCGGGCTCGGGCCTCGCTGGTGTGGTCATGCACACGATCCGCCCGCTTGCCCTGCAACCGTGGGGCCCGGCCAGTAACCGTGGGGCCCGGTGCCGGGTACGCGCAGGTCCGGTGCGGTGCGGTGCAGGGCCGGTGCGGTGCAGGGCCGGTGCGGTGCATACTCTGGCCAGTCAGAGCTCAGTGGCCGTCTCAGCCAGGAACTGGCGCACGATCCCGCCGTACTCCCGGGGGCGCTCCACCGGGGCGAAGTGTCCGGCGCCCTCGATCACCTCGAGCTGCCCACGGTGGGCTGCAGCGGCGGCGTCCCGGGGATGACGCAGCGGCACCGCGGCATCGTTCTCGCCGTGCACGAACAGCACCGGTTGGCGCAGTTCGGGGATCCTGCTGCTGAAGTTGACCCGGTGGTGCCGTGGTGCGGTCTCGAACCGGTTCCAGTCGCAGAACATGTGCCCGCCGTGCTCCCGTTTGGTGAGCAGTTCCTCAGCCGCGAGATCGGCCAGCGCGTCGATATCCTCCTGCGGGACGTAGTCGGCGAAGGCCACCTTGGTGCGCACCCAGTTCCGCATGGACTGTGCGGTCATGGTTCGCCCGATCAGCCAGGAGAACGGCCGGCGCAGGGAGAGCCAGGCGAGCTCATGGGTCTGGACCCGATTCTGCAGACCGCCAGTTGAGGTCAGCACGAGTCGCTGCACCCGCTCGGGGTGGCGCAGCGTGTAGCCCAGTGCGGTGGCCGAACCGAGGGAGAGCCCGATCAACGTGGCACGCTCGAGCTGCCAGTGGTCGAGCATCCTGGCCAGCATCTGCTCCTGACCGCGCTGATCGGCCCGCTCCCGCCAGGGCCAGCTCTGCCCGTGCTTGGGCTGGTCCGGGACGTACACGCGGTGGTCCGCGGCGAGCTCAGGTGCGAGCCATCGCCACATCCAGTCGCCGTTGTCGATACCGCCGCCGTGCAACAGCACGACGGCGGGACCGGACTCTCCCAGGACGCGGTAGTTGATCCTGCCCTCGGGCAGGTCGGCGCTCTGGTGGGTGATCATGAGGGGTCCTTCTCGATGGTGGGCCGGGCTGGGTGCTCTGCCGCTGCCTGGAGTACTTCGGTGAAGAACTCCAGGATCGCTGCCCCGAGCACGTCCGGACGGTCGTAGGAGACGATGTGGCCGGCGTCGGGGATGGTGAGTATCCGGGAGTCTGGGGTGGCGGCGTGCGCGGCGGCGATCGCGGCCGGATCGATCGCCCCGTTGCTGCGTCCGCCGGCCACCCATAGCGTGGGAACGGTCAGCCGGTGCAGCTCCGGGATGCTGTGGTAGCGCATCCGGAACGGGCCGAACCAGTCGATCTGCCAGTCGTCGAGAGCCTTCTCACCGTGCCGGTCCTTCGCCCGCGCCTCCTCCATTGCCCGGGTGATGATCCGGTCGAAACCCGGTGTGGCGGCGCCGTTGGTCAGGTGGCTGTCCATGCTGGAGCGCTGGTAGCCCTCCGTGCGGGCCAGCAACCAGGTGCACAGCCGCAGGAATCCGGGGACCCGCTGGGCAACCCAGATCGGGAACTGGTACGGCCGCGTCGCCTCCAACCCGCCAGGTTCGATCGCCACCAGGGCGCTGACCCGGTCCGGATGCGCGAGGGCGAAACGGTGCGCTACCCCGCCACCCATGGACAGGCCGACGAGCGCTGCCCGGTCCAGACCGAGCTGATCGAGAAGCTCGGCCATGAAGCGGGTGTAGAAGGCATCGCCGAGCATGCCCGTCCAGGGACGGCTGCCGCCGTGGCGAGGCATGTCGATCGCGTAGACCTGATAGTCCGGGGCGAGCTGACCGGCGATGTCGTGCCAGACGCCATGGGCCGTGTCCAGCATGGCGCCGTGCAGCAGCAGTACCGGCGGTCCGGCATCCCCGGCGCGGTAGAGGCGGACCGGCCCGCCGAGGACGGTCAGGTCGACGGAGGTGTCGAATGGGGTCATCGGGACTCCTCCGCAGGATCGGTCTGGAGCTGGTCGAGCTGGGTCTCGAGGCGTTCGATCAGCGCGAGCTGCGCGCGTCTCGCCGCGCCGGCATCGGGGGTGGTGTCGGCGTTCTGGATGGTGTCGGCGTCGGGGGCGGGGGTGGTGTCGGGGGCGGCCGGCCGCCGGGGCGCCAGGCCACGATCGACGAGCGCGGAGAACAGCCCCACCGTGCTGTGCAGTTCCGCATCGGTGATCGCGCCGAGCGTGCCGGGCGCGTGCAGCAGACCGATGGTGAACACACTGAGCATCCGCACCGCGGCCGGCAGCTCGACGTCCGAGGCGATCAGCCCCGCGTCCTGCAGCTGCCTCAGGTAGTCACCGAGCCAGTCGAAGCGCTGCCGATATCGGTCATCATCCACAGCGCGCACATGATCGCCGAGCGCACCTTCGTCACCCAGGTAGAAGGCCCGCATCAGCGGGTCGGCCAGCAACGCCTCCACACCGAACCGGTAGATCGCCGACAGTCCGACGGTCTCCTCCGCCTCGAGCACCCGGCGGCGCACCTCCGCGCCTAGCGAGCGCATCCCACAGTTGACCAAGGCGTCGAGGATCGCCGCCTTGGTGCTGAACTCCAGGTACACGGCACCCTTGCCGATCCCGGCCCGCTCGGCGATGTCGGACACGGTCGTCGCCGGCCACCCCTGCTCGAGCGCAAGCTCTCGCGCGGCGACCAGCAGGTGCTCCCGACGCTGCGGGATCCGGGGTCGCGGCATAACCTTCCCTCCGTAGTGACTCATTTCTAGTTTCGAGTCACTACCGTACCTCCTCATCGCCGGACCGACTGACCACATCCTCCGCTCGGTCACAGCGGAACCACAGGCTGCTCAATGCCTCCAATGCCCGCCATTACGAGCTCGAGGCGGTTACTGAAGGGGACCAGCGCCTCGATCTCGTCCAGATCGGCGCCGACCAGGGTCTGCTCGCCCACCCCGTCACGCACACCGGCCTGAAGCTGGCTCCCGCGGAGCGCTATGACGTGATCATCGACTTTGCGGCCGTGCCGGTCGGAACTCTGGTGCGCCTACGCAACCGGATTGGCGCCGGTGTCACCCGCGACGTGATGGCGTTCCGCGTCGCGCGCGCCGCTGTGGACGACAGCCACATCCCGGACGCTCTCGCCGACGACATCCCTCAACTCCATCGCGCCGAGGCCACCACAGTGCGAGAGTTCTCGTTCGGCGCCGGTCAGATGATGCACGGTCGCGGCTGGGTCATTGGCGGGAAGGCCTTCGACCCCGCGCGGACCGACGTCAGCACCTCCCTCGGCGCCGTCGAAGTGTGGCGGTTCGTCGCCGACGTCCATCACCCGATCCATCTCCACCTGGTCGGATTCCAGGTGCTGTCCCGCGGCGGGGGTCCCCGTTGCTCCAGGACGCAGGGCTGAAGGACGTCATCTCGTTGCGACCCGGCGAATGGGTCGAGATCCTCGCCCGCTTCGACGGCTATCGCGGCCGCTACCTCTTCCACTGCCACAACGCTGAGCACGAGGACATGGGGATGATGGCCAACCTAGAGATCACCTGACCCCCGCACGACGCGGCGGTCAGCGGGGCCGCCGACGACCAGGACGGACGGGCTGCCACAGCTGACCATGTCAGCCGGTGAATGCGACCTACCGAGGGGCTGCGTCCGGGAGCCGGAGCCACGGCGTGAGGCCATGCCCAGATGGGCAGTTTCCCTCGACGAACGAAAACGACGCTCGTGACGACACTCATGCGCAGCCGGGAAACCCGCGCCGCGCCTGGCACCGTCCCGAGCAACGCGGTCACAACCAGCTACCTGCTTCGACGACGACCAAGACCGGCTCTGCGGGCCCCCTCGACGCTGTCCCAGATCGCCACCACGATCAGGAACGCGGCGATCGAGCCAATCGGCATCGACCACGTGACCTTCTCGTCAAAGGCGTCGGCGAGCTGTTGCGGCACGTTGTCCATCAGGAGGCCGCCCCCGATCAGAGGAACCACGGTGACGACGGCTCCGATGCCGTTCGCGACGATATTCACGACCGCCAGACGAGGGCTCCAGCGACCGAGGCGCCACACCAGTAGGACGAGAACGACATCGAGTGCGAGCACCGCGACGATGAACACTCGCCACAGCAATCCCACGTCGGGATCGAGAACCTGGATCTGGAATCTGTCATCGGCAACTCCGGTGAACTGCCACACCGCAACGACGATCAGCACGAGATAGAAGAGCGCTGAAGCGATAGTGCCCGCGGTTCCACCCTTCCTGCCCGCGCTGCGCCGGGAGTCCTCACCCCCGTTTCGGACCGGCTCGTCAGCGCTGTCTCGAGCACTCGATCGGGTCGCACGCCCGATCATCGGAGGACCCCGAGTGCGGCCCCGATGCCGGCGGCAGCCGCCAGCGAACCCATCACCAGCACGACTGCTGCGACGACCGTCAGCACCAGCGACGTCGTCGTCCATGGCATCACCGGCAGCGATCGCACAACAAGAAGACCGAGCGGCAGCAGTAGCAGAGCGCCGCTAAGGGTCCCCGGCATCAGACTCCAGGACACGACGCTCAGCACGACATGGCTTCCGGCATTGATCATCAGCGCATAAGCGACGCTGACCAGGACCCCCTCGCTCCATCGGGCGCGGGTCGCCACCGCGATCAGGGCGATGACCAACACCGCCGCAGTCACGATCGCCAGAGCGATGGCGAACTGCGCCTGGTCCCCATGCAGGGAGCGTCCCGGCAGCCAGGGATGGTCAGCCATCCAGCCAGTCAGGCCGAACAGCCATTCCTCGGCGTTGTGCAGCGCCAAGCCGCTGACCATCAGCGCCCACAGCAGGCCTAACCGCCGCGGTGTCACCGCTCGGGGATTCGCCTCGGCGGACTTCAACATCTTGGTCATCTCACCTCTCTCTTACATTCGTAAGACGTGCTTCTCGTACGAGTGTAAGGTAGGAGCATGGAGCGATCAAGAGATGGAAAGCGTCGGATCGCCGAGGCGGTGTGGCGAACCGTGGCGCGCGACGGTGTGGCAGGAGTGAGCGTCCGGGCCGTCGCAGCCGAGGCCGGCGTCACGGGCGGCACGGTCCAGTACCACTTCCCCACCCATGCCCAGATGCTGCACTTTGCCATGGAGCTCCTCGCCGAGCAGTTCACCCAGCGGCTGGTGAACATGCCACGCTCCGGGCCGGTGCTGGAGTGGACGCGCGCCATCCTGCTCGAACTCCTTCCCCTTAGCGACGAGCGCCACCGCGAGTTCCAGGTCTGGCTGGCATTCACCACCCACGCGCACACGGATCCCGGACTGACAGCGCTCAAGCAACGCTTCGCCACCCAGCTCCGCGAGCTCTACCAACGGCTCATCCACGCGCGTCACGCTTCGAGCGGCCGCACCAATGTCCCCTCGAGTCCTGCACCCGACACCGCAGACGATCAGGACGCCGCAGTGCTCCAAGCGGTCATCGATGGGCTCGCGCTGCAGCTGGCAGACATGACGCCGAGCGAAGCGGGCGCGATGGGACCGTCGCTCCTCGATCACTTTCTGGAGATCGCGGCGGCTAGCGCCGACCTCCACCCACATCACTCGGATCGGGGATGAATTCGTGCGGCGATCACGCTGGCACTCCGCATGTCCCGACACGTTGAACCAGGACTCCACGACGTTCCGGCGATAGCCGGCTCCTGCCACGCCGAGCAACCAGGAGCTCTCTTCGGCCGAACGGGGATGCTGACCGACGCGTTCATCATTGCCGTTCCGTTACGTGCTAGCATCGTAATGTGACGAAAACTTCCCGGCTGATGTCTGGCCGACCGCAGGATGCGCGCAAGCGCGCGGCGATGTTGGCCGCAACGCTCGATATCCTCCGGACCAAGGGGTACGAGGCGCTGACTCTGTCCGACGTGGCTCGGGGCGCGGTGACCACCACGCCGGCGCTCTACCGCCGGTGGACCAGCAAGGTCGAGCTCGTCGCAGAGGCACTCGGAAGCCTGCAGCCAGCACCGCGGGTCGCGCCGAGCGGCAGCGTGCGGGCAGATCTTCACACGCTCGCGGATGCCCTGACCGCCTCCGACGCACGCACGGATGCCCCACTCGTACTGGGTGTGCTTGCCGCGGTGCACCGGGAACCGGCCCTTCGGAAGGCATTCGATACGCATTACCTTGCGCCCCGGATCGCGTCGATCCGGGCAGTGCTCGCGGCCGCCGTCGACCGGGGAGAGCTAGCGCCAGGGGCTGCCTCGGACGACATCGCGCTGCTGTTCTCCGCCATCACCCTGCAGGACTATCTCGTCCTGGGTCGTCCCCCGGACAAGGCTCGCGGCCGCCGTGTCATGGATGAGGTCGTCCTCCCCCTCGCCCGACAAGCCAAGCACGTGACGGAGTAGCCATGACGTCCCTGCCTTCGGAGACCGGCAGCGCCGCTGCCGTAGTCGTCATCATCGGGGGCACCACCGGGCTCGGTGCGGCGCTCGCTGCATCGTTGACCAGGCGCGGTGCCGCTGTCGTACTCACCGGACGGGGCCCGAGGAAAGCGCAGGAGGTCGCGCAGAGGCTGCCGGGCGAGGAGACGCTGGGACTGGCCTGTGACATACGAAGTCCTGGCAGTGCTCAGGCCGTGTGGGACGCGGCCATCGAACGATTCGGCCGGGTCGACCACTGGATCGTCAATGCCGGCATCGGACTGCCGATGCACAGCCTGGATCGGGTGGATCCTGGCGAACTCGCTGCTGTTCTGGACACGAATCTCACCGGCAGCCTGATGAGCGCGCAATGCGCGCTGGCCGGGATGCTGCGCCAAGGGTCCGGTCGGGTGTGGCTCACCGAGGGTCTCGGCAGTAGTCGACGACCGGCCGTTCCCGGTTCGATTGCCTACAGCGCCAGCAAAGCTGGTCTGACGCGGGCAATTGAGCTCCTCACGGCCGAATACCGGTCATCCCCGGTGGGCATCGGGGCCATCCGGCCGGCCATCATGGCGACCGGCCTCACCTCAGCTGGTCCCGCTGCCCCGCCCGGCCCGGCCGGATACCTCTCCCGGCTCATCACGGCGTCCCCGGAGGACGTGGCAGAAGCATTCGCTCCGCAGATCCTCTCCGCCAGCGGACCGTTCGTCCGTGTCAACTGGGCAGCCCCGGCCAAGGTGGCGGGCCGGATCGCCCGAGACCTCCGTCCCGGTACGTTGTTCGGCGCCCAGTAAGCGATAGACGGTCATCGGCCAGTCGGTCAGGTGCCGGACGTCAGCGCCCGACGTATCTCTCCGGCCGTACCTGGCACAGCCAGGCAGCATCGGCCCGGCGCTGATCGCCCTGGCTCGTGCCCCTCCCCCAGGTCGCACCTTCTGGCCGCCCTACTGCGGCAGCCAGATCCACCCCTCGCGGGAGGCAAGGTCCCGAAGCGCGTCAGGAGGCGGCACGCATCTCATCAGATCGACTTCGCGAGCAATCACCGCAGCAAGCACGGCATCCAGCGCGTTGTCATCGGCGGCGCACCGGTCCTGGTGCCCATTCCAGTCCAACCAGGTGAACTGCTGCGAGAGCCGAGCCACGAGATCGGCACGTGGTGCGGCGTTCTTCTTTCCTTTGTAGCCCCGGTAGGGAAGCGACCAGCATCGAAGCGCTGCCGCCGGATAGACCTCGCAGATGACTCCGGAGCCATCTCGTGACGGGGACAGGCCGAATTCACGCAAGCGCGCCTCGATCCCCGCCCAGCGCATCGCCGGGTGAGCGATCCGATCGGTGGAGACGCTCAACGGAGTCAATCCGATGCGTCGATAGACCTCGCGGTCGGTGGCGCGCATCGCCAACCCTCGCCGCCACTGGGGACCGGTCGTCCCGGGAGCAGGCAGCGTGCCAGCGGCGTGGGCCCTCAGAAGGTCGACAAACGGCTCCGGCCACCCCAGTGGGACATCGACTCCGGCGCGCGTAGCAGTCCGGATCGCTTCGATGATGGTCTCGTCCTCAGCACCGACCTCGACGCGCTCGAGGACGCACCGGCCCTCGCCGCGCATCACCGCGAATCCGGTGCGTACTGGATCAGCGGCGAGATCAACTCCGACGAACGTCACGCCGTCAGCCTAGGCAGCCACGCTCCAGCTTCAGCCGGCCGACTCCCGAATCCTGGCGGCGGTCGCGTGATAGACGGCGTCGGGAACGGCGCCGACCGCCCGCATCTGTTCCAGAGCGGCCAGCTGCTGCTCGGGTGGCAGCGTGGAGTCGATAGTGACCGTCATCTGCGCGGAGTCCTCGGACGTGGGGCGCTGGGCCGGAGCCTGCTGGGCGCGCTGGGCGTACGCCCGGCGAGCTGTCTCGGTCGCCTCAGCGAACGCCTTCACATCCTGCGGGTCGAAGCCCAGGCATCCGATGCGGTAATTATTCGTCCCGTCACTGCCACTGACCAGGATGCCGTCGTCGCCCTCATGGCTGAAGATCTCAACCTTCTGCATCCCCCAGAAGGGCAGTTCAGCCCCCTGCACCTTCATCTCCTTGTCCCGAACTCGCTGATATGCGCCCCACCGGATGCTCAGCCCGTCGTCGAAGAGCACTCCGGCGTAGAAGGTGGCCTCGGACAGCTTGAAGCCGTGCAGCACTCGCCGGGGGGTGGCACCTGGTGGCACGGCTTCGAGGTGGAGCGTGACCTGTTCCTTCGAAGGAACGTCAGCCGACTGCGCCAGCACCTCCAGCAGCTCAGGAGTCATCTGCGGAAAGTCGGTGTACTTGGCTCGGATCTTGGCTGCGCGGCGTTCACGTGCCTTGGCGCCGCGACCGTAGAACATGTCGGAAATCCCCATGGACCTGACGGTAACCGACCGTGGCATGCCGGGCAGATTCACGCGCACGACCGGCAGTCGATCACCGTGACCGGGAAAAGACCGGTGTCACACCCAGGACAATCATCCTCCAGGCGGCTATACGGTGTGGGGAAGTTCACGCGTCGAGCCAGGCTCAACGGGTGCTGTTCCACCACACCCACGAAAGGTGCGTAGTGTTCAGTCCTCTCCGGCGCGCAGTGGCGCTGGCAGCTGCAGTCATCGTGATCGCGGTGGTCATCTGGGTGGACGTGATGACGCCCGTCTGGCAGAACCTGGTGATCATCGCCGGACTCGTCGCGGGTGCGGTCACGTTTCTGCTCACCACGCTCTTCATCGACCGGTTCCTCCAGCGCGCCGCACGGCGCCGGTGGGCGCCGGTGACCCGGCTGGCACTCACCGAGATGCTTCATCAGCTCGCTGCGGACGACGGCGGGGACGCTCAACGCCGAGCCGAACCACACCGTCTTCCCATTCCCGCCGGCACCGGCGGGCCGCAGGCCTTGCTGGCGGGGACCGCGGAGTTGCGCACGGCCGTGCGGTCCGAACGCAGTCGGCTATCCACAGCGCTGGTGACCTGGTGGGCCCTCTTGTCCTCGATTCCAGACACCGAGGAGATCATCCGGCATACGGCGGACGTCGCGCTCCTGTTCGACGGTGTGCGCGACGCCTCGTTAGCACTGGACCAGGCGGTGACCAGCGGAGCGAAGGCCAACGAGACCGAAGCCGCTGAGCGGTCACTGCGCTCGCAGATCATGGCCTGCAACCACTCCATCGCCGGCATCGTTGAGGAGATCTCCGCCCGGCTGGCGCAGGACCAGACCGAGCTGAGCGGGAAAGCGGAGCAGACCCTCGCAGCCATGCACCGGCGGGTCGCGCACGAATAGGGGCTGCCGACCGGCCGCTCACGCTGCGTGCCCGCCCCGTGTGAACCACACCTCACTTGCGCCACACCGACCGTTGGGATACTCGTCCTCATGAAGCGGCGGAGGAGGCATGGTTGGCTGCCCGTCATACTGAACGCCCTCGGCCAGCCGGAGACGAGCACGGCCGTCGGCGAGCTGGTGGACGCGTTTGAGCTCCCGCCGGTGGAGATCTGGGAGAAGACCGCGGGTGCTCCCGTTCGCCAGGTGCGCCGGCTCCTGTTCGACTCGGGTGGTGAGATCGTCCTGCACAACGACGCAGTGGCCGCCGTTCTCCTGCATCTCCTCCCGACCGGGAATGCCACACGCGGCGTGCATCTCGCCCACTGGATCGCCGGAAGCCGCAACGACGCATCTCTCGACGATCTCGCGAAAGCTCTCCGGAGCCCCGCCCGCACCGCCCCAGAAGCCATGCCCTACTTCTCCGTGGACGGCGGATACCTGCAACCGACGTTCAAGCCAGGCCACCCCTGGCGGAAGAAGGGTGGCCTGCTGCGAGTCACCATCACCCCCACGAATCCGGGAAGAACGGCCCTGCCCAAGGACGATGACTGCCCCACTTGCAGACGTCTGCTCGTCCGAAATGACGATTTTCGGGGCGGCGTCGATGTCGACGCCACCATTCGCGAGCTCACGTCCAACCAGGCAGTCGGTCTGCTCACCGAGGACGCGACCCGGGTCAGGCTCGCCGACCTGCGTCCGCTCTACGACTCAGGGCTGATGGAACGCGTGGAGAGTCAGCTCACCTGCAAGAGCTGCAAACGGATCATCTGCTTCACCCTGGCCCGAGACTCCGCCCCGACGTTCGACTACTACACCTGGAGTGCCGCGGTCATGCGACCGCGAGATCCGATCCCGCCCGTCGAGCAGTGGGGCGACGCCGCCCGAATCGTCCAAGCGGAGGATGAGCTGCACTACGTCGACCACGCGCGCAGCGGCTGGTTCCTGCTCAGTCGGCGCGCCGACCTCTACCTGGACGCCCGCTACTCCTACAGCGGCATTATCGACGACTCCGTCTTGATCCGGCTCGACGAGTCCGAGTGCGAGGCCTACCGCACGGGCGGGCGCGACTACCTCTCGGACCTCGCCATGCGCATGCACAACAGCAGCCCCTTTCAGGAGAAGTCGCCCTACTACGCGCGGGATCTGTACCGCGGACCGGACGGAACGAGATACCGGCGCGAGGTGAGCGCCGCCGTCGCCGACCACACCTGGATGGCCGAACGGCGCCGAAATGCCGCGGATCGACAGCGCTGACCTCGGAGCGCGACGACAGATGAGCAGTCCGGCCCAACCGGTCACGGACGGAGCAAACGGGCCTGCACCAGTCCGCTAACCCGTTGCGATAGCCTCAGCCGGGCCCACCGCCGGGGCCCATCCAGACACCGTGAACCGAACGAGCGATCTGTCGGCGGCGCACACCTGACGTGGGAGAAACAATGACCGCACTGACCGGGGAGATCCTCCCCTACCTCGACGCCATCGGGACCACAGACGGGTCGGAGGCGATGATTGCCGCGATGAAGCTTGTCGGCACGAAGTTCACCATCGACGAGTACACGTCGGCGGGGATGCACGAGAAGTACCTGGTGTTCGGTAAAGGCGGCGTCGATTTTCTCGTGATCGACGACATCCTCGACACGATCTTCTTCCGCCTCGTGGCCACCGAGAACGGCGCACCGTACGCCCGGCCGGAGGCCCTCATCGACGGCCTGCATCACGGGATGTCTCGAGGCGCAGTTGTCGAGATCCTGGGCGAGCCACTTCGCAACGAACCGCACTATCTGCTGTACGCCATCGAGGCGAAATTTCTGAACGTGCAGGTTCGAGACAACAAGGTGGAGGACTTCTCCATCCACCGCGTAGATGTCGCCGCTGGATTCGAGGATTCACCCGATGTTCCGGTCGCCACCCCTCTCACCGGCGAGATCTCCCTCTTCATCGACGCAGCAGGCACCGCATTCGACGGCACGGTCATGAGCGACCTCATCGATGCCGTTGGACCCGGTTTCGACTCGCACAACATCGACGACGACCAAGGAACAGGCCTATTCCTGGTCTTCAGAGACGGCGGCGTCGACGTGCAGTATCGCAACGGGATCCTCACCGGAGTGCTCATCCACATCACGGGCGACGAACGCGTCCCCTATCCGCGCCCGCACACACTCGTCAACGGACTCACGTTGCCTGCGACCCGAAACGAGGTCACCACCGCGCTCGGTACCCCGCAGCAATCACTCGCTGACATCGACCTGTTTCACGAACGTGGCCGACACATCCTGTTCGACTACTCAGGCGACAATCTCCAGACGATCAGCATCGTCCACGTGCCCAAGCACGCGTAGCGAGTTCGCGCTACAGCGCCGACAAGCTACGAGGACGAGCGCGTCCGATGTCGGGGCACTGCCGAGTGCTGATCGTCCGGGTGCCGCGGAGTCCGGTGGGTCCGCGCGCTACAAACCGGAACAGTGACGCGGCCGCACGGTCACAGTCGTGCCGGTCTCCCGCGGCCCGTCGGCCGCAACCGGACCCAGCGGACGGACATCGCCGCCGTGGGCGGTGACCATAGCCTCCACGCTCATCGATCCCTGCTTGACCCTGACGCGACGTCAGCGTTTCAGATGGTCGCATGGTACGGATCATCGTCTTCTATCTGGCTTCCTTTGGCACATCGCTGCTGGGCAATTCAATCACCGCGATCGCGCTCCCGCTGCTGGTCCTGTTCACCACGGGCAGTCCGCTGGGGGCGGGGGCCGTCGCTGTCGCGGCGGCGGTGCCCTCGGCTGTCGCCGGACTGCTGATGGGCTCGCTCATCGATCGGATCAACCGCCGCACCGCCGCGATCCTCTCCGACGTGATCTCGGCTGCAGCGCTGCTGATCCTGCCGTTGATCGATCTCACCGTCGGACTCAATCTGGGATGGTTCATCGCGGTGGCGGTGCTGAACTCCTTCGGCGACGTTCCCGGCATCACTGCCCGGGAGGCCATGGTCCCGGCGATCGCTCGGGCCGCTGGGATGGATCCCTCGCGGCTGATCGGCCTGCGGGAGTCCATCGCAGGGGTGTCGCTGCTGGTCGGACCCGCCATCGCCGGAATCCTCGTGGCCTCCCTGGAGCCGGTGACCGTGATGTGGGTGACCTCCGGCATCGCAGCATCGGCGGCCCTGCTGACCCTCGCCATCCCCTCCCGTGCCTCGAGACTGCCGCGTGCACAGCAGGGAAGTTCTGGGGCCGAGGCGCCCGGATCCATCTTCGAGGGCCTGGTGATCATCACTCGCACACCGTTGCTGCGCGTCGTCGTCCTGCTGGGGCTGGCGCTGGCAGTCGTGCTCGCCGCCACCCAGGGCATGGTGATCCCGGTGCACTTCGCATTCCAGGATGAGGCCGGGGCCGTCGGATTCGTTCTCAGTGCGTTGGCCGCGGGCCTCCTCGTCGGCGGTGCGCTCTTCGCCGGATTCGGGGCCAGGATCCCGCGCCGGGGGTGGTTCATCACCGGAGTCATCGTCGTCGCGGTGGGCTTCGTCGTCCTCGGTATTCTGGGGCCTATGTGGTCGATCTTCGCCGGGGCTGCGATCGTCGGCGTCGGCGGTGGTTGCATGAATGCCGTCGTCGGGTTGACCTTCGTCGAGAACGTCGCAGATGCCCAGCGCGGGAAGGTGCTGGGTGCCCAGAACGCCGTCATGACTCTTGTCCCGGCGGCGGGCATCGGGGTGGCTGCTCTGCTCATCGAGATCGGCACCCTGCATCTGGCCACGACCACCCTCGCGCTCCTGTGGATCGGCGCGGCGGCCCTGGCCCTGCTGAGTCCCAGCATCCGCCGACTCGGGCAGATGTCACCCTGATGCGCATCTCAGCGCTGGCGGAGCTCGCCGGGGTGACGGTCCGAACCATCCGCTACTACCACCAGATGGGCGTGCTGCCGGAGCCTCCGCGTCGATCCAACGGGTACCGGGACTACACCGGGGATCATCTGGTGGCAGTGCTGAGGATCAGCCAGTTGACCGGCTCTGGCCTTTCGCTGGCGCAGGCCGGAGCCGTGGCCGCCGGCTCCGGTTCCTCCTCAACCGAGGAGGCGCTGGATGACGTGGACCGGGCCCTGGAAGCGAAGATCACGGCTCTGACCGCGCAACGCGAACGATTGGCCCGCGCTCGCGCCGGACACCACGTCGGACTCTCGGGAGCGGCAGCCGCGCTCAGCCTGACACGCGCCGACATCCCGGTCGCGATCGTGATCGCCCACCTCTACCGGGATCATCCGCAGACCGAAGTTCTCGCCGACGCGCTCCGTGACCCGCAGACGCGGTCGGCCTTGGCGTCCTTGCAGGAGCGCTTCGACGCCATCGACGGGACCACCACCGACGGCGAGCTCGGTGAGCTCATGGCGCAGGCGCAGTCGCTGGTCGCCGAGGTCGCCGACGGAATGCCGCCGCTGGCCGAGAAGCAGTTGCAGGTCATCCTCGACCTGGCCGAGAAGGGTCTGAACGACCGGCAGAAGGACTTCGTGCGCACGGGGATAAGGCCACCGTTCTAGGCCAAGCCTCGTGCTCGCGCGGCCTCGCGGCCTCGGCGCAGAGCACCGCCGCGACGTGTCAGGTGATCGCCAGGTTCTCGTAGGCGGCCGAGACTTTGCACCATCGCGAGACCAGATCGAGATGCCGCTCCACGACGTCGCAACCCCAGTGGCACCGGAACTCAGGCAGAGGCGCGTCAGTCATGCCTCATTTTGACGGCGGCCAGTCGGAGCGAGATCAGTTCGGCAGTGACGTTGCCTCGCAGCGCTTCGGCGAGTGGCGGGAGATGGGCCTCAACGAGGCCGCGCACGATGTCAGCGTCGACTCCGAAGCACTGGTGGACGAAGACATTGCGGAAGCCCCGGATCTGCGGCCAGGCTATCCCCGAACTACACGCCCTTCGCGGTCATGGCCTCACACAGTCCACGGGTTCAGAACCCGAACACCTGTCTCCGCAAAGTCCTTTTCGTTGCGCGTGGCGCACATCGCACCATGTGCTCGACAGATCGCCGCGATCTGCGCATCAGGGGTACTGATCGGCAGCCCCGCTTGTTCTCGAGCGAACAGAACTTCTGCATACTCTTCAGCAGCCTCATCATCGAACACGAGAAGCGAACGCGTGTTGCGGTAGGGATCGATCGCGGCACCGAGCGCCGCCTCCAAATCGCTCTTACGCCGACCATCCGGCAGCCATCGCACACCCGCGAGCAATTCGGCGAGTGTGATCGTCGTGATCGCAACGTCGTCAGTGAGGGACTCGAGCCACTCGATCACACCAGGATCAGGCGTCGGCCGGAATGCCTCCGAGATGACGTTCGTATCGAGAACGATCATCCGAAATCTACCGAACGCGCGGCGTCCGACCGTTCCGGAATCCGCAGTTCCTCAGCGCCACCGGCCTCGCGGGCGACACGCATGAGCGCGATGCCGATGTGCGGCCTCAACGATGCACGCATCAAGATGTCGCGCACCTCTGCTTCCATAGAGCGGCCATGTTCCTTTGCCTGCGCAGCCAGACGGTCTTTCACAGACTCATCAAGACCGCGGACGATGATCGACGACATCAGAACCACCTCCTGGAGTGATAGCACCAATGCTATCACTCCGCTTCGCGTTCGCAAGTGCGGCGAGGATCGGCTCGAGGTCAGGCATTAACCTCTTGAGCCCAGGTGGGCATGGCTCGGTCTGCGACCGGCGCACATGCGGGCTGGAGGCCGTCACCGAACGCTCGTCCGGCGAGACAGTTCCGCTGCACGACACGAGACGCGGCGGGGCCCAGGATGCCGCTCTGCCAACGTGCCGGAAACCTTGACCCGGACGCTCCACTCCCCCGGCGAGTCCTGCTCACGAAAAGTCTGGGGCGTGATCATGCGCCCACTGTTGATAGGGACGCGCCGCGGCACCCGTGATCTGGTCAAGCGTGAGGTAGGTACCGTCTTCTGGCGCGGTGGTCTCGTGAGGTTCGTCCGCGACGCCCTCGACGCCATCGTAGCTCTCGAAGCCGAACAGGAAGTCAGCATTCGCCGCCGCGAAGCCCCCTTGTTCCTGGTAGAAGGCACGCGCTTCGCGTGCAGTGACCTCGTCGAGAGTAATGGTCTCTCCGACAGCACTTGCGATCGCCGCGATCTGTTCGCGTTTTGTGAGGCTGTCAGGGCCGATGATCGTATCGATCCGCCCACGACGGCGAGAGTCAAGCAGATTGGCCAGGACGACCTCTGCCACGTCATCCTCATGGACGGGATGGCCGACTTGATCAGGGAAGGGTTCGACGACTCGCCGGCTTCTGCTGATCGACGGGCCCCAAATAAGAAGCGAGTTCGTCGCGAACTCGCCGGGACGGACGATGCTCCACTGCAGCCCCGAGCCTTGCACAGCCTCCTCCGCGGTCGCGTTGTACGTGGTGTCGTAGCCGGCTGTCACCGCTGCCGAGGAGATCAGGACGACGTGCTCGATTCCTTGGCTGCGTGCGAGCGCCAGCACGTCGTCGATGGTTTCCGGCACTGCGATCAACACCAGCTGTGAGACGCCATCAAACGCGTCCCTGAGCGAGGAAGGGGAGTTCAAGTCTCCGTAGGCGACCTCTGCGCCCGGGGGGAGCGATGCGCGTTCGGGGCGGCGAGAAGTTCCGCGCGCGGAGCGCCCAGCTTTGAGGAGTCCTGAAACGACGCGACGACCGATGGCACCCGTCGCGCCGGTGACCACCGTGAGTTGCCGCGAAGCCCTATGAGACATCATAGTCTCATTATAAGCCATCGTAGTATCCTCATTCAATGCACCTATCGCCGCAGCGCGCCCGCACCCGACAAGCGATCCTGGATGCGGCAGCCGCGCGCTGGACTCACGACCCCACTGCCAGCCTGAGCCACGTGGCCTCCGCTGCAGGAGTAGGTCGCGCCACCATTCACCGCTACTTCCCCGATCGCTCGGCCCTTCAATCAGCGCTTGTCACCGACTCCTGGACAACCCTCCTCGGGACAGTCCGAGAAGCCCAACCATCCATGGGCTCAGCAATCGAGGTGATCCAACGGATCGTCACTGCGATGGTGTACGAAGGCGACCGAGTGAGATACCTGTTCACGGCCACCGAGGGCTCCCCCTCGGACGAGGACGCCGGAATCGCCCAGACGGTGGACGAATTGATCCTCGATGAGATAAAACGGGGCCAACATGAAGGGACCCTTGATCCAGCCGTCCCGCCGAGGTGGATCGAATTGATGATCTGGAGCACTGTTTACACAGGCCTGCAAGCCGCATCGGACGAACTCGTGCCCCGACACGGCGTAGAGGCACTGATACACCGCACCCTCAGGCGCATGATCACCATCGATTCCCAGGGTTCCCCTGGGCACCCCTAAGAGCATCTCGACGGTATAGATCAATTCACTACGTGCGATCGGGGTTAGACGTTGAACCGGAACTCAGGCAGAGGCGCGTCAGTCATGCCTCATTTTGACGCCTGACCTGTGCTTTTGGTCCATCAAGCAGGCACGGTGCTACACATCACGAGGAGTCCTCGTCGCAATCCAGGGCTCCTGTCACGACGTCAGGAGGAGTCCGATGGCGTACCCGCACCAAGGTGGTCCGCGGCGTCGTGAACCAGACGTTGCAGTGTCTGCACGGTGCCGAGAGTCCGCTCGCGTCGGTCCATCCAGTCGACCCGGATCCTCCCGAGGTATTCGTCTCTGGCCAGGCTCAGCAGTTCGGCCTCCGCCTTGACCAGACGAGGGCGAACCCGCTCAGCGGCTTCGTGCTTCGGAAGTATCTGTCCCGATTCGGCCGTGACGACCATCCGTGCCAGGGTCAGCAGGACATTGCGTTCGTCACCGACCAAGCCGTTGGGCATGTCGGGGAGAAGCGCGAGCTGAGCCCGCTGGAGCAGAGTCGGAGGGACGCGAGGAACGACGTCCTGCAGTGCCTCTCCGTGCAGCACCCGGTGAGAACCCAGCGCCGTGAACAGGAGGATCACCACATCCGGATCATGTTCCGGGTCGGATGCGAGGCCGTCGACGAGTTCGCCGCGCATCCATTCTCCGTATTGGAAATCGGGACGCGGATTCTCCGTCAACGGGTGCACGTCGTCCACGACTAAGCTGGTCACTTCCAGCGGTCGACGGCCGGCGACCTCGGGAAACCGGCTCTCGTTCCCACTCCACCCCGAGACGCCGAGCAGTAGAGCGACCAACGAGGCCCGCTCCGCTGCGGTCAGAGTTCTGCGGGTGAGGACGAGCAGGTCGATATCGCTGTCCGGGCACAGTCCGGTCGTAGCACCCGATCCGTAGAGGTAGACGCCGACCAGCCCGCCGGGGTCCTCTTTGCGCAGATGATCAAGAACCGGACGGATCTGATCGTCTACCGCCGCGATGGAGCTGCCGCTCACGCCACCTCCAGCGGCGTGATCGCGGCGATCTGCTCCCCGGCGCGGTCCTCTGCGCGATCCAGGTCGTAATGGCTCTGCAGGTTGATCCAGAACTCTGCCGACGTGCCGAAGTACTTCGCGAGCCGCAGGGCGGTATCAGCCGTGATCCCCCGCTTGCCATGCACGATCTCGTTGACCCTCCGCGGCGGCACGCGAATCGACACGGCGAGCTTGTTCTGCGTGATCCCGAACCCCTCGATGAAGTCCTCCATGAGCACCTCACCGGGGTGAATCGGATCGATCCTGTCAGTGGTAGTCAACGATCTCCACCTCCTCCGGTCCGGCCGCGGTCCACACGAAGCAGATCCGCCACTGGTCGTTGATCCTGATGCTGTGCTGTCCGGCCCGGTCGCCCTTCAGCGCTTCGAGCCGGTTTCCTGGTGGAACGCGAAGGTCCTCCAGAGACTCGGCGGATCCCACCTGACGCAGCTTGCGCAGCGCGACCCGATGGATCCGAGGATCGATCGAACGCGCGCGTTCACGACGCCACAGACGCTCGGTGTCCTTGCTTCCGAACGATCTGATCACGGGACCAGCGTATAACGGAAAGCGTCAATAACGCTAGACGTTAAACCTGAACTCCACCACGTTCCGGCACATACCATCCTCTGGGCCAAGGCAAAGCGGGCACACACAGCGGGAACTGTCGGCAGAGGGGCCGCCCCTCCTCGGAGAGTCCGAGGAGGGGCGCGCCGCGATCAGTCGACCACCGAGCGAACGATCTCCGCAATGCGCTTCTCTGTGTGCGCGTCCACCGTCTCGAAGTACCAGGCAGCCGGCATCAGCGTCCCGTCGACGCCTCCCGCTGGCCGCAAGTCGGCCTTCTCGGTGAGCGCGAGGTTCAATCGCTCGTCGTTGCGCAGCGTCACGAGTGCGGGCGTGCTCGCCGACATCGCATAGGCAGGCATTCCGTACCAGATCCGCGGCTTGAGAGCGGGGGCAGCGGCCACGATGATGTCGTGCACACGTCGCACGACCGACTGCCGCGGTTCCTCCATGCTCGAGATCTTGTCGATGACTTGGGTCAGGTTCTTCTCGTCCTTCGACGACATGTCATGTCCTTTCGTCGGCCGATATCGCATCGGCGGGAATGAAGTTGGCGCATCGTGCGCCGCACCCCATCCGGACATGTCCTGAGCGACTCAGGTCTCTCCGCGATGATTCACGTGACCTCACGTGGAAGCGCAGTCGGTGGCGTACCACCAATGTCAGGCTACCTGCCGCCGAGTCAGCGAGTCCAGCCCGATGCGTGACGCGCACGGGTCGCGATCACCGAGTCAGACCAGATCGTCATGAGTCAGGCCATCGTGCACGACGACACAGATCGTCGCGCTCCGACGATGACAACCGCCCGCCCCAAGCTTCGTCTCACCTGCGGATCGCTCAACGGCGGCAGTCTCAACCGGTCAGACGTTGAACCGGAACTCGACCACGTCGCCGTCCGCCATGACGTAGTCCTTGCCCTCGATCCGCACGCGGCCGCGCGCCTTGGCCTCGGCCATCGAGCCAGCGTCCATGAGGTCGTCGAAGGAGACCACCTCGGCCTTGATGAAGCCGCGCTCGAAGTCTGTGTGGATCACACCAGCGGCCTGCGGCGCCTTCCAGCCCTTGCCGATCGTCCACGCGCGCGACTCCTTCGGCCCCGCGGTCAGGTAGGTCTGCAGGCCGAGCGTGTCGAAGCCGACCCGGGCGAGCTGGTCCAGGCCGGACTCCGGCTGGCCCGACTCGGCAAGCATCTCCGCTGCCTCGTCAGCCTCCAGCTCCACCAGCTCGGCCTCGAACTTCGCGTCCAGGAAGATCGCCGACGCGGGGGCGACCAGCTCACGCAGCTCGGCTTGCATCGCCTCATCGGCCAGACCGTCGTCGTCGGTGTTGAAGACATAGATGAACGGCTTCGCGGTGAGCAGCTGGAACTCGGCGACAGTCTCCGGGTCCAGGCCTGCCGCAGCCCCGCCCGCCGAGATCGTCTGGCCCGCCTCGAGCAGCGCCATCGCACTCTTGGCCGTCTCCAGCACCTGCGGTTCGATCTTCTTGCCTCGCAGCTCCTTCTCCAGCCGCGGCAGCGCCTTCTCCAGAGTCTGCAGGTCGGCGAGGATGAGCTCAGTGTTGATCGTCTCGATGTCGTCGGCCGGGGAGACCTTGCCGTCGACGTGCACCACATCCGGGTCGGAGAACGCGCGGGTGACCTGGCAGATAGCCTCCGCCTCGCGAATGTTGGCGAGGAACTTGTTCCCCAGCCCCTCCCCCTCACTGGCGCCCTTGACGATGCCGGCGATGTCCACGAAGGACACCGTCGCCGGGATCTCCTTCTCGCTGCCGAACACTTCGGCGAGCTTGCCGAGCCGCTCATCGGGCAGCGGCACCACCCCCACGTTCGGCTCGATCGTGGCGAACGGATAGTTCGCCGCGAGCACGGTCGCGCGGGTCAGAGCGTTGAAGAGCGTCGACTTGCCCACGTTGGGCAAGCCAGCAATACCGATAGTCAGGGCCACGGGAGTCCAGTCTACGGGTCAGAAGCACAGGCCGACGCCGACCCCGCCGGTCCGCCCAGCACCGCCATCAACGCGGCAGCCGCAGCGCCATCGCCACCTGCACCACGTCACCTTCGCCGATCTGCTCGGCCTGTTGGACCGCAGCCTTCACCGGCAGCAGGTACCGGCCGTCCTTCGGGAACAGCGCCGTGGTGAACCGGGTGTCCCCGATCACTGCCTCGACCGCCACCTGCCCCCAGTACTCCAACCCCCGGGCGGCGGACTTCACGTCGGCAGACAGCTCCGGGTCCAGGTCGACGAACAGGAACGGTGCCGGGCCGCGCCACTCGATGATCTCGCCGTCGAACTCCCAGTCCATCCGACCCACTCTAGAGGTGGGTCGTCAGGTGAGGAGTGCGCGATGGCGCACTCCTCACCTGACGACCTCAAGCTTGTGCCACCACCTGCTGCAGCAGCTCCGGGGTGCGCCGGTCGTACCAACGCCCACCCATCCGGATCCCGATCAGGCAGGCCGTTACCCCCCAGACCACGCCGACCACCAAGCAGGCCCAGCCGAAGGCCAGGGACTGCGCAATGGTCAGGATCGCCAGCACGATCACCGGGGAGGACAGCACCAGCGCCGCGAGCACGCCCACCCCCTGGGCGATCATCGTCGGGATCACCGCGCCCTGCGGCTGCTTCATCGGGCTGTCACCGGGCTTGACTGCCGGGTAGATCAGCCGGGCCGAGGTCACCGAGGACACTCCCGCGGTCACGCCGAAGGCCGCCACGGTGATCCCGATCAGCATCAGCGCCAGCTCCCAGCGGCCGGTGGCCACCAGTGTGCCGATCAGGAAGATCACCAGCACCGGCACCGCGAGCGCCGTCAACGCCAGCACTCGGCCGCCTCGGTCCGCCCGGCCGGAGACCGCCGTGGAGGCGTGCAGGGCGAACGCGGTGTGGTCGTAGGCGATGTCCGCGGAGATGCTGAACGCCAGGATCCACGCGGTCAGCGGCGCGAGAATCAGTACCAGCTCGGACAGGCCACCACCGGCCACCGCCAGCACCACCGGCAGCAGCGGGATGATCGCGATCGAAGCGGAGTACCGCGGATCGCGGAACCAGTAGGTCAGGCACCGGGCGGCCACCGCGCCGGTCGGGGTGCTCGGCATCCGATCAAACCAGCCCAAGCCCTTGGCCTTGCCGCCACGCGCCGTCGAGGTCGGCGGGCTGACCAGGGACTTGGCGAGGGTGACGTCCCAGACCCACCAGGCGACCCCCACAGTGACCACAGACACCAGGAGACGCGCCAGCGCCAGCAGCCATGCGCCGTCGTGCACGGACAGGCCGATCGCCCACGGCGCCCCGAGCGGGGTCCAGGAGAGCACTCCCACCACCGAGTCCAGCATCGCGGAGATGTCGGCCGCCGAGAAGCCACTGCCGTCGAAGTATTCGGCCACTGTGCCGATCATCGGACCGATCAGCACGATCGGTATCAGCGCCACCACCATCAGCACCTCACGCGAACGGCGCGAGTCCAGCAGCGGTACAAGCGCCGTGGTCAGCGCCCGCGACCCGATCACGCAGGTCGCCACTGCGAGCGCGGCGCCGACCAGCGCGAACGGAACCACCAGCGGGGTGCGCCACCAGGCGAAAGACACACCGGCAGCAACCAGCAGCGTGGCCGCGCCGGGGATCGAGGTCAGCCCGGCGGCGGCGAGCCCGGCCAGGAGCGAGCGCCTCGGGATGCCGAAGGTGACGAATCGCTGCGGGTCCAGCGTGGCGTCGGTACCGAAGGCGAACACCGGGATCACCAGCCAGCCGAGGATCACCAGGGAACCGATCACCACGATCACCTGGCCGGTCAGGTCGGCATTCACAGCGCCGCCTGCCACGGCCCCGATCACCGCCATCACCACGATGAACAGCGCGTAGAGCACGCCGAGGATGAAGCCGATGGTCTGCCACACGCTCCGTCGGAACGTGTTGGCCATCAGGGTCAGTCGGAGTCGGACGAGGTGCGCAACCATTCCAGTCCCTCCGTCTGCTGCCGTCCGCCGACCAGCTCCACGAACCGGTCCTCCAGGCTCGCGCCGGCCCGCACCTCGTCGATGGTGCCGGCGGCGCGGATCTGCCCGGCCGCGATGATCGCCACGTGGTCGCACATCCGCTGCACCAGGTCCATCACGTGCGAGGAGACGATCACGGTGCCGCCGGAACGCACGTAGTCGGCGAGGATGTCGCGGATGTTCGCCGCCGAGACGGGGTCGACCGCTTCGAACGGCTCGTCCAGCACCAGCGTCCGCGGTGCATGGATCATCGCGCAGCCCAGGGCGATCTTCTTGGTCATCCCGGCGGAGTAGTCCACCACGAACGTCTTCGCGTCCTTGGTCAGGTCGAGCGCGCGAAGCAGGTCGTCGGTGCGGCCGGCGACGGTGTCCCGGTCCATCCCGCGCAACAGGCCCGCGTAGGTGAGCAGCTGGGCACCGGTGAGCCGGTCGAACAGGCGCACACCATCGGGCAGCACGCCGAGCTGAGCCTTCCCGGCGACCGGGTCGGCCCAGAAGTCCTTCCCGTGTACCGCGACCGTGCCGTGGTCCGGGCGAAGCAGCCCGGTGGCCATCGACAGGGTGGTGGTCTTCCCGGCGCCGTTCGGACCGACAAACCCGTAGAAGCTGCCACGCGGCACATCCAGGTCGATACCGGCCACTGCGGTCTTCTGCCCGAACCGCTTCCACAGCGCGCGGATCGAGAGCGCGGCGCTGGCATCGGGCGGTGGGGCCTGGCTCTGTGACGGGTACTGCCCCTGCGGCGCGTACTGCGCGGCGGGGTCGGTACCCCCGGCGTGGCCGGACATCTCGGCGGAGGCCGGCGACGGCGGTCGTTGTGGTTCGGTCATAGCAGTCACCTTATGCGGAGGCCAGGCCGGGACAGATCGGCCGCGTGAGGGAAATCTGCCGTTGCTCACCCTCCTCCGAGCGGATGAGATCGCGTGTCCGGTGCGGGGTGGCTCAGATGTGGTCCCGCGGGATGGACCGGCTCCAGGTCTGGGAGTGCACCCGTTCTGCGCCGAGCCACGCGTCCTGTTCGGCATAGACGTGGAAGTGGGTCGGGCTGGAGGTGAGCACCGTGCGGGTGGTGGCGTGGGTCTGCCAGTCGCCACGGCTGAAGCCCATCTCCCACACCGTCTCCCCGCGCACGGAGTTGAAGTCGTTCCCGACGAACCGGTACCGCTCGTTCGCACTGCGCCGCACGGTCAGGTCGATACCGGGGAAGTGCACGACGCCCAGGTCCTTGACCACCTCGAGCTCACCGGAGAGGTCCACCATGTTCCGGCTCACCCGCCAGTCCTGCTCTCCGGCCTCGATCTGATCCACGGCCAGAGGCGGTGCGCCCTCCGGCTCTCCGAACGACGGCGGAGTCTCACCCTGGTCCACGCCGACCGGTCGCACCGGCAGCACCAGGGAGCTGCTGTCCGGGTAGACGGTCAGGTTCACCGGCTCCGGAGCGGGCCAGACCACCGGCCAGTAGGAGGTGGACACGGACAGCCGCAACCGGTGCCCGGGCGGGAAGGACTGGGCCATCCCGTTCAGCGGCACCCGCACCCGATACCGCCTGCCGGGCTCCAGGAGCGCGGGCTGATGGTCGCCGCGGTGGTGGTTCAGGTTCCGCACCCCGTAGCTGACCCGGGTGGCGGCACCGTCCGGTGCGACCTCGGAGAGTCGGACGATCAACTGCGCGACCGGCTGGTCGACCGAGACCTCCAGATCGGCGACCGGGGCGCCGAGCACCTCGAGGGTCTCGTCGAGCTCCACGCTGTTGAAGACCAGTGATCCGCCGTCCTCCTCACGCTGGTCGTACGGCATGTCCGGGGGTGCGTTGTAGGAGCACCACTTGCCCGCGAACTGCCCCACCGAGAGCGGGGACTGGACCGTGCTGGCCGGCGAGCTCGCAGAGTCACCGGGCTGCAGAATCCGGTACAGCTCGAGCGGGTAGGTCGTGTCCACGATCCGGTCGCTGGGCCAGGACGGCTCCCCCACCCAGCGCCCCGGCCGGTCCTCGTAGGTAGTGGCCGGCGGTGCGGCATCCTGCATCCAGATGGTCAGAGCCGGCCCGTCCATCGCGCCGTTGTCCGTGGCGTCCTTGAGCCAGTGGTCCCACCACGCGACCATCTCCTGCAGGAACCCGATCGCCGGGCCCGGCTGCCCGAGGTGGGGGTACTTGTGGCTCCACGGCCCGATCAACCCTCGGGTGGGCACCTGCAGACCGGCGAGCAACCGAAAGACGGAGTTGGAGTAGCCATCCGCCCAGCCGCTGACCGCGAACACCGGCACCTGCACGCTGGCGTAGTTCTCGATGATCGATCCGTGCCGCCAGTAGTCGTCCCGGCGCTGATGGCGCAGCCACTCCTCGAGCCACAGCCCGCTGCCGTCCAACCGCTGGTGCCACATCTCCAACCAGCGCTCACCGACGATCGCCGGATCGGGCGGGCAGGAGTTGTAGGCGAACATGGTCGAGGCCCAGGACAGATTGTCGGTGAGCAGGCAGCCGCCCATGTAGTGCACATCATCGGTGTATCGGTCGTCAGTGGAGCACACGGTGACGATCGCCCCCAGGCTGGGCGGGCGGCGAGCGGCGACCTGCAGGGCGTTGAACCCGCCCCAGGAGATCCCCATCATCGCCGTGCGACCGTTGCACCAGGGCTGATCGGCCAGCCAGGCCAGCACATCCTCGGCGTCGGCCAGCTCCTGCTCCAGGTACTCGTCCTCGAGCACTCCCTCGGAGTCGCCGCTACCGCGCAGGTCCACCCGCAGGCACGCGTAACCGTAGCCGGCCATGTAGGGGTGGTGGATCGAGTCACGCTGGGCGGTCAGGTCGCGGCGGCGGTACGGGATCAGCTCCAGGATCCCCGGCACCGGTTCGTCCTGCGCCGACACCGGCCGCCACAACCGCGCGGCGAGCCGGGTGCCATCGCTCATCGGGATCCAGAGATGCTCGATCTCCTCCACCTCATGTGGCAGGGAGGTGACAGTACGCACTCAGGCCTCCTCGTCGTCGATCGTGAACGGCAGCGTGCTCACGAACTCCTCGTACTTTCGCTTCAGGTCGTCCTCGTCCGCGCCGCCGAGGAACACTTCGGCGAGCACGTAGCTGTAGCTGTCCTCGCCATACCCGTCGGACAGCCGCGCGCCTTCCTCGACCTTGACCAGCACCGTGCAGCCAGGTACCCGAGCCTCCAGATCGGCAACTTCCCCCGGCGTGGGTGTCCGGCGCACCACACCGTCGGCGAAGTGTCGCAGGAACCATTTGGCGGCCATCGCGTACTCGCCCTCGCGGCGCGGCAGCTGCGGATGGTGGCCCAGCCCCAGGCTGACCATCGCGGCATGGTTCGCTACGCCGTCGACCATCTCGAACAGCCGCGCGTGCTCCTGGGAGTGGCGCGCGTTCACCTCGAGCAGGCGCAGCCTGCTCGCGTCCGCATCCCAGAAGAACTCGATGTTGAAGGTGGAGTTGTCCAGGCCCGAGGCGCTGATCACCTCGCTGGCGACCTCGACGATCCGCTCGAACACCCCTTCGCTCATCGCCGAGGGGTACTGATAACGCAGGAAACTGTCACTGCCGGGGTAGTCGATCGAGGCCACCAACCCGTACACGTCCACTGTGCCACCGGCGATGTAGCCCTCGACGGTGACCTGCTGACCCGCCGCTGCCTCCTCAGCCATGTACGCGGCGCCGCCGATCTGCTCGATCTCCGGGGGCAGCTCGATCATGTCCAGGACGGCCTCGAACGGCCGGCCCAGCCGAACCACGTCCTCACGGGCCTGGGGCAGGGTGCGGGCAAGCTGCTCGGTATCGGTGATCCGGTAGGCGCCCTCGGAGGAGGCCGACTCCACGGGTTTGATCCACGCCGGGTAGCTCACTCCGGCCGGTAGGTGCGGTTGCTCGGCGTCCAGGTCGAGCAGACCGAACGCCGGCAGGGCGTTGGTCACGCGGCTCTGCACCAGCCGGCTCCAGTACTTGTGCTCACAACGGATCACAGCCTTGAGGTCGGCGGAGGGCAGCCCGCGGCGCCGGCAGAGGATCGGCACCATCATCGTGGCGGGGAAGTCCCAGTAGGTGACGATCGCGTCCACCGAACCGTCGAAGTCCGCGAGCTGGGCCTCGGCCCGCTCCAGCAGATCAGGCACGTTGACCTCTCCTTCTTGCAGCTCGTCCTGGGTGAGCAGCTGGTGGAAGGTGAGCGAATCGGCGTCGGGCAGGCCGCGCAGCACCTCGCGGTTGGCGTCGTCCAGACCGAGCACGAAGACGTTTTTGTTCATGTGCCCGATCGTCGCAGCGGGCGGGTGGGCCCGCATCTGCGCCGCAGCCGGACCAGCCGCCGACGTGGTCCTCGTGGGCGCGCTGTCGTCGCGATGTCGGTGGCTGCTGAGAGCCTGACGTCATGGACATCATCTGGCTGGTTGTGGGGCTCCTCATCGGCGGTGCGTGCGGCGTGCTGCTGGCCAGGCGCACCACCGGCGCCGGCGAGCCTCGGCTGACAGCGGCGCAGGCGGAGATCGCGCGCCTGGCCGAACGGTTGGCGGCGCAGCAGGAGGCGCACGGGCGCGCGCTGGCCGCGGCGGAACGGGCCGCCGACGAGCGCACCGATCTGCAGCAGGCCGCCCACGAGCGAGAGCTGGCCACCGAGCAACGACGCAGTGCCGAGCGTGTAGCTGAGCTGAAGGAGAGCACGCAGCGGCTCAGTGACGAGTTCGAAGCGCTCTCGGCGAAGGTACTCGCCCAGACCCGCAAGGAGTTCCTGGAACATGCCGAGGAACGGTGGACGCGGACACAACGGGAGTCAGAGGCCGAGCTGGCCAAGCGCGAGGAGGCGGTACGGCACCTGGTGGAGCCGCTGACGCGCACTCTCGGGGAAGTCAAGCAGGAGATGACCAGCGCCGAGAAGGAGCGGGCGTCAGCGCATGCCACGCTCACGGAGCAGGTGAACGCGATGCGCTCCTCCTCCGAGCATCTGCGCACCGAGACCAGCCAGCTGGTCAACGCCCTCCGTGCCCCGCAGGTGCGCGGCCGCTGGGGTGAGCTGCAGCTGCGCAACGTGGTGGAGTCGGCCGGGATGGTCGAGCATGTGGACTTCGTGGAGCAGCCCAGTTTCACCACCGACGACGGCGCACTCCGCCCGGATCTGATCGTCACCCTTCCCGGTGAGAAGCATGTGGTGGTGGACGCCAAGGTCGCGTTCAACGGGTACCTGGAGGCGATGGAAGCCAAGGACGACCAGATCCGCGGCAAACGGTTGGCCGCCCACGCCAGGCATGTGCGCGAGCACATCGACTCCCTCGGCGCGAAGTCGTACTGGGAGCACGTGCCGCACACACCGGAGTTCGTGGTGATGTTCCTGCCCGCGGAGGTGTTCCTGAACGCAGCTCTGGAAGAGGATCCGACCCTGCTGGAGCGCGCCTTCGAGAAGAACGTGGTGCTGGCCACCCCGGCCACCCTGGTGGCGCTGCTGCGCACCGTGGCCTACACCTGGCGCCAGGAACGGCTCGCCGACGATGCCGCGCAGGTGTTCACCGCCGGGCGGGAGCTGCACAAGCGGCTCGGCACCCTGGGCAAGCACCTGACCACCTTGGGCAAGCGGCTGAACTCCACTGTGGAGGCCTACAACTCGTTCAACGCCTCGCTGGACTCCCAGCTCGTCACGCAGGCTCGGCGGTTCTCCGCCCTGCAGGGACTCGAGCCGGGTCTCAGCGCCCCTCCACCACTGGAGGTGCTGGCCGTACCGGCGCAGAAGGAGGACGTGCACGCCTCGGCTGAGCTCGAAGCACTGGTGGACCGGGCGGCTCAAGACGCCACGCGTGCGGGTGCCACCTCCGGCCCCGATGCTGACCTCGGGCACTCCACCGGTACGTGAGACTACCCACGCACGTGCACATCCGTGATAGATACTGCACCTATGAGCAACCCACTCACGATCGACCAGCAGGTCCTGCACGTCTACGTCGCCCTGCAGAACCTCGCCCACGGTCGCGCCGTCAATGACATCGCCGCCGATATCGGCAAGTCCCGCTTCGCCACTGCGCGAATGATCAAGCGAGCCCGCGCGCTCGGTCTGGTCGAGGTCCGGCCCACGGTCTCCGCGCCGGTGGACGTCGGACTGTCCGCCCAGCTCGCCCAGCGCTACGGCCTGCGAGGCGCGTTGGTCGTGGCCACACACTCCCCGGACGTGCTGGAAGCCCGCGAGGCGATCGCCCGGATCACGGCACGCTTCATCGTCGACAACGTGGCCGAGGACGACATCCTCGGATTCGCGCCGGGCCGCACGCTGGTACTCGCCTCTCGGCTGATCGAGGCTCTCCCCTCGGCCGATGTCGTCCAGCTCACCGGGGTGGGTGCGCCCCGCCTGGAGGACGGCGTCGAGGTGATCGCCAACCTCGGCCGGTTGACCGGTGGGGCGACCCATCCGCTGTACGCACCGGGCATCCTGACGAAGGACCCGGAGGCCCGGGTCATCCTCAAGCACCCTTCGATCCAGCGGACGCTGCGCAAGTTCGAGCACATCGACAAGGCGTTCCTGACCATCGGCGGCTGGCCGGAGGCCTCGCTGATGGCAGGCCAGCTCTCCGATCTGGGCGAGCGGGAGGAGTACGAGCAGAAGGGCGTGGTGGCCGAGATCGGCACGATGCTGCTCGATGCCGATGGCGGCACCGTCTCCGGGCTCGAGGGCCGGTTCGTGGGCATCTCCGAGGAGCAGCTGCGGGCAGTGGACATGCGGGTCGCGATCGGCGGCGGGCCGGGCAAGGAGCACGCGGTGCTGGCCGCGCTGCGGTCCGGGATCGCCGACCACCTGATCACCGACATCCGGTGCGCCAAGGCGGCTCTCGCGGTGTGAGGAGTGCTCAGTCCAGGTGCCGGAATCGGTCCCAGAGCTGCGGCCATGGCTCGACCGGGCCGGTGCACACCAGCACCGGCTCCCCCTCCTCTTCGGTGTCGACGCCCAGCCCGTTGTCGAGCTCGGCCACGCGGCGGCAGGAGTCGAACCAGTCCGGTGCCCGCTCGCTCTGGCCACCGACGATCAGCGCAGTCTGCGCATCGTCCGGCGACCGGTCCAGATGCCACAGCTGCACGTGCCCGCTGACCACCGGCAGCCCGCCGGAACCGAACCGGTCCAGGGCGCCCGCCTCGCCGTAGTTGCTGGTGATGATCACCTCCGCACCGGACTGCGCGGCCCCCTGGCGCACCTGTGCGGCGTACTGCGGCCAGCCGACCTGATCGGCGGCAGCCGAGTTGACCGCCGCCAGCCCGCTCGCACCGAAGGTCCGCACCGGCAGCACCGGTAGCGCGGCTACTGCGCAGCCCAGGGAGTTGACCACCAGCAGGGCGACCATCGCCCGTCGCCGGGACCGGCTGCTCAACCACTGCGCCACACCGGCCGAGCCGATCGCCACCAGCACCCCGAGCATCCCGGCGGTGTAGTAGAACTGTGTCCCCCCGATAAAGACGAACGCGACCACCAGAGCGAACGCGACCGCGAGGAACCGCAGCGGCCGCCACTGCGGGCGCCGGAACATCCCGACGATCGCCACCACCCAGAACGCCGCGAGCACCGGCCCGACCAGCAGCACCAGCATCGGCCACATCATCACCCGGACCTCGCCGGAGTTCGACCCCCGCAGCGCCTCACCCATCGCCAGCTGGGGCCATCCGTGCATCGCCTGGTACAGCACGCTCGGCAGCGCGAGCAGCCCGGCGATCGCCACACCCCACCACAGCCGGGCCGAGCCGAACCACGCCCGCGGGCCACAGACAGCGAGCCCGAGCGCGATCCCGAGCATCAGGACCACCACCAGCAGCTTGTTCGCCGAGCTCACCCCGATCACCGCCCCGGCAGCGATCCACCACCTGCCGTCCTCGCGCAGCACCGCCCGGATCGCCAGCAGCAGCACCACCGGCCAGACCACCAGGTCCAGGCTCGCGGTCAACAGCACGTGCCCGAACTGCAGCGTGAGAGTGGCACCAGCCATCCCCCACCCGGTCAGGGCCTGAGCGCGCCGGCCACCACCGACCTCACGGGTGATCAGCGCCAGCACCGGCAGGGAGGCCACGGCACAGAGCAGAGCCACCACTCGCAGCGCCACCACGCTGTCCCCGAACAGCGCGATCGCGGTCCGCGCGAGCAGCGGGGTGAGGAACGGCTGGTCGACATACCCCCAGGCCGGCGGGAGCATCCGGAAGTACAGCTCGTCCCGGTGATACCCATACTCCGGTGCCAGGACGGCGAGCAGCACGGCAAGGGCGAGCATCGCGCCGATCACCGGCCCGCGGGCGAAGCGTTCGCGTACCAGGCCGGGTCCGATCACGAGGCTAGTCTGCCCGGCAGCGCAAGCCACGACCCGTGGCGAGACGGCTCACGCCCCGGACGCTCCGCCGTCGGCCGCCTTCAGAGTGGGGTGACGTCCAGGTTGTGGCGCCCGCCACGCGGCGGCCGTCCTGCTTCCTGCCCGGCCTTCTTCAGGTCGGCGCGCAGTTCCTTGGGCAGGGAGAACATCAGGTCCTCGGTGGCGGTGCGCACCTCGGTGGTCTCACCGAAGCCCCACTCGCCGAGGCGTTCGATCACCCCACGCACCAGGATCTCCGGCACCGAGGCACCGGAGCTCAGGCCGACCGACGTCGCGCCGTCGAACCAGTCCGGATCCAGCTCGGCAGCGGTGTCCACCCGGTACGCCGACGTGGCGCCGGCCGCCAGCGCCACCTCGACCATGCGTACCGAGTTGGAGGAGTTCGCCGAGCCGACCACGATCATCACGTCCGCGTCCGGGGCGATCTTCTTCACCGCGACCTGCCGGTTCTGGGTGGCGTAGCAGATGTCGTCGCTCGGCGGGTCATGCAGCTCGGGGAACCTCTCCCGCAGCCGCCGGACCGTGGCCATCGTCTCGTCCACCGACAGCGTGGTCTGAGACAGCCAGACCACCTTCGCCGGGTCCCGCACGGTGACCCGATCAGCGGCCTCCGGCCCGTCCACGAGCTGGACGTGCTCCGGCGCTTCACCCGCGGTGCCCTCCACCTCCTCGTGGCCGTCGTGGCCGATGAGCAGGATCTCGAAGTCGTCGCGGGCGAACCGGACGGCCTCCTTGTGCACTTTGGTGACCAGCGGGCAGGTGGCGTCGATCGTGTCCAGGTTGCGCTCGGCCGCCTGGGCCCGCACCGCCGGAGAGACCCCGTGCGCGGAGAAGATCACCCGGGCACCCTCGGGCACCTGGTCGGTCTCGTCCACGAAGATCGCACCACGCTCGGACAACGTCGTCACGACGTGCTTGTTGTGCACGATCTCCTTGCGCACGTACACCGGTGCGCCATAGTGGTCGAGCGCCTGCTCCACCGCTTCGACGGCCCGGTCGACCCCCGCGCAGTAGCCGCGCGGGGCGGCGAGCAGGATCTGCTTGGTCGGCGTAGTCACGCCATCCAGTGTAGGCGGCTGGCCTCCGCCGGTGGCCGTTCTCACTGCGGCGCCGAGAAGCCGTGGGAGGAGAGCCAGTCGAAGAACTGGCCCGCGTCCAGCACCGGTTTGCCGTACTCGCGCGCTTTGCGCGCCTTCCCGGACTGGGTACCGGTCTCGGCGGTCACCAGGACGTCGGTGCGGGTCTTGGTCATCGACGGCACGGGGTGTAGGCCGCCGGCGCGCGCCAGCTCCTCCATCTGCGTGCGGCTGAGGGCACCTCCCGACGGCGTGAGCACCTCTCCCGTGAAGCACACCCGGGCGCCGGGGTACAGCGCCTCCGCGGCTCCGACGATCTCGGGTGCCTGGGCCGCGAGCTGGTCGGTGAGTCCAGAGCCGAGCAACGTCTCCAGCCCGCTGAGCCGGTCCAGAACGGCGGTACTGGCCGGCACCCGGCCGGCGGCCGTCAGCACCTGCGCCCGGGCCAGTTGCACGGTCGGCCCGGACAGGTCCGCCATCGCAGGCACGGGGCCACCGAGCAACGCCGCTGAGATCGGCCCGCTCACCGCGAGCAGGTCGGCGAGTCCCGGCAGGTGCGCCGGCTGCGGCGCCGGGAAGCCGGCGTCCCGGGTGAGCAGGTAGCCCAGCCCGCCGGCCGGCAGGTCAGTCTCGGCCGGGTCGGTGAACGCGTCCACCGCGTCCGTGGCGGCGCCGTCGGTCTCGAAGGCGGTCAGAGCCTCCCGGGCCAGGTCGAGTGCCGACGGGGCCGGCGGTACCGACAGGGCCGGCGGTACCGACGGGGCCGGCGCCGAGCGGCCAGGCCGGGCCGGTACGGTCACCAGGACGCCGAGCGGCAGCGGGACCACCGCCCCCAGTCGCTTCAGCTCGAAGTCGATCAGCGCGATCGTCTCGTCGATGTTCGCCCCGACCGGCGTATACCCCTGAAGCACCGGTGCAAGCACCGCCCACGCTTCGGCCAGGGTGGGGGCCAGGGCGACATCCGCCGTCGTGATCTGATGGCGCGCCCGAGCATCGGCGAGGTCGCGTTGCGGGTTGACCAAGGTGCTCAGCGCTGTGCCGTCGGGCAGCGCCACTGCCAGCTCCACCGGACGAGGACGGCTGCGCCGCCCCTCCTCCCCCACGACCAGGGCGGCGATCGCGCAGAACCGGCCCTGCGCCGTCGACGGCCGTGCCGAAGCGAGGAAACGGGTGATCCGCCGGTCGGACTTGAGGTCCTTGGCCAGCACCGGGCGCCGCAGCACCAGTCCTGCCATCGAGGTGCAGCGGCTCAGTGCCACATACACCTGCCCGGCGGAGAACGTGCCACCGGTCAGGTCGACCAGCACCCGGTCCAAGGTCTGCCCCTGGCTCTTGTGGATGGTGACCGCCCACGCCAACCGCAGTGGCAGCTGGGTGAACGTGCCGACCACCTCGTGCCGTAGGGCGCCACCGTCCAGCACCGGCCGGGTCGCCTCCCAGACGTTCCGGCCGACCTCGGCGGCCGACCCGTCGGTGAAGGTGACCACCACCGACAGCTCGCCGGCACCGCGGCCCGGATCGATGTGCTCGATCCTCCCGAGGGTGCCGTTCACCCAACGGTCGGCGGGATCGTTGGTGAGCATCATCACCTGGGCCCCCACCTTGAGGTGCAGAGTGGCATCCGCGGGCTCGTCCAAAGTGGACAGGTCGCCGGTGCGGGTCGCGGTACTGAGGTGCTCGGGGGTGTCCAGCTGTTCCAGCCGCTGCCGGTTCCGGGAGGTGGCCAGCCGGTTCGTCGGCGTGAGGGTGAGCCAGAGCTCGCCGGCCGGTGGCTGGAACTCTGGATCGGTGCGCTCGTTCAGCTCGGCCATCGCGTGCCCGAGCAGCGCGCCTTCCCGCAGCGCGTTCAAGATGGCGGTGAGCCGGTCATCGCCGGCCTGCCGGAAGACCGTGGTCAGCTCGACCGTGGGGAACAGCTCGCCCCGGTAGCTGTCCGCAGAGAAGAAGAACGGGCTCGCGTACCGGGTGCTGAAATAGTCCGCCTCCCGGTCGGTGACCACCGGCGGGAGCTGGTGCAGATCCCCGACCAGCACGAGCTGTACCCCGCCGAACTGGCTCCCCGGGCGCGGGCCGAACCGTTCCAGGGCAGCGGTGAGCATGTCGAACAGGTCGGCGCGCACCATCGAGGCTTCGTCGATGATGAGCGTGTCCAGCCCGGTGAGGGTCTTCGCGAACCTGCCGGGGCGGTAGCGGCCGCTGCGCACGTCCTCGACGGTGGTGGTGGCGGTCAGGCTGAGCAGCCGGTGGATCGTGTACCCGGTCACGTTCAGCGCGGCGATCCCCGTGGGCGCCGCCACCACCACGCGGCGCTTCGTGGTGGCCAGGAACTGTCGGATCAGCGTGGACTTCCCGGTGCCCGCCCGCCCGGTGAGGAACAGGTGCTTCCCGCCCTCGAGCAGCTCCAGGGCACGGCTGAGCTCCTCGGTGCGGACAAGACGGGCGGTCATGGTCACCACCGTAGGTCCGCGCACTGACCGGTGCGCACGCGTTGTCACCGGGGTGCGGCACAGTAGGGGTCATGAGCACCACCGAGCCTGCTGGCAGCGACCTTCCGGCCAAGGCCCTGGAGACCACCGCCGAACGGCCGTGGCCGGTGCGAGTGCTGAGCAGCAAGATCGCCGCCTACGTGGACCGGATGGCCCCGGTCTGGGTGGAAGGCCAGCTGGTGCAGCTGAATGCGCACAACGCCTCATCGATGGCCTATCTGACGTTGCGCGACACCGATGTGGACATGTCGCTGAACGTGACCATGCTGAAGCGGCTGCTGCATGGTGCCGGGGCCGGCGTGGAAGAGGGTGCGCACGTGGTGGTGCGTGCCAAACCCTCGTTCTGGGTCAAGCGCGGCACGCTCAGTCTGCGGGCCAGCGATCTGCGGGCGATCGGCGTCGGTGAGCTGCTCGCCCGGATCGAGGAGCTGAAGAAGCACCTGGCCGCCGAGGGGCTCTTCGACGCCGAGCGCAAGCTGCCGCTACCGTTCCTGCCCGGGCGGGTCGGTCTGATCTGCGGCCGGGATGCTAAGGCCAAGCACGATGTGCTGGTGAATGCCCGAGCCCGGTGGCCGCACGTGCACTTCGAGATCCGGGAGGTGGCGGTGCAGGGGCCGAACTGCGTGCCGCAGGTGTCCCGGGCGATCGCCGAGCTGGACGCGGACGAGGACGTCGAGGTGATCGTGGTGGCTCGCGGTGGTGGCTCGGTGGAGGACCTGCTGCCGTTCTCGAACGAGACGATGGTCCGGGCGGCCGCGGACTGCCGCACCCCGCTGGTCGCCGCGATCGGGCACGAGACCGACACCCCGCTGCTGGACCTGGTGGCCGACTACCGGGCCTCCACCCCCACCGATGCCGCGAAGCGGATCGTGCCGGATGTGGCCGGTGAGCTCACCAACATCGCCGCGGCCCGCACCCGGATGGCCGAAGCGCTCACCCGCCGGCTGCACCTCGAGCAGGACCGGCTCACTGCGATGCGCAGCCGCCCGGTGCTCGCCGATCCGACCACGATGGTGACCACCCGGGCCGAGCACCTCGACCGGCTGCGCCAGTCCGCCCGCAGCACGTTCTCCGGACGGCTGGACCGGGCGCACGGGGAGGTGACTGCGCTACGGACCGCCCTGCGCACCCTCTCCCCCAAGGCGACCCTGCGCCGCGGTTACGCCGTGCTACGCACCGAGAGTGGCGCCGTCGTGCGGGATCCGGACGAGGTGAGCACCGGCGAGAGGCTGCAGGCCCTGGTGGCCGACGGGAAGTTCGACGTAGAGGTCCGCCCCGGGCGGACGGACGAGAAGGACGTGGTTTGATGAGCACCGTGAACTCGCAGGCACCCGATGTGGCCACGCTCAGCTACGAGCAGGCACGCGATGAGCTGGTGGACGTGGTCGGCAAGCTGGAGAGCGGCGCCGCCTCGCTGGAGGACTCCCTCGCCCTGTGGGAGCGCGGTGAGGCACTGGCGGACAGGTGCCAGAGCTGGCTGGACGCCGCCCGAGACCGGCTTGCCGCCGCCAAGGGCGACTCGGTGGTCACCGCTGAGGAGAACGGCGGCGCAGGGCCGGCGGCCGGCGAGGACGCCGAGAGCGAGCCCGCCCCGTGAACCAGCGCGCCCTGGTGATCGGGGAAGCGTTGGTGGACGTGGTGCACGCGGCGGACGGCACCGTGACCGACTACCCGGGCGGGTCGCCGGCGAACGTGGCGCTCGGACTGGCCCGGCTCGACCGGATGGCCGAGCTCGCTGCCTGGTTCGGCACCGACGAGCGGGGCCGCCTGGTCCGGGACCACCTGGAAGCCAGCGGAGTGCAGCTGGTGCCCGGCTCCGACCACGCCGAGCGCACCTCGACCGCCGTGGCCACCCTGGCCGGTGACGGCGGAGCGACCTACACCTTCGACCTCACCTCCCAGGTGCCGGAGGTGGTGCTGGACGACTCGATCGCGGTGCTGCACACGGGCTCGATCGCCGCCACCCTGCCGTCGAGCGCCGACGCGATCGCCGAGCTGTGCGAGGCGGCCCGCGAACACGCCACGATCAGCTATGACCCGAACGCCCGGCCCACCATCATGGGTGCCGCTGACCAGGTCCGTCCGCGGATCGAGGCGCTGGTGGCCGCAGCGGACGTGGTGAAGGTCTCCGACGAGGACGTCGCCTGGCTCTACCCCGGTCAGGACGTCACCGCTGCGGTGCGCCACTGGGCGGCCACCGGACCAGCGCTGGTGGTGCTCACCCGCGGCGGCGAAGAATCGTTCGCGGTGACCTCGGCCGGTGTCGAGGTGACGGTGCCCTCGCCGCAGGTGGCCGTGGTGGACACCGTCGGGGCCGGGGACTCCTTCATGGCCGGCCTGCTCGACGGGCTCTGGTCCGCCGGCCTGCTCGGCGCCGGCCACCGCGAGCTGCTGCATCAGATCGACGCCCAGACCACCCGCGACGCGATGGCTCATGCCGCCCGGATCGCCGCGATCGTCGTCTCCCGCGCCGGGGCAAACCCGCCCACCCGCCGTGAACTGGAGGACACCGAGTGACCGAGACACCCACCCTGCCGACCACCCCCGCGGAGGCCTGGGCGGCCCTGCAGGAGGGGAACGTCCGGTTCGTCGGCGGTCAGGCCGACCACCCGAACCAGAACGTCGAACGGCGCTCCGAACTGTCCGCTGCGCAGAACCCGTTCGCCGTGCTGTTCGGCTGCTCGGACTCCCGGGTGGCTGCGGAGATCATCTTCGACCGCGGGCTCGGCGACCTGTTCGTGGTGCGCACCGCCGGACACGTGGTGGACACCACCGTGATCGGGTCGATCGAGTTCGGTGTGGACCTGCTGCACACCCCGCTGGTGGTGGTGCTCGGCCACCACGGCTGCGGTGCTGTGGGAGCCGCCGCCGACGCGTTGGCCACTGGCTCGCTACCGAACAACTTCGTCCGGGCGATCGTGGACCGAGTGATCCCGAGCCTGGTGACCGGCACCGCCGAGCAGGACGGCGCCGACGGCAGCGTGAACAAGGACTCGCTCACTCTGCACCTGGCCGACCAGCGGCACCTGCTCACCGAGCACGTCCGCTCCACGGTGCACATGCTGCACGACTACTCCGCGGTGCTGGAGGAGGCGGTGGCCGAGGGACGGTGTGCGATCGTCGGCATGGAGTACGACCTCGCCGACGGCACAGCCCGCACCGTCGAGGTGATCGGGGACATCGGCGCGAGCTGAGCGCCTCAGCCTGACCGCCAGGGTGTGGGTGCGTCCCGATCGCGCGGGTGTGGGTGCGTCCCGATCGCGCGGGTGTGATTTCTGTCGCCGAATCGCGGTTCCGCGACAGAAACCTCACCCCGCGTGGTCGCCGACCTCGCCCCTGGCGATCGGCGGTCAGTCCCTGAACGTCTCGATCTGCGCGCCGAGCCGGATCAGCCGCTCCTGCAGCTGCTCGTAGCCGCGGGAGATGATGTCCACCCCGCGCAGCACCGAGGTGCCCTTCGCGGCGAGCATCGCCAACAGGATCACGACGGCGGGGCGCAGCGCAGGCGGGCAGCTCACCTCTGCACCGGACCAGCGAGTCGGGCCGGTCACGTCCAGCCGGTGCTGGTCCAGCAGCCGCACGTCCGCGCCCAGGCGGGTCAGGTCGGTCAGGTGGATGGCGCGGTTGTCGTAGACCCAGTCGTGGATGGTGGAGGTTCCGGAGGCAGTCGCGGCGATCACTGCGAAGAACGGCAGGTTGTCGATGTTCAGACCGGGGAACGGCATCGGGTGGATCTTGTCGATCGGCGCCTTCAGCTCGCTGGGGTGCACGGTCACATCCACCAGCCGGGTGCGCCCGTTCGCTGCCGCGTACTCCGGCGAGATGGTGTACCGCAGGCCCATCTCGGCCAGCGTGGCCAGCTCGATCTCCATGAACTCGATCGGCACTCGGGACACGGTGATCTCCGAGTGGGTGACGATACCGGCGGTGAGCAGGCTCATCGCCTCGACCGGGTCCTCACCGAGGGAGTAGGTCACGTCGGTGTCGATCTCGCTGAGGCCGTGCACGCGCAGCGTGGTGGTGCCGATCCCCTCGACCTGCACACCGAGCAGCTCCAGGTAGAAGCACAGGTCCTGGACCATGTAGTTCGGGCTGGCGTTGCGGATCACGGTCACGCCCGGGTGCCGGGCGGCTGCCATCAGTGCGTTCTCGGTGACCGTGTCACCACGCTCGGTGAGGACCACGGACAGTTCCTCTGGCTGCCCGCCCGTGACCGCCGCCTGGTACCAGCCACCGGTGGCGAGTACGTCCAGGCCGAACGGCCGCAGCGCGATCATGTGCGGCTCCACCGTACGGGTGCCCAGGTCGCAACCACCGGCGTAGGGGAGCTGGAAGCTGCTCGTGCGGCCCAGTAGCGGGCCGAGGAACATGATGATGCTGCGGGTGCGCCGGGCGGCGTCCTCGTCGATGGCGGTCAGATCCAGCTCGGCCGGCGGCACGATCTCCAGGTCCTTGCCGTCCTCGGACCAGGTGGCCCGCACTCCGATGGAGCGCAGGACGTCCACGATCCGGTCCACCTCGACGATCCGGGCCACCTGGCGCAGCGTGGTGCGGCCCCGATTCAACAGCGAGGCGCACAGCAACGCCACGGCACCGTTCTTGGACGTGTTCACCCGGATGGTGCCCGAGAGCTGCTGCCCACCGGTGACCCGCAGGTGCGCCGGACGCGGGGCACCGATGGAGAGCAGATCCGCATCGAGTACCTCGTTGATCCGCGACAGCATCTCGACCGAGAGGTTCTGGCTGCCTTGTTCGATTCGGGCGATCGCGCTCTGACTCGTACTGAGCAGCTCGGCGAGCTGACTCTGGGTCATCCCCCGGTTCTGCCGGGCCCCCCGGATCAGGCTGCCGATCTGGGCAATGGTCGTTCGCGAATCCTCGATCACCGTCGTCATATCAGCACCGTATCTCAGATCTGAGATACGTCGAGCCCAACACGGGGTTCTGAGACGTAATCTACGCCACTACGACCGGCCGAACATGCGGATAGCGGATGATGGCGTACTCTATGCACCCTCCAGCATCTCGGTCACCAGCGCGGCGACCGGGGAACGCTCCGAGCGGGTGAGGGTCACATGGGCGAACAACGGGTGCCCCTTGAGCGACTCGATCACCGCGGCGATCCCGTCGTGGCGACCGACTCGCAGGTTGTCCCGCTGGGCCACATCGTGGGTGAGCACGACTTTTGACTTCTGCCCGATCCGGGAAAGCACCGTCAGCAGCACATTACGTTCCAGGGACTGCGCCTCGTCCACGATCACGAACGCATCGTGCAGCGAACGGCCCCGGATGTGGGTGAGCGGGAGCACCTCGAGCATCCCCCGGCTCATCACCTCGTCCACCACGTGCGAGGAGACCACTGCACCGAGAGTGTCGAATACCGCCTGGGCCCAGGGGTTCATCTTCTCCGACTCGCTGCCCGGCAGGTAACCCAGCTCCTGACCACCGACGGCGTACAGCGGGCGGAACACCACCACCTTCCGGTGCTCGCGGCGTTCCAGCACCGCTTCCAGCCCGGCGGAGAGCGCGAGAGCGGACTTCCCGGTCCCGGCGCGCCCGCCCAGGGAGACGATGCCGATCTCCGGGTCAAGGAGCAGGTCGATGCCGATCCGCTGCTCGGCGCTGCGACCGTGCATACCGAACACCTCCCGGTCCCCGCGCACCAGCTGGATCTGCTTGTCCGGGGTGATCCGCCCGAGTGCCGACCCCCGTGGGGAGGTCAGCACCAGTCCGGTGTGGCAGGGCAGGTCGCGAAGACCCTCACCGCCGGAGACATCCGCCACGGCGATGCTCTCCTCGCTGAACAGCTGATTCATCTCGGGTTCGGACAGCCCGCCCTCGGCCATCCCGCGCCAGCCGGACTCCACGGCCAGCTGTGCCCGGTATTCCTGAGCGCTCAGCCCCACGGCCGAAGCCTTCACCCGCATCGGCAGGTCCTTGGAGACCACCACCACCTCATGACCTTCGGCCCGCAGGTTCGCGGCCACGGAGAGGATCCGGGTGTCGTTGTCCCCGAGCCGCATCCCGGACGGGAGCACAGTGGGGTCGGAGTGGTTCAGCTCCACCCGGACCGTGCCGCCGGCCTCGGCCAGCGGGACGGGCTGGTCCAGGAAACCGTGCTCCACGCGCAGGTCGTCCAGGTGTCGCAGGGCGCTGCGGGCAAAGTAGCCGAGCTCGGGGTGGTGGCGTTTCGCCTCCAGCTCGGTGACCACCACGATCGGGAGCACCACGTCGTGTTCGGCGAACCGGAACAACGCGCGCGGATCGGAGAGCAGCACCGAGGTGTCCAGCACGTAGGTGCGGCGCCCATCGGTGTCGGTGACACCCGGCACTGCTGCCGTCAGCTCCTCACCTCCGGACGTGGCTCCCGATACCTGATGGGACGGCGCGGGCGTGGCGAGGGACTCACGGCTCACGGCTAGCTCCTGCTGTTCAGCCTGCCTCGCCGTCGGCAACGCCGCGGCGAGTGCGGGGTGCGGACCGGCGACCCTTGGGGCCGGCGGCCCCTCACCCACATCAAGTCGAGTTCCATGGGCTGGCCTTCCGGTGGGTGGCGGGTGCCACCCGATGACCTCAACGTACGACGCGGGTGAGCACTTCTCGGTGATGGGACCGGGCGTGGCGCAGATCACATCTCAGAGTTCATCCGCCGTTCACTCGGAAGGCGGAAGGCGGGAGGCGGGAGGCGCGATCCGGGCAAGTTCCGCCGTCACCCTCTCGCCGAGTGGTCGCGAACGGGGTGCCACCACGGCTAACCCCGCACAAGTGACCACTCACCGGAGCAGGGCCTGGCCTCCCGGCGGGAGGAGCCGCCCCGGTGGGCGCCGCCGTCACCGTGATGCCGGACTCAGCGCCCCATCCGGCGCTCCCGGCCGGCGTAGTCGCGCAGCGCGCGCAGGAAGTCCACCCGGCGGAAGTCCGGCCAGAAGGCCTCGCAGAAGTAGAACTCGCTGTGCGCACTCTGCCAGAGCAGGAAGCCGCCCAGTCGCTGCTCCCCGGACGTGCGGATCACCAGGTCCGGATCCGGCTGGCCCTTGGTATAGAGGTGCTCGGCAATCTCTTCCACGGTGACCGACTCGCCGATCTCCTCGACCGACTTGCCTGCCGCCACATACTCGGCAATCAGCGACCGCACCGCACCGGCGATCTCGTGCCGCCCGCCGTAGCCGACGGCGATGTTCAGGTGCAGACCGGCGACATCGCTGGTCAGCTCCTCGGCGGCACGCAGCCGGTCCGCGATCTCGCTCGGCAGCAGGTCCAGCTCACCCACCAGCTGCAGCCGCCAGCGCCGGGTGGTGGCCAGCTTGGCCACCGTCGCAGCGATGATCTCCAGCAGGTCGGTGACCTCACGCTCGTCCCGGCGCAGGTTGTCGGTGGAGAGCATCCACAACGTCACCCGCTCGATACCCACGTCCTCGCACCAGCCGAGCAGGTCCGCGATTCGATCCGCCCCGGCCTGGTGCCCTTGCGCTGTGGCCAACCCGACCGAACGTGCCCAACGGCGGTTGCCGTCCAGCATCAGACCCACATGGCGCGGCAGCCGGGCGCCCTGCAGTGCTCGGGACAGCCGACGCTCGTAGAGCCCGTAGAGGAACGCGGGTGGGCGCATCGAGTCTCCAGAGGTGGTCCATGCAGATGTGCTCGCGTGCGGCGCTCCTGGCCCACACGTCGATTGACACCGTAGCCCTCACTACCGAGCCGATGACGGAGTTTCGCTCCGGCACACGGAGCCCACACATCATCTCTACATCGTCGATCGCCTACCTACGCTTGCGTAACTTACGATGGCGTAGGAACGTCGTCTGCAGTACCCCACTCCCTGGAGCCCCTATGCCCCGTCCGCACGTGCCCGCCTCCGCGTCCGAGTCGACGCCGGAGTCGGTGGTGCTGGCCACCGCGGGGGCACGGGAGCCGCAGGCTCCGATCGAGGAGTCCGTGCCGGCGCCGGAGGTCGGTGGCGAGACGGTGGCGGCCAAGCCCCGGCTGCGGGGCTGGATCCATGCCGTGATGACCCCAGTGGCCCTGGTGGTGGCGCTGCTGCTCACGATCGGCGCGCCGACGGTCACCGGAACCGTCACCAGCGCGGTGTTCGGAGCTGCCACGGTGCTGTTGTTCGGCACCAGTGCCGTGTACCACCGCGGTACCTGGTCGCCGAAGGCTGCGGGTGTGCTGCGCCGGATGGACCACTCAAACATCTTTCTGGTGATCGCCGGCACCTACACGCCACTCGCCGCGCTGCTGCTGCCGGACGGCACGGCGCGGCTGCTGCTCTGGCTGGTGTGGGGCGGCGCCGTCCTGGGTCTGCTGGCCCGGGTGTTCTGGCTCGAGGCGCCACGCTGGCTGTATGTGCCGATCTATCTGGCCCTCGGCTGGGTCGCCGTCGGATTCCTCCCGGCGTTCTGGACCGCTGGTGGGCCGACGATCGCCCTGCTGGTGATCATCGGTGGCCTGGGCTACACCCTGGGTGCCGTGGCCTACGGCTTCAAGCGCCCGAATCCCGTTCCTGGCTGGTTCGGGTTCCACGAGCTGTTCCACACCGGCACGGTGATCGGCTACGGCTGCCATGCGATCGCGATCGCCCTGGCGGTATTCACTCTCTAGAGGAGTGAGTCAGGCTCACTCCTCTAGCCTGCGGCACTACAGTGGGCCCACCCCGGCGAGAGGAGCCCGATGGGCGCGCACTGGTCCGAACCCGTGGCAAGGCTTTTGCGGGTCGGCGAGGACTTCGATCTGCCCCGAGTGGACCGCAGTGCCACCCCTGGCTGGGACCACGGGAAGAAGAAGGCCGAGAAGTTCATGGCCAAGCGCGGCAAGGAGCTCTCCGAGTTGCAGGAGCGCCTCTACGCCGACGGGCGCAGCGGCGGGAACCGATCGGTGCTGCTGGTGCTGCAGGGTCTGGACACGGCCGGCAAGGGTGGGATCGTCCGGCACGTGCTCGGCATGGTGGACCCGCAGGGGGTGGCCCTCGCCTCGTTCGGCGTGCCCACGGCGGAGGAGGCTGCCCACGACCATCTGTGGCGGATCCGCCGGGAGCTGCCGCCGCCTGGCCGGATCGGGGTATTCGACCGGTCGCACTACGAGCAGGTGCTCGTGGTGCGGGTGAACGGGTTGGAGCCGCCGGAGGTGAACGACTCCCGATATGCCGAACTGGTCGACTTCGACTTGGAGCTGGCCGCGACCGGGACCACCGTGATCAAGGTGGCGCTGATGGTCTCCTACGACGAACAGTTCGAGCGACTCGCCGAGCGGCTGGACCGGCCGGACAAGTACTGGAAGTACTCCCCCGGCGACATCGACACTCGACTGGACTGGGACGACTTCCAGGCCGCGTATGCCGAGATGCTCACCCGCACGTCGGTACCGCAGGCACCCTGGTACGTGGTCCCCGCCGACCACAAGTGGTACGCCCGGCTGGCCGTGACCGAGCTGGTCATCGAGGCGCTGCGCTCCCTGGACCTGGGCTGGCCACCGGCGGACTTCGATGTGGAGACCGAGAAGCGAAGGCTCGCCGCAACCCACTAGCCGGACGGCGCTCGTGCCCAGCCGCCGGAGCGCGCGCAACTGGCGGACGTGCGCAGCTGGCCGGTGTGCGGCGGCGGCGAACACGCGCCGGTGGCGCGCCCTCGACCTCAGCCGGTGGGCGGTCCGGGACGCACGTGGAACTGCCGGTGGCTCAGACTGGGCACCTTCGCGCGCGCCTCAGCGATCACGTCCTGCGTGAGGGTCGCAGCAAGGATCACCTCGTCGCCGGTGCCACCCTGGTCGATCACCGTACCCAGCGGCTCGATCAGCGCTGACCTACCGACGCGGCCCTCCCCCGGCTGGCTGGCCAGGAGCAGGTAACAGGTATTCTCCAACGCCCGGGCGCGGGTGAGCACCTCGAGCTGCTCGGCCTTGCCCGGCCCGTCCGCCCAAGCCGCGATCACCACCAACACGTCCGCACCGGCGTCGGCAAGCAACCGGAAGGTCTCCGGGAAGCGCAGGTCGTAACAGGTAGCAACCCCCACCCGCAGCCCACCCAGGTCCACGGTGAGGACGTTGTCCCCACCGGGCCGGCCGCCGTCGAGCACGTCGGACTCGCGCACCCCGAACGCGTCGAACAGGTGCACCTTGCGATACTCGCCGGCCACCTCGCCGTCCGGGCCGAGGAGCACCGCGACGTTCTCGCACCGGCCCGAGGGCCACTAGGGCTCGGCGTAACCATCCCGGCCACCACCCATACCTTCGCCTCGGCAGCCGCGGTACGAAGGGCGGCCAGGAACGGGCCATCCGTCTCCTGGGCAAGGTCTGCCGTGATCGTCGGCGCCCAGCCGGAGGCGTACTCCGGCAGGATGACCAGGCGAGCACCCCCGCGGGCGGCGTCTCGGACGGCGGCCGCGCTGCGGCGAGCATTCGCCTCGGCGTCGGAGTCCGAGGCGAGTTGGGCGATGGCGACCGAGAGGCTCACCGGTGCGCCCCGCCGTCGTCCTTCGGCTCCACCACACCCGAGGGGTGCGACGCCACCCCCGGAGCAGTATTCGAGTCTGGAGCTGCCCGAACGGACGACGCCCCCTCAGCAGTCTCGCTCGGCGCACCCTCAACAGCCTCGTCCGACGGCTCTTCGGGCCGAGCCTCTGCCTCCTCGGCAGCGACCGGAGCCTGCGCCGCACCGGAGGTGGCTGCGCCGGCCTGCTCGGCATCCGCCTGCTCCCCATCCGCCTGCTCCGCCGCGGCCTGTTCTGCCCGCTCCGCCGCATCCTGCTGGGCGTGGGCGCGGATCCGACGCTGGTGCCGAGTGAAGGACCAGGCGAGCAGGATGATCACCAGCGCGAGGATTGCGAACGTGATGAACGCGCCGATACCCGGACTGGCGTCCTTGGGGTCCACCCCTCCGGCAAGCAGCACGGGCAGGCCGGCGATCATTGCCGGAGCCCGGCGAACAGATCGTCTTCCGGCGTCTGGACCGGCACCCGAGACTGGGCCAGCTCGAACTCCTCCACCGGCCAGGCAACCTTCTCGATCTCCCGCGGGACAGCGAAGAAGAATCCGTCCGGATCGATCTGGGTGGCGTGGGCGAGCAGGGCGCGGTCTCGGTGATCGAAGTAGTCCGCGCACTCGATCCGGGTGGTGACCTTCTCCGCCCGGTCGTCCCGGTCCCACCGGTCCATCCAGTCCGCATACGGCGACTCCCGCCCGGCCTCGAGCAGCGCCTCGTGGACCGCCACGATCCGGCTCCGGGAGAAGCCGTGGTCGTAGTAGAGCTTGGATACCTCCCACGCCGGGCCGGCGTCGGTGAAAGCGTCCGGGTCGGCGGCGGCATCGAAGGCTGCGGCCGAGATCTTGTGGGTCATCACGTGGTCGGGGTGCGGGTAGCCACCGTTCTCGTTATAGGTGGTCATCACCTGCGGACGGAACTCACGCACCACCCGGACCAGGGCCTCGGTCGCAACGTCCAACGGCTCGCGGCCGAAGCTGCCCTCCGGCAGCGGCGGCAGCGGATCACCTTCGGGAAGGCCGGAGTCGACAAATCCGAGCCACTGCTGGGAGATGCCCAGAGCCTCGGCCGCGGCGGCCATCTCCCGCCGGCGGAAGCCCGGCATGTCCCGCAGCACCTCCGGGTCGTTCTGCAGACGGGGGTTGAGGATGTCACCCCGCTCACCGCCGGTGCAGGTGACTACCAGGACCTGCACCCCCTCGGCGGCGTACTTGGCCATCGTGGCCGCGCCCTTGCTGGACTCGTCGTCGGGGTGGGCGTGCACGGCCATCAGCCGCAGTTCTTGTGCACCGGCCACTGAGGATCTCCTGAGGCTCGTGAGAGTGTGACAATGAGGGACGGACGCTCGCCGGTCGGCCACTGGCGTCCATCGGTCTTTCCAGTCTAAGGATGTCACGCGTTGGTGGAGTCACAGGCACCAGGCACCGCCCAGGATGCCCCGAGCGCTGCCCAGGCCGAACGCACCGCCCAGGTGATGGCCGAGCGTTACGGCTCCCGTCCGCCGGTGCGGCGGCGCAAGCGCGCGCTGTGGCTGACTGCCGGTTCCCTGGGGACGATCGGGATCGCGACCCTGGTGTGGATCTCGGTGCAGTTCTTCGATCCGGACGCCACCTCCGAACAGGTCGGCTTCGACGTGGTGGACGACACGCAGGTCCAGGTGATCGTCGACGTGAGCAAACCGAACGAAGCGACCGCGACCTGCACGCTGGAGGCCCTGAACGAAGGCTACGGACAGGTCGGTATCACCGACATCACCATCGGCCCGCAGGACCAGCGCACCACCCGGCTGACCGTCGACATCGCCACCACTGAGCTCGCCACCACCGGTGTGGTGCGCGAGTGCAGCCTCGTCGACTGAGCCACCAACCCGGCCGGCGAGTGACCCGCGCCAGCCACACGGCCAGGTCAGCCGAGTGACCCGCGCCAGCCACACGGCCCGGTCAGCCGAACTGCTCCTGCAGCCAACTGCTCCACCCCTCGGCGGTAAACGCTACGCCGTCGCGCTCGACCAGGGACCACAGCGGTTCCCCGGTTGCCAACGCCTCGTCCGCGAGCGCGTAGACATCCACTCCCAGGCTCTCGGCGTAGGCGTACAGACTGCCGCTGAGGGCATAGGCACAGGTGGCGTCGTCCGCGTCCACGAAGTCCTGTTCGGTGGGGAACGCGCTGTCCATCTCCGCTACACAGCCCCGCAACGTGCGGCCGGTGACTCGCAGGCGCGGTGCGTAGGTGCCGCTGCCCTGGAACAGCGACTCGTTGTAGGTCGCCCACCCTTCGGCGATCACTGACGAGGAGCCCGATCCGTGCGGCACGTTGGTGACGTGGATCGCGTGGACGAACTCGTGCACCAGGGTGTCGGTGGTGTCGGCGATGCCGTACTGCAGCCCGTTCGGGCCGACGGTCAGGATCCCGCCGGCGTTGGTCATCCGGTTCCCGGTGGCGATGCTCGGGTCGAGTCCGGGTGCGGCCAGCGGGCGGCTCTGCGGGAACATCGTGCCCGCCCGGTCACCGATCCATCCGGCGAGATCCTCGGCGTCGATGAACCAGGAGTTGAACCGGTCGTCGGTATCGGTCACGAACGTGAGGTATCGGTTCGCGTTCGCGACGCCGGTCCGCTCCTGGTAGGTCTCGGTGACCCACTGCGCGGCCTCCTCGGCGGCACCGGCGGTCTCGTCCACCAGGTCCCGCTCGTCGGCGTATCCGGCCACGACGGCGTGGTCGCCGATCACGGCGTACAGCGGCTCCAGGTCCCACGGTGCGGTGTAGCGCTGCGGCTGCCACCCGGTGATCACCCCACTGGCGCCGTCGTCGGTGACATGGATCGTGACCTGGTAGAGGTTCGCCGGTGCGTAGCTGAGCCCAGCGTCCGGGTGCGCGGAGTCGGCCGGGATCTGCGGCGAGCCGGCGGTCACGGCGCCGAGGAGCACCTGCTGGGTGACGGTGTTGTCGGAGTAGTCCGACGTCTGCGGCGCCTGCAGGGAGATCGCCCCAGTGGTCCAGCCCAGGGTGTCCATGTTGTCCCACCACAGTTCCAGCGGCTCCACGGCAGCGCCGTCGACGTAGCTGAAGAAGGTCTCCCGGTCCCGGGCCGCGAGCGCCTCGTTCAGCCGAGTGATCAGGTGCTCGCCGGTGAACTCCCCGCTCGGTGCCGTGTTCGGCTGCCCGTAGCCGTCCTCCCCTTGGGTCACTGTGGGTGGCGTGGTCGGTGGCGTGTCCCAGGGCCGCCGTTCCTGTTCGGCCACGGTGACGGCGCCCATCACCGCCACCGCGACCACCAGGACCGTGATCAGCGCCCAGGCCCAGCCGGGCGTGTGCGGGCGGGGCCGATGTGGCGGTGGCGGGAACTGGGGCGGCGGGTAGTAGGGCGCCGGCTGGTAGGAGTAGCCGGCCCCTGGATCCGGGGGAAGGTAGGCGCCCGGGTGCGACGGCGGTGCGTACGACCCGTGCTGCGAAGGCCGACTCGCATCACCCATAGGTCGAATGTACCCAGTCTTCCCATCCCGCCTGCGCCACGTCCGGGCCGGCCAGGTGCTCGCTCACTTCGATCAGCGACTGCCCGGAACTGCGGGCCTGCCGAGCGAGCTCGAACGGGTCCACACCACGCTCGGCGGCGTAGGCGTACACGCTGGCGCTGAGGGCGTAGGCGCAGAAGATGTCCGCGCCGTCGGTATCGAAGGCATCATCGCTGGGATAGCCCCAGCCATCGGCGAGACACTCCTCGATCCGCTCCGCCCGCCAGGAGCCCGGTGGCGCGAACTCGCCGCTCGAGTCCCACAGTTCCTGCAGGTACTCGGCCCAGCCTTCGCTGATCACCCGGGACCGGTCCTGCGGCACCGGGAGCCAGGCGAAGTCCACTGCGTGGGTGAGCTCGTGTGCGGTCAGTGAGCGGAAGGCCTCGGGCGAGTCCAGTCCGCCCGGACCCACGATCACCACTGTGGAGCCCCACTGGGTCTCCTCGTCGGTAGCGATCCGCGGGTGCAGCCCTGGCGCCTCGCCCAGGCGCAGCAACGGGATGGTGAACCCGGCGAGCTCATCGTTGTGGTCGCCGGTGTCGAACCAGGTGCCGGCGCGCTCGGGGTCCTCGGTGAGGAAGAGGGTGAACCGGTCGATCGGCGATCCGTGCTCGGCATCGGCGTACCGGTCCAGCACCCAGCTGGCTGGCTCTTCGGCGGCGCCGGCGAACTCCTCGAGCAGCTCCGCTTCGTTGGCGTCGCTGGCCACCAGCACGTGCTCGGTCTGCACCGCGGCCAGCCGGCCCTGGTCCCACGGCTTGACCGGGTCGGTGGGACGCCAGCCGCTGATCACCCCCTCCCCGGCCGCTGAGACCGAGATGGTGATCCGGTACCGGGCGGCGGCCACCAGGTACTGGCCCGCGTCGGCGTACTCGGAGTCGTCCCCGGCCCGCGGGGTACCGAGCGTGATCGCGCCCAGCCGGATGGTCAGATCGGCCGAGCCACCCGGCCCCAGCCCGTCCAGCGTGCCCGACTCCACGGACAGACCGGCGCCGCTCATCCCGAGCGTGGCCATGTTGTCCCACCACAGGTTCAGCCCGTCGACAGCACCCGGTCCGACAAGCTCGAAGAAGCGCTCGCGGTCCGCATCCGCGAGCGCTTCGTTCAGCATGCGCAGGAAGCCCGTCGCGGTGAACGGCGCACTCCCTCCACCGTTCTCGGTGCCCGAGGAGGGTGGACTGGCACTCGGCTGCGGGATCGCGGTGGCGGCCGGTGGCGGCGCCGGATCGGTCTCGGTGCTGCCGGAGAGCAGCATCGGAAGATACTGCAGCCCGCCGAGCACCACGGCGGCCACGGCAACGATGGCGATCACCGCGCCCGGCCACTTGCGCCGCTGTCGCAGCGGCTGGTCATCCGGCCGCTCGCCCAGGTGCCCGCCCGGCCGCTCGGGCAGACCGGAGGCGGGTTCCGCACCGGTTCGATCCCCGGCTTGTTCCTGCCCCGGATCATGACCGGTCATCGGTGCCCCTTGGCCGTCAAGTAGCGTTTCTCGGGCAGCCTAGCCGTCCGCCCGAGCGTATAATGGCCCACGGCCAGGATTGACGTTGACCACCGGTGCCGCGGAATCGCTATGATGGTTCTTTCCGCCGCCCCGGCGCGGCCGCATCGGTAGCCAGCCCGGGGACCGGAGTTTCGCACAGCCATCCCGAGTTTGCGCCGTCGCAGCCGCCTGTCGGCATGACGAAATGAAGGAGGAACCGTGTCCGAAACCACATGGCTCACTCAGGATGCGTATGACCGCCTGAAGGGCGAGTACGACCACCTCGTCGGTGTGGGACGGACCGACATCGCCGACAAGATCGAGTCTGCTCGCGAAGAGGGTGACCTCAAGGAAAACGGCGGCTACCACGCCGCCCGTGAGGAGCAGGCCAAGCAGGAGGCCCGGATCCGGCAGCTCGACGAGCTGCTCCGCAACGCTCAGGTGGGCGAGGCTCCTGCCGACGACGGCGTGGTCGAGCCCGGCATGGTGGTGACGGTCTCCCTGGCCGGTGAGGACCTCACCTTCCTGCTCGGCTCCCGCGAGGTCGCCGGAGACACTGACCTGGACGTCTACTCCTCCGGTTCACCGCTCGGCGCAGCGATCCGGGACAAGAAGGTCGGCGAGACGGCCGAGTACGCCACGCCGAACGGGAAGATGCTGAAGGCGAAGATCCTCAAGGCGACGCCGTACTCCAGCTGAGGCACGCGCAAGCGCGCCCGCGCGACGCCCGAGGCAGACGCCCGTCTGAGTAGTGGGCCTCAGCGACAGCCGAGCCCCACTACTCAGACGGGCGTTCAGTTGGAGAGCACCCGGCACCCGCCAGGTTCAGTTGGAGAGCACCCGGTACCCGGACTCCTCCAGCTCGACGAGTACCTCGCTGCAGTGCCCCGGCCCCTTGGCCTCGCACTCCACCGCGATATCCACCTCGTCCACGGCCAGCCCGACGGCGGTACGTACGTGGGCTACTTCGAGCACGTTGGCATCCAGGTCCGCCAGGCAACGCAGCAGCGCGGCCAGATGGCCCGGTGTGTCCCGGACCCGCACCTTGAACTGCAGGAACCGGCCAGCGGCCGCCATCCCGTGCCGGAGCACCTTCATCAGCACCAGCGGATCGACGTTCCCCCCGGAGAGAATCACCACGACCGGTCCCTCCAGCCGGCCCGGTCGCCGCATCAGCTCGGCCACCCCTGCCGCACCGGAGGGTTCCACCACGAGCTTGGCCCGCTCGGCCAGCACGAGCAAGGCCCGGGAGAGGTCCTCCTCGCTGACTGTCTCCACCCGGCGCACGTGCTCGCGGACGATCCCCAGCGGCACCTGCCCCGGGGTGCCGATCGCGATCCCGTCGGCCATGGTGTGCATGCTCTCCAGCGGCACCGGGCGGCCCGCGGCCAGAGATGCCGGATAGGCGGCAGCTCCCTCGGCCTGGACGCCGACGATCTGCACCTCGGGGCCCAGCGTGGCGTGCGCGGCGGTCGCGATGCCGGCGAGCAGGCCGCCGCCGCCGGTGGGCACCACGATGGTGCGTGCGGTCGGTACCTGCTCGGCCACCTCGAGGGCCACGGTCGCCTGCCCGGTCACGATGTCCTCGTGGTCGAACGGGTGGATCACCACCTGGCCGGTGCGCTCGGACTCGGCTCGGGCCTCGGCGAGGGCCTCGTCCACCGTCCGGCCGTGGATGCGTACCTCGGCGCCGTAGCCGCGGGTGGCAGCGAGCTTGGGCAGTGCAGCGCCCTGTGGCATGTAGATCGTGGCGGAGATGCCCAGCAGCCGAGCGGCCAGGGCCACCCCCTGGGCGTGGTTACCGGCACTGGCCGCGAGCACGCCGGCAGCCTTCTGTTCGTCACTGAGCCGGCACATCCGGGTATAGGAGCCGCGGATCTTGAACGAGCCACCGGTCTGCAGGTTCTCGCACTTCAGCCACACCTCGGCCCCGGCGAGCTCGCTGATCGCGCGGCTGTACTGCACCGGGGTCTCCTGCACCACCGGCCGCAGTGCGGCAGCAGCCTCTCGAATCGCCTCGATCGTCACGCTCATGTGCGCCTGGCCCGCACCCGTTGGATCAGTGGCGGTATCTCCCGGTGCGGATCCTGGCCGCCGTTGAGATAGTGCAGCACCGTATTCGCCACCGCCACCACGGGTACTGCGAACAGGGCGCCGACCACGCCACCGACGATTGTTCCGGTGGACACGGCGAGCAGCACCGCCACCGGGTGCAGCTTCAGCGCCCGGCTCATCAGCAGCGGTTGGAGCAGATTGCTCTCCGCCTGCTGGACGAGCAGCACCACACCGAGCATCGCCAGGGCGATCCAGATGCCCTGGTCCACCAGTGCCACGGCGACCGCTACCGAGCCGGTCACCACGGCACCGACGATCGGGATGAACGATCCGAGGAACACCAGCACACCGAGCGGCAGCGCCAGCGGTACGCCGAGCAACCATGCGCCCAACCCGATGCCGACGCCGTCGATGAAGGCCACCATGATCTGGGTGCGGGCGTAGCTACTGAGGCTGAACCAGGCCTTCTGCCCAGCCACGTCCACGCGGTCGCGAGCGACCTGCGGGAACAGTTTAACCAGCCAGCTCCAGATGGTCGAGCCGTCCTTGAGGAAGAAGAACAGGCAGAACAGCGCGATCAGCGAGCCGGCGAGCACGTTGCCCACCGAGGTACCGACCGAGAGCGCACCCGAGGCGATGGTCTGCGCGTTCGACTCCAGCTGCGCCTGGATCTGCTGGACGTAGGTATCGATGTCCTCCTGGCTGAGTTGCAGCGGACCGGTGGACAGCCAGCTGAGCAGCCTCTGGATGCCCTCCCAGGCGGTCGCACTCAGATCTCGGATACCGGAGGCGATCGACGCGCCGGCCAGGGTGAGCAGCCCACTCAATAGCAGGACCATGGTCAGCAGGGTGATGAGGGTTCCGGCCGTCCGCGGAATCTTGTGCCGCTCCAGCCAGTTCACCGCAGGGCCGAGCAGCGAGGTGATCAGTGCAGCCACGAGGATCGGCACGACGACCGTCTTGATCTGGATCAGCCCGTACCCAGCAACCACTCCGGCGGCGACGATCACCAGGAACCGCCAGGACCAGGCAGCCATTCCGCTGACCGCGGGGGTGACCGGGGACCGCTTCGGGTCGGACTCGACCACGGCGATCACGTCATCATCGTCCTGACGCTCGGCGGCGAGCGCGGCAGCGGCACCGACCGCGATGTCCTCAGGCTCGGTGCGCCCCCGCTCGGCAGTCCCGTCGCGACCTGCGGCGACCGTGGCGTCGGCGGACTCGCGCCGCCCGTCCTGACCCTGACACTCGGCCCGGTTGCCCTGCTCCAGGTCCTGATCCTCGGGCGGGTGCTGCTCGTCCCGACCGCCAACAGGATCAGGTGTCGATCCTGGTTCACCCTTGTGCATGGCACCACCCTCTCTCGGACTGCATTCAGGGTACCTGGCGGGGAACATCTCGCCCTGGCGTAGCGTTGTCGTGGACGGCGCGAGTTCAGCGGATCGATCCGCTCGCCCGTGGTCCACCTGCCACCGGGCGAAGGTTGCGCCGCACGAGCGCAGGAATGAGGGAGCCAGATGATATTCGGTGCATGGACGAAGGCCACGATGGTCGCCCCCGAGGACGCTCTCTCCGGCCGGGAGGAACCGCTGCCGGTACCGGCCACGCACACCGTGCTGGGCACCTCGCTGCAGGGCCCCTGGCCGGCAGGCACCCGCACCGTCCAGGTGGGGATGGGCTGTTTCTGGGGCGCCGAACGCATCTTCTGGCGGCTGCCGGGCGTGGTGTCCACCGCCGCCGGGTACGCCGGGGGCTACACCCCGAACCCCAGCTACGAGGAAGTGTGCACGGGGATGACCGGGCACACCGAGGCGGTGCTGGTGGCCTACGACCCGGAGCAGATCGACCTGGAGCACCTGCTCAAGGAGTTCTGGGAGAACCACGATCCCACGCAGGGCTTCCGGCAGGGCAACGATCGCGGTACCCAGTACCGCTCGGCCATCTACTGGACCGACCCGGCCGACGAGGCCCTGGTGCGGGCCTCACGGGAGGCGATGAACGCCGTCGCCCACTCCAGCGGATTCGGTGAGATCACCACGGAGCTCGCCCCGGCGGGTGAGTTCTACTACGCCGAGGACTACCACCAGCAATACCTGCACAAGAATCCGGGCGGCTACTGCAACCACGGCCCGAACGGGATGAGCTGCCCGGTGGGGGTGCTGCGCCAGGACCAGGTACCGAGCCAGGAGTCGGTGCTCGCGAACCAGCGGGAGGCGCGGCCCGAGACCGCCTGATTCCACGAAGTGGGACCGCGACGTTTCACCACCCGGTCCCGGGTGGTGATACATCGGCAGCGGTGTCGGGCACCCACGGGGTCTGGCCGGCGTCGAGCACCTCGCGCGGCCCGGCCGGGAACCACCCTCACGAGGTGTGCCGCAGGATGGCCTCGGTCACGATCGGCCAGATCATCCGCGGTAGGCCCTGGCCGATGCCGGGCAGCGTGATCAGTTCAGCGCCAGGGATCTCCGCAGCCAGCGCCACCCCGTTTCCGTGCGGGAAGAACAGATCCTCCTCGCCGTGCAGCACCAGGGTCGGCGCGGTGACCTCGCCGAGGCGCTCGCGCCACCGCGGCGTGCAGTCGATCGCCGCGAACACGGTGCCCAGCTGGCTCGCCTGCTGCGCGGCCGGGGTCGGCGCCGCCCGGTCGAACACCGCGCCGGCACTCGCGCGAACCTCCTGCTCGTCGAAACCCCGCGAGCCGGACGTCAACCGGGCGGAACCGGTCATGTACTCCACCACGCTGGCTCGATCGGTCCAGTCCGGCTCGGAGGCCGAGAACATCTGCCCCATCAGCTCCGGGTCGTGGTCGGGCAGGTCAGGATCGACCGGACCGGGTGCGACCGGGCGGGTGGCCACGAGCGTCAGCGACGCCACCTGCTCCGGATGGTCCAGCGCGAGCAGCTGGGCGATGAACCCGCCCACTCCCATCCCGACCACGTGCGCAGCACCCAGGCCCAGCGTCCGCAGCAGGTCTGCGGCGTCGGTGACCAGGTCGCGCAGGTCGTAGCCGGGGGCCTGCGGGTCCACGAACGTCGACCGGCCGGTATCGCGCAGGTCGTAGCGCAGCACGTATCGCCCGGCCAGCGCCGTACACAGCTCCGCCGGCCAGCTCAGCATGGTCACGCCGACCAGCAGCACCGGCGGATCCGCCGGATCCCCGAACGTCTCCACACACAGCTCCACGCCGTTCACCGCTACCTGCATACCGTGTCCCTTCCGCCTTCATGATGGATCGCCTCATCACCTGGTACGACCCGGCGTGCGCAAACTCATCGCCGCGGCTGGCCCCACCCTGTGCCGATCAGCGGGTGGACGCCGCTGGCGGGCCGGAGCGTCGCGATGACCACACGCCGTCGAGAGCGCCGCGGCCGTCCCGGAGCAAGTAGGCCCCCTCGACGTAGACGGTGTCGAACGGGCCGCCGACCACGTGGAAGGACGTGGCCCGGTTCGGCCCGGCCGCGATGTGCGCGGACATCGGGTCCGTGGCGCAGTGGTACATCCAGATCCCGGCCCGCCCCGCGGTGAAGGTGTAGCGGAGCGAGGCCCCCGGCGCGATCGTGCGCATCGGCCCGTCCGGGGCGAGGGCCCCGGCGTGGAAGTCGATCGAGTGCCCCATCGATCCGTCGTTGACCAGCGTGACCTCGAACGTGTCCCCCACCCGGCCGTGCAGTGTGGGCCCCGGTACCGTGCCGCCGAAGGTCCAGCGCCGCTGCCACACCCCGGGCGCCACCTCGAGCTCGACCTCCTGCACCTCGAGGGTGAGCCGGTGGGTGCTCTCCTCGGTCAGCTCCGGCAGCTGCGGATCGATCACGTTCTCGACGGCGGGGCTCACCTGGGCGGTATCCGCACTATGGTCCGCGCTGCTGTGCTCCCCGTCGACGGCGGCGCCCGGCGGGGCGGTGGTCTCACCCTGGTCGGTGCTCGTCTGGTCCCGACCGGCCTCGGCGGTGGCTCCGGAGGCCACCAGGGTCAGCGTCATTCCCAGCTGCCGATGCCCGGCGACAGTGCACCAGCCCTCCAGGTCCCCGCCGACCACACCGATGTCCAGACGCTGGCTCTCGCCGGGGGCAAGCCGTTCGGAGGTCGCGCCGCCGACGGTCAGGTCGTGCACGTTCTGCGGATCGTCGTTGGTCAGCTCGATCACCAGCCGGTCACCGGCTGGCACGCTGAGCGTGGCCGGGACGTAGCGCATGTCCTGCGCGCTGACCTGCACAGTGGTGGTCTCGCCGGTGGCGGCCACGTCGCGGTGGGCACTGCCGGCTGCGTTCAGTCCGGCCGCTGCCGGGTCGATACCCACGCCGATGCTGACCGCGAGCAGCACTGCCACCACGGCGACCACCAGCTGAGAGCGGCGCCAGAACACCGCCTCCTGCGCAGCGGGTGGGGCCGGCGCCCCGTGCCCGGCCTCGCCGGCGGTGCGGCGGGACCGGATCGCGCCCACCATCATCGGTAGGAACGAGGCGAGGCCCACCAGCACCAGCACCGAGCAGGCCACCCGCACCCAGCTCGGCACCGGCAGCAGGCACAGCAGCAGGGCGACGTTCGTGGTCACGATCCGCACCGCTCCGTACCGGTCGAACCACGCACTGGCGGCCTTCAGCTTCGCCGGTCCCCCGCCCAGGGCCACCGGGAGCAGGTAGGACAACGCGCCGAGCAGCACCTGAGCAGCCACTCCGACCACGAAGATCACCGTGGCCGGGGTGAACGCGCCCGCCACCTGTTCCCAGGAGTCGGCGCGCGCCGTGGCCACCGCCACCACCACGAGCCCGGCCAACAGCCAGACCAGGGCGGCTGCCACCGACGCCGCCGGGAACGAGCGGGGCGGACGCGCGATCGCGGGCCGAGCCAACGCCCGGCCCCAGCCGAGCACACCGAGGGTGTAGGTCGCGATCCCGGCCACGGTGACCCAGCGCAGGTCCGCGACTGCGCCAGCGAGCGTGGCCAGCAGGCCCAGCAGCAGCACCGGCAGCGCCTGGCGTGCCCAGCGTTCGGCACGCTCGTCGATCCGCGTGCGCAGGATCGTCGGCCAGAGGGTGAGCAGCGTTCCGGTCACGGTCAGGCCCACCCAGCCGAGCAGGTTGACCATCGTGTGCCCCACCAGCAGTCGGCCATGCCAGTCGCCGGGCAGCCCGCGCGCGAGCAGTACGCCGAGCACCGCACCGACCGGGAGCATGCCGCAGGCGCCGAGGTAGTAGCGGATGGTGATCCGAAACCGGCCCGGCAGCGCCCGGCGGAGCCGGCGCACCAGCTGCACCCCGTGCCAGAGCACAGCAGCCACGACAGCACCCGCACCGGCGATGACCACGGGGAGGGACGCCGTCGGCACGCCGATCAGCACAGCAGTCACGCCGGCCAGCAGTAGCCAGAGCCGCCGGGACTGGACGCGGCGGTCGTCCAGCGTGGGCGGGGTCTTCAACAGCGCCTGGGCGAAGTAGGTGCTCCACACCATGATCGCGTGCGTGATCGCCCCGAGCAGCACCAGATGCACCATCAGCCAGCGAGCGGAGGGGACCGCCTGGTGCGCCACCGCGAGGATCGCCGCCAGCACGAGCCAGAGCACCGCCGGATAGTCTCGCAGCGGCCATCGGCCCCGGGAGGCCACCGGACGAGATCTCGGACCGCCGGAGCTGGTCATCGCTGCAGTCAGCCCTGCCGGGTCAGCCGCAACGTCCAGGCTTGCGGGCCCTCCTGCAGGTAGGTGACCTGCACCGGGTCCCGGTCGGCGATCTGGGCGAGCAGCGGCTTCGGGTCGTGCGGGGCGACCAGGTCCAGCGATCCTCCGGCGGGTACGGCGCCGAGGGCGCCGAACACGGTGGCGTGCCGGATGGCATGGGGGATCTCCCGCACGTCCAGCATCGGGATTCCCTCGTCCGTGCAGCCGCATGCGCACCCGGAGGCGCTCACATCGGTCACCGGCAGCGTCGCGGGAGCGGCGGGCTGTGCTTGGGGATCGGTCATCGTTCCTCCTCATGTTGGGCGCATCGCCGTGGCGAGAAACCACTGGTCGATTCCGGTGGTGGACCACCTCCTCGAATATTACACTCCGAATTGTGAATAATTCTGCTGCCTTCGGGCCGGTGCCGACGCCGGAGCCTTCGGCCGCTCCCGGTCCGGCGCAGCGCGTCCTGTCGACTCTCGGCCCGGCCGGCCAGACCGCCTCCGTGACGGACCTGAGCGCGGCCACCGGCACCCACCCGAACACCGTGCGCCGGGCCTTGTCGGACCTGCACACCGCCGGCCTGGTGCAGCGCTCCCGGGTACCCACCGGCGGTCGCGGCCGGCCGCACTACACCTACTCCCTGACCACCGCCGGCCGGCACGCCCAGCCGACCGGCAGGGCCTTCCGCGAGTACCGCAGCCTCACCGAGGCATTCGCCACCCACCTAGCGCAACGCTCCGACGATGCCGGGGCCGACGCCCGTGCGATCGGGCGGACCTGGGGCGCCTCGCTGGCCGAAGAACAGAACAGCAGCGCCCGCCCGGCCGCTGAGGACCGGGTGACCGACCTGCTCGCCGAGCTCGGCTTCGGGCCAGTGCCTGACGACGAGGGCACCGCCCTGCGCACCTGCCCACTGCTGGAACTGGCCAAGGAGATGCCCGAGGTCATCTGTCAGGTGCACCAGGGCCTGGTGGAGGGCGCACTGGAGAGCTATGGCGCACCCGCCGGCGACGTGCAGCTGACTCCGTTCGCCGAAGTCGGGGCCTGCCGGCTGCGCCTGCACGCCGAGCCGAGCCGAGCCGAGCCAATTCTCCGCTACCGCTGACGGAGAACCGGAAAGCGAACAATGAATCGCCCACTGAACTTCACGCACATTTCCGCGGAAATTAGTGCCGCCGAGCCGGCTCGATTTAAGCGACGTGAGCGTGCGGTAAATCGCCCTGGAAATCGCAGTTCGTGCTGGTTGCCGCCCCTATTCGGTCGGGTTATGTTAGGACGAAATACTCACTCGTCTGCAGTTCCTCAGGAGGGCACATGCTCGCCCCAGCAGTTACTGATCTGCCGATCGCGGCCGGGGGTGGTGCAGTGGGTCCGTGGCGGCGCGGGCTGCCGGCGCCGGCAGGCACCGAGCCCAGGGCGGGTGGCTCGCGATGACCCCGAGCAAGCTGTCCGTCGAGGGGCCGCTGGGGGCTGCGCTGGTGCAGACCCGCCGATTCTTCACCGCTGACGCCGAGGTCTCCGACGACAACCGCACCCTCAGTCTGACCGGTGGGCGCTCCGGCGATTCCTTCTACCGGGACCGGTGGAGCCACGACAAGGTGGTCCGCTCCACCCACGGGGTGAACTGCACCGGCTCGTGCTCGTGGAAGGTCTACGTCAAGGACGGGATCATCACCTGGGAGGCGCAGCAGACCGACTACCCCTCCGTAGGTGATGACCGGCCCGAGTACGAACCTCGCGGCTGCCCCCGTGGTGCGGCGTTCTCCTGGTACACCTACTCCCCCACCCGGGTGCGCTACCCGTACGTGCGCGGCACGTTGCTGTCGATGTTCCGCGAGGCCCGGGCACGCCTGGGCGATCCGGTGCTGGCCTGGGCCGAGATCGTGCAGGACCCGGAGAAGACCACGCGCTACAAGTCCGGGCGTGGCAAGGGCGGCCTGGTGCGAGCGACCTGGTCGGAGGCGGTGGAGCTGATCGCGGCCGCGCACGTGTACACGATCAAGCGCTGGGGTCCGGACCGGATCGCCGGGTTCTCCCCCATCCCGGCGATGTCGATGGTCAGCTATGCCTCCGGCGCCCGGTTCAACGAGCTCATCGGCGCTCCGATGCTCAGCTTCTACGACTGGTACGCCGACCTGCCGGTGGCCTCACCGCAGGTCTTCGGCGACCAGACCGACGTCCCCGAGTCCGGGGACTGGTGGGATGCTGCCCTGCTGATGATGTGGGGCTCGAACGTCCCGCTGACCCGCACCCCGGATGCGCACTGGATGACCGAGGCGCGCTACCGCGGCCAGAAGGTGATCGCGGTCGCTCCCGACTACGCCGAGAACGTCAAGTTCGCCGATGAGTGGATCTCTCCGGCTCCCGGCACCGACGCCGCTCTCGCCCTGGCGATGGGGCACGTGGTACTCAAAGAGTTCTTCGTAGACCGCAGCACGCCTTTCTTCGACGAATACGTGAAAACCTTCACCGACCTTCCTTTCTTGGTGCGGTTGGACAAGGCCGACGACGGAACGTGGCGTCCGGGGAAATTCCTCCTCGCCGCAGACTTCGACAATCCCGAGTCGACAGCAGAGAATTCTGAATTCAAACCCGCGGTCCTGGACCGGATCACCGATGCGCCGGTGGTCCCGAACGGGACGCTCGGGCACCGGTACGGCGACGAGGGCGAAGGTCGGTGGAACCTCGACCTGGGCGACGTGGACCCCGTGCTCACCCTGCACGCCGAGGGAGGCCCGAGCGAGCAGGTGCTGCTGCCCCGGTTCGACGCCCCGGACGGGAAGGTCGCCCACGAGCCGCGCGGCGTGCCGACCCGGCGCATCGGGGAGCACCTGGTGACCACGGTGTTCGACCTGATGCTGGCCCAGTACGGCGTGGCCCGGCCCGGACTCAGCGGCACCTGGCCGAGCGGGTACGACGATCCGACCACGGCCGCCACCCCCGCCTGGGCGTCCGAGATCACCTCGGTGCCGATGGAGAAGATCATCCGCCTGGGCCGGGAGTTCGCGCAGAACTCCGAGGACTCCCGGGGTCGGTCGATGATCCTGATGGGGGCCGGCACCAACCACTGGTACCACTCCGACCTGATCTACCGGGCGATGCTGATGCTCACCACGATCACCGGCTGCCAGGGGCGTAACGGCGGCGGGTGGGCGCACTACGTGGGGCAGGAGAAGGTGCGCCCGTTGACCGGGTTCCAGCACAGCGCGTTCGCCCTGGACTGGAGCCGGCCGCCGCGGCACATGAACCAGACCGCCTACTGGTACGTGAACACCAGCCAGTACCGGTACGACACCTACGACGCGGACACGGTCGGCGCCGGCACCGGCGCGTTCGCCGGGCAGTCGGTGATGGACCTACTGTCTCTGTCGGTACGGCTCGGATGGACGCCCAGCTACCCCACCTTCGACCGGAGCTCGCTGACGATCGCCGACCAGGCGGCCGAGGCCGGACAGGACCCGGTGAGCTACGCCGTCGACGAGCTGGCGAGCGGGCGGATGCGCTTCGCCGTCGAAGATCCGGAGGCGGAGGAGAACTGGCCCCGCCTGCTCACCCTGTGGCGCTCGAACCTGTTCGGCTCCAGTGCCAAGGGCAGCGAGTACTTCCTCAAGCACCTGCTCGGTACCGACCACGCGGTGACCGCCACTGAGGCCCCCGAGCGGCAACGCCCGGCGGGTGTGGAGTGGCCGGAGCAGGCACCGCAGGGCAAGCTCGACCTGCTGATGACGATCGACTTCCGGATGACCAGCTCGACCATTCTCTCCGACGTGGTGCTACCGGCGGCCACCTGGTACGAGAAGTACGACATCAACACCACGGACATGCACCCGTACGTGAACACCTTCAGCCCGGCCATCCCGCCGCCCTGGCAGTCGAAGACCGACTGGGACGCATGGAAGGCGATCGCCAAGACGTTCTCCGAGCTGGCCGGCACCCACCTGGGCACCCGGACCGACCTCGTCGCCAAACCGCTCTGGCACGACACTCCGGAGGCGATGGCCACCCCCCGCGGCGAGGTGAAGGACTGGCGGGCCGGGGAGTGTGCGCCGGTACCCGGCAAGACGCTGCCGGTGCTGGTCCCGGTGGAGCGGGACTACGCCGCCGTCTACGAAAAGATGACCTCGGTAGGGCCGCTGCTGGACCGGCTCGGCACCACCACCAAGGGCATCACCTACGACGTGCGGCCCGAGCTGGATCTGATCGCGGGACGAAACGGGCGCCGTCAGGGTGGCGTGGCCGATGGCCGCCCCGCGCTGGACACCGATGTGCAGGTGGCCGAGCTGATGCTGACGCTCTCCGGCACCACGAACGGGCGGCTGGCCACCGAAGGGTTCAAGACCTTGGAGAAGCGGGTCGGCCGGAACGACCTGCACCACCTGGCGGCGGAGAACGAGGGCAAGCGGATCACCTTCGCCGACGCCCAGATCGCGCCGGTGCCGGTGATCACCTCCCCGGAGTGGTCCGGTTCCGAAGCCGGCGGGCGACGGTACAGCCCGTTCACCATCAACATCGAGCACCTGAAACCGTTCCACACCCTCACCGGTCGCCAGCACTTCTACCTGGACCACGACTGGATGCAGGCGATGGGCGAGGCGCTGCCTGTCTACCGGCCGCCGCTGAACATGACCGAGCTGTTCGGCGAGGCGAAGATCGGCGAACAGAACGAGCTCGGGGTCTCGGTGCGCTACCTCACCCCGCACAACAAGTGGTCCATCCACTCCGAGTACCAGGACAACCTGTTCATGCTCAGCCTCTCCCGGGGCGGGCAGACGGTATGGATGTCCGACCGGGACGCGGCCAAGGTGGGGATCGCGGACAACGACTGGATCGAGCTGACCAACCGCAACGGCGTGGTGGCCGCACGCGCGGTGGTCAGCCACCGGATGCCCGAAGGCACCGTGTACATGCATCACGCCCAGGACCGGCTGATCGACGTGCCGCTGACCGAGCGGGACCGCAAGCGCGGCGGGATCCACAACTCGATGACCCGGATCATGGTCAAACCCAGCCACATCATCGGCGGCTACGCCCAGCTCGCGTACCAGTTCAACTACATCGGCCCGACCGGGAACAACCGGGACGAGGTCACGATGATCCGCAAGCGCACCGCGCCGGTGGAGTACTGACGTGGCCACACCTACCCGTAGGGAGTCAGCATGAAGGTCATGGCGCAGATGGCCATGGTGATGAACCTGGACAAGTGCATCGGCTGCCACACCTGCTCGGTGACCTGCAAGCAGGCGTGGACCAACCGGTCGGGCATGGAGTACGTCTGGTTCAACAACGTGGAGACCCGGCCCGGGCTCGGCTACCCGCGCGGGTACGAGGACCAGGAGAAGTGGCAGGGCGGCTGGGTCCGTGGCAAGAACGGCCGGCTCCAGCTGCGGGCCGGCGGGCGGGTGAAGAAGCTGCTGACCATCTTCTCCAACCCCAAGATGCCCTCCATCCAGGACTACTACGAACCCTGGACCTACGACTACGAGACGTTGCTGAACGCCCCGGCCCAGGACCAGGTACCGGTCGCCCAGCCGTACTCGCTGATCTCCGGGCAGAAGCACCAGATCACCTGGTCGGCGAACTGGGACGACGACCTCGGCGGCAGCCAGGAGCACGCAGTCAACGACCCGATGCTCAAGGGCCTCGAGGACAAGGTGAAGATGGAGTTCGAGGAGACCTTCATGTTCTACCTCCCTCGCATCTGCGAGCACTGCCTGAACCCCAGCTGTGCGGCCTCCTGCCCGTCCGGGGCGATCTACAAGCGGTCCGAGGACGGCATCGTGCTGGTGGACCAGGACAAGTGCCGCGGCTGGCGAATGTGCGTGACCGGCTGCCCGTACAAGAAGGTCTACTTCAACCACAAGACCGGCAAGGCGGAGAAGTGCACGTTCTGCTATCCGCGGATCGAGGTGGGCATCCCCACAGTGTGTGCGGAGACCTGCGTGGGCCGGCTGCGCTACATCGGGCTGGTGCTCTACGACGCCGACAAGGTGCTCGAGGCCGCGTCGGTCGAGGATGAGCATGAGCTGTACGACGCTCAGCGTGAGGTGTTCCTGGACCCCCACGATCCGCAGGTGCAGCGCGCGGCCGAGGCCGAGGGGATCCCGCTGGACTGGATCGAAGCCGCGCAGCGCTCCCCGATCTACACGCTGATCAACAAGTACAAGGTGGCGCTGCCGCTGCACCCGGAATACCGCACCATGCCGATGGTCTGGTACATCCCGCCGCTGTCCCCGGTGGTGGATGCCGTCTCCGATACCGGAGCCGACGCTGAGGACGCCCCGACCCTGTTCGCGGCGATCGAGAAGATGCGCATCCCGATGGAGTACCTGGCGAACCTGTTCACCGCCGGGGATACCGCACCGATCGAGCGGGTGCTGCGCCGGATGGCTGCGATGCGCTCCTACATGCGAGACATCAACCTGGACAACGACACCCAGCCGGAGATTCCCGCGTCGGTGGGGATGACCGAGGACGAGATGTACGCGATGTACCGGCTGCTCGCCCTGGCCAAGTACGACGAGCGGTACGTGATCCCCTCGGCGCACGGCGAGGAGGCACACGCGCTGGAGGAGCTGGCCACCGACTGCCCGGTGAGTGGCTTCGACGAGGAGCTCACCCGCGGGTCCGGACCGTTCGGCGAGGGCTCGGGCGGCTACTCCACCGTCGCGGTGGAGAACTTCCAGATGCTGCAGAACCGGCAGACCTCGGACCAGCTGGCCGGTGGTGGGTCCAAAGCCGGCCGGGTGAACCTGCTGAACTGGGACGGCAAGGGGATGCCTCCGGGTCTGTTCCCCGAGCCCGACGGCGAACGTGAGCCTTCGGACCAGCCATGATGCGCACCTGGCGCCGGCACCGGCGCACCCGACCGGCGATGGAGGCGCGCCAGCAGGCTGCGGTGTGGCAGTGCGTGTCGCTGCTGCTGGAGTATCCCGAGCCGGCGTTGGTCGAGCGGCTGGACCTGCTTGCCGAGGTCGCCGGTGAGCTTCCTCCAGCGGCCGGGGAGCCGATCGGCGCCCTGGTGGCCCACCTGCAGGACCGAGGCTTGCGCGAGCTGCAGGTGGAGTATGTGGACACCTTCGACGTGACCCGCAAGTGCAGTCTGCACCTGACCTACTTCACCGATGGCGACACCCGCAAGCGTGGTGTCTCGCTGGTCCAGTTCAAGCAGGCCTACCGCCGCGGCGGCGTGCACCTGACCGATGAGCAGGCGGAGCTGCCGGACCACCTGTGCGTGCTGCTGGAGTTCGGTGCGGTGCACGATCCGGACACCGCCTGGCGGCTGCTGAACGACCACCGGGTGGGCATCGAGCTGCTGAACCGGGCCCTGGAGCAGCGCACCTCACCCTGGCGGTATGCGATACGGGCACTGCGAGCCACGCTGCCCGAGCTCGGTGGGGATGACGAGGACGCACTGCGCCGGCTGATCGCCGAAGGCCCGCCGAGCGAACAGGTGGGGCTGGACTCCTCCCCCTACGCCGCCTTCGACCCGGCACTGGATGGCCCGGCCGAACGGCACCCGCTGGCACAGGACCCGCACGCCTCCGGCCCGCCCGGGGTCGGCGTCCCTGCTGGCGTGGCTGGACAGCCCGCCGGCGCGGGGCGGCCCGGCGAGGTGGCACACCTGGGGCCCACCATCGACGTCGGGCACCGACGATGACCCCCTGCAGACCGACTCGGATCGGAGCCTGGCGATGAACATCGCACTGTGGATCGTCTTCCCCTACGTCTGTCTCGCGATCTTCATCGGCGGACACATCTGGCGCTACCAGTACGACAAGTTCGGCTGGACGACCCGGTCCTCACAGCTGTACGAGCGCAAGCTGCTGCGGATCGCCAGCCCGCTGTTCCACTTCGGCATGCTCGGGGTGGCGGCTGGCCACTTCCTCGGCCTGGTGATCCCGCAAACCTGGACGGACGGCATCGGGCTGAGCCACACCGCCTACCACGTGATTGCGATGGCCGCTGGTATCCCCGCCGGGATCGCCTCCCTGGCCGGGCTCGCTCTGTTGATCTACCGACGGCGGACCGTCGGCCCGGTCTTCCGCGCCACCACGATCAACGACAAGGTGATGTACGCGATGCTCGCCTTGGTGATGGTGCTCGGGATCTGGAACACGATCGCCGGTGGGGTGTTCAACCTCGGCGGGGAGTACAACTACCGCGAGGGTGTCTCCATCTACTTCCGGGAGATCTTCTACCTGCAGCCGGACGCGACCCTGATGGAGTTCGCGCCGTTCGGCTTCCAGGCGCACGCTCTTGCCGCGTTCGGGTTGTTTGCGATCTGGCCGTTCACCCGGCTGGTGCACGTGTTCAGCGCGCCGATCGGGTACCTCACCCGGCCGTACATCGTCTACCGCAGCCGGGACAGCCGCACCGGGTCCGGGACCGGGTCTCGGGCCCCGAAACGCGGCTGGGAAAAGGTGCAGTGACGCCGCACGAGGGGGCTGTAGCCGGTGCGGGAGACGGTTCCACTGGGCCCGGAACGGTCAGCGGCGGATCTGGTGGACTAGGCGGATCCGGCGGGCCAGGCAGACCCGGGGGGCCAGGCAGACCCGGGGGGCCAGGCGGGCCAGCCAGACCCGGGGCGCCAGGCGAGCCAGGTGAATCCAGAAGGCCCACGTTCGACGCGCTGATCCTCGCCGGCGGGCAGGGCCGGCGCCTGGGCGGGCGGGACAAGGCCACACTGCCGGTGGCCGGGCAACCGCTGCTGCAACGGGTACTTGCCGCGTGTACCGGGGCGCAGCGGGTGGTGCTGGTGGGCCCGGGCCCAGCGCCGGACGGCGTGCTGCGAGTTCAGGAGGACCCCCCTGGCGGCGGACCGGTGGCCGGGATCGTGGCCGGCCTGGCGCAGGTGCGCAGCCCCTGGGTGCTGGTGCTGGCGGTGGACCAGCCGGATGCGGCCCGGGCGACACCGGCCCTGGTGGCCGCTCTCGCCGATGAGCCGGAGGCCGATCTGCTCTGCCACCGGGACGGTACCGGGCACCCGCAGTGGCTGCTCGGCGCCTATCGCGCGCGGGCGCTGCGCGAGGTGCTCGCACCGTTGGGGGCCGGGCACGGTGTTCCGGTGGCACGGGTGGCCGACGGACTGCGGATGGTCGAGATCAGCGACGGCGCCGCGCATGTGGGCGATATCGACACCTGGGACGATCACGCCGCTTGGGAGCGCCGCCTGCGCGACTAGCACCGCCCGCCACACACTCCGCGTCACCCACCCATCGGAGGTAGGTTGCGGGATCGGAGCGAAGCTAGAAGTCGCCTCCGATCCCGCAACCTACCTCCGTTGGGGCGGGCGGCGAGTGCCGGGTGGAGCGGCGATGACCGGGCAGCTGGGGCGCCGACTACTCGAGGCGGGTGGGGAGCGGATACCCGGACACGGTGCTCAGCGGGCGTTCAGGATGTCGACGACGAACACCAGGGTGTCGTCGCCGCCGATGCCCGCCTGCGGCACGCCGCGGGGGCCGTAACCCTCGTGCGGCGGGATCGCCACCAGCACCCGGGAGCCGATCGGCTGACCGACCAGGCTGTTGTCCCAGCCGGCGATCACCGTGCCGACGCCGATCGGGAACTCGATCGACGAGCCGCGGTCGTAGGAGTTGTCGAACATCGACCCGCCCCAGACCTCGCCGTAGTAGTTCACCTCGATGGTCTGGCCGGCCTCCACCAGTGGGCCGTCGCCCGGGCTGAGCACCTGGATGGCGAGCTCGGCCGGTGCCGGGCTGTCCGGGAAGGTGAGCGTGGGCTTATCGCCGAAGGAACCGGAGGCGGTGGGCAGATCGGTCATCAGGGGTCCGTTCATGGTCGGGAGCTTTCCTGCTCCACCCTACGGGCGGCCACCCGCCGCACACCAACCCCGGGCCTCCCACGCCCCGCCTCCGCAGACAAGCTCGCGCCACCAGGCCGGCATGGCAGCGGCCCGCGCCCCCAGGCACACCAGCTTGGCCGGGCAACCGGATCAGGCCCGAGTCCCGGCCATCGCTAGGCGAGCGCCCGGCATGCGAAACGGGCGCCCGGACAATGCCGGCCGCCCGTCTCGCGCACCTCGAGAAGTGCAGGGCCGTCCAGCGCCGTCGCGCAGCGCTGGACGAGGAACGCCTGTCGTTCGGTGGCTCAGTCGCCGCCGCGCAGGATCGCCAGGATGCGGAGGAACTCGATGTACAGCCAGATCAGCGTCACGGTGATGCCGAAGGCAGCGGCCCAGGCGAACTTGCGCGGCGCACCGGCCTCCACACCCCGCTTGATCGCATCGAAGTCCATGACCAGGCTCATCGCGGCCAGCAGCACAGCAACCGCGCCGATCACCACGCCGATTGGGAGACCGAAGATCTCCATGCTGCGCATCCCGAAGGCGCCACCCATGTCGGTGAACCACATGACGCCCAGGTTCACCAGGCAGAAGATGCCGTAGCTGATCAACCCGATCATCAGGACCTTGGTGAACTTCGGGGTCACCCGCACCTTGCCGGACTTGAACAGCGCGAGGGTCACACCGAAGGTGACGAACGTGGCCAGTACGGCCTGGACCACGATCCCGGGCCAGAGCGTCTCGAAGAACCCGGAGATCATCCCCAGGAACACACCTTCCAGGGCTGCGTAGCCGAGGATCAGCGCCGGGCTGGGCTCCCGCTTGAACGCGTTCACCAGGCCGAGCACGAACCCGCCGAGGGCTCCGACGATCATCGCGGGGAGCGTCAGTGCGGGTGGCACCAGGAACCAGGAGGCGACCGCGACGCCGACCACCACGGCCAGCACACCCGCGGTCTTCATGATCACGTCGTCATAGGTGAGCCGTCCGGTCTGCGCCGACCCGGCGGATGGGCCGTAGAAGGACTGCTCCACCCCGGCGAACTGCTGCTCGTAGCCCGGCGTGGCCGTGGCCTGCGCGCCGCCCGGGATCGGCTGGTTGCCCCACGGGCCGCCCTGCTGCTGCGCCTGGCCCCGTGCCTGGCCGCGACTCGGGTAGGGGTTGACTGCTCTGCGTTCCCCGAAGATCTTGCTGTTACTGAAGTACGGATTGCTCATCGTGCCTCCTGGTCGCGACGGCCAGGCCGCGGTCGCGGACTGACGGGGGCGTTCCTGAACCCCATCCTAGGTGTCATACCCCGCGTGAACCGACCGGCCGCGGCAGAATTTCTCCCACTGTGACCGGTCCGTGACACATCGGGTGCGTCTACCCATGCAACGACCGACCAGTGCGCGATGTTCCCCGTCACCGCCAGGAGTTTCCGCGCGCGCCGCCGCCGGCAGGTGAGCCACACCACCAGAGCTCCGACCTAAGGATGAGTTCTCCGCCCCCGGACCGACCCTCGGGCCGGTGCAGAATCCCCCTACAGCAGGTGTCCTCAGCCGTTCCGGCGCAATAACGTGGGACACGGATCGGCGATACAGCGCATGATCGCGACAGAGAGCGAGACCACCATGATCGAGGCACACGGCCTGACGAAGAGATACGGCGAGAAGACCGCCGTCGACAATGTGTCCTTCACGGTCGAGCCCGGCCGGGTGACCGGCTTCCTCGGCCCGAACGGTGCCGGGAAGTCGACCACCATGCGGATGGCGGTCGGGCTGGACCACCCCACGGCCGGCCACATCACCGTCAACGGCAAGCCCTTCAGCCAGCACAAGGCCCCGCTGCGCGAGGTCGGTGCCCTGCTGGAGGCCAAAGCGGTGCACACCGGCCGGAACGCCACCAACCACCTGCGCGGCCTGGCTGCTACCCACGGCATCGGCCGCAAGCGGGTGAACGAGGTCATCGAGATGACCGGCCTGGGTGCGGTCGCTGGTAAGCGCGTCGGCGGCTTCTCCCTCGGGATGGGCCAGCGGCTCGGTATCGCTGCCGCCATGCTGGGCGACCCGCGCACGCTGATCCTGGACGAGCCGGTGAACGGCCTCGACCCGGAGGGTGTGAAGTGGGTGCGGACCTTGGTCCGCTACCTGGCCGACGAGGGCCGCACCGTCTTCCTCTCCTCACACCTGATGAGCGAGATGGCCATCACTGCGGACTCGCTGATCGTGATCGGCCGCGGCAAGATCATCGCCCAGGGTCCGGTGCAGGCGATCATCGACTCCTCCAGCACCGCCTCGGTGCGGGTGCGTTCGCCGCAGTCCGGCGATCTGGCCACCCGGTTGCACGGTGACGGCGTGACCGTCACCTCCGTGGAGGGCTCGCTGCTGGAGGTCTCCGGACTGACAGCAGAGCAGGTCGGTGAGGCCGCTGCCGCCGCCGGCATCGTCCTGCACGAGCTCACCCCCCAGCGCGCCTCCCTCGAGGACGCGTTCATGTCCCTGACCGCGGACGATGTGGAGTACCACTCCACGGACGTCCCGGAGAACGAAGGAGCCCTGCAGTGACCGCCGCCGCCACCGCCCGTCGCGCCGACCCGCTGGCCGGCGCCCATGTCACCTTCGGCCGAGTGCTGGGCTCGGAGTGGATCAAGTTCACCAGCCTGCGCTCCACCGTCTGGACGATCGCCGTCACCCTGGTGGTGATGGTCGGCTTCGCCCTGCTGATGGCCTGGGGGATGTCCTTCGCCAACGAGGCACCCGCGGGCGCTGAGGCGCCGCCGATGCCCGACGGTGCCATGCTCGGCCTGGCCGCAGTGACTACCAGTTACGGCCTGGCACAGATCGTCATGGCGGTCTGGGGTGTGCTGGTGATCAGCGGTGAGTACAGCACCGGCCAGATCCGCTCCACCCTCACCGCAGTACCCACCCGCCTGCCGGTGCTCGCCGCCAAGGGCCTGCTGATGGCTCTCGCCTCGTTCATCGTCGGTGCCCTCGGCGTAGCGCTCTCGGTGCTGGCAACGGCTCCGATCCTGTCCTCGAACGACATGGCGCTGGACCTCGGCGACAGCGCGACCCAACAGGTGCTGATCGGCGTGCCGCTGTACCTGACCGGTATCACGCTGCTCGCCCTCGGGATCGGCGCCCTGGTGCGACACTCCGCCGGAGGGATCGCGGTGGTGCTCGGTCTGATCATCGTGCTGCCGATCCTGACCACCATCCCGCTGGACTTCATCGACACGATCGCTCCGTACTTCCCGTCCGCCGCCGGTGAGCGGATCGTGATGGGGGAGATGACCGGCGCGGTCCTTACTCCGTGGCAGGGCTACGGCGTGTTCATGATCTACGTGGTCGCCGCTCTGGCGGCTGCGGGTGTGCTGCTGCGTCGGAGGGACGCCTGAGCACACGTGGAGGGCAGACGCCGGCGGGTACCCACCCGCCGGCGTCTGGTGTGTGCGGGACCGAACCGGACACGCTCGACGGCGCAGGTCCCGGGGAAGAGGTCGTCGCACCTCCCGTAGTGGCCGAGGAGGACTTTGCGCGCCGAGGGCCGGTGCGCCGGTTCATTCGCCGCCACCCCTGGGTGATGGACCTGGTGGTAGTCGCGGTCTTCCTCCTGCCGAACGTCATCTCGACGACGTTCATCGGCTCCGCCTGGATGCACCTGACAGTGGCCGTGGTGATCGCCGTCGCACTGATGTGGCGGCGTAAGTACCCGATCGCGGTGACGGCACTGTCGGTGGTGCTGGGCGTAGCTGCCATCGGCTCCTCCGGTACACCCGGCGATGCCGACCTGGCGGTCGCATTCGGCCTCTACGCCGTAGTCACCGTACGAGGCAGCCGGACCGGCTGGCTCTGCCTCGCGGGCACGACAGTGGCGTACTCGCTGGCGTTGTCGGCCTGGGCCCAGCCGGCCGTGCTGGACCTCTTCGGCGCGCCGTCGATCGGGCGCCCGCAGTTCGTGATAAGCAACGTGGCATCGTTGCTGGTTCTCTGGCTGATCGCCGTCGCCATCGGCTTGAACGTACGCAACCGGCGCGATCAGATCCAGCGCCTGGTGGACCAGGCGAACCAGTTCCGCCTGGAACGGGACCAGCGGGAACTGCTCGCCGCCGCCTCCGAACGAGCGCGGATCGCTCGGGAGATGCACGACGTCGTCGCGCACAGCCTGTCCGTGATGGTCGCCCTCGCCGATGGTGCACAGGCGAGCCTGCGCAAGACACCGGACCGGTCCGCGACAGCCCTGACCGAGCTGTCCGGAACCGGCCGGGCCGCCCTGACCGATATGCGCCGCATCCTCGGCGTGCTGCGAGCCGAGCCCACGGACGCCGAGGCCGCGCTCAGCCCACAGCCGGGGGCGCCTGCGCTGGAGGACCTGATCGACCGGTTCCGCGCCACCGGGCTGGACGTCGCCTACAGCCACACCGGCCCGCCGTTGCCGGAGGACGCCGGACTGCAGCTGACCACCTACCGGGTGGTGCAGGAGGGGCTGACGAATGTGCTCCGGCACGCACCTGGGGCGGGTGGGATCGCCGTCTCCGTGCTGCACCAGGGGGAGATGGTGACCATCCGGGTGCGCAACGACCGGCCGGCCCGGCCCGGGGAGGCACGCGCCGGAAGCGGTCAGGGGCTGGTCGGCATGCGCCAGCGCGCCGCGGTCTACGATGGCACCGTGGAAGCCGGGCCGGACGGGGGCGGATGGACGATGACCGCGCGCCTGCACGTCCCGAACGGCATCGAAGCGGGGGCCTCATGATCTCCGTGCTGCTGGTGGACGACCAGTCGCTGCTCCGGCTCGGTTTCCGGATGGTGCTCGAGGCCGAGGACGATCTCGACGTGGTCGGTGAGGCCGGCGACGGTGCCACGGCCGTGCGGATGGCCCGCGAGCTGAACCCGGACGTCGTGCTGATGGACGTGCGGATGCCGGGGACGAACGGGATCGAGGCGACCGGTCAGATCACCGCCACACTGCCGGAGACCAAAGTGATTATCCTCACCACCTTCGATCTGGACGAATATGCCTTCGCGGGGCTGCGTGCCGGTGCTTCCGGCTTCCAGCTGAAGGACTCCGAACCGGCCGAACTGGTCGGTGCGATCCGCACCGTGCACAGCGGTGATGCGGTCGTTTCCCCCAGGATCACGCGGCGAATGCTGGAGATGTTCGCCGATCGGCTCCCCCAGGACGCCGAGGGCGCGGTGGCCGATCCGACCAGCGCCGGCCCGGCCTCGCACCTCACGGAGAGGGAGCGTGAGGTACTCCTGGCCATCGCCCACGGACTGTCCAACTCCGAAATTGCTGCCCGTTTGTACGTGTCCGAGGCGACAGTGAAGACTCATGTGGGTAAGGTGCTGGCAAAACTGGGGTTGCGAGATCGCGTCCAGGCAGTCGTGTATGCCTATGAAACCGGGTTGATCCGCCCCGCGTGAACGCATGGTGCTCGCGCACCGGGAAGGGCATGAATGGCTGAGCAGGTCCGCCAGGGCTCGGTGGGTGTCCGGGCAGCCGGCCCGGAGGACGCCGAGTTCCTCGTCGACATGCTCCTCGAGGCCTTCAACTGGTCGGGTGAAGAACGCTTCACCCGCAAGCAGATCCTCAAGGACAAGTCGACCTCGCTGTACGTCGCCGGCTGGCAGCGCGAGGGAGACCTGGGCGTGATCGCCGTCGACCTGGCCGGCCCGAGCGGGCTGCAGATCCCGATCGGCGCCGCCTGGCTGCGCCGATTCCCCGCCCGCAACCCCGGGTACGGCTTCGTCGCCGAAGACGTGCCCGAGCTGTCCATCGCCGTCGCCAAGGCCCACCGCGGCCGTGGTATCGGCACCGGCCTGCTCCGCTCCCTGGCGAGCAAGGCCCGCGAGCAGGGGGTGGGCCGGATCAGCCTGAGCGTCGAGCACGGCAACCCCGCCAAGGAGCTCTACACCTCACTGGGGTTCACGACCTTCTCCGAGCAGGAGAACGCGGTCACCCTGGTGCTGGACCTGCGCACCTCGCCGCTGGGCCAGCCGGCGCGCTGAGCCTCTAAGCGCGCGAGCCGGTCAGAGCGAGCCGGTCAGCCTCAAGCGCGCGAGCCGGTCAGAGCGAGCCGGTCAGACCGTGCGCTGGAACACCACGGTGCGGTCCGGCACGTCCACGCTGAACTGCGCCACCACCTGGTCGATGCCGGTGACGGCATAGACCCGGCGCGTTCCGTCGTCGGTGGGCATCGGCATCTCCACCAGGGACAGACCAGGGCTGGCTTCGATCACCGACTGGAGCACCTCCAGCTCGGTCCGGTCACTGTTCGCTCCGCCGGAGAACCGCGCGAGGGCTTCCCATCGGGACTGGCCCACCAGGTCCAGAAACCGGTCCACCGCCCCGGTCGGAGAGCCGAGACCGACACCGGCATCGACCAGCACCGCTCCGTCGTCGCGAGCCAGCGGGGCGAGGTACTCCAGCGTGCCGCCGGTCCAAGACAGCAGGTACTCGTACTCGCTCTCCGTGGTGGGCCCGGGGGAACCGGTCGTGGTGATCGCGAGGCTCACCTGCGCCAGCGGGTTCCCGTGCCAGCTGCCCACTACGCGCGCGTTGGAGACCTGCACGTCCACCTCCGCGACCGGGTCCCGATCCGCCCAGTCCTGCGCCCAGGCGGCGGCCACGGCAGCCACCTGATCGCTCAGCTGCAGCTGCGCGCGCAGGTCGGCGACGGCGACCTGCACCGTGGAGTCCGGTTCGATCAGCTCGTTCCCGTCTGTCTCCCGGGTGCCGAACGCCGTCGCGATCTCGCCGAGCATCTCGGTCAGCTCAGCACTGGCGCCGCTGACCGAGGGCGCCGGAACAGGTGCCGGTTCCGGTTCGCGGTAGGCCTGGGTGGAACATCCGGCAAGGCCCACCGCCAGCAGCACCGCACTGAAAGGCGCCCCTATCCGCAGGCGGCGTGGCATCGTCGTCCTTCCCCCTAGGATCAGTGGCAGCGGCGAACAGGTCGGTCCCGATCGTAGACCATCCGTACACCAGCGCAGAGGAGGGTGAATGCCGGAACCGGAACGCAGGCCGCCGGAGATTCCCGGCTTCACCTTTCAGCGGCTCATCGGGCGGGGTGGCTTCTCCGACGTGTACCTGTACCGGCAGCGCATGCCGACCCGGGACGTCGCGGTGAAAGTGCTGCGTACCGAGGACTTCAGCGAGGCCAGCCGTGCCCAGTTCGCCGCTGAGGCGAACCTGATGGCCCGGGTCTCCAGCCATACCGCGATCGCCTCGATCTTCACCGCCGACGTCGATGACGACGGTGAACCGTACCTGGTGATGGAGTACTGCTCGGGCGGGAGCCTGGGCGGGGTCTACCGCAAGACTCCGTTATCCGTGGCCCGCACGCTCCGCCTCGGAGTCCGGCTGGCGAGCGCGCTGGAGTGCGCCCACCGGGTCGGGATCGTGCACCGGGACGTGAAGCCGGCGAACATCCTGTTCACCGAGTATGACGTCGCCGTGCTCAGCGACTTCGGCATCTCCACTATCGACGACGAGTTCCCGGAGGCCACGCTGGCGCGCGAACAGGTGTACTCCGGGGGGATCGAGGACTCCACCACGGTGGGCCTGAGCCTGCCGTGGGCGGCACCGGAGTCGCTGGGTGAACGGCCGGTAGCGGATACCCGCTCGGACCGGTTCAGCCTGGCTGCCACGCTGTACACGCTGGTGGAGGGCCGCTCGCCCCGGGAGGTACCAGACGGACCGAACGGTGCCACCGCTATCCGCGCCCGGATCCAGACCGGGTTCATCGCCCAGATGCAGCGCCCCGGGGTTCCCGAGTCGTTCCAGGAGGTGCTGCGCCAGGGAATGTCTTACGACCCGAGCCAGCGGTTCTCCAGCATGCTGGAGCTGGCCCGGGCGCTCCAGCAGGTGCAGCGTGAGCTCGGTGGTGAGATCACCCCGGTGGAGGTGCCTGGGGCGGAAGCCTACGACGACGTTCCTCCCCCGGGTGCGGCGCTCACCGCTGCCGGGGGTGCTCCGGATGGCAAGGCCGGCGAGGTCGAGGCCGACTCGGCCCCGTCTGCTCCGGCCGAGGACACCTGGCTGCCGGCCGATGCAGCACTGCCGCCGCCGGACACCAAGGACCGGGTACCGCTGCCTCCTCCCGAGCCGCGCAGTGCTGAGTCCCCCCAGCACGCCCTGCGACTGCCGCACGAGCACACCGGCGCCGCTGGCCCGGTGCACACCGGCTTCCCCGACCCGCGCACGGTTGACCCGCATCTGCACGGCACGTTCGCCCCGGCCGGAGGCCCGGCCTCCTCCACGCCACCCGCCGGCCCAGCGATCCTGCCGATGGCCCCGGAGGACATCAGCTCACCCCCGCCGCGCTCGGCCACCACGAAGAAGCTGGAACGTGGCGCGCTCGTGGCTGGTGTGGTGTTCGTGGTGGTGGCTCTGATCGTCGGATCCAGCGTGCTGATCCGGCACTTCCAAGAACCGCACTTCACCGGTGCCGCGATCGACAACCTCACCGTCACCGAGACCTCCGCCGACGCCTACGACGTCGCCATTCCCGAGGGTCTCGAGCTCCCTGAGGATCTGCAGATCCGGGTACTCGACCCGGGAGAGGGGGAAGCACTGACGGAGTTCGGCTACGCGTTCGTCTCCACCGACCACTCCACCTGGCCACCGGGTGAGACGGTCACGCTGAACCCCTGGGCCAGCGATGTCGCCAATGACAACGTGGGCATCGACGCCCGCGATCTGCGCACTGAGCTCGCCCTCCCGGATGACCTGGAACTCCGGCCGGGCACGATCCTGCTGGCTGTGGCCCCGCGGGCGTACTTCGCCAACCGAGCACCCGATCTCGGGATCACCGACGGCGACTCGGTGCTGGCGGTCGTCACCATCGTGGGCTAGCTGGGCGAGAACAGCTCCCGCCGCTGGCTCCCCTGCCGCCTCTAGCGCCCCTAGCGCCCCTAGCGCAGGATGCCGGCGTGCAACGCCCGGAGTACCGCATTGGTTCGATCGCGGGCGGAGAACTTGTCCAGGATCGTGGAGACGTGGTTCTTCACCGTGCCCTCGGCCAGGAACAGCACGCCGGCGATCTCCCGGTTGCTGTAGCCCTCGGCGAGCAACCGGAGCACCTCCACCTCGCGGGCGGTGAGCGGCTGCACCGGTGGCAGCCCTTCGGCTTCCGGGGATGCTCCGGACCGGATCGCCCGGAGCATGCGATCGGTGATCGACGGCGCGACGAACGTGCCGCCGTCGGCCAGGGACTGCACCGCATGGGTCAGCTGTTCGACCGTGACGTCCTTGAGCAGGTAACCGCGCGCCCCGGCGCGCAGGGCCTCGAGCACCAGCGTGTCGTCGTCGAACGTGGTCAGCACCAGCACCGGGGTGTCGATCCCGAGATCACGTAGCTGCTGCAGCGTCCAGAGCCCGTCGTAGCCGGGCATGCGCAGGTCGAGCAGGATCACGTCCGGAGCGCACTGCGCGATCACGTCCAGGCCGGCTCGTCCGTCGTCGGCCTCGCCGACCACCTCGACGTTCGCGATCTCCAGCAGGCTGCGGATCCCGTGCCGCACCAGGGTCTGGTCGTCCACCAGCACCACCCGGGTCATCAGCTCGGTACCTGGGCGGTCACCCGGAAGCCCGCGCTTCCGTCGAAGGTGATCGCGCCGCCGAGGGCCTCGAACCGTTCGGCGAGCCCGGCCAGGCCGTGCCCGGGTGCCGGATCGGGGTGACCGTACCCGTCGTCGACAGCAGTCAGTACCGTGCCTGTCCCATCGGCGCGCACCTCGATGTGCAGGCGCCGGGCCTCGGAGTGCCGGATGGTGTTCGTGGCGATCTCCTGAGCCGCACGGACGAACGCGGCGGTCCGCTCCTCGTCCAGGCGGAGATCGTCATCGATCTCGACAGTGGCCTGCAGCCCGGGGAGGTCGCCGACCACCTCACGCAGAGCGGCCGGCAGGTGGGACGGCGCAGCGCGGAGCTCACCCACGGTCTCCCGCACGTCACGGAGCAGGTCGCGGGCCACCTGGTTGGCCCGGTCCACGTGGTTCCGGGCCTGGTCACCGTCACGGTGCCGCGCCGCCTCCAGCTCCAGCGTGAGCACCGTGAGCTGGTGCCCGATCAGGTCGTGCAGCTCCCGGGAGATCCGCAGCCGCTCTGTGGTCCTGGCCGACTCGGAGAGCAGAGCACTCGCCGCCCGCAGCTCCACGTGCGCGGCGGTGAGCTCACGGCGGGTGTGCTGCTCGCGGATGAAGGCGTGCGAGCTCAGCAGTGAGGCGAGCTGGATCACCAGGTAGAAGGCGACCACCACGACCGACTCGGACGGGCCGTCTCCACGGGCGGTCTTGATCCAGATGATCACCCCGGTGTTCGCCGCGATCACCACCAGACCCACCGGCACTGGCACGACGGACGCGCTCACCGCGGCGACCAGCACCAGCAGGATCCAGAGCATGTCCATCGCCATCGCGGTGAGCACCACCGACCAGGAGATCAGCACAGTGACGGCGAAAGCGGTGTACCGGACCTGAGGCCGCTCTGCCACCACAGCCACCAGGAGCACGCCGAGGAAGAGGGCGAAGAGGGTGGACCAGCCGGCGCGTGGGATGTCCGGCGGCACCATCCCCACCAACACTGGTGTGCCCACCGCAATGGCTGCGACGAGCATGAACAGCCCCGCCCACTCGTTGGAGCCGAACCGCCGCATCCCGTCACTCTAGGCGGACTCGGCGTGTACCCTCCAGTGCCAGAAGTCATGGCGCCACGTGATGACCAGCGGCACAGGCGCCGGAGTGCTGGTTCTTCCTAGCGTGGTCGTCATGACCACGAACAGCACTGCCATCGAGGCGACCGGCCTGCAGAAGAGGTACCGCGACGTCGTCGCCGTGGCCGACGTCAGCCTGACCATCGGCGCCGGCGAGGTGTTCGGTGTACTCGGCGCGAACGGCGCCGGGAAGACCACCACGATGGAGATGATCGCCGGTCTGCGTGCACCCGACCAAGGACTCATCCGCGTTCTCGGTCTGGATCCGCAGCGGGACCGCGCCAAGCTCCGGCAGGTGCTCGGGGTCCAGCTACAGGAGGCCTACCTGCACGGCGCCCTCACCGTCAGCGAGCTGATCGGGCTGTATCGCAGCTTCTACCCGCGGCCACGGCCGGCAGCGGAGCTGATGGAGCTGGTCGGGCTGACCGAGCAGAAGCGCACCCGGTTCGAGCGGCTCTCCGGTGGTCAGCAGCAACGGCTGTCCATCGCCCTCGCGCTGGCCGGCCGGCCACGGGTGGTGATCCTCGACGAGCTCAGCACCGGCCTGGATCCACGAGCGCGGCGGCAGATCTGGCGCACGGTGGAGCAACTGCGCGACGACGGTGTCACCGTGCTGCTGGTCAGCCATGCGATGGAGGAGATCGAGCGGCTCTGCGACCGGATCGCCCTGCTGGACGGCGGGCGTGTGATCGCCCTGGACACCCCCGCCGCAGTCGTCGCCCGGTCCGGGGCACCCACTCTGGACGACGCCTTCGTGGCGCTCACCGGAAAAGAGCTGGAGGTCAGCGAATGAGTATCGCCATCGAAGCCCACCGACCGGGTGCGCGGTCCCTGATGATCATGGTTGCCGGTGAGGCAAAGATGGTCATCCGGGACACCGCCGGTCTGGTCATCCCCCTCGCCCTCCCGCTGCTGATCATGCTGATGAGCGCCTCGGCCGCCGGCGAGGAGGTGGTGGCCAACGGACGAACGGTGCTGGAGGTCTTCGTTCTCCCGCTGGCTCTGACGATGGTGGTCGCCACGATCGGGATCATCAACATGCCCAGCTTCCTGGCCTACTACCGGCGGTCCGGGATCCTGCGCCGGCTGGCGGTCACCCCCGCGTCCGCGGTCATGGTGCTCACCGCCCAGGTGATCGTCAGCGCCGCGCAGACCGTGATCGGCGTGGCGATCGCCATGACGGTGGCGATGATCGGGTTCGGCGCACAGCTGCCGGTGCACCTGGGCGCGGCGCTGGCAGTGTTCGCGCTCGCCGCGGCGGCGATGTACGCCCTGGGCATGGTGGTGGCGGCGATCGCACCGACGCCGAACTCGGCGGTGGCGATCGGGCTGATCGGCTTCTTCGCGATCGGTGCGCTGGGTGGCATGTTCGGCGGGCGGGATGCACTGCCCGAACCGCTCGCGCGAATCGGTGAGCTGCTGCCCTTCGGCGCTTCGATCGACGCCCTCGGAGCAGCCTGGGTCGGCGCCACCCTTCCCCTGGAAGCGCTGATCAGCATGGCCGTGACCATTGCGGCTGGCACCACGATCGCCGCCACCCTGTTCCGCTGGGGCTGAGCGAGTAGCATCAGGGACCCGTCGACAGCCGCGACCTGAGGGGCATGATGTCTGGCCGTTTCGTGTACTGGATGAACATCTCCATCGATGCCCGGATCGAGAGCGACCCGGCAACGCCGGGCGGCGGTGACTGGCTGCAGATCACCGAGGAGCTGCACCGGGAGTTCAACGCCCGAGCGCGTGCGCTGGCGCTGATGGTGCAGGGCCGCAAGGTGTATGAGCTGATGGACCCGTTCTGGCCAAATGCCCGGGACGACGCCTCGCTGCCCGACTACCTGCGGGAGTACGGCGAGATCTGGACCTCGAAACCGAAGATCCTCGTCTCCCGCACCCGCTCCAGTGCCGAGCACAACACCCGGGTGATCGGCGGCGATGACGCGATCGACCAGCTCGCCGAGGTCCGGGCCCGCACCGACGGCGCAATCGGCGTCGGGGGCGCCACCCTCGCCAGCCAGCTGCTGCGCGCCCAGCTGCTCGACGAGCTGCTGCTGTTCGTTCACCCGGCGTGGTTGGGGTACGGCCGACCGCTGTTCGACCCGCCGCAGGAGCCGCTCGATCTGGAACTGCTCGAGCACCAAACGTTCGACGGCGGAGCTGCCCTACACCACTATGCGGTCCGCGGCGTAGCGGGCTGAGCAGTCACGGGCCCTCACCGGCCATCGTGTAGGCGCCCCCGTCGAGTCGGTCGATCAGCTCCTGGGTCCACGCGATGGCACTGTCGGCGGTGCTCGCCCAGAGTCGGATCGCCTCGACGTGATGCTGCCAGTCCTCGTCCAGACTCTGCTCGTACTCATCGACGACCCGAGCTCGCTTCAGCTGGTAGGCCGCCACGCGCTCGCGCAGCAGCTCGAGCACCCGGTCGCGCGGCAGCACCGTCATGAACCCGATTCCGGCGATAGCCTCGGCCAGGCCGCCATCGGCCGAACGCAGCGAGGCCTCGAGCAGCGTGAAGAACTCCCGCTCGCCTGAAGCGGTCAGGGAGTACTCGGTGCGAGCCGGTCCGGCCGGCTCTCCGACGCCGGTGACTTCGCGGACCAGATGTTGATCGTGCAGGCGTTTCAGCCCGTGATAGATCGACCCCTGTTTCAGACTCCCCCACAGACCCGCGCTCCATGACTCCAGATCGAGCCGGACCTGGTACCCGTGAGCGATCCCTCGTTCTCGGATGGCGCCGAGGATGAGCAGTCGGGTCGCGGTCATCGGTCAGCTCCTTCCCGGTCGAAACGCTCGAAACGCTCGACACCAACCTAGTACATCTTGACTAGTTGACGTAGGCTTCTGACTAGTCAAGTTGTACTACTCATCCACCCGGTCGACTCCGCACCGGGCCGACGCTCAACCGGAGGACCAATGACAGTTCGAGGCACGCGATGGCTCAGGGTGGGATACCTCGGGGACGGGCTGTTCAAAGCAGTCCTGGCCGCCGTCTACGCCCTGGCTGCGGCACCGATCGGCCGGCTCCTCGGTGTGGACGTTCCGCTGATCCTCCTCACTGCGGGGATCCTGCTGCTGAGCGGCGTGGCTGAGATCGTGTTCGCGCGGCGCCGAGCGGCTCAGCCGTACATCTGGTACCTGGTGGGTTACGACTCGGGCTGGCTGGTGCTCACCGCCCTGGCCCTCATCCTTGCTGGGCAAGGCAGTTCGGCCGGCGGAGAGCTCTGGTTCGCCTACCAGGCGCTCGGATCAGTGGTGCTGGCGACGGCGTTCGCGATCGGTGCCCGGTCACGCCCGGCGAGTCAACGTGCTGCAGCCGGCACCTGATCGTTGGCCGGCCTCAAGGAATGGCCTCCGTCAGAGGCAGCCACCCCAGGCAGCCAGCAGCAGGGGCAGGTGGACGGCGGCGTTCACCACGGCGAGACCGGTCAGCAAGACGGCGACAACGGCCGCGGGACCATGGCCGCCGGCTTCCGGTGGGCAGACCAGGTGCCGGATGCGATCTGGTCCGGCGGCGTGCAGCACCTCCGGACCGGCTCCGGTGAACGCTGCCGGTTCGGCCCGCTCCCCCAGCCGGAGCAGCGCACTGGCCAAGGCCGGGGTGCCGGCGCGGCGCCGAGCGGCATCGTCGGCGGCAATCTCCAGGTAGTGCGGCAGCGCTGCCCGGATGGCCGCCAACAGCGGCACCCAGGACAGTGCGCGCACCAGGGCGCCGACGAGCGCGAGGACGAGATGGTGACGTTGCTGCACATGCGCCTGTTCGTGGGCCAGCACTGCGGCCAGTTCGTCCTCTTCCAGCGTGCCCAGACACCCATCGGAGACCACGATCCCGCCGTGCCGGGCCGGGAGCGCGAAGGCATACGGGCGCTGGTCCGGCACTCGCCACACCTGGTGACCGAGCACCGTGGCAGGCTCGCCGAGGAGCTGCGCCGCCACCCCCGCGGTCCGCCGTCGGCGGCGGCGCACCTCCGCCACCCCGGCACCGACCAGCAGCGCACCGCCGAGCACCGGGATGCCGAGCAGCGCGACGGTGGGCACGATCGTGCTCACCGCGGAGCTGCCGAACGGGTTGGCCGAGTCCAGGCACCGCTGGCAGACCTCGCCGGCCGGACCGGTGAGCAACGCCGGACCGTCGTTGACCCAGGAGAGCATCGGACCGAGTGCCAGCAGCGTGAGCACCCAGAGCCCCGCCGTCGCGAGCAGTGCGACGGCGGCCAGGCGTGGCACGCGAACCAGTACGGGGACTGCTCGGCGGACCAGCCACGGTCCGCCTACTCCCGCCACGATCAGCCCAAACCCGAGTAGCAGTACCAGGAGCAGCGCTGTCACGTCTGCTCTCCCTGCCGGTCGAGATACTCGCGCAGCAGGTCCAGGTCACCGGCAGGCATCGTCTCTACGAAGTGCAGGATGGAGGCGGCCCGGTCCTTGCTGGCATCCAGCGCATAGCCCATCACCGCGGCCGTGTGCTCGCCGCGGCTGAGGGCGGGACGGTACCGGGTGGAGTGGCTGGACCGCTCAGCGGTGACCAGCTCCTTCCGATTCAGGTTCGAGAGCACGGTGGCGATCGTGGTGTAGGCCGGCGTTCCGCCGAGCCCGTCGATCAACTGACGCACGGTCTGGCCCGGCTGGTCCCACAAGGCGTCCATCACCTGAGCCTCCAGGGCGCCGAGGCGGGGCGGCTCTGGCCGAGCCGAGCCTTCGGACGCGCCGGTCACCGGGCCACCTGGACATCGCCCGCCGGGAGGGGGCAAGCCACCTGGCCGCGCAACCGCCAGTACAGGCCCAGGCCGGTGAGCAGCAGAGCGCCCAGTGCCAGCACCGGCTGCAGCGGCGCGAACCAGGTGAGCGCCCCCGTGTAGCCGAGAGCGATCAGGGCGATCTTGTTGCACACCGGACAGCCCACGGCGAACCAACCGAGCACGGCACCCGCGACCCCGAACCGTCCGCTGCGCTGCTCGGTCTGCTGGTCAGTGCGCACATAGGTGGCGAGCAGCAGGCCGGCCAGCAGTGAGGTCAACAGCCACACCGGGTAGTTCCACCACACTGGCGGGATGTCGCGGGTGAACACCGAGTTCGGGATCAGCACAGTAGCCACTCCCATCAGCAGGGCGATCGCCACGCTCGCGATGGCGGCGATCGCGATCTGCTTACCGGTCCAGCTGCGCAGCGCCAGCAGCACCTGAACAACAGAGGGCCGGCCCGGGCGCGGTGGCGCTTCCTGGGCAAGATCAGGGCGGTCGGCAGTGGTCATCGAGCCAGTATGGCATGTTCTACTATGGTGCATAGTTACTATGCTTCATAGTCGACCGAGGGAGCCTTCGTGACCACTACGCCCGGACGCCGATCGCCGCTCGTGCCGGTACTGGTCAGTGCGGTGGCGATCGCGTTGATCGTCCTGGTGTTGGCGCTGCGCGGCGGCGGCGACGAACCGCCCGCCGCACTCGAGGAGGAGGCGACCACCGCTGGCACGGGAGAGGGCAGCGGACAGGAACCGACCGCCGTCGAGAATCCGGACGAACCGGACCTGACCGTGATCGAGCAACGCGACGCGGATGACCCGCTCGCCGCGGGTCCGGTCGATGCGCCGGTGGGCCTGGTGGTCTTCTCCGACTACCAGTGCCCGTTCTGTGCCACCTGGAGTCGCGAGACGCTGCCGGTGCTGATGGAGCACGTGGAGGCCGGGGACCTACGGATCGAGTGGCGGGACGTGAACGTCTTCGGCGAGGACTCCGTCCGCGCTTCTCAGGCCGCCTACGCCGCGGCGCAGCAGGACGAGTTCTGGGCCTACCACGACGCTCTGTTCGCTGATGGCCAGACGCGGCCTGCCGGCGCCCTGACCCGGGAGGCCCTGGTGGACCTGGCCGGCGAGCTCGGCCTGGACGTTGAGGAGTTCAGCACAGACCTGGATTCGGCGCAGACCGCCGAGGCGGTGACGGTGAACGCTGAGCTGGGCCACGGACTCGGCGTGTACTCCACCCCGGCCTTCGTCCTGGCTGGGGAACCGATCCTCGGTGCTCAGCCGACCGAGGTGTTCGTGACCGCCTACGAGCAGGCCTTGGCGGAGGCGGGCTGATGGACATCGGCCTGCTCGCCGCGTTCCTCGGCGGTGTCCTGGCGCTGCTCAGCCCGTGCGGGGCACTGCTGCTGCCGGCATTCTTCGCCTCCTCCGTGGGCGGCGGCCTCCGGCTGGGACTGCACGCGCTGGTCTTCTACCTCGGGCTCGTGGTGGTCCTGGTCCCGCTCGGACTGGGCATCGGCGCGCTGGGCGCGTTGTTCGTCACCTATCGGACCACGATCGTGGTGGTCGCCTCGGTGCTGCTGATCGGATTCGGCGTGCTGCAGCTGCTCGGGCTCGGATTCAATCCGGCGCGGCTGATCCCCGGCGCCCAGGGCCTGCAGCAGAAGGCGGCTGCCCGAACGGGCCTGGTGAAGACTCTGCTGCTCGGCGCCGCGAGCGGGTTGGCCGGAGTCTGCTCCGGACCGATCCTGGGGCGCCGTACTCACCCTGGCCGCAGCCCGAGGAGATGCGATCCTCGCCGGCGCCCTGCTGGCGGTGTACGCAGGCGGAATGGTGGTGCCGCTGGTGCTGATCGCCTGGGCCTGGACGCGGATGAGCGACCGCGCCCGGCGTGCGCTGCGGGGACGGTCGTTCACTGTGCTCGGGCGCGAGCTGCACACCACGTCGGTACTCACCGGACTGCTGCTGATCGGCGTCGGCGTCCTGTTCTGGGTCACGAACGGGCTGGTGAGCGCTCCGGCGCTGGTCCCCTCCGGAGTGCAGCTGTGGCTCCAGGAGCGCAGCGCACTGCTGTCCGGGCCAGTCGTGGACATCGTCGCCATCGTGGTGGTAGCCGGGGTGATCCTGGCTGTGTGGGCGCGGCGCGGGAAGCGACGTCGGCCGCCGGAGCCGGTGGCCGACGAGCCGGATCACACCGGCGGCGACAGGGCGAGGCGTTGATGCGGCGGCACACGCCAGCGGTTGCCGGCGCCGGGCTGCTGGCCGTGGCGCTGGCCGGATGCACCGGCTCGGCAGAGGAGCCCGAGGGCGCCACGCCCGTCGAGCAGCTCGACCTACAGCGCGAGCCTCAGCTCAGTGACGACCCCCTCCCCGAGGTGAATCCTGAGGACCTGTGGCTGCCGTACCAGATCGAGCAGCTCGCCCTGGTGGCCCCGCCGTGGCCCATCGGGGCTGCCCAGGAACACCACGGCGTGTTCGTGGCTCCGCAGGAGACCGACGGCGCGCTCGAGTTCCGGGCCGTCGACGCCGACGGGAGCATCCTGTGGTGGGCGCAGCGACCGGCCAGCTGTACCGGCTTCGTGCTGACCAGCACGACCGAGGGACAGGACATCGCCGTGCTCGCTGATGTGGGCGGTCCATCGGCGGAGCTGGCCACTACCGTCAGCGCCCACGATCTGCACACCGGCGACCTGGTCTGGGGCCCGGTCGAGGTACCCGGTCCGCACCGGGGCCCGGGACTGGTGTACGCCGAGATGCCAGACACCTTCGGTCAACCGGCGGGGACCGTCGCACTGGACGCCGACACCGGGCGGACCCTCGACGTGGCCGACCCTGTGGACACCCGGATGGTGGGCGAGTACGACGGCGTGCTGCTGGCCGTCGACGAGACGGAGCTGACCGCACTGGAGTCGGGCGGCGGGAACGGACTGGAGGTCCGCTGGCAGGTGCCGCTGAGCGACTACGGCTGGTCGGCAGATGAGGTCGCCGCGGCCGCCGGCACCAACCCGGGCCAGGACGTCGCGCTGCTGGACGTCGGAGCCGAGGGGCACAGCCTGCTGGATCTCACCGACGGTGCGGTGCTTGCCGAAGGCGTACGGGATGCGGTCACCGACGCGGCCACCGGTGCCCGGGTGCTGCTGGACGCGGACGGGCTGCACGGCCTCGACCCCGAGGGCGAGGCGTCCTGGTCAGCACCGGCCGGAGCAGAGGCGCAGTTCCGGGCCGTCGGGGGTGCGTTGGTCTACCTGCTCGACGGCGGCGCGGTCCGGGTGCACAACACCCTCACCGGGGAGATCGCGGTCGGCTACGACTCGGCAGGGTCGGGCGACATCGCGATCCCGGAACTGATCGCCCCGACCGGTGCCGTCCTGCTGACCGCCGGCGACCAGAGCGTGCTCGCGACCACCCAGCAGGGGCCATCGGGCGATGCCGCGAACGGTGCTGAGGGCGGTGGCACGATCGGTCGAGCGAATAGTGCTGAGCCCTCTCGCGGGATACGGCGCCGATAAGACCGATCCGGACGCCTTGTAGCGTTGTGCCTGACCGGTCCCGACGGGCCACCGAGATCTGGATCACGGCCCTGCACCGACGGCTGATCCTCTCCCCTCTGCTCACCGTTCCACTGATTTACCTGACCATCGTCCTCGTACTCGTGCCCGGGTGGCGATTCCCCGGCCGGGAGGCGGTCTGCGTGCTGATCGCGGTGCCGGTCGTCACCTGGGCGGCCTGGCCGTTCCACCGTGCCACCCCCGAGGACACGGATTCACTTCCAGGCCGGGGCTCGGCGCCTCGGCACATGTCGACGGTCAACTCGCCGGTAGTGCGGACCTGATCCGCGAGCACGAGATACCGATCCCCGCTGCCCTGCGCCACGACGCCGATCAGGGCTTGGGCCCCGGGGTACACCGTGGTCCTCCTCGCCCGCGGGCAGGAGGTGGTCGGCGCCCTCTGGCCGGCCGACCGGCTTCGCCCGCACGCGCAGAACCTGCAGACCGTTCTGCTCACCGGCGATGGTGAGCGCGCAGCACGCGGGTAGCCGATCAGCTGGGTATCAAGGAGGTCCGGGCTGGTGTGCTACCGGCACGTCGGCACCCACCATTCGGGGACTTCACTTGACCCGTGCGCACGCTCTGTTGATAATAGTTCTCATTATGAGAACAGCACTCTTCTGCGACAACTGATGCCGGCTGGCCCTGAGCTGACCGCACTGCGGCCTGCACCCGCGCCCGACGGCGACCGGTCCACTGGTTCCCGCCGCGCCGCCGTTCTCATGGCGGGTCTCACTGCTGCGCTGCTCGTCTCGATCCTTGTCGCGATCGGACTGGGATCGTCCCTGGTTCCTCCGGCCGATACCGCTCGCTACCTCTGGGCGGCGGTGACGGGTGGGACGATCTCCGCCGACGAGGTCACCCGCTACCAGATCATCTGGCAGATCCGGACGCCTCGGGTACTCCTGGCCGCAACCGTTGGCGCGGGGCTCGCGACGGTGGGCGCCACGATTCAGGCATTGGTGAGAAACGCTCTGGCCGACCCCTACATCCTCGGGGTCTCGTCGGGTGCGTCGGTCGGGGCCGTCACCGTGTCGCTGTTCGGAGCACTGTCGGCGCTCGGGATCTATGCGGTCTCCGTCGGCGCGTTCATCGGCGCGATCGGGGCGACCGTTCTGGTGTACACGATCGCCTATGGAAAGACCGGCGCTAGCCCGCTACGACTTGTCCTCACCGGCGTGGCGCTCTCGTTCGGGTTCCAAGCGGTGATGAGCGTGATGATCTACTTCGCCCCCACCGGTGAGGCCACAAGTACGGTGTTGTTCTGGACGATGGGCTCCTTCGGCGCCGCGACCTGGGGAGCTTTGCCGATTGCTGCTGGCGTCGTGATGGCGGGAACTGTCGTGATCCGCAGGTTCAGCCGACCACTCGACGTGATGTCTCTGGGCGACGAGACGGCAGCAAGTCTCGGGATCGATGCGACGCGGACCCGGAAGTCGCTCTTCGTGATCACCGCTGTGATGACCGGCGCGATGGTCGCCGTCAGTGGAACGATCGGATTCATCGGACTGGTCACGCCGCACATCACCCGCATGCTGATCGGCGCGACCCACGCACGGCTACTCCTGATCACCCCTCTCATCGGCGCGTCCTTGATGGTCTGGGTGGACCTGCTCGCCCGGACGCTCGCTGCCCCACGGGAACTACCCGTCGGGGTTCTCACCGCGATCATCGGTGTGCCCGTGTTCATCTACCTGATGCGTCGCAAAGGCTACGTCTTCGGGGGCAAGTGATGGAACTGCACATTGACGAGCTGACCGTCACCATGGATGGGCGCGACCTGGTCCAGCGGTTGAGCCTGACGGCACTCGTCGGCGAGGTCGTCGGCCTGGTCGGGCCAAACGGCTCCGGGAAGTCGACAGCGCTACGTTGCGTGTACCGCGCGCTGAAACCCTCCAGCGGCGTGGTGCGGGTCGGCGGGGATCAGATCTGGCAGCTCCCACTTCGGGAAAGCGCACAGCGGACGGCAGCGCTGACCCAGGAGAGTGGAGCGGATTTCGACTTCACCGTCGCCGAGGTGGTCGCTCTTGGCCGGACACCGCACACTCGCGGGAACGAACCTCTCAACGAGGCCGGGCGACAACTCTGCCAGCGCGCGATGCGACAGATGGATGTCCTGCACCTTGAGCACAGAGGGATCCTCGAACTCTCCGGCGGCGAGAAGCAGCGCGTCCTGATCGCCAGGGCGCTGGTGCAACAACCCCGGGTACTGGTCCTGGATGAACCGACCAACCACCTGGACCTCCGCCACCAGATCCAGATCCTGGGATACCTGCGACGCTGCGGCCTCACCGTCGTCGTCGTCCTCCACGACCTGAACCTCGCCGCAGCCGCCTGCGACCGGATCGGTGTTCTCGCGGACGGGCAGCTCATCGCCAACGGAACGCCCCGGGATGTGCTGACCGAAACCCTGATCGCTCAGGTTTTCGGCGTGCAGGTCTCCATCGTGAACCACCCGATCACCGACGACCCTCAACTGCTCTTCGATCTCACCGCCGAGCCCATGCAGCCCACCGCCGAGCCAGTCCCCACGATGAGAGGAACCCAGTGATGACGCCCATCGCACGTAGCCGAACGAGAGTCGCGGCGATCATGGCGACCGCAGCAGGAGCACTCCTGCTGGCAGGATGCGGCGCACAGATCGACGCCCCCGACGAGGGGGACGACACAGCGTCGACCGTCACCGTCAACCGGTGTGGTGAAGCCGTGGAGTACACCACCCCACAGCGTGCCGTCGTCTACGAGGGGGGTAGCGCCGACAAGATGTTCGCACTAGGGCTGGCCAATCACGTGCACGGATATGTCCTCCCACCCGCGAACCCTCCGGTCAGCGAATCCCCGTGGGCGGCCGAGTACGAGAGCGTGGAGTTCCTCTCGGATGATCTCCTCAATCGCGAACTCGTCGTCGACGCGAATGCAGACTTCGTGGTCGCCGGGTGGAACTCTGGGTTCTCCGATTCGCGCGGTATCACCCCGGAGATTCTGGACACGCTCGGCATCCAGAGCTTCATGCACGCCGAATCGTGCTTCAACTACCCGGGCTACCCCGAAGAACACACCCCGTTCGAAGGCCTGTACACAGACCTTGAGCGCCTCGGCCAGATCTTCGACGTCGAGGATCGCTCGGCCGACCTCGTCGCCAACTACAGGCAGCGGGTCCAAGCGGTGCAGGAGCGGGCCCCGGAGGGCGACCCGATCAACGTCTTCCTGTACGACTCCGGCACCGATAAGCCTTTCACCGCAGCCAGCCAGGTCCCGCCGAACGACATCATCACCTTCGCCGGCGGAGTGAACATCTTCGGCGACGTCGAAGCGCGCTGGACCGAGGCCACCTGGGAGGCGGTGGTCGAAGCAGAACCCGAGGTGATCATCATCCTGGAGTATCAGGACCAGCCGGCCACGGAGAAGATCGACTTCCTGAAGTCCAACCCTGCGACGGCAACACTGCCCGCTGTGGTCAACGAGAACTTCTACATCCTCGATTACAACGAGGCGATCTCCAGTCCGCGAAACATCGATGGCCTCGAACGCTTCGCCGACTATCTCCGTGAGTACGCCGAGTCCCGGTAGGGCTGACGGTCCCAGACTGACCGCACCGGACCACTTGATCGTTCGAGCGTTGTGGCCAGTGCTCCTCGCGGCCGTGATCAGCCTGTTCCCGTTCACGATCTTCTCCACCTTTCTCGTCCCGATTGCCGCAGCCGCGAATGAGGAGACGTCGGTGGTGGGGATGCTTCGGGGACTCGGCGGAGTCGCGGCGCTCGTCACCGGGATCGGGATCGCGCCACTGATCGCACGATGGTCAGCACCGCATACCACCGCCGCCAGCCTCGTGATGCTGTCCGGCACGAGCCTGATCGCCACCGTTGGCACGCTTCCAACTCTCATCGTCTTCTGCGTGGGTATTGGTGCGGCGACGGCGATCCTCACGCCCACGCTGCTCCTGACCGCGACCACCAGGTACCCGAACCGGGGCGACTCCGGACGGGCGGCAACGATCGTCACCGCCACACAGTCCCTCGCAGCAGTGCTTGCCGCGCCCGTGATCGGTGGAATCGCCCTCTGGCGCGGCTGGCAGGGCGTCCTGTGGATCACCGCCATCGCCGCCTCGATCCTCGCCGTGTTCTTCCTCCGGGCATCGCGAGTTCCCCGGGCCGGCAGTGCACCACGCCTTCCGTACGCGGTGTCCTTCGCGCAGTTGCGCCACCGCCACGATCTTCTCGCGTTGGTCGCGATCGCCTTCCTACGCACCACGGCGTTCATGGGCTACCTCGCCGTCCTCGCGGCGCACTACCACGACCGCTTCGGCCTCGAACCGACCGCAGTCACGCTCGTCTGGACCCTCAGCGGGGCGTCGTTCTTCACCGGTAACTTCCTCGCCGGCCGCTGGGCGAGAGGAGGTCGCCGTCGGCAGAAGCTGCTCCTCGCCCTGGGACTGATCGGGGCCGCCATCGCACTCATCGCTCTGTTCACCACAGAGGTCCTCGCCGGGGCGTTGATCGCGACGGTTCTGATGGGCTTCTGCCACGCCATCGTCGCAGCGTTGATCACCACGCTGATCGCAGAGCGGGGCGACGAGCTGACGGCAGCCGCCTACAGCATCAACGCGGCTGGGATGAGCCTGGGCGTGTTTACCGGCGCACTCCTCGCTGGGGCGGGACTCGCTTTCGGCGGAGGCGGTGCCATCGCGTGGGCGCTGGGCATCCCTACCCTTCTCGCACTAGTGTTCGTTCCAGTCGCCACTGGCCGAACAGCGGTCCACAACGGCCCGTGAACGGGACCAGGAGCTGCGCAGTCGCCGCACCGCGAGTTCGTCACCGTCGTCCCAAGGTGTGCCAGCTCAACCAGCAACGTCCCGGCACTGGAAGGCGGCGAACCCGGTCACCAGCAGCGCGTGAGGCGGGCGATCCAGATCTGGCTGGAAGCTCGACGAAACGCACGTCCTGACCGCTCCGGTGCCCCCACTGGGACTCGAACCCAGACTGAACCGATTTTAAGTCGGCTGCCTCTGCCGGTTGGGCTATAGGGGCGGCTGCTCTGGGCATCCTACGGGCAGCTGACCTACCAGTTGGAGACACGCGTCTGCAGCACGATGCGGTACCTGCAGGTCCTTTCCGTGTGCGTCAGATACCACCGCGAACTACAGACCGTCATGCGGCGACGCGGAGCGCATGGCGCCCCGGTCACCGGTCCGAGCGCGCTACTTGCCCACCGGCTCCTTGTTCGCCCGGTCCGCCCGGTCCGCGGCTGCGGCAGTGAAAGCCTCACGCGGGCTCTGCAGCGACCCGAGGGCCACCATCTCCCGGTTGAAGATCAGCGCAGTGGTCCAGTCCAGCAGGATGCGGGCCTTGCGGTTGAAGCTCGGCATGGCCCACATGTGATAGGTCCGGTGCATGAACCAGGCGAGCGGGCCACGGAACTTGATCCCCTGGATCTGCGCGACCCCCTTGTACAGCCCGAGCGAGGCGACCGTGCCCATGTTCTTGTGCGAGTAGTCGGTGACCGCCTCACCACCGAGGTGCCGGACGATATTGTCGCCCAGATGCCGGGCCTGACGCACCGCATGCTGCGCCGTCGGGCCGCAGTAGACGTCCGGCTCGCCGGTGGAGATGTCCGGGACACCGGCGCAGTCCCCTGCGGCCCAGGCTCCCTCGACCACGGAGCCTTCGTCATCGACCACCTGCAAAGTGGGCAGGGTGCGCACCCGGCCCTGCTTGTCGATCGGCAGGTCAGAGGCGGCGATCACCGGGTTGGCCTTCACCCCAGCGGTCCAGACCAGGGTGTCCGAGTCGAACTCGTCCCCGTCGGAGCAGACCATGTGCCCGTCCTCGGCAGAGTTCAGGAACGTGTTCAGCTTGATCTCGATACCGCGGCGGCGCAGCTGTTCGAGCGCGTAGCCGCCGAGCTCGTCGCCCACCTCGGGCAGGATCCGGCGGGTGCCCTCGATGAGCACGAACCGCAGGTCCTCGGGGCGGATGGAGTCGAAGTCCTTGCAGGCGGCGCGCGCCATGTCCTCGATCTCGCCGATCGCCTCGATTCCGGCGAAGCCGCCACCCACGAAGGTGAAGGTGAGCATCCGGCGCCGTGCCTCCGGGTCCCAGGTGGAGGCGGCCACATCCATCTTGTTCAGCACCTGGTTCCGCAGGGCGATCGCTTCTTCGATCTGCTTGAACCCGATGCCATTCTCAGCCAGGCCCGGGATCGGCAGCACGCGCGCGACCGCGCCGAGGGCGACCACCACGTGGTCGTAGGAGACGTCGTAGGACTCCCCTTCCACCGGAGTGATCGTGGCCTTGCGAGCGCCGTGGTTCAGGTCGGTCACCCGCCCGGAGAGCACCGTGGACCCGCGGAGCAGCCGGCGGTGCGGGGCGACCACGTGCCGCGGCTCGATCGACCCGGCAGCCGCCTCAGGCAGGAATGGCTGATAGGTCATGTAGGAGCGGGGATCCACCACCACGATCGCCGCTTCGCGCCGGCCCATCCGCTTGCGGATCTGCAGTGCGGTGAACAACCCGACATAGCCTCCGCCCAGAACCAGGATCCGGGGGACCTTACGGGCCCGGCCGGTGCGGGCACTGAGGGTAGGTGCTTCGCTCATACCTCCACTCTAGGGTGAGCGGCCGAGGCCGGCACCGTGGTCTTGCACACGCTCGCAACCGGGGGCTTGCCCGCCCCGAACCAGAGTACGAACGCGCAGCGAGCACGCCGACCAACCATCGACCGGCTCGAGCGAAGGGACCGGTCAGACGTCCCGCGCCCGGGTGAGAACGCCGTCGAGCATCTCCTCGGTGAGCCGGCCGGTGAAGGTGTTCTGCTGGGAGACGTGGTAACAGCCGAACACGTGCACCGGCGCACGTCCCCCACCGCGGCGCTCGGGTGGGAACACCAGCGCCTCTGCCCCGTGACCGAACTTCGGCAGCGGCCGTGGCACCGTCCAGCCGAGCCGGCGCAGTGCGGCGAACGTGGCCTGCCAGCCGATCCCGCCCAGAGCGAGGATCGCCGTCACCGTGGGGGTAAGCAGCTCGATCTCCCGGTCCAGCCAGCCGGCGCAGGTGTGCCGCTCGTCGGGGCTGGGGGCGTTGTCCGGCGGCGCGCAGCGCACAGCGGCGACCATCCGGGCATCGGTGAGGGCCAGCCCGTCCGCGGCGTCCACGCTGAGCGGCTGGTTCGCATAGCCGGCGCGGTGCAGCGCGGCGAAGATCCAGTCCCCGGACCGGTCGCCGGTGAACACCCGCCCGGTGCGATTCGCCCCGTGCGCGGCCGGGGCCAGGCCCACGAGAAGCAGCCGAGCCTTCGGGTCTCCAAAGCCCGGTGCCGGCCTGCCCCAATACGGTTGGTCGGCGAACGCACGCCGACGGCGGTGGGCCACCTCCTCGCGCCACGCCACCAGCCGCGGGCAGGCCTGGCAGACGCTCGAGCGGGCATCGAGCACCTCGAGGCTGCGGGCGGAGGCGGCCAGGCGCTTGACCTGGTCGCCGTTCTGGGCACGGGTGGTCCGCGGTGCTGCCGGATCACCGGGCCAACCGGTGCCGGGCGGCACCGGGGACGGGTAGAGGTCACCGGTGCGCGGGTGTGGCAGCTGCTCGCTCACGACGGCGCAGGGTCAGTCACGTCCGCCACCTCCGCGTGCAGGTGGTCGGTCAGGGCGTCCCCGTCGACCGTGGCGGCAATGCCGTGCCCGCCGGCCCCGATCGAGACCCGGCGGCCACGGATCCGCTCGTCGGCGACCACCGGCCACGCCTGGGTAGCGCCGAACGGGGTGATGGTGCCGCGCTCGTACCCGGTGACGTCCTTCGCCGTGGCGGCATCGGGCATGGAGAGCCGGTTCACCCCGAGCAGCGTGCGCAGCTTCGGCCAGGAGATCGCCCGGTCCCCGGGAACCAGCACGAACAGGTAGTCGCCCTTGCCGCGGCGCACCACCATCGTCTTCACGATGTCGCCGGGGTCCACACCGCGGGCGGAGGCTGCCTCGGCCAGCGAGCGCACCGGGCCGTGCCGGGTGACCTCGTGTGCCAGGCCGGAGGCGGCCAGCGCCTCAGTGGCGGGGGTACCGGGTGCGTCGTCGGTCATTTGTTCACTGTACCGAGCCGGCGCTGCGCGGCCCGCCGCTCGCTAACTCCCGGCAGGCCTGCTCAGGCGCCGCTACCGCACAGCACCGGCGCGGGCAGCCCCCGTGCGGCGGAAGGTGTTCACGACGACCCCGGTGGAGAGGGGCTCGGTCTCGACCCGGGCGAAGGTCGAGGCGGGGAACCCCTCACCGAACAGCTTCGTGCCCCGGCCCAGCACCAGCGGGTAGAGCGCCAGCCGGTACTCGTCGACGAGGTCGTTCTCGGCGAGCGTGCGGATCAGCTGCGTACTGCCCCAGACGCGGATCTCGCCGTCGATCTGATCCTTCAGCCTTCTCGCAGCAGCAGGTACATCCGCATCGAGGAGGTGGGAGTCCTTCCAGCCAAGCTCGGTCAACGTCGTGGAGGCGACGAACTTCGGCACCCGGTTGTAGCGGCGCGTCAGCTCTCCTTCCAGCCCGCCGGCGTTCTCGTCCCAGACGCCCCAGGCTCCCGCCCAGATCTCGTAGGTGATCCGGCCCAGCAACAGAGCGGCCGTCCGCGTCTCCCACTGCCGGACCAGCGCGTTGATCTCTTCACCACCGTGCTCGGCGTCATAGTCGAGCGTCCAGTTCGGCTGCTCCATCGGCGTCTCGTCCTCTTCGTTGCTCGACTGCACCACGCCGTCGAGGGTGAGGAATGCCTGCACCACGATCGCGCCCATACCCTGTCCTCTCGTTTCCGCTACCGCCCGCTCTACTGCGGCGATTGCGTTGCTGTACGTCCTTGTTGGAACAGTTCCTTTTGAACTTCATTTAGTGAAGCGTACTTCATGGCTATCAGTCAAGACGTACACTGGATCGCATGCGAGATCGTTCCTACGGCCAGTTCTGTGGGCTGGCACATGCCGCGGAGTTGCTGGGTCAGCGCTGGACGATCCTGGTGCTACGCGATCTGCTCCTCGCACCGCGCCGCTACTCCGAGCTGCAGGAAGGACTGCCGGGCATCCCGTCCAATGGGCTGGCACGCCGACTCAAGGAGCTGGAGGCCGACGGACTGATCGTGCGCGAGCTCAGCGAGGCGCCGGACCGGTCAGTCCGCTACCGGGTGAGCGAGCGTGGGCAGGAGCTCATCCCTGCCCTGGATGCCCTGGCGCGATGGGGTGCCGCGGACATGCGGGAACCGCGCCCCGGCGAGGTCGTGACCGCCGCGTCGCTGGCGAGTGCGCTGCGATCGGGCATCCGCTCGAGCACGGCGGCTGCGGACCGGACCGGCAGGACCGTCTACCAGGTCCGGGTGGGTGATGCTGTGGCACATGCTGTCCTCGAGGACGGCGTGGTGCAGGTGGGCGTAGGTCCGCGCGAGGACGCCACTCTCAGCCTCGAGGGTGGTCCAGCCTTTCGCGACGTACTGGCCGGGGACTTGGAACTGGCAGACGCCGTCGATCGTGGCGAGATCACCGCGCACGGTGACCATGGCCTGTTCGAGGCCTTCACCGCCACGTTCCAGGTGCCCTATCGGAACGCGAACCCGCCGGTCGAAGCGGCTCCGTCTGGACGTTGAGCTGGCGGCGCCGCCAGCGAGGTGTGGTGCAGTCCACACTCGACGCGCGCACCGCCGCCGGAGGCCGTAGCCTCACTGCCACGGCGCTGAGTACCGGCGCCGAGGGAGGAGCGGTCGTCGTGGAGGACAAGCCGGCAGTCAACCGTCTGAATGCCCGCGTGGTCGGGATCTGCATCGCCGCAGCGCTCGGCGGATTCCTCTTCGGTTTCGACACTGCGGTGATCAACGGTGCCGTCGATGCGCTGGCCGGGCAGTTCGAGCTGGGTGCCGGCCTGAAGGGGTTCGCGGTCTCCTCGGCGCTGCTCGGCTGCGCGGTGGGGGCCTGGTTCGCGGGGCCGGTGGCGAACAAGCTCGGCCGGGTTCCGACGATGATGATCGCGGCGGTACTGTTCTTCATCTCCGCAATCGGCTCGGGCCTGGCGTTCGGCGTGGTGGATCTGATCGTCTGGCGGGTGATCGGCGGCTTCGGCGTCGGCGCCGCGTCGGTGATCGCGCCCGCGTACATCGCGGAGGTCTCCCCCGCCCGGGTGCGCGGCCGGCTCGGGTCGCTGCAGCAGCTGGCGATCGTGACCGGTATCTTCACCGCCCTGCTCTCCGACGCGCTCCTGGCGAACACTGCCGGTGGTGCCGCCGAGATGCTCTGGTTCGGCCAGGAAGCGTGGCGGTGGATGTTCCTGGCCGAGGCCATCCCGGCGGCCGTCTACGGGATCATCGCGATCAAGCTGCCCGAGTCACCGCGGTTCCTGGTGGCCCGCGGGAAGCTGGACAAGGCGTCCCAGGTGCTGCACGACTTCACCGGTGAGCTGGACGTCAACCTGAAGATCGAGCAGATCCGCAAGACCCTGCAAGTGGAGAAGCGAGAGTCCCTGGGCGATCTGCGCGGCCATCGGCTGGGGCTGAAGCCGATCGTCTGGGTAGGCATCCTGCTCTCGGTGTTCCAGCAGTTCGTCGGTATCAACGTGATCTTCTACTACTCCACCACGCTGTGGCGCTCGGTCGGGTTCGAGGAGTCCGATGCGCTGACCATCACGGTGATCACCTCGGTGACGAACATCGTGGTGACGATCGTGGCGATCCTGCTGGTGGACAAGGTGGGGCGGCGACCCATCCTGCTCGCCGGGTCGGTGCTGATGACGCTCTCCCTGGGCTTGATGGCCCTGGCGTTCTCCTTCGCCACGATGGTCACCGGCCCGGACGGCGAGGCCACGGCCGAGCTCGGTGAACCGTGGTCCTTGGTGGCGCTGATCAGCGCGAACGTGTTCGTCGTCGGGTTCGGGGCGAGCTGGGGACCGCTGGTGTGGGTGCTGCTCGGAGAGATGTTCCCGAACCGGATCCGGGCAGCCGCACTCTCGGTGGCGGCAGCAGCGCAGTGGGTGGCCAACTTCTTCATCTCGACGACGTTCCCCGCCTTCGCGGAGATCGGCCTCACCTTCGCGTACGGGTTCTATGCCACCTTCGCGCTGCTCTCGTTCTTCTTCGTGCTCTGGAAGATCCCGGAGACGAAGGGGCTCGAGCTGGAGGACATGGGCGAGAACCCGGTGGTCAGGCGCGGCAAGGTGGTCAAGGCGGACTGAGCTGGGGCGACCGCCGGGCTGGTGTGGCTGCCGACCGTCCCCTCTTGACGCCCGTGGCTGGTCGGAGCAGAGTCTCTGCCACCAACGATCGCTACGGAGGGCCTCTCATGGCGCACGGCGACATCACCCACATCGATATTCCGGTCGGCGACCTGGACCGGGCCACCCGCTTCTACCACGAGCTGTTCGGCTGGCAGATCAGCGAGATCCCCGGCTTCGAGGGCTACCCGATGTGGCGAGCTCCGAACCAGATCAGCGGCGGCGGGCTGGCTCCGCGTGGCGAGGGTTTCACCCAGCCACGGTCCTACGTCGAGGTCGACTCGATCGAGGACACCCTGGCCAAGGTCACCGCGCTCGGCGGTGAGGTGGTGATGGGCAGGAGCCCGATCTCCGACACCAGTGGGTTCGCCGTGTTCACCGACGCCGACGGCAACACCATCGGCCTGTACGAGGGCGTCACCGAGAGCTGATCGGCTCCCGCTCGCGGACCGCTCTCTGGCACCGCAGTGCGCGCGATGGCGCCGCGCGAACCTGCGTTCGCGGACCGCTCCGACCTCAGACCGAGAGGGCGATACCGTCCAGGATGTCGTGCTCACTGGTGATGACCTCGTCCAGGTGACCTCCGCCGTCGGCGACCGCCTGGGCGACCCGATCGACCACCTCGGCCCAGATCAGGGCTCCGGCACCGATCACGTCCACCCGGCCCGTGTGCATGAAGGCGAGGGCGCCCCGTTCCTGGCGCGACATGGTGAGCAGCGCTTGCGCGGCGGCCCGCACGTGTTCGAGCGAGAGCCGCGCTCCGTTGATCTGCTCCGGACGGTAGGCGTCCAGCCCGAGGGCGAGCGCGGTCAGCGTGGTCACCGACCCGGCCACCCCCACCAGCGTGCGCACCCGGCTCAGGTCCAGCTCGTCAGCGGCCCGGTCCAGGGCGGCGCCGATGTCCCCGCGGGCGGCAGCCACCTGCTCCGGGGCCGGCGGGTCGGTGCGGATGTGCCGCTCGGTCATCCGCACCGAGCCGATGTCCAGCGAGATCGCCCGGTCCACCTGGCGCTCACCCAGCACCAGCTCGGTGGAACCGCCACCGATGTCCACCACCAGATTCGGTGCCGGGTCCTGCGCACCAAGGATGCTCACCGCGCCAGCGAAGGAGAGGGCGGCTTCTTCCTCGCCGGTGATCACCTCCACCTCGACGCCGAGCGCTTCGCGCACCCCGGCGAAGAACTCCTCCCGGTTCTCAGCGTCCCGGGTGGCGGAGGTGGCCACGAACCGCAGGGCCTGCACGCCGTGGGTGCGGCACTCGGCGGCGTAGTCCCGGGTCGCGGCCAGGGTGCGTTCCAGCGCTTGTGGGTCCAGTCTGCCGGTGCGGTCCACCCCCTGCCCGAGCCGGACGATCTCCATCCGGCGCACCACATCGACGAGGGCACCCTCGGCCCGGTCGGCGATGAGCAGGCGGATGGAGTTGGTCCCACAGTCGATGGCTGCCACACGAGTCACGGCGCCTACCTTGCCACGTCTGACCCGGCACTCGCCGCACTCGCCGCACGGCAGCCCGGAACGGGCACCGAGACGGCAGGCGCGGCCGCGGGCTCGGCCGACGACCACTGCGACCCGGTCAGCGGGACAGGTGCCGCGCCCAGGCGAAGCAGTACAGGCCGAAGCAGGTGAATCCGGCGGCCACGATCACCAGGGCCGCTGGACCGAAAGGTTGCTCGAGCAGCCGAGCCAGGGCCTCGTCGAGCCCACCGGAGCGCTCCGGGTCCCGGGTTGCTGCTGCCCAGACGAACAACAGCCCAACGAGGAGGAAACCCACGGCCCGCGCCGTGTAGCCGACCTTCGCAAAGGCACCGATGGCCTTACCGCGGGCGCCGACGACGCCTCTGCTCTCCAGATTCTCCTCGAACCGCCTGGACAGGGCCCAGTAGACGGTACCCACGGCGTAACCGATCGCGGCCACTCCCACAGCCGCGACCAGCACGCTTCCATAGGGCATGTCCATCAGTCGAGCGCTGAGAGTGTCCGGCCGGGTCTGCGTGCCGCTCGAGCTCGAGCCGAGGGCGATCTTCACCGCACTCACCCCGAGAGCGCCGTACATCACCGCCCGGCCGAGTGAGACCGCCCGCCGAAGGGCACGCTGTACCCCCTGCTGGCTGCGGTGCCCGACGAACGTCTCCAGCAGCTGCCAGAGCACCAGCGCAGCGAATCCGGCTCCGAGGATGACCAGAAGACCCCGCCCGGCGGTGCCTCCCGCCAACGCACGCAGCGCGCCCGAGGTGCTCACGTCGGCATTGCGGGACCCCAACGCCAGCTGGAGCATCAGCCAGGCGAGCAGCAGGTGCACCACCCCGTAGGAGCTCAGCCCTACCCGCACCGCGCGGTCGAGCGCTGTGCTCGACTCCGCCTGACGGCCTGCGTCCTTCGCCGTCTTCGTCACGTCGTCGACGCCCATCAGAGCCTTTCTCCACTCGCCGCAGAATCGGGCTCACAGTACCGGCAATGCCCGCAGCCAGCCCGGTCAACGCGCCCCACATCCGACCCGCTACTGATGGTGGCGACCGCCCGGGAGTAGCGGCGCCGGCAGTCTCAGCAGGTGCACCGGTCCGGGCGCCACACGTGGGCGATCAGCTCCAGCGCCTCGTCCCCGAGCGGGTTGACCCCCGGCCCGACGGCCAGCGAGTGCGCCACCAGCACGTGCAGGCACTTCACCCGGGTGGGCATGCCACCGGCGGAGATGCCCTCGATCTCGGCCACCTCGCCGAGTTCGGCGCGGCGGCGCAGGTAGTCGGTGTGGGCGCGTTGGTAGGCGGCGGCCAGCCCCTCGTCCTCAGCGAGGCGGTCGGTCATCTCCCGCATCATGCCGTCGGCCTCCAGGGTGCCGACCGCTTTCACCGCACCGGGTACGGTCAGGTAGAACGTCGTGGGAAACGGGGTCCCGTCCTCCAGCCGTGGCGCCGTGCGCACCACCAACGGGCGCGAGCACACGCACCGTGCGGCCACCCCCACGACTCCGCGGGGTGGGCGGCCCAGCTGCTCGGCGATCACGTCGAGGTCGCCGGCGCGCAGTGGTCCGGGCGCCTCAGCGCTCACTCGTCGGCCTCGCCTGCCACCTGGACGGATTCCCAGACGGTGAGGTACCAGGGGCCCTCCTGGGGCACCGAGACGGGGCCGTCCTCACCGAGCTCATCAGGCACCTCCTCACCGGTCACGGTCTGCGGGTCGACCACACGGTACGGCGTCTCCCCCGGCATCACGAAACCGAGCCGCTCGCGGGCGCGGGCCTGCACGAAGGCCGGGTCGTCCCACTTGTCGATCTCATCCTGCAGCACGACGTTGCGCTCCTCGGTGGCCACGATCTGGGCGGCGAGCTCGCGGTGCTGCTCCTGTTGGGCGACATAGGCGCGCAGCGTGGGGGCGAGCACGATGAAGGCCATCAGCACCACAACGAAAAGCACCAGGCCGCGGACGGTGATCTGCCGCGGCTCGTTCGCTGTCTCGCTCTGGGCTGGCGCCTTCCGGGCGGAACCTCTGCGGGTCGCGGACTTGGCCCCCGGTTTCCCGCGCGGGCGGGGCGGGACCGAGGGCGGAGCCTTGCGGGTGCCGGTCGCGGCGCTGCCCTTGGTGCCGGTGGCCGCCGGCCGCCGAGGGCTGGTGCTCCGCGATCGTGCGGAGCCGCTGCTCGTGCGAGCCGACGCCCCGGTCCCCGCAGCCCGCGTACGGCTGCGCGGCGTGGGTGGGCGTCGCGTGTTCACCTGCTCATAGTCTCGCAGCGTCCGCCGATTGGCCGGGAGCGCAGCGGCGCGAGTCGCCGGGTAGCACTGCCCATCTGCCACCGACCGAGGTCGCGCCAGCCATCTCGCCGAGTGGTCACCTGAGCCGGGGCGCAGCGCTGAGGACCCTGCACACGCGACCACTCGAGCCCTGGCGGTTGGCGTCGGTTGACCCACTGTGCGGGCCCAGGAGAAGTGCAGCCGGCTTGCCCGGAGGAGAACAACGACGGCGGAGCCCACCGTGGCACGGTGGGCTCCGCCGTCGTTGTAGTGCTCTGGGTGAGCGGGCCCGGCGGGGCCGATCAGACTCGGCTGATCAGGCGCCAACACCCTTCCACCGCGGGAAGGCCGAGCGGCCGGCGTACTGCGCCGCGTCGTCCAGCTCGTCCTCGATCCGCAGCAGCTGGTTGTACTTGTTGATCCGCTCGCCGCGGGCTGGGGCACCGGTCTTGATCTGGCCGGCGTTCACTGCCACGGACAGATCGGCGATCGTGGTGTCCTCGGTCTCCCCGGAACGGTGCGAGACCATCGCGGTGAAGCCGGCGCGCTGGGCCATCGTGACCGCTTCCAGCGTCTCGGTGAGGGTGCCGATCTGGTTCAGCTTGACCAGCAGCGAGTTGGCCGCGCCGAGCTCGATGCCCTTAGCCAGGCGCTCCGGGTTGGTGACGAACAGGTCGTCGCCGACGATCTGCACCTTGTCCCCGATCTTGCCGACCAGCTCGGCCCAGGAGTCCCACTCGTCCTCGGACAGCGGGTCCTCGATGGAGACCAGCGGGTAGTCCGTGACCAGGGTCTCGTAGTAGGAGATCAGCTCCGAACCGGAGAGCGACTTGCCCTCGAACTGGTAGGCGCCGTCGGAGAAGAACTCGGTGGCGGCCACGTCCAGCGCGAGTGCCACCTGCTCGCCGGGGGTGTAGCCGGCCCTCTCGATGGACTCCATGATCAGGTCGAGTGCGGCCCGGTTGCTGTCCAGGTTCGGCGCGAAGCCACCTTCGTCGCCCAGGCCGGTGGCCAGGCCGCGCTCCTTGAGCACGCTCTTGAGTGCGTGGTAGACCTCGGTACCCCAGCGCAGCGCCTCCTTGAAGGACTGGGCACCGATCGGAACGACCATGAACTCCTGGACGTCCACGTTGGAGTCGGCGTGCGAGCCTCCGTTGAGGATGTTCATCATCGGCACCGGCAGCAGGTGCGCGTTCGGGCCGCCGACGTAGCGGAACAGGGAGAGGTCGGCGCTCTCGGCGGCGGCGCGGGCCGCGGCCAGGGAGACGCCGAGGAGGGCGTTGGCGCCGAGCTTGCCCTTGTTCGGGCTGCCGTCCAGGTCGATCAGGGTCTGGTCCAGGTGCCGCTGGTCGGCGGCGTCCAGGCCGAGGATCTCCGGGGCGATGGTCTCGGTGATGGCGGAGACGGCGTTCTCCACGCCCTTGCCGAGGTAGCGCGACTTGTCTCCGTCGCGGCGCTCGACGGCTTCGAACGCACCGGTGGATGCGCCGGAGGGAACGGCTGCCCGGGCGAACGACCCGTCGTCCAGGGCGAGCTCGACCTCTACGGTCGGGTTGCCGCGAGAGTCGAGGATCTCGCGTGCTCCGACGGCCTCGATTGTGGCCACATTGACTCCTTCATGAGAGTGCATCATCTTCAGTTTCCGCGGTCCACTGTAGTGGGGCGGGGGTGTCGGGCTCGCCGGGGAGCAGGTGACGAGACAGTGACGATCCGGGGCGGCCTCCTGCGTGGCGGTTGCCGGGGTGCGCAGGCAGCGGTTGCCGGGGTGCGCAGGCAGCGGTTGCCGGCGGGACGGGTGCAGCGGTTGCCGGGCTGACGGAGGTAGGTTGCGGGATCGGAGTCAGGGTAGAAGCCCACTCCGATCGTCAAGGTTGCCTCCGTCAGGATCGGGCGGCCTCAGCGGCGTGCACTGTGGCCTCCACGTCGCGGATTCGGGAGCGCAGCGCTGCCTCGGCATCGATACCCTCGGTGCGGGCACGGCGGACGGCGGCGAGCAGGTCGTCGGCGACGGAGCCGACAGGGCCAGTCGGGTGCGGGTGCGGGACCGGGTCCGCCGCCGCGCCAGCCAGCGTCGTGGCCGTCGGGGCGGGGTGGGGGCCCGGGTCTGGCTCCGGGTCTGGGTCCGACGACGCTCGGTCAGCCGCCACCGGATGCAGGTCGATACCGGCACGCTCCGCGCGGGAAAGCACCTTCTGTGCACGTGCCAGTGCGGGCAGCGCGGCTGGGATGCCCTCCAGCACGGAGCTGCGCGGCTTCTCGGTGGCCTTGATCTCGTCCCAGCGCTGGTTCACCTCGTCCGGCGTGCTGGCGGCCCCGTCGGCGAACACGTGCGGGTGCCGCCGGACCAGCTTGGCGATCAGAGTGGCGGCCACGTCGTCGATGTCGAACGGTGCGCCGAGGGTTCCCTCGGTACCCACTCGGGCGTGGAAGAGCACCTGCAGCAGCAGATCACCGAGCTCCTCCACCAGCGCGTCCCGGTCACCGGTCTCAGCGACCTCGGCCAGCTCATGCGCCTCTTCCACGGCGTAGGGTGCCAGCGAGGCGTGCGTCTGTTCGGCGTCCCACGGGCAGCCACCCGGTGAGCGGAGCCGGTCCATCACGGCGACGGCGTCCAGCAGGGTGCGTCCTGCCGGTTCGGCTGGCGAGGTGGTCACGTTGGACACGGTGGCTCAGCCGAGCGGTTGCTCGGTCTCGTCGGTCGGGGCGAGGATCCACTCCGGCGTGATCGGCGCGATGAAGCTGCCGCCGGCGGCCTCCGGGTCCCACTCTCCGTAGCGGGGTGAGAGCTCCACATCGAGCTCATTGATCCGCTCGGTCAGGTCAGCGGAGACCTGCTGGGGGTCCACGCTGCCACCGTTGAGTACCTCGACGACGATCTGCATCCTGGCCACCTCAACGGCACCGTCCGGGTACTCCTCCGGCGGCGTCACCTGCGCCTGCTCGGCCCGGTCGTCCAGGTACTGCACGGCGTCATCCACGGAGGCGCCGATGCCGTGATCGGCGGCAACGTCCAGCAGCACCGGCGCTTGGATCATCGGCGCGAGCATCGCGGCCGGGCTGAGCCGGTCCTGCAGCAGCGGCTGCCAGATCTCCACGGTCTGCGCCACGTCGTTCTCGGAGATCCGCTGACCGTCCACCACGGCGGCCGCACCGGGCTGGCCCGAGCAGGCCGTCAGCGCGAGCCCTGCTGCGGTCAGAGACGCTGCGATACCGAGCAGTCGAGACTTACGTGCCACCGATGGACCCTTCGCCGATGCGATCGTTGCTGGCACCATGGTAGGCGAGGACGCCGATGGTGATGCGCAGCTGCAGCTCCGAGGCACCAGGTAGCGATGCGCAGCCGTGCCTACGCGGTGCCGGATAGGCCCGTTCCACAGTAGTGCCAGGGCCTCATCGAGTCGGGACGGATCCGGACATCGTGGCACCGACGAGGCCGCGCGGGAGCACCTGTTCTATTTAGGCCTGTCCGCATTGCCTATTCAGTAGGCGACAATACTCCTGGTGGTCGATAGGGTGTGAGCAACGGACGAGTCGAACAGGAGGCATCGATGCCCGGCACTGAGCACAGCAGCCGGCTGAGCGTGAGCCTGACTGAGCTGAACACCGGCTCCGATGCACCGGAGATCCTCCCCGAGGGCCAGGAATGGCCGGACCGCCGAGCGTTGATCGAGAGCGTGTGGCGGGACTTCATCGGCGTCCTCGATGAACCGGGAACCGGCGATCTCACCGTGCGGGAGAAGTCTCGTGAGGACGGTGAAGCCTTCGAACGGTGGTCCGTGCAGATCGACGGCGGCGACATCGGTCCGATACCGGCGCACCTGCTGGTTCCGGATGGTGCCCTGACCGCGGCCACCGGCACCATCCCGGCGCCCGCGATGATCGCCTGCCACCCCACGAACCCGGACGGCCAGGCAGCCATCACCACCGAGTCCGGCGAGGGCCGCCGGCCGTATGGGCTGGAGCTCGCCCGGCGCGGGTACGTGGTGATCGCACCGGACTGTCTGAGCGCCGGTGAGCGGATCTACGACGGCCACAAGGCGTATCGGACCAGCCCGTTCTACCGCGAACATCCGGACCGCACCATCGTGGCGCGCAACATCTCCGACCATCAGAGTGCACTGAATGCGCTGTGCCAGCTACCGTTCGTCGATGCCGACCGGATCGGGGCGATCGGGCACTCGTTGGGCGGCTACAACGCCTACTTTCTGGCTGGCCTCGACCCGCGCGTGCGCGCGGTGGTGAGCTCCTGCGGATTCGGCCCGTTTCGCCACGATCCGCGCCCCGGCCGCTGGGGCCGGCGGGACTGGTACACGCACCTCCCGGCGATCACCGACGAATTGGAGCAGGGCCGGGTGCCGTTCGACTTCGGCCAGATCGCTGCACTGGTGGCCCCGCGCCCGTTCTTCCACTACTTCGGGCAGACGGATGCGATCTTCCCGCACTGGCAGGCCATCAGCGAAGCCCTGCAGGGCATCCGGCAGCTCTACGACTCCCTCGGTCACGTGCAACGGTTCGAGATGCTGATGGGCGGTGGATCGCACGACTTTCCGGCCGAGATTCGGCAGCTGTCCTATCAGTTCCTGGACCACTGGCTGGATGCGAGCGACCCCTCGGGGGCCTCGGCGTCAGTCGGCGACGGCTAGGACGTCGGCGGGCCGCGGCCGAGAGGGCGAGACCGGCTGCCGCCCGACGGACCGGGTAGGCCTTCGGCGGGCCGGAGTTCAGGACGAGCCGGCTGAGGTACTCACTGCCACGGCCAGGTCGGGCCGACGTCGCTCTTGGTCAGCGGGAGGGTCGTCATGTTGTGCCGGAGCGGACTGGTCTCGGCGTACCTGTAGGTGCCGTCAGCCTGCTCCATCAGGCCCGGATCGGCGACCTCGATGCCGGGGACGTCGCCGAGCTCGTCGACATTGCCGCCGAAGAACAGATTGCCCTGGTAGACGTCGCCGACGGGCGGGTCGATCTCCTCGATCAATGAGATCGGGGAGGCGTCGTCGCCGAGGATGGCGTTCTCCCGGTAGGTGACGTTCTCGACCGGGACGTCGATCCCGTTCTCCGGGTCGTAGAGCTTCCCGACGACGACGGACCGGTAGTTCTCGATGAACGTGTTGTTCTCGACGACCACATCCTTGGTCGGGTAATAGCTACCGACACCGGGACCGTTGTCGGCGTTGCCCTCGAACAGCTCCAAGGCTCCCCGACCACTCTGGCTGCATCCCTGGACGTAGTTCTGCCGGATCACGTGGCCCTCACCGATCATCAGCATCCCGCCGGTGTAGAACCCCTCCTGCTCCTCGAGACCGGGGAGGATGAAGTTCCGTTCGACGGTGTTGAAGCTTCCCGACCGGCTGCAGATGGAGCCCGATGCTCGCCGGAAGGTGTTGTCCCGGATGGTGCTGTTGCTGCACTTCAGGCTGACGATCCGGCCTCGGCCCTGCATGTCCTCGAAGAGATTCTGTTCGATCACCGAGCTGCCATCGGTCAGCGAGTCGGTCTTGTCCAGGGTGATGGCCACCGACCCCGCGCTGTAGGGGGTGTCGACGACGTTGCCGAAGTAATTGTTGTCTACCTGGAAGTAGCTCGCCTGTTCGTCGAAGCCTCGACCGACGATCACCTTGGAGCGACTCGTCTTGCCGAGGAATGCGCAGTGGTCGACCCGGTTGTGCTGACCCCACAGACTGACCCAGATATCCGTACCTTCCGGAGCAGGCGCCAGCTCCTTGTTGAAGGCGTCGACGACCACATTGGTGAGGCGGCAGTGGTTGGCGTAGGTCACGCCCGGAGTCTCCTTGCCGTCGTCCCCGGCATCGCCGAAGCCGATCACCTGCTGCGTCTGCAGCGGAGCCGCCCCGTCCCGGAAGGTCAGGCCGTCGACCACCAGATGGTCGCCGACGATCTGCAGGTACGACTCCCCGGAGATGATCACCTGGCCGGCGGACTCGGCGCGCAAGGTGATCGGCGAGCTCGCGCTGCCGGTGGCCCGGAACGCGACCTTGATGTCCCGCCAGGTACCGTTCTTCATCGCGATCGTCTCGCCCGGGAGCGCTGCTGCGATCGCCGCCTCGAGCTCCGCCGGAGTTCCGACCAGAACCGTCCGCGCGGCCTGAGCGGGGGTGGCATCCAGGCCGGCGATGCCGATACCTCCGGCGCCGGCCATCGCCAGGAATCCTCTCCGCGACCAACGAGGGGACCGGACCGGAAGATCGGACTCTTCTGCAGTGGCGTGCGACATGCCTTCTCCCTTGATGAGCTGATGAGCACGGACAGGTGAGGGCGCCCGCTTACGCTGCGCCGTCGTCGACCCAGATGTCCTTGAAGTAGTAGCGCTCGGACTGGGTGTGCAGCTCCAGACCCTGCACGCGCGGCTGGGCCACCATCACTGCTGACCCCCAGAACACCGGGATGGAGACCTCGGACTCCTCTCGCAGCGTTGCCGCCTCAGCGAGGATCGCGTTCTGCTCCGCCACGACGGCGGTCTCGCTAGCGTCCGCGACGCGTTCGGCGTAGGCCTGTGCTTCTGGGGCAGACTCGGTGGCCAGGATCTCCTCGAGCTGGTCGTTCCGGTCGGTCAGGCTGAGGTCGGAGTTCTGGTTCACCTCCAGGTACTGCGCGTACCCGTCGGCATTGAGTGCGAACTCCCGGGTGAAGGTCGGGTTCCAGAGCTGCTGGACCTGGTGGGACCAGGTGCTGAGTCCACCGAATGAGCCATACCAGAAGCCGACGTAGTCCTCCTCGTGCAGCTCGGCCCGGCGCTCGACGTAGACACCGGCCTCCACCACGTCCTTGTTCACGGTGATCCCGAGGTTGGTCTGCCAGGTGTCCACCATCGCGTCCAGCTCCGGAAAGTCAGCGGCCGCAAGCAGGTTGATGGTCGGCAGGCCCTCGCCGTCGGGGTAGCCGGCTTCGGCGAGCAGCCGCTGGCCCTCCGCGACGGCCTCCTCACCCCACATCTGGTCGTGGGCGGCGATGCTCTCGTCCCAACCGGGCACCAGTGGGGAGACCAGCGTGGATGCCGGCTGGTTCGTCTCGCTGATCCCGGCGATCTCCTCGCGGCCCAGACCCAGGCTCAGCGCGCTGCGTATCTGCGGGTCCTCCAGCACAGTGTTCCGGCTGCGCAGGAGGGTGAGGTAGTGAGTACTGGAGTTCTCCAGCACGTACAACTGGTCGGCCAACTCCGGGTCATTGATGAACGTGGCGATCTGTGCGGGTTCACTCAGATCTTGAATGTCCACTTCGCCGTTCTCGTACGGCACGGTGGTGTTGATCGACCCCTGCTCGATCAGCTGGACGTCGATGCTGTCCAGGGCGACGTTCTCGGCGTCCCAGTACTCCTCGTTGCGCTCCAGGCGCATGCTCGAGTTGGCGACCCAGTCGGTCAGGTTGTACGGCCCGTTGCCGACCCAGTTCTCCGGCTGCTGCCAGTCGTCCTCACTCTCGACCGCCTCGGGGTACAGCGGGAGCAGCGAGGGGTGGGTCAGCCCCATCAGGAAGCCGGGGTTGGGGGCTTCCAGGGTGAACTCCAGCGTGGACTCATCGATCGCTTTCACTCCGACCTCGTCGAAGTCCTCCACCTCCCCGGAGTTGAACGCGGTGGCATTCTCAATGCCCATCCTCGCCTGGTAGGTGGTCTGCTGGACGCCCGGGCCACCAGCGCCGCGGTCCGGGTCGAGCAGGCGTTCGTAGGTCCAGGTGAAATCGTCGGCGGTGACCGGCTCGCCGTTGGACCAGGAGGCCTCGGGGTTGAGGTGGAAGGTGTAGGTCATCCCGTCCTCGCTGACCTCCCACTCCTGCGCCACCCCCGGACGCACATCGGTGCCGTCCAAGGTCTGCAGCACCAGCCCCTCCAACACGCCTTGCTGCAGCAGCCACATCCCGAAACTGACCGTATGGGGATCGATGTGGGCGAAGTTCTCCGACTGGATGGTGATGTGCCCACCGCTGCTGGCGCCGCCGTCGCCCTCACCGTCGGTAGCCCCGCCCCCGAACAGGTTGCACCCAGCCAGCACCAACGCGGCCGAGACTGTCAGGGCCGCTGCACCGGCCCGTCGACGAGGTGCGGTGCGCCCCCTGGCTCCAGCTGCCATCGATTCCTCCTCGAAACGATCCCTACCATTTTATACTGTCCATAATACGGATAGTTTCTTGACCTTATATGGCTGCGCAAACGGGCGTCAATGCCTGCGCCGCAGGCGCCGGATGATCGGTGAAACTCCGCGCACCACTGCGCTCGCGCAGTGACCGAATCGCCCGACGGCAGAGCTCGCCGCCCTCGCGGCCGGTACGAGGGACCGCCAATTTGAGCTGTGCACATTTCGCCCTAGCACTCCGGCCCTACTGGCGGCGCGGCACGCTCCCGAACGCTAGGCTCAAGTCTTCGAGATCACCAGGAGGGCAGATGAGCAGGCAGCGCAGCGGACCTGCACTGGAGGACGTCACCGTCGGAGTGGTCGGTGCAGACAACTTCCTGCACCGGGTCGCCGACGTCGCTCGTGCCGAGGTGCGCGCGCCGTACCGATTGGTGACCGCATCCGAGGCGGGCGCCAGCGGCGCGCAGGGGCAGGCGGTGCGGATCGCCAAGAGCGTGGACGTGCTGCTCTTCTCCGGACCGCTGCCCTATGACGTCGCCATGGCCGGCGAGCCGCTGCCGGTACCGGCGACCTTCGTCCCGCTCGGCGGGGTTGCGCTACCGACCGCTCTGCTGCGCGGCGCCCTGACCGGCACTGTCGACACCAGGCGCCTCAGCATCGACTCGGTCAACACCCGGGAAGTGCGCGAGACCTACGCAGAGCTCGAGCTGCCGATGGACGCCGTGCACGTGATCGAGTACCACGAGTCGGTCTCGGAGAAGGAGTTCTTCGAGTTCCATCTGGAGCATTATCGGGCCGGGCGGACCAGTGGCGTCATCACCACCGTGCCGACGGTCGCGGAGTGGTTGACCGCGGAGGACATCCCGAACCTGACGATGGCACCTGCGCCACTGACCCTGCGCAACGCGCTGCGCACGGCACGGCTGCTGGCCAGCGGCGCGCGGATGGACGACTCCCGGATCGCGATCGTGATCGTCCGGCTGCCTGCGACGGCTCTGCCCAACCGGACCAGCTCCAGCAACTACTGGTTCCAGGAGCTCAAGCTCTTCCTGCACCGCACCCTGCTGCACGAGGCCCGCCGGATGGATGCCGCGGTGCTGCAGCGCGATGAGCAGAGCTATCTGGTGATCACGACGATGGGCTCACTGCGTGCCGGAACCGACGACCTGCGTCGGGCACCGTTCCTGGCCAAGGTCTCCGCGGACCTGGGCATCGACACCGAGGTCGGGATCGGGCTCGGGCGCACCACCCTGCAGGCGGAGGAGAACGCTCAGGACGCGCTGAACCTCTCCGCCGAGCGCCCCGGCGACCGCGCGTACCTGATCGGCGGGCCGGGCGGACCGATCTCCCTGTCGGCGTTTCCCGATCACGATCCCGACACGCTCGCCCCGCCGGTCCCGGACCAGAAGAACGAGACCTTGCGGCAGATCATCGAAGCGTTGGACGCCGACGGGGACAGCAACCGCGTGGTCGACGCCGAACGGGTCGCGACCGTACAGGGCGTCACCCTGCGGACAGCCCGGCGAACCTTGCACAACCTCGTGGACGCGGGCCTCGCCTGGCCGATGCCGCCGGCCCGGCAGCAGAAGGTGGGCCGGCCACCGGTGCGCTATCAGTTGCTCGATGAACGACTCCAGGCTTCAGATTCGGCGACGCCGAAACCTAAATTCAACCTTGCCTAAATCTCCTTGAGTCGGCAGGCTTGGGGATGTGACGTCCCTCCCTGGCAACGATGCTCTGCCGCTGACCCTCTGGCCCTCCCCCGCCGACGCCGAGCAGGTGCCGTGGTCGGCGTATGCCGCCGAAGTGCTCGACCACGCCGGCTTCAGCTACGCGACCAGCACCGACCCGAGCGACCTGGCCCCTGGCGGCGTTCTCCTCCTCACCGCGGCGGTCAGCGCGCAGGAGGCTGACAGCGTGACCACCTGGGTCACCCGCGGCGGCACCGCCGTGCTCGCCACCGGCGCCGGGGTGCTGGCCGGTTCGGCCGACCTGGCCGCGTTGGCGGGGGTCAGCACCGGGCGCGGCATCGGCTCCGAGCCGGTGGAGTGCGCACCACTGTGGGCCGATCGCCCACCCACGGCACTGCGGGCCCTGGCCGGACAGGCCCTGCACGCCGAGGAGGGCGCCGAGGTGCTCGCCACCTTCGCTGACGGGTCCGCAGCGATCACCCGCCGGCGGGTGGGTGCCGGTCTCGTCTTCACCTTCGGTGTGGACCTCTGGTACACGATCGTGCGCATCCAGCAGGGCTATCCGGTCACCGCTGACGGCATCCCGGCAGCCGACGGCACAGCGCCGATCGATGATGGTCTGCTCAAGGCCGAAGATGGGATGGCGCTGGATCTGGAGACCGACCGCTCCATGCCGCCCGGGTATCCGGCCCTCACGGACGAGTACACCCACACCTACCCACCACCGGCCGCGGTGCCGATCTTCGGCCAGCCGCACGCCGACTGGTGGCGCTCCCTGCTGCTCCAGACGCTCTGGCAAGGAATCGAGCACAGCGAGGCGGCGCTCGTCTGGCTGGACTACTGGCCGGCAGGGATCGACGCGGTGGCCCATATGTCCCACGACGCCGACGGCAACGATCCTGAGGACGGCCGGGCCGCGCTCGATGCGTTCGCTGCCGCCGAGGTCGCGGTCACCTGGCACCAGGTCTTTCCCGGCGGCTACGACGGCGAGCTGTTCGAGGCGATCGCCGCGGCCGGGCACGAACATGCGCTGCACTACAACGCGATGGCCGACACCGATCTCTCCACCTGGGGCTGGCCGCAGCTACGCGCGCAGTACGCCTGGGCACAGGCGGTCACGGGCCGTGAACGGATCGTCTCGAACAAGAACCACTACACCCGCTGGCAGGGGTGGACCGAGTTCTACACCTGGTGCGAACGGGTGGGTCTGCAGATCGACTCCTCCCGCGGGCCGAGCAAACAGGGCACGGTCGGGTTTCCGTTCGGCACTGCGCACGTGTCCTACCCCCTCACCCCGGCCGGCAACGAGCGGCGGTTCCACAACGTGCTGAACCTGCCCCTGCACACCCAGGACCTGGCCTGGGCGGGACACATCGCCGTCCGTGATGTGATCCTCGACGGCGCACAGGCCCAGCACGGGGTGGCACACTTCCTGTTCCACGGACCGCACCTGAACCTGCGACCGTTGACCCGCCAGGCCTGTGTCGAGGTGGCCGCCGAAGCCCGCGGCCGGGGTATGCCCTGGTGGACCGCCGAGCAGATCAACACCTGGGAGCGCGCCCGTCGCGGCGTCCGGCTGCAGATCGAGACGGTCGACGGCGGTTGGCGGGTCAGCGCACACAGCTCAGTGGCCATGGTCGACGCGGCCCTGGTGCTCGCCCTGCCGGACTCCGTGCAGCCGGCGGACGCCGGGGCCACGGTGCGCCCTGTGCACCGGCACGGCCATGAGTTCATCGAGCTCGGCGTCAACCTGCCCGCGGGGACCAGCACCTGGCTGTTGCACCGATGACGCACAGTCCAGGGTGATCAAGCCGTGATCTGAGATGCATTGACGGACGCCCCGACGCCACATAAAGTCAGGGCACTACCCATATTTCGGACAGTCTAAAATGTCAGGGATCGTTTCGAGGAGGAATCGATGACATCCAGCAGCACCCCCAGACGACGGATTCGCGCCGCCGCCCTGACCGCATCAGCCGCGTTGGTGCTGGCCGGGTGCAACCTGTTCGGTGACGGCGGCACCGACGGCGAGGGCGAGGGCGGCGACGGCGGGGCAAGCAGCGGTGGGCACATCACCGTCCAGGCCACGAACTTCGCCCACATCGACCCGCAGTCGATCACCTTCGGCATGTGGCTGGTGCAGAAGGGGCTGCTGGAAGGATTGGTGCTGCAGACCCCCGATGGCACCGACGTCCGCCCAGCGGTCGCCCAGGAGTGGGAGGTCAGCGAGGACGGGATGACCTACACCTTCCACCTCAACCCCGAGGCCTCCTGGTCCAACGGTGAGCCGGTCACCGCCGACGACTTCGTCTGGACCTATCAGCGCCTGCTCGACCCGGACCGCGGTCCCGGTGGTGTCACCACTGAGGCCTCCTCCTACCAAGTGACGATGGGGATCGAGAACGCCGAGGCGTACAGCACCGGTGCCGAAGAGGACTTCGGGGCAGTCGGGGTGGAAGCGATCGACGAAGCCACGCTCGAGTTCACTCTAGAAGCCCCCAACCCGGGCTTCGTGATGGGGCTGACCCACCCCTCGATGCTGCCGCTGCATCCGGAAACCCTCGAAGGTGAGGGCGACTGGCAGCAGCCGGAGAACTGGGTCGGCAACGGTCCCTACAACCTGACCGACTGGGTCGCCAACTCAAGCATGCGCCTGGAGCGCAACGAGGAGTACTGGGACGCCGAGAACGTCGCCCTGGACACGATCGACGTCCAGCTGATCGAGCAAGGATCGATCAACACCACCGTGCCGTACGAGAACGGCGAAGTGGACATCCAGGCCCTCGGCGAGCCGGCCGACGTCTCCCGGTTCATGAACGACCCGGAGCTGGCCGACCAGGTGCACGTGCTGGAGAACTCCGGCACCACGTATCTGGCCCGGCTGCACAGCCAGAACACCTTGCTGGAGGACCCGCAGATCCGCAGCGCGCTGAGCCTGGGTCTGGGCCGCGAGGAGATCGCCGGGATCAGTCCGACCAGCCAGCCGGCCTCCACGCTGGTCTCCCCGCTGGTGCCGGGCTGGGACGAGAGCATCGCCGCCCACGACCAGATGTGGGGCGAGGAGGCCGTCGCGGAGGGCCAGCGTCTGCTCGCCGAAGCCGGCTACCCCGACGGCGAAGGCTTCCCCACGCTCCACCTGCTCGCCGGTTCGGACTTTCCGGAGCTGGACGCCGTCATCGACACCTGGCAGACCAACCTCGGGATCACTGTGAACAAGGACGTGGTGGAGGTCGGCGTCTACGTCGAGCGCCGGGCCGAGCTGCACGAGGAGGACTACCTCGGCTTCTGGTACGGCTCCTTCTCCGGGGTGAGTACCTGGCCCTATCAGGCCCAGCAGCTCTGGGACCCGACCTGGACCCGCGAGTACGCGCTCAGCGCCGACGGGTACCAGGAGTACCTGGAGGTCGGCCAGGACAGCAACCTGGGCGCAGTCGAGCGGAACGAGCAGCTCGAGGAGATCCTGGCGACCGAGTCTGCCCCGGAGGCTCAGGCCTATGCCGAAGGCGTCGAGGCGGCCGGTGAGACCGTTGTCGAGGAGGAGCAGCACGCGATCCTGGCGGAGGCAGCCGCCGCCCGTGAGCAGTCCCAGATCTTCATCCCGGCCACCTGGAGCTCCACGGTCATCGTGGCTCAGCCACGCGTGCAGGGCCTGGAGCTGCGGGCGCAGGCCGATCGCTACTACTTCAGGGACCTCTCGGTCGACGACGATGCGGAGTAAGCGGGCACTGATGACGAGGAGGGGACAGCCGTGATCTCCTTCATCGCCCGCCGCGTGGTGCGGATGTTCGTCTCCCTGATCGCCGTCTCCATCCTGGCCTTCACCCTGTTGCAGATGGCGCCGGGAAGCTTCGCCGACATCCAGCGCGCCACCTCCGGAGCCACCGGGATGGCCGGTGGGGACATGCAGTCGGTCGCTGGGGAGTTCTCCTCCCGCTACGGCGACGACGTCCCGGCCTGGCAGCAGTACCTGATCTTCATGCGGGGCGCACTGACCTGGAACCTCGGGCCGTCCTACCGGTACCCGGCCCAGAACGTCGAAGACCTCATTGCTCAAGGGTTCCCGATCTCGGCCACCCTGGCAGTGCTGGCGGTGCTGGTCGCGCTGACCATCGCCATCCCGGTCGGTGTGATGGCGGCGCTGCGGCAGAAGAGCCTCTGGGACACCGGGTCGATGTTCGTGCTCACCATGGGCCACGCCCTGCCGAACTACCTCACCGGGGTCTTCCTGGTGCTGATCGTCTCCGGGTGGCTGCGCATCCTGCCGGCCGCCGGCTGGTCAGGACCAGAGCATCTGGTGTTACCTGTGCTCGCCCTCGCCGTCGGACCGCTGGCGGTGCTGGCCCGCTACGTGCGCTCAGCGATGCTGGAGACGCTGCGGGAGGAGTACGTCACCGCCGCCCTGGCGAAGGGTGGTCGGTACTACGTGGTGATCATCAAGCACGTGCTGCGCAACTCCCTCGTCCCGCTGGTCACCGTCAGCGGTCCGATGCTGGCGGCACTGATGACCGGCACGGTGTTCATCGAGACGCTGTTCCGGATCCCGGGTCTGGGCCTGGCCTTCGTCCAGGCGGCGAGCAGCCGGGACATGCCGCTGCTGATGGGCACCACCTTGTTCTTCGCCGCCATCTTGATGGTGACCAACCTGATCGTCGACCTCGTGTACGGCCTTCTCGATCCGCGCGTGCGCGCAGAAAGTGGGCGGAAGCCTCGTGGCACTCGAAACCGCAGAACCGCACTCTCCGACCCCTCAACAGACGCAGAAGACGGGCGTCGGGCCGTGGTCCAGGGCGTGGACTAGGTTTCGGCGCAACCGGATCGCCGTCATCAGCCTGGTGGTGGTCCTGGTCCTGGCGCTGGTCGCGATCCTCGCACCGGTCATCGCTCCGTACGGCCACGCCGAGACGAACTACGACCAGACCCTGGCGCCGATCGGCACTGCCGGCCATTTCCTCGGCACCGACGTCCTGGGCCGGGACATCCTGTCCCGGATGATCTTCGGCTTCCGCACCGCTCTGCTGGTAGCTGTCGTCGCCGAGATCATCTCGGTCGTGTTCGCCCTGCTGGTGGGGGTGACCGCGGGGTACCGCGGCGGACGGGTCGGATCGTTCCTGATGGCGATCACCGACGTGATGTACGCCTTCCCCGGCTACCTGTTCGCGGTGCTGCTGGTCACCGTCTTCGGCCGCAGCTTCTGGGCCGTCATGCTCGCGATCGCGATCGCCGGCTGGGTCACCCAGGCGAGATTGATGCGCGCCCAGGTGATGACGCTGAAGCGACGAGACTTCGTCGAGGCAGCCATCGGGATGGGAGCGAAGGGACCTACCATCGCCACCCGGTACATCCTGCCCAACGCCATCGGTCCGCTGTTGGTCACCACGAGCTTCGCCGTCCCCGCAGCGATCACCACGGAGGCCGGGCTCTCCCTGCTCGGGATGGGCATCGCCGATATGCCTTCCTGGGGGGCGATGATCAACGAAGGGGTGCGCTACGCCACCTCGATGCCGCACATGGTCATCTCCCCCGCTCTTGCCTTCGCGATCACCCTGCTGGCCTTCACCTGGATCGGCGACGGGATCCGCGACGCTTTCGATGTCACCCAGGAGGAAGGATGACTCAGCAGTCCCCCCAGCCCACCACGGAGCAGACCGCGCAGCCGTTGTTGCAGGTGCGCGGGTTGCGCACCGGGTTCCGCCGGCCCGATGGCAGCACCTTCGTTGCCGCCGACGGCGTGAGCTTCAGTCTGGAGGAGGGCCGCGCCCTGGCGATCGTGGGTGAGTCGGGCAGCGGTAAGTCGGTCACCGTCCGCTCGCTGCTGCGCCTGCTCCCGAAGACCGCGTCGATCCTCGATGGTGAGGTGCTCTACCGCGGTCAGGACCTGGTCACCACCGCCCCGAGCAAGCTCCGCCGGGTCCGGGGCCAGGAGATCGGCATGGTTTTCCAGAACGCGATGGAGGCGCTGAACCCGACGATCCCGGTGATCAAGCAGCTCGCCGAAGCCCTCACCTGGCACGACCTCTGCTCCCGGCGGGAGGCCCGCCGTCGTGCCGTACAGGTGCTGGAGGAGGTGGGCATCCCCGATGCGGCCCATCGGGCCTCGATGTACCCGTTCCAGTTCTCCGGTGGCATGCGCCAGCGGGCGATGATCGCGATGGCGATCATCAGCTCCCCCCGGCTGGTGATCGCCGACGAGCCCACCACAGCTCTCGACGTCACCGTCCAGGCGCAGGTCCTGGACCTCCTGGCGCAGATCAAGGAGCAGGGCACCGGGATGATCATGGTCACCCACGACCTGGGCGTGGCCCGGCGGTTCTGCGACGACGTGATCGTGATGCACCAGAGCACAGTGGTCGAGTCCGGCACGATCCAGGAAGTGCTGGACGACCCCCAGGACCCCTACACCCAGATGCTGCTCGCGGCCACTCTCGAGACCGGCCGCACCACCCGCCACGTGCCGATCCAGGCAGTCCCGGAGGGGTCTGGCCCGGGCGCCGAGGACGCCGGTAGCGATCCCGGCACCGGTAGCGCACCGCCACCGGGCCAGAGCGCCGGCGGGGCGGGCCTGACGGCCGGCAGCGCCCGACGGCCGTCCTCCGCGCAGCCGATCATCATCGCGAAGAACCTGCACAAGACCTTCCACACCTCCGGCGGTGAGATACCCGCCGTGCAGGACGTCAGCCTGCAGATCAAGCCGGGAAGCACCCTGGGGCTCGTCGGCGAGAGCGGGAGTGGCAAGTCCACGGTCGCCCGGCTGGTGATGGGCCTGTATGAACCGGACGAGGGTTCGGTGCACCTGGATGGGGTCGATGTGCACTCCAAAGCGGCGCACGAGCACCGGAACCGCATGCAGATGGTCTTCCAGAACCCGCACGGCTCGCTCATCCCGCAGTACACCGCCGGCACGAACATCACCGAGGCACTGCGGCTGCAGAAGATCGGCACCAAGTCCGAACGCATCGAACGTGCAGCGGAGCTGTTGCGCCTGGTGGGCCTGTCCCCGGACGACGCCCAGCGCTATCCCCAGCAGTTCAGTGGCGGCCAGCAGCAGCGCATCGCCATCGCTCGGGCCTTGGCGCCGGAGCCTGAGGTGCTGGTCTGCGACGAGCCGACGTCCTCTCTCGACGTGTCCATCCAGGCGCAGATCCTGGACCTGCTGGAAGAGATCCAGTCCCGGCTCGGTGTCGCCTACCTGCTGATCTCGCACAACCTGGCAGTGGTGGAGAAGATGTCCGACACCGTGTCCGTGATGCGCCACGGCAAGATCGTCGAGCACGGCGACCGGGACGAGGTCTTCGCCAACCCCCAGCACCCCTACACCCATCAGCTGCTCGACGCGATCCTGCCGGTCCGGGCCGCAGCCTGAGCGAAAGGCCAACGATGCCGGCCACTGCCACCTTCTCCCGTCGCGCCCTGTTTGCCGGCGGAGCCGGCGCCTTCGCACTGACCCTCACCGGCCCCGGCCGGGCGATGGCCACCACGTCCGATCTCACCGAAGATCTGGACTACAGCTCCCCCGAAGCCTTCGCCGTGGCCGAGCAGGCCTATCTGGACCTGGCGGCGGAGAACAACGAGGCCGGTGGCTTCGCCTGGGGTGAGTCCTACTACCTGAACGCCCTGCTGCTGATGTACCGGGCGCACGGCGATCCCCAGTATCTGGACCAGTTCGAGGACCGCCTCGACCAGGTGCTGGCCAGCACCGATGCCGCTCGCGGGGTCAGTGACTACTCCGGCCGCTCGGGTCCGTGCTGGCGGGCTGGGGGCAACTACACCGCCGGCCACGGTGAGCTGCTGCTGACCGGCGGCGCTCCGGGGATCCAGGTGCGCTGGGCCGGGGCCACCTCCGGCGATGCCACGGCCACGGTCACTCGGATCGACGCCGACACCTTCGATCTGGAGCTGTACCACCCCTCCTCCAGCATCACCCTGACCAGCCTCAGCCTGGACCCTGCCAGCCAGAGCTACGTCGTCGACGCGGTGACCGAGGCCTACACCCCGTGGCAGCGGTGGACCGCGATCGATCATCGCGCCGAGCACGCCAGCGGCGAGGAGCTGGCCGAAACCGCCGTGGCCTTCGAGTCGCAGTTCTACGCCTTCGCCGTGCACACCGGGATGATGGTCCTGCCGATGTGCCGCTACATCCGCCTGGTGGGCAGCACGCCGGAACTCTCCGGTCGGACCGCCAAGGCCACCCGGCTGATGCGGGCGGTGCGCGAGTCCATGCGCTACCACCGCGATGACGTCCACGTGGACGAAGACGGACTCGGTGACTTCCGCGCGCCGCTGGGGGCGCCGGTTCCCTTCGACGGTGCGATCCAGCCGCTCAACCAGTCCCACGGGCTGGGGGCGGCCTTCGCCGAGATGTACGCGCTCACCGGGAACCAGCGCTACCTCACCAAGGTCAACGGCCTGCTGAAGAGCCTGCGGTTGTCGCTGGAGAACCACGACGGTGCCTACCAGTGGCCGTACTGGCCGGTGCACTCCGAGATGTTCCAGGGCTACGAGATCGAGGACGAGGTGTCCAGCTACACCCCGTCCTTCACCCCGCACACCCAGTGGGAGGACATCAGCCACGCCGCGATCACCCTCGAGTTCATCCAGTCGGTGCACGAGTGTGGGATCGCGGACATGAGCGCCGACCGCGAGCGGTTCGCTGCCACGTTCACCGACACGGTGATCCGCAGTGAGGACTCGCTCTGGTACCGGGTGGACGGTGCCACGGACACGACTCCGGCCACTGCGGTGCAGTCGGCCCGCTGGCTGATGCTGGACGATATCGAACCGGCCATCCGCGAGCAGGTCCTGCGGGTGTTCCGGGCCGAGGCGCTGGAGCCAAGCCAGGGCTCGCACACGCTGGGGATCGCCTACCTGAACTACACCGCCTGACCGGGCCGCGGCTCCCGGTGCCGGCGGTCAGCGGCTGACCGGAAGCACCCGGTCCAGCACGTCGAGAGCGAGATCCTGGATCTCCGGCGGGAAGTCGTGGCCACAGTCCGGATGGACGGTGACCAGGTTCTCGTCCGCGTCCAGCGCGGCGTAGGTGCGCCGGGCGCGGCCGACCAGTCGCCGCACGCTGGCGCAGCTGAAGTTGTCGTCATGCTCTGGCGCGCTCACCAGCACCGTCCGCGGTGCGAGCGCGGCCAGCAGCTCGTCGAAGTCGAACGGGACGCCGTGCTCTTGGCCGAGGAGCGGCATGTAGCGTTCCTGCTGCCAACCGGACAGGTCGCCGCCGGCGTAGTCCGAGAACGAGTCGAAGCCACAGCTGGTCACCACCGCCTGGATCCGGGGATCGAAGACCGCGGTGTACAGACCGTTGTGGCCACCGAGGGAGTGGCCCACGGCGGCCACCGGTCCCGGGCGGACACCGGGCAGTGACTCCAGCAGGTCGATGCCCCGGACGTTGTCCCAGATCGCCTTCATCGTCCCGCTGCTATACCCCAGCGCGGCGAGATCCGGATGGTAGCCGGCCAGCAGGGGGTACGCCGGGGCGAGCACGACGTACCCGGCCTGGGCCACGCGCCGGCCGTAGTCCCGGCCGGGCCTGCCGCCCAGACCCACCACGACGCCGTGCCCGAGGGTGTCATCGGTCGGGTGCAGGGCCAGCGCAGCCGGGGCAGTGGCCTCCCCCTCGGCGACCGCCCGCGGCAGGAGCAGGTACGCCGGGGTCCACTGCCCGTCCTCCGACTGGTAGCTGAGCAGACGGCGGATCACACCGTCGGTCTCGACCTCTTCCGCCACGCGAACGGCCAGATCGGTAGGGCGCCGCTGCGGCAGGAACGGGCCGGTCACCTTCTCCATCTGCGCCTGGACCTCCGCCAGGGCCGGCGAGCTCGTGGTCATCGGGGACATCCTCTCGGCAGTAGTCGTGGCGGTCGCAGGGCCAGCGGGCGGGCGGCGGCGCAGCTACTCCAGGAAGGTCAGCAGCACTGTGGCTCGTTCCTGCAGGTCCTCGCCAGCGCGATCGGTCAGGGTGTCGGAGTCGCGGACCCCGTCGAGATGGCGGCTGAAGCGTTCCAGCCACCGGGCGGCGGACTGCGTGTGTCCACTGGCCACCGCCTGCTGGGCCCGGTCCAGGGTCAGGGTCAACGGCCGCTCGATACCGCCGTCGACGTCACCGGAGGCGATGTACCCCTCCAGCGCCGCCACCAGCGCGCGGACCTCGCCGGGCCGCTGCAGGGTGATGATCATCGCCGCCACCTCGCTGCGCCAGGCCCGGTACTCGCCGGCGTCCCGGGTGAACTGCGCCTGGTCGGTCACGATCGCCTCGGCACTGAGCAGCTCGCGGGCGCGGGCCAGGTCAGGCTCGCCCGCGCCGTGCTGTTCGGCCCGGTCGATCGCCTGCTGCAGGACGTTGAGCAGGTTGAAGTCCTCCATCCCGTCCCGGAAGTTGTGCAGCCGCTGAGAGGCCAACGGGCCGTCGGCGCCGGGATAGAACAGCGAGCCGTCGCCGTTCGCCGTCTCGTAGGTCTGCGGATCCCAGTCGCTGAGCACCCCATCGGTCATCGGCTCACGGTCGGGCCAGCGCATGATGTTGTAGTACAGGAAGCCGTCGACGCCGGTGGTGTGGGACAGCGGTCCGAGCAGCACCCGGGTGTCGCTCGGCGGATAGCCGTTGAACCAGTTCGGCAGCGGGTGGCGCACCGCCTGGTGGGTGTACCAGTACACCTCGTCGCCTCGCTGCTGTGCTCGCGCCATCGCCTCGGTGTCGAGGGTCTCCACCCCGGGCACCCAGATGTCGATCTCCTCGGCCAGTCCGGAGTCCACCCCGAGCGAGGGGTCCATGAACGTGCTCATCACCTCAAGATCGGGGAACTCCGCCTTGATCTGGCCGAGCACGGCCTGGGCCAGCTCGGTGTCGCTGCGCTCGTCGAAGCCGTAGATGTAGGCCTTCTCGGCCAGGCCGGCGTCCTCGTACTCGGCCATCGCCGCCCCGACGATGTCCAGGATCTCGTCGATCTCCGGTTGCCAGCTGTCCGGGTCCTCCGGATCGAACTCCCGGTCGGCATAACCGGGCAGGTAGAGCACGTTGAACTGCCGCAGACCGATACGTTCCTCGAGCTCGAGCAGCTCGGCGACGGCGGGTGGCTCGGTGTTGTAGATGAGGTCCGGTTCGATCTTGAAGTCGCCGAGGAAGTCGATGTAGGCGTGCCGGAGGTCCTCGAACTCCCCCTGGCCGGCCGAGTCGTAGACCTGCTCGAGCATGTACCAGCGTTCGGAGTACTCCGTGGGCGCACCCGGGTCGGTGGACTTGGTGGTCATCGACGTCGCCAGGTCCGGGCGGTCCGGGATCTCGAACGGCCAGACGGTGGCTTCGACCTCCAGCTGCTGTGCCTCCACCCCGGCTGCCTCGAACTCCACGGTCACCGTGTACGTGCCGGGTGGGGCTTGCGCGGGGGCGTGGAGCTGCAGCCAGTACGGCTGGAGCACCCAGGGCTGCAGGTCCACACTGGTCAGGTCGGTGCGCACCGGATCGGGGATCCAGCCCTCGTAGTTCTGCGGGCGGCCGGGCATCGCCGGGAGCACCACGTCGGTGTTCTGCACGAAGACCGAGCCCAGCGGGTGCACCCTCGCCTCGAGCCCGGTCGGCGCCTCGGCCGCATCGTTCTCGGTCGGCCCATCGGCCGGATCGCTCTCGACGGCGTCACCCGGCCCGCGGACGTCCGTCACCCGTGCCTGCACATCGGCGAGGCCCTGGGTGTAGGGCAGCAGGACGGTCTGGATGGACTCGTACTCCCCCTGAGCCAGGGAGAGGCTCGGGTTCTGCTGGGTGCAGGCCGCGCAGGGCAGGTCGCTCGGGTAGACGAGGCTCATCGCGTCGGCGGTGGCGATCCCGAACGGTGCCTCCGGGCGTTGCCGGCGCGCCTGGACGAAGTCACCGAGCCGGTCCACAGCCAGGCCGGTCGCCTCGGTCTCCTGCCGGATCTGGTCGAGCTCGGTGAAGTCCCCGGTGAGGTCTTCGGCGCGCTCAGCCAGCTCGTCGAGACTGGCGGTGTGGTCGGCGGCGCGTGCGCGCAGGCCGGCGTCGTCGGGGTGATCGGCCTCGGGGATCTGCTCGCCGATCCGGGTCAGCGTGGTGCGCACCTCATCGATACCGGAGAGCAGGTGGTCCAGCCGTTCCTGCCGGTCGCTCTCGTCCAGGATCGCCAGGCGCATGAAAGCGCCGAAGTGGCCGGTGGACAGCGGGTCCGTTCCGGTCGCCTCGATGGTCAGCGTGTGCCGTCCCTCGGGCAGCGCCCGGGTGTCGATGTGCTGGTAGCTGCCGGCCTGGATCGACTCGGCGTACAGGTTCAGCTCGGTCGGGGACTGCTCGTCCAGGGCCACCTCGTAGGTGCCGTAGCTCGGTGCCAGCAGCGGCTGCAGGGAGATCTCGTACTCCGCATCGGCGGGGACCTCGAACGCGAGGGTCAGCCGCTCCCCCGGTCCTGCCGAGTTCTGGAAGAGCAGGACGTCGATATCCTGGCCGATCTCCTCCCCCGTCATCACCCTCGTGCCCTGGCTGGCGTGGGCCACCTCCAGGTCGGCCGCCCGGTGGACGGTGCCGAAACCAGGATCCTCGGCAGCGTCCGCAGTGGCTGTGGCCGGCTCGTCCGTGGCTGGCTCCTCGGCGTCGGCGTCGGCGACTGCCGCCGTCGCGGACAGCGCGCCGAGTGCGAGCGCTGCACTGAGCACACCGGCCAGGCTCCGGGTGCGGTGGCTAGCTGCCGGCCGCATCAGCTGTGCTCCGGAACGATCCGCAACATCTCGGTAGCACCGAGCCGGGTGTAGAGGTTGCCGTAGTCATCGAGCGTCAGGTGCGGGCCGGCCCCTTCGTAGAGCACCTCGAGGCCGGACTGGGCCGCACCGCTGCGCAGTGCGCCGGCCGGGTCGAAGCCGAACACCCGCCCACCGACGTTGCCGTAGATCGTGCCGTCCTCGGCGGTGACCAGCTGGGCATAGTTGCCGGAGATCCGCCCCTCGGGCTTGAGGTCGGGAAACACCTCTTCGGTGTGGATCCACTCCAACGTCTCCGGGTCCATCGCGAACAGCCAGCCTTCGGCGTAGAACCAGACCGTGCCGTCGGCGGCGGCGGTGGCCCCGCTCACCGCGCGCAGCCCGGGCTCGGGCAGGGCCACCTCGTCGACCTCTTCGGTGGTCTCGTCGAAGACCATCACGCTGGCTTCGTCCTGCTTCGGTCGCTCGGTGTAGGCGTAGTAGATGTTTCCGCCGCCGAAGATGCGGTCCCCGCTACCGGTAAGGGTGTCCACCGACTGGAGGCCGATCGGCCCTTCGATGGTGTGGCACTCGCCGGCAGCGGTGTCGAACCACCCGAAGGCGCCGACGTCCTGACCGGAGGAGCCCGCCTGACTGCCGTAGTAGAGCCGGTCACCGGAGCTGTGCAGTCCGTAGGGGCGGTTCTGGCCGGCACCGATCTGGCACTCCACTGTGGGCTCCTCCTCCGCTGCCAGCTGGGCGGGGGTGAAGGAGGTGATCTCCCCCCGGGGATAGGCGCCCTGGAAGATCCGGCCGTCGTGGCTGATCATCTGCTCGGCCTGTCCGCCGAGCTCGAACGTCTCGTGCGCGTCGTCGCGCATCGGCGTGTACCGGCCGATGCCGCCCTGCAGGTATCCGGAGCTCCAGATCGACCCGTCCGGACCGGTGGCCAGGCTGTTCACCCGCACCGACACGTCCGGGATGCCCTCGATCTCCTCGACGCTGATCTCCTCGTTCTCGATGTTGTACCGGGTCAGGAACCCATAGGAGTTCAGGCCCACCAGAGTGGACCCGGGCCACGCGGGATCGTCCAGCTCGACGATGTCCCACTGCCGGGCGAGGATCACCACGTCCTCGGGCAGCTGGGTCTCCTCGCCGGACTCGATGGTGTAGCGGAACAGCGGCCAGCCTTCGTGGCCGGCTTTGGTGTAGTAGATCTGGCCGTCGACGATAGGGCTGGAGCCGGGGTAGGCCACACCGCGGATCTCGTCGATGACCTCGGCCTGCAGCTCACCGCTGTCGGTACGGTCCACGTCGAGCACCACGAGCCAGTCGTTACCGGTGCTGCCGGCGTCTCCGGCCCAGGCCAGCACGTAGCCGTCGCTGATCGTCAGAGTGCGGACCTCGACGGAGTCCTGGATCTCCTCATCCAGCAGCGGGGCGAGGTTCTCGCACTCGTTCGTGTCGATGCTGCAGGCGAACAGGTTGACCTGGTTCCCGGTGCCGACGAAGACGGTGCGGCTGGCCTCGTCATAGCCCAGGGCACGGGTGTAGTTCGCGTCCTCGGTCAGCGGCAGATCGCCGAGCACTCCGGTGAAGCCCTCACCCTCGGTGAACGTGTACACCGAGGCCCCGGGGTAACCCGCCGTGGGTTCACCCCAGCCACCCCCGTAGGCGTTGCCCTCCTCGTCGAAGGCGATGCCGTAGGCGAAGTTCCAGTGCGGGATGTCGGGCTTGCCGGCATTGACTGCTTCGTCCTCACCGGGGGTGTACAGCCACAGGGCAGCCGCGCCGTAGGTGCCCACGTAGACCGTGCCGGTCACCGGGTTCTGATTGACCTCCCAGCCTCCGGTGACCCCCGGCAGCCGCACGGTTCGGGTGACTTCTCCGGTGAGCACATCGGTGGCCAGCAGGATCCCGGGGTCGTCCTCGCTACCGGTGGCCATCGACCAGAGCACGTCGCGGCCGTTCTCATCGACGCCGGCGTCGCTGGACAGCATCCGGGGCTGGCGGACCACCTGAGCGCCCAGTGCGGTGTACTGCGCACTGAGCAGCACGTTGTCCACGCTCAGCTCGCCGATGGCGCCGACCTCGACCTGCACACCGGTGGCTCCCTGCGGTGCCTCGGCACTGAGGTCCAGCCGGTCGCTGCGCACGTCGCGGCGGGTGTGTTCGACGTCGATCACCTCCCCGTCGGCGTCCACCCAGTGCAGGCCGAGCCAGGCGATCCTGCCGTCGTGCACATCCGCCCAGGCGGTATAGCTCTGCCCGGACTCGACCGGGGTGCTCTCGCTGATCACGCCGGCCTGGCGGCAGCTGCGGTCGGCGCCGATCAGCAGCGAGAGGTCTCCGGCGCTGGACCAGTCCTCGGTGGTGGAGAGCGCATCGGCACAGGCGTCACCGGCGGGCTCGCCGTAGCCGTCGGTGAGGGACCAGCCGCCGAGCCCGTCCTCGAAGCTGTGGTTGGTCACCAGCGCGTCGCCCGACGCCGGGTCGGCCGCCGCCTGCGGTGGCTCGGTATCGGCAAGCGGTGTCCCAGCGTCGGCCTGGGCAGCCGGCATCCCGGCCGGATGCACCAACGCGGCGGCCAGCACGCCACCCACGGCTACGGCAGCGAGGTGACGGAGAGACAGTCGACGGCGCTTCATTACGTCCATGTCAAAAACCTATTACAAGCAAGGCACAAATAGAAGGCCTGGTCTCGATCCGGTGCCTGATCCCGTGCCTGATCCGCCCCGTTTACTCCGGTAGACCAGGCAGCACCCGTCGTGCGTTCTGTGCTGCCAGCGCCTGCCGGGCTGCGTCGTCGATCGTGGCAGTGGCGAGCTGGTAGGCGCTCGCCACCGGCTCTTGGACCGGCTGGCAGGTGCCGTAGGCGAGCATCGACGCCAGGGGGGTCTCGCACATGGTCCGCAACACACCGATCGGGCCGTTCATCCGCCAGGTGTCCAGCAGCACCCGGCGCAGGTCGTGACCGGCGTCCAGATTGGCGCGGACCTCGGTCCAGTCCCCCGATCGCAGGCCGCTGAGCACGATCGGCACCGGCTGCGCGAGGCGCAGGAAGTCCGCGATCTGACTGGTGGTGCATTCTTCGACGATGTACCGCGGATGGCGTTCCCGTGGGTCTTCCAGGGTGGTGGACAGGTGCAGAGCGATCCCAGCGTCCTGGACGGCGGCGACCAGATCGGCCGCTGCCGGGTGGCCCAGGGTGTAACCGTGGTAGCCCGGCACGATCCGTACCCCGCGTGCCCCGTGCCCCAGCGCCCAGGCCAGCTCGGCCTGCCAGCCCGGCTCGGTCGGGTTGAGGATCGGCGTGAAGGAGAATCGCGGCTCTGCCTCGACCACGCGGTGCAGCTCCTCGTTGCCGCTGCGGGTGTCGTAGCCGAACACCGAGGCCAGGTGGCTCAGGCACAGGCCGGAGAGCCCGAGCCGGTCGGCCTGCCGGGTCAGTGCCGCGGCGTCGGCGTGCGCCTGCAGCCGCCATGGGAAGAGGCCGAGGAACGCGGTGACGTCCACCGCCTGCTGGGTGGCGAAGGACTCCAGTGGATCGCTCATGAGCGCACCTCCTTCAGCAGCTGGGCCATCGTCGCGCCCATCACCAGCTCGCTCTCCTCGGGCCGTAACTCGGCGGCCACGACTTTGCCGATGCTGTGCCCCATGCAGACGCCGTGCAGATCGGAGCCGAAGACCACGCGCTCGGCGCCGAGCCGGTCCACGGCGATCCGGACGGCACCGCTGTTGATCGGCGTTCCGGAGGTGTCGGTGCGGATGTTCGGATAGGGCGCGATCGTGTTCATCGCAGTTTCGACCTGTCCGCCGAGGTGGGCCATGATGATCCGCGCCTCCGGGTAGCGGGCACCGATCCTGGCGATGTTCTGCGCGTTCGACTCGTACGGCAGCTGACCGGCGGTCTTGCGCCAGGCGTGCATGAGGATCGGTATCCGGTACTCGATCGCCTGCTCCACCACGGGATCGACCAGCGGGTCGTCCGCCGTGGTGGCGACCCAGAGCTTGATCCCGACCATGCCGCGCTCCTCGACGTTGCGCCGCAGGTCCTCCAGTGCGGCGCTGCCGTGGCGCGGGTTCACATAGCAGTAGCAGGCAACGAAGTCCGGATGGTCGCGGTGCACGGCGTACAGGTCCGCGTTGGCGGCTTGCACCGCCTCCAGGCTCGGGTAGTGCTGGTAGCCGGCGATCGAGGAGACCATGATCGTGTCCACGCCGTGGGCGTCGCACTCCTCGATCACCTGCGGATGGAGCTGGGAGCCCTGCAGGTGCGCGTGTGCGTCGATGATCACCGCTGGGCCACCTGCTCTGCCACCTCGGCGCCGGCCTGGTCCAACCGGTGCACCGTCTCGGCGATGTCCTCGGAGGTGTGGGAGTAGTTCACGAACGGGACGTTGGTCAGGGACACCCCATGACGATAGGCCGCGCGGAAGAAGGTATCGAGGACGCCGGGCTGGCCGTCGGTGGGCCGGAACGTCGGGCAGGGCGCCAGGCCGGTCAGCACCAGCGGGATGGCTCGGCTCTGGAAGATCGCGTTCAGTCCATCCCGCAGCGCGGCCCCCTGGCGCCACAGGTGGCCGATCACGTCAGCACCGGTGTAGGTGTCCAGGCAGGCTGCGGCGGCCGCCAGGGAGAGCGCCTCCCCGCCGAACGTCGAGGAAACGACTGCGCGGCCGGGGCCGCAGGCCGCCATCACCTCGCGGCGGCCGGCGTAGACGGCGATCGGCATACCGTTGGCCATCCCCTTGCCATAGACCATCAGATCGGCGCCCACCTCGAAGTACTCGTTCACGCCGCCGAGGGCGATCCGGAAGCCGGTCACGATCTCGTCCAGGATCAGCAGCGTGCCGTGCTGATCGAGCAGGGCGCGCAGCTGGGGATAGTACGTCGCGCCGTCGGCCATAGCGGCGTAGTCCGCGGCGACGACGACGGCGGCGACCTGGCCCGGATGCGCGGTGAGGATCTGCTCGACCGCCGCCAGGTCGTTCCATGGCACCGGGTGGTGCAGCGCCGCGACGGCTGCCGGCACGCCGGCGGGCACCGGTGCCGGCTGTCCCGGGAGCGCGGCCGCGCCCGCGCCGAGGGCGTTCAGCCAGCCGTTGTAGCCGGTCTGGATCACGTGGTCGCGGCCGGTGTAGCTGCGCGCGATCCGGATCGCGGCGGCGATCGCCTCGCCGCCGGTCTTGAGGAAGCGGGCCTGGTCCATCCCCGGTAGCTGGGCACAGAGGCGCTCGGCAACCTCCGCCTCCAGCGGCGTCGGATGGCCGAACACGATGCCCCGGTCCAGCTGCGCGCGGATCGCCTCATCCACGGCCGGGTAGCGGTAGCCCAGGCTCACCGGGCCGAGAGAGTTTCGATAGTCGATGAACTCTCTGCCCTGTTCGTCCCACACCCGGCAGCCGTCTCCGCGGACGATCACCTCGGGCTCGTCGGGGAGCAGCCGAGGTGCTTTGGACGCGGTGCTCGAGCCGAACGGCATCACCGTGGCGAACCGGTCCGTCCAGGAGGTCTGGCTTCGCGTCTGATCCGTCATCGAGGGCGTACTCATCCTGGTCCTATCGCTGTGGAGTCATATCGCTGATTGCTCCCGAGGAATCAGGGCTGCGGGTGCTCACCGTGGATTCCGCGGATTGGCAGAGGCATAGACGACGTGCGCCAGGCAGTACAGCGACGACGGGAGCTCGTCGAGAACGCCCGAGTCGAGCAGCGCACGGGTATGACCGAGCACCCCCTGGTTCCAGGGGGTCAGACTCGCCCAGGCCAACGACTGACGCTCGTAGGCCGGCATCCCGGTGGCACCATCGCCGTCCACAAAGCGAAAGACGCTGGGCGAACCGTCGTCTTCTGTCGTTGCCACATTCTCGGTGTAGGTGGCGGCCAGTCCGCGTAGCTCGGCCGTGCCGAACGGCGGGCGGCGCCCGGGCCGGAAGGACCGGAGGCCGCGGTAGTACTCGAGCGCGAAGTTCACATCGATCTGGGCGTGACTGGTGTCTTCAAGGACTTGGTTCGGCGGATACCAGGGCCGGTACTGCGAACGTGGGCTGTCGATGTCCCAGCCGTTGTAGGCATCCCCCTGCGGCCGCCAGTACGGCCACACGTAGGCCGAGCCGTCCGGCACCATGCTGTCTCGCAACGTCCACCCCAGGGCCGTGGCGCGGTCGATGTACTGACGGTCACCGGTGACGGTGGCCATCGCCGCGATGGCCCGGCCGAGGGCAAGGAAGTGGTTCAGCGGGTTGTCCATCCCGGCGTGCCACACCGGCGCATCGGGCAGCGTGACGTAGTAGCCCGACCCCTCCGTGGTCTCGCGCCACTCCGGGTCATGGACAGCGATCGCATCGGCGGCTGCCGCCAGATAGGTCTCGGCCCGCTGGGCGTAGGTCGGGTTCGACCGCAGGCCCGAGTCGCCTCGCACCAGCTGGGCGAAGAGCACCATCGGCTGCACGATCTGGCCAGTGTGCGCCTCGAAGATGTAGGGCGGCGAGTGCATCTGGTACTCGCCCGGTGCGATATCGGTGGCCGCCGGGTCCGCACGGAGGTCTCGGAGGGTGATCAGCATCCGCTGCGGGGCTTCGGTCTTGAACCCCTCGAGCACCCGCTGGACCGCGTAGTGAGGATCGGCCGGGTCGGCGCTCAGGCCCTCATGGGTTGTTGTTCGGTCATAGTGAGTGTTGTGCGCCGACAGGCCGAACTCGCCAGCGGCTCCCGACGTCACCGTGACGGTAGTCCAATCGGCATAGGCGAGCGCCGACCGCACTTCGAAGACCGGTTGCCCGGTCCTGTCCGGGATGGTGGCGTAGCCCACTGTCTGGTGGTGGTCCGCACGCCAGGCCGGGTGGGAGACGCCGGCGAAGTCGGTCACGCCACGTTCACTGTCCCGGCTGGCCAGCACGTGATCGATGTGGTCGATCATCTTGTCCAGGTAGTGCGTGTCGTGAGTGGACTGATACATCAGCGCATAGCCCTGCAGCACATAGGCCTCACCCCAGGCAAGCTTCCCGCTCAGCCCGGAGCTGTCCTTGTCGTTCGTCTCGTGCTTGTACCCGTCGCCACCGTTCAGCGCAGTGTCCAGCCGATCAAAGTGCGCACGGGAGATGAGATCGTCCGGCGCAGTGGCGCGTGCGAGCGGCGGACGGCGATCCAGGAGCGTCATGCCGACAGTGGCGGCGCCCACGATGCCTACGCCGCGCAAGAACCCCCGGCGTCGCACCAGCCGATCATCGCGGTGCGGATGAGTCACGATTCTCCTGTCCGACGCGGTCCTGGCAACGCCTGTGGATGCCGTGTCACCACTGCACTCACCCGCCCGCCTGGACCGTGCTGGATTGCAGCTCCGCTGCGGCGCCGGCCACCTTGGCCAGGGCGGACGCGACGGCACTGGTCTGATCCTCGGTCCCGGAGAGGTAGCGGTGCGGGAGCCAGATCGTGTCGGTGGAGACCAGGTCGGCCTGCGGGCACGGTGCCTCCGGGTAGGGCTGGCCCAGCCGGGCGGCCACCTCCCGGGCGTCGGTGACCACTGCCTCGTTGCGGTGCAGCGGCACGTAGCCGGGCGAAGCGTGCACGCCTTCGGCGGCGAGCGCCTGCACGGCGGCGTCCCGCAGCCCGAGCCGGCCCAGCTCGGCCAGGCGCAAGATGAACAGGTGGTGCCCGTGGCTGGTGAGGTTCGGATCCGGCGGCGCGAGCTGGACGCCCTCGACCCGCTCGAGCTCGGCGCGCAGCTGCTGGCTGCGGCTCTCCCGCAGCTCCTGGTCCGCGGGATGGCGCCGGAGCTGGGGGCGGAGCACAGCGGCCTGGAACTCGGTCAGGCGCAGGTTGTAGCCGACGTGCTGGTGCTGATACCAGCCGCCGCCGCGGACCCGGCCCACGTTCACCAGCGAGTAGAGCGCGTCAGCGAGCGCGGGGTCGGAGGTGGTGACCAGACCGCCCTCACCGGCGGTGATGTTCTTGCTGCTCTGGAAGCTGAACGTGCCCATATCGCCGAGGGATCCGACGGCCTGGCCGCGGAAGCGGGTGCCGATCGCCTGGGCGCAGTCCTCGATCACCGCGATGCCGCGGGTGCGGCCCAGCTCGCGGAAGGCGTCCATATCGGCAGCGCGGCCGGCCAGGTGCACCGGGACGATGGCCCGGGTGCGTTCGGTGATCGCCGCGGCACTGGCCGCCGGGTCCAGCAGGTGGGTCTGCGGGTCGACGTCGGCGAAGACCGGCACGGCGCCGAGGAACAGCGCCGCAGAGGCGGTCGCGATGAACGTGTACGGCGGCACGATCACTTCGTCGCCCAGGCCCACGCCGCAGGCTCGCAGGGCCGCGACGATCGCCAGGGTGCCGTTCACCAGGGCGGTGCCGTGGGCCGCGTCCTGGTAGTGGGCGAACTCCTGCTCGAACTCGGCCACCACCGGCCCGGCAGTGCTCCCCCACTTCCCGGAGCGGTAGACCTCGAGGAGTGCTTTCTCCTCGTCGGCGTCCGGTTGCGGCCAGGTGGGAAAGTCGCCGAGGCCCTGCAGTGCAGGCGTGCCTCCATGGACGGCGAGCTCCGACATGGACAATCTCCTTCGAGTTACGGTCATGCCTTTATAGGCTTCACAGTAGCGACAAAATTATGGATAGTCGATAGCGTGTGCGGAACGACCGCATCCGGAAAGGCGAGAACCCTGCTATGTCCGACCAGCTGGCCCTCGACGGCGGAACCCCGATCCGCAGCACACCGTTCCCGCAGGTGGGCGACGCCTCGGGACGCACCTTAGGTGAGGAAGAAGCGCAAGCTGCTGCCGCCGTCGTGCGCAGTGGGCGCCTGAACCTGACCGTGGGTGAGCAGACCCGGGAACTGGAGCGTGAGTTCGCCGACTACTACGGCGTGGGCCACGCCGTGGCCTCCACCTCCGGTACCGCGGCGATCCATCTCGCCGTGGCCGCGGTCAACCCGGAGCCCGGTGCGGAGATCATCACCACCGGGATCTCCGATGCCGGCACCATCATGCCGATCCTGGCGCAGAACGCGATCCCGGTGTTCGCTGACGTGGACGCGAACACCGGCAACCTGGACGTGGAGTCCGTGCGGGCGCTGATCTCCGACCGCACCTGCGCGATCATCGCCGTGCACCTGTTCGGCTGCCCGGCGCCGGTGACCGAGCTGCGTGAGCTGGCCGATGCTCATGGCATCACCCTGATCGAGGACTCGGCGCAGGCGTATCTGACCAGGACGGACCCGGACGGTGCCCTGGCCGGCACGGTCGGGCACATCGGCTGCTTCTCCCTGCAGCAGTCCAAGCACATCACTGCCGGAGACGGCGGGCTGACCATCACCGACGATGACCAGCTGGCCCGCCGGGCGAGGCTGTTCGCGGACAAGGCCTGGCCGCGAGACACCGGGGAGCGCACCCATTTGTTCCTCGGACTGAACTACCGGATGACCGAGCTCCAGTCCGCGATCGCCCGGATCCAGCTCACCCGGTTGGCCGGTGTGGTGCAGCGCCGGCGGGAGCGAGCCGAGGAGCTGACGGCCGTGCTGTCCGAGCTGCCCGGGCTCGAGCCGGCGCCGAGCCGCGGGCACAGCTACTGGCAGTTCCCGGTGTTCGTGGACGAACACACCGCAGGCGGGGACGCGTTCCGGTACGCCGAGGCGCTGGTCGCCGAAGGGATACCGGCCACCGGGGGCTACATCACCCGGCCGCTGTACCTGACCCCTGTGCTCACCGAGGCGCAGACCTATGGCACGTCGGGATACCCGCTGGCGCAGGCGAGACAGGAGTATGCCCCCGGGCTGTGCCCGGTGACGGAGTCGCTGATCAACGGCCGGCTGCTCGTGATCGCGTGGAACGAGCAGTACACCTCCGGCGATGTGGCCGATATCGCCGCCGGCCTGCGCAAGGTACACGCTGCGAGCCATGGCTGATCCGGTGGGGGGTACAACAGTGCGAGCGGGGGTCGCGGTCCGGGACGTCACGCCGGCGAGCGGGTCGCCGATGTCCGGTTACGGGGTGCGCACGGCACCGTCGTCGGGGGTGCACGATCCGCTGACGGTCCGCGCGCTCGTGGTCGAGCACACCGCTTTGGTGACCGTGGACGTCGTGGGCCTGCACGAGGACACCTGCGCCCAGGTGCGGGCCGCCTGCCGGCCCTGGGCCGAGCACGTCCTGGTGCACGCCACGCACACCCACGGCGGTCCGGTGAGCATGCCCGACCGGCTGGGCGAAGGCCTGGTCCAGGCCTGGCTGGAGACGGTGGTCCACGCCTGCCGGGACGCCGTCGCCGAGGCCAGCGCCGCGCAGCAGGAGGTCACCGTGCGAGCCGGTTACGGCGCCGACCCGGGGGTGGCGAACAACCGGCGCCGCCCGGACGGTCCGATGGACCCGGCGCTGCCGGTCCTCCAGCTCGCCCGCGCCGACGGCAGCGTGCTGGCGACCCTGATCTCCTACGCCTGCCATCCGGTGGTGCTGAGCGCGGACAACCTCCTGCTCACCGCCGACTACCCCGGCCCGACGCGCCGCGCCCTGGAGGAGCAGATCGGCGGCACGGTGCTGTTCGCCACCGCCTGTGCCGGGGACCAGAACACCGGCCACTCTGCCGAGGTCACCGCACAGGGCGAAGCCGACGACCGGACCTTCGCCCGCTGTGAGCAGGTGGGGATGCGGATCGCCACTGCCGCCCGCGAGGCCGAGCTGCGCAGTAGACCCGAGGTGCACAGTGCTTCCGGGCAGCACGGTACTTCCGAGCAGCACAGTAGTTCAGAGCAGCACAGCGGTGACGGCGAGGTGACCTCCGCAAGCTCCGCCGTCGAGCTGGCTCTGGACGTGCCCAGCGCGGCCGAGCTAGACCGCGAGAGGGAGCACTGGGCCGCCCAGGCGGCCACCGGCTCGCGGAACACCCCGCTGTACGAGAACTGGCACGAGTGGGCCGCCCGGACCGACCCGGCAGGTCCGGCGACCTGGCAGGCGCGGGTGAACGTGCTCCGCTGGGGTCCGGCGGTGATCATCACTATGCCGGGGGAACCGTTCTGCCAGGCCGGTCTGGACCTGCGAGAGCAGGTGGCCGGCGCTGCGGCAGTGTTCGTGCTCGGCTACACCGACGGCTGCCCGGGATACCTGCCCAGCGCCAGCGAGTACCCTTTCGGCGGGTACGAGGTGTGCGATGCGCACCGCTACTACGGGATGCCCGGACCGTTCGCGCAGGGGTCGCTGGAGCGGCTGGTGGACGGCGCGGTGAAGCTGCTGCCCACGGCCGGCGTCGAGGTCACCGGCGGCACCGGGGTCACTGCCGGCTGAGTCACTGCACCACCCCGCGGGTTCACTGCGCCGCTGCGTTCACTGCGCCAGCCCGCGGGTTCACTGCGCCCCCTCCCGCGTTCACTGCGCCAGCCCGCGGGCGGTGACCTCGATCTCGAACCCGTCCGCCCAGGGCATCAGCACCCAGGGCAGCACCGGCGGGCGCACCCGCGCGGACAAGGTCACCTCGGCCACCTGCCCGTCCGGGGTGCCCGTCGGTGCCGCCACGGCGAAGTCCTCGAACTCACCGGCCACCGAGGCGGGCGCCGCCGCCAGGTAGTCCTGCACCGCGGCGTGCACGGAGGCGTCGGTGAGCGGCAGGTGGGCCACACCGGGGTCGGTGTAGTAGGTCTCGGCGTCCACCGCATCGGCAGCGTCGGCGGCGAGCGCGTCGGCCAGGGCGAGCAGCTCCTTACGCTCCAGGTAGATCGAGGAGATGGATGCGACCACCAGCACCAGGGCCAAGGTGATCACGCCGAACACCAGGGAGAGCAGCAGGATCTGCCCGTCCTCGCGGCCGGCGTTCACTCGCGCCCACCGGGCACGCCACCAGGCGATCATTGCGTCTCCCGGAAGTCGTCGACGGCGGTCATCGCCTCGGCCTCGACCCGCACCGTATCGCTGAGCGCGTCATCGAGGAACGGCGGGGTCAGCGGGAGGGGTACGTCGGTGGCCACTTCCAGGTGCAGGTACGCCCCCGGGCTCAGGCACGGGTCCTCCTGGCAGGTCACCTCGAGCGCGCTGGGGCCGTCGACGTCCATCCCCTGATCCGCGAACGCAAGCTCGACTGCGACCGCGGCATCGGCAAGGCCCTGGTCGAAGCTCTCCGCCTGGGCGATCAGCCGGCCAGCATCGCGGGCGGCGCCGTCGGCTGCGAACGTGGCGGCCTGGACTCGGCCGAGGGTGATGATCAGGTACACCGTGGGGATCAGCAGCACGAGGGCGACGCCGAGGAACTCCACCACTGCGCTGCCGCTCTCGTGGTCGCGGAGCCGGGCCAGGCGGCGGCGTAGCCAGAGGATCGCTTTCACCGGTCCGCCTTCGATGCCCGCTGCAGTGCCTCACTCCGGCTCATCGGCGTTCGTCCACTGCCCGGCCGGTCACGTCGATCATCCCGGCGGGCCCGAGCAGTCCGAGCACCGGCACCGGGGCGGCGATGTGCACCTCCACCACCTGGACGTCGCGGTAGTCGGCGCGCCCGGTCTCCACCTGTTGGGCGTAGTCAGCGGGCAGGGAGGAGTCGATCAGCCAGCGGGTGCGGGCGGCACCATCGGCCAGGGAGTTGCCGTCCAGCGCGGCGTACCGGGCCCCCTCGGCGGCGCTGTCGATGAGGCTGGTGCGCACGTGCAGGGTGAGCGCCAGTTGCACCACACCGAGCACCAGCACGGTCACCAGCACCGAGACGAGCAGGAAGTCCACCAGCGCTGATCCGCGGTCCTGGTCAGCCGGCCCGTTCCCCCGGCCATCCGGCCGCCGCTCCTGGTCAGGACCTTCAGGCGCCGAGGACACGGTCCATCGCGGTCTGGAACACCTGGCTGAGCGCATCGCCGGCGAGCGCCCAGATCAACACCACCAGCCCCGCCGTCATCAAGGTGACCATCACCCACCCGGGCACGTCGCCACGGTCCGGCTCGGCACGTAACCGGCCGACGGCGCCCGCCCACCAGCGGCGCATCTGCAATCGACTCGCTCTCATCGTCATACTCCCTCTCTGCCCGGCCGAACGGTGACCGTCCAGCTCTCGTCGTTCGACTCACGCCACGGCGCAGCTGCGCGCCGCACGCTCTGCTCATCCGATCCGCAGCACCACCAACCCTGGGAAGATCGCGAACAGGATCGAGATCGGCAGGATGATGAAAACGACCGGTATCATCATGAAAATCTCCCGCCGACCGCCCTCCTCCATCAACGCCCGGTGCCCCACTTCACGCGCATCCTGCGCTTGCGCACGAAGCACATCCGCCAGCGGAGTGCCACGATCGACGGCGGTGGCCACGCCGTCGGTGAACCGCGCCACACTGGACAAGTCCGTGCGGGCAGCCATCCGGTCCAGCGCCTGGGTGAGCGTCCGACCGGACCGGACATCGGCCAAGGTGAGCTCCAGCTCGGCGGAGAGGTCGCCCCGCGTCGTCCGGACCACACGCTCCAGCGCAGCGACTGGGGACTCCCCCGCCGCCACGGCCAAGGCCAAGAGCTCGGCGACGGTCGGGAACTCGGCGATCATCCGCTTCTCCCGCGCATTGGCTTGATGGCCCAGATACTGTTCCCGGGCCACTGCACCGGCCACGCCGGCCAGCACCACCAGAATCACCAGCGCAGGAAACGGAGCGTCCCTGGTGGTGCCCAGTACCAGCGCGAGCGCCAGGCCACCGGCCAGACCGAGCGCAGCCCAGATCACCTGCTCCACCCGAAAATGCTCGACGGTCATGGCCGAGCCCGCCCGGGTCAGCCGGCGCTGCACACCAGTAGCGGGACTACCGATCCGATCGAAGGCTCGCACCAGATCCCCGAGCACCGGTTGCAGCATGCGTTCCAGGGTGGGGAACGGAGTATGTGCCGGTCGGCTCCGCAACAGGCGCGACGTCGACGGCCGGTCACGCAGGTAAGGCGAGACCCGGTCGATGAGCCGCACCCGGCGGGCACTCAGCCGCCAGAGGACAAGGACCAGACCGAGACCGAACGCCAGCCCGAGCCCGGCGCCGGCCAGTGCCGCGCTGCTCGCCATCAGCGCAGCACCCGTTCGTCCTCGGGCAGCCGACCCAGGCGCACCATCACCAGGTAGGCACCGACCGAGGCGACACCGCCGATGAGCAGCACCAAGGCTCCCACCGCTGAGTTGAACGCCTCCACGGTCTGCGGCCGGGTGCTCAGCATCGCCAGGATCAGCCATGGCGCGGCAGCCGCCAACCGTGCCCCGTTCACCGTCCAGGACTGCCGAGCCTCGAGCTCACCGCGAGCACGCAGGTCCTGGCGCAGGAACTGGGAGAGCGTGCGCAGCAACCGGCCCAGATCGGTGCCGCCGACCTCGCGAGTGAGTCGCAGCGACTCGATGAGGCGGTCAGCCACCGGGTCGGCAAGCCGAACTTTCAGCCGCTCGAGCGCATCGATGAACCGCCCGGTGGCACGGTAGTCCTCAGCGAACTCCGCAAACGCCGGCCGGAGCTGCTCGGGTCCGCGCTCGGCCAGGCTGCCGACGGCCTCGGGCAGCGACATTCCTGCGCGGATCGCCGAAGCGAGATCGTCGACGGCGTCCGGCCACAGCTCACGTAGCGCCACCCGTCGACGCCGAGCCCGGACGCGGATGTAGGTCTGCGGTGCCAACAGGGAGAGCAGACCGAAAGCCGCAGCGATCGTCGGTGACCCGGTCAGGCCGAGCACCACCACCCCCACCACCACGGCGACCGCCACCGAGGTGGTGAGCACCGCCGTCGGCGTGATCGTGGGCATCCCGGCCTGGACGAGCAGATCGGTCAGCTTGCTCTGCCTGCGCTCGCCCCGGTCGCGTCTCGGTGTGAGCGGCCACCAGGACCACCAGAGGCACACCAGACCGGCGCCGAGGAGGAGTCCGACGATGGTGCCCACGCTTCAGCCCTTGGCCAGGAGGTCCTGGAGCTCGAACCCCGCCCGCTCGAACCGTTCCGGGTGCGGCGGGAAGCCGCCGGTGCGGACAAGGTCCCCGCCGGTGCGCGAGTACAGCGGCGACAGCTCAACGACGCCAGCTTCCACGCGTCCGGAGAGCGCGACGATCTCGGCGACCTGCCGGTGCCCGTCGGCGTGCAGGTCCAGGTGCACCACCAGGTCGAAGGCGGCAGCCACCGTGGGGACCACGAACTGGGCGGAGACGTTCTCACCTGCGAGCAGGGGCAGCGTCGTCATCTTCACGACGGCGTCGCGCGCGGAGTTGGCATGGACCGTGCACGCGCCAGGGATGCCCGCGTTCAGGGCAATCAACATGTCCAGCGCCTCGGCCTCGCGCACCTCCCCGATGATCAGCCGGTCCGGCCGCATCCTCAACGCTTCTTTCACCAGGCGGCGCAGGGGAATCTCGCCGGTACCCTCCAGATTCGGTTGCCGGCACTGCATCGCCACCCAGTCGCGGCAGTGCAGCTGGAGCTCGAAAACCTCCTCGCAGGTGACCACATGCTGATGCGCGGGTATCGAGCCCGCGAGCGAGTTGACCATGGTGGTCTTGCCGCTCTGGGTGGCTCCGGAGACCAAAATGTTCAGCCCGCTGGCGAACGCCGCGTGCAGGAATGCGGCAGCGGCCTCGGTCAGCGACCCCAGGGCCACCAGGTCGGCGAGACTGCGCGAACGGACCAGGAACTTGCGGATGTTCACCGCCCAGTGCCGGCGGGTGACGTCCGGGATCACCACATGCAGCCGCTCCCCGGTGGGCAGCGTGGCGTCCACAAAGGGGGTGCTCAGATCGAGGCGGCGACCCGAGGTGCGCAGCATCCGCTCGACGAGCTCGTGCACCTGTTCTTCGGTGAGCATCGTGGTGGTCAGCTCGGGCCGACCGTGTCGCGCGACAAATACTTTCCCTGGGGCGTTGATCCACACCTCCTCGACCTCGGGGTCGTCCAGGTGCTGCTGCAGGGCGCCCAGTCCGACGATCGCGTCGCGCACCGACTTCACGGCCGCGTCCAGGTCATCGAGGCGGGGCACCAGGCCCTGCAGGGAGCGGTCGTCGTAGTCGGCGACGGCGTCCCGGATCAGGGTCTGCACGTCGCCGTGGTCACGGCCCGGGTCGAGCCCGCGACGGCGGATCAGCTCGCGCACCTCGCCCTCGAGGAGCGCTACCCCTTCGGCCATCATCAACGTCCCAGATTGCCCGCCCCATCCGCCCCGGCGCGGTGAATGCGGTCCAACCTAGCGAATCTTGGGCCGGCGCGTGGCCCGATTGTGGATAAGTCTGCCGATCCGGTCGATTGCCTGCCGGCCGGCACCGCCGAGAACGGCGAAGCCCAGCAACGCCACCAGGGTCGGTACCAGGGCCACTGGCGCGAGCGTCTCGAGCGAGGCCCGCTCCAGCACACCGCTGCCGAGCGCAGAACCCGCGGCGATGCCCAGGTTCATCGCCACCGGTATCAGCGTTCCGGCGGTGGTGCGGTGCCGCGTACCGGCTTGGCGCATCACCCGTGTCTGGATCGCCGGCCCCAGGCCACCGACGGTCAGTCCCCAGACGAGCACGACGGCCACATCCGTGATCGCGCTGCCGCCGATCAGCATCAGCCCGGCCAGGCTGAGCGCCAGCATCCCGGCAAGCACGATGGGAACGGCCGCCGGGTAGCGATCGCTCGTGGCTCCGACGCCCACCACACCGCCGACGCCCACCAGCCCGAACAGCAGCAGCAGGAGCAGCGGTGTGGGCACGGCGCTGGGCTGGAACAGTTCGGCGACGAAGGTGAACGCCGCGAAGTGTCCGATCAGCAGGCTGCCACCGAAGGCGGTCGTGACCAGGATCGGGCCGAGCCCGCGCAGCCGTTGCCTGGCGCCCACCTCGGCCTCGGCCTCGACCGGCTGGTCCTCGTGCC